>NZ_LMFE01000002.1:0-241465 GCF_001427185.1 Nocardia sp. Root136
CATCGACACACTATTGAGTTCTCAAAGAACACACGCACACACTTCTACCAACAACATGTCGTCGGGGTTTCGGTGAGGCAAGGGTTCAAACTTAGCTCAGACAACCAGTCGGAAGCAAATCCGATCCGAGTTGCACTGAACACGCAATCAGTCAGGCGCTCATCGTACTACCTCGTGTCCCGGCCGCTGGGCGGCTGAGTCGGTGTCCGTGTCGCTCTGACTCGAATAAAGTTACGTGCCGACAAACACGAAGTCAAATCGGGTGGTCAAGGGTGGTTTCCACGCAGCAGGTCGGCAGTGAACCAGCTCGGCGCGGCCGCGGTGAAGCGGTGGCGCTCCCACTGCCCCGCGCCTGCGGGGATTGTGCCGACTATCGGGGTCTCGGTGACTCGCGGAAGGTCGTCCCGGTTGCACTGAGCGGCGAGGTCGGGATCGGTCGGCCAAGAGCCGATGACCAAGCCTGCACAGGGAACACCGGCCGCGGCGAGCGTGCGGGTGGTGAGTTCGCTGTGGTTGAGGGTGCCGAGGCCGGCTGCGGCGACGACCACGACCGGGGCGCCGATTTTCTGGGCGAGGTCGAGCAGGGTGAACTCCCCCATCCGCACCAGCAGTCCACCCGCACCTTCGACCAGCACCACGTCGGCGTCGGCGAGCGAATCGACGGCGGCGACGGTTTCGCTCAGCGTCAGTAGGGGCATGGCCGCGCGGCGTGCGGCGGTGTCGGGGGCGAGCGGGTCCGGGTAGCGGGCGAGCTCGAGGGTTCGGGTCACTCCGGTGAGGCGGGTGACCTCGGCGAGGTCGCCGGGCTCGCCGGGGGCGATGCCGGTCTGGGCGGGCTTGCAGACCGCGACGGTGCGGCCCTCGGCCTGTGCGGCGGCGGCCAGTGCCGCGGTGACGACGGTTTTGCCGACGTCTGTCGAGGTGCCGCTGATCAGCAGGACAGTCATGCCGTCACCGATTCCTTGCCGCGAGCCGACGCGAGAACATCGCCGAGGACCTCGGCGATCGTCTCGAGTTCGGCGGACGTGAGGTCGGCACGAGCGGTGAGGCGCAGTCGCGAGGTGCCCTCGGGAACCGAGGGCGGGCGGAAGCAGCCGACGTCGAGACCGCGGGCGCGGCAGGCCTGCGCGGCCTCGAACGCGACTTGGGCTTCGCCGAGGACCACCGAGACCACTGCGGAATCCGGGTCGGATACTCCGGCGATCCGGGCGATGTCGGCGGCGCGGTCGAGGACGCGGGTGGCCATCGACGGGTCGCGGCGCAGCAGCGCCAGCGCGGCGCGCGCCGCGCCGACCGCGGCGGGAGCGAGACCGGTGTCGAAGATGAAGGTGCGGGCGGCGTCGATGAGGTGGGCGCGGATCCTGGCATCGGCCAGCACCGCCCCGCCCTGGGCGGCGAATGCCTTCGACAAAGTCGCGGTGACCACGAGGTCCGGTTCGCCGGCCAAGCCCAGTTCGTGCACGAGTCCACGGCCGCCCGCGCCGCGCACCCCGAGGCCGTGTGCCTCGTCGACGATCAGGATGGCGCCGTTCGCCCGGGTGACGCGATGGAGATCGGCCAGTGGCGCGAGGTCGCCGTCGGCGCTGAAGACCGAATCGGTGAGGACCAGCGCGCGCTCCTCGGCGCGGTCGGCGAGCAGTCGTTCGACCGCGTCGACATCGCGGTGCGGGGCGATCGCGACTCTGGCGCGGGAGAGCCTGCACGCGTCGACCAGCGAGGCGTGCGAGCCCGCGTCGGAGACCACGAGGGTGCCGCGTCCGGCCAATGCGGTGACCACACCCAGGTTGGCGGCGTAGCCGGTGGCGAAGACCAATCCGGTTTCGGCGCCGACGAATTCGGCCAGCTCGGCTTCGAGGAGCGCGTGCTCGGTGGTGGTTCCGGTGACCAGTCGCGAACCCGTGGCTCCCGCTCCCCACCGGCGCACCGCCGCGATCGCGCCCTCGACGACTTCGGGGTGCCGGTGCAGGCCCAGGTAGTCATTGGAGGCGAGGTCGATCGCGGGCGACTCGGCGGCGCGCTCGCGCAAGTGCCTGCGTAGCCCGGCGTCGACCCGCTCGGCCGCGCGCTCGTCCAACCAGCTCAACGGATCCATACTCACAGTTGAGCAGCATACTTGAACACCGTTCAGGACGGTTGCCCGCGCACTCATCTAAGCGCTGCCGTCACCGCGGTCGGCGTGACGCTCGACCAGTCGGTCCTACGAGCCGCACTGTGTCGGCCCCGGTGCTGATCCGCCGCGAGGTTCATGCGACCGAGGCCTTGACCGCCGCGCGCACAGCCTCGGTGATGGTGGCGATATCGGCGGTGGTGCTGATGAACGGGGGCATCGTGTACACGAGGTTGCGGAACGGGCGCAGCCAGGCGCCCGCGTCGACGGCGGCATCGGTCGCGGCGCGCATCTCGACGGGTTCGTCGAGTTCGACGACGCCGATCGCACCGAGCACGCGGACCTCGGCGACACCGGGCAGCTCGGCGAGCGGCGCGAGGCCGGCCCGAAGTTCGGACTCGATCCTGGCCACCTCGCCTCGCCAGTCTCGCGAGCGCAGCAATTCGATCGAGGCGACCGCGACGGCACAGGCCAGGGGATTGCCCATGAAGGTCGGCCCGTGCATCAACCCGCCGTGCGCCGCACTGATCGTCTCCGCGATCCGCGCGGTACACAGCGCAGCGGCGAGGGTGAGATAACCCCCGGTCAGCGCTTTACCGACGCACATCACGTCCGGCGCGACGCCCGCGTGGTCGGCGGCGAACAGCTCGCCGGTGCGGCCGAATCCGGTGGCGATCTCGTCGAATACGAGCAGGACATCGTTGTCGTCGCAGATCCGACGCAGTTCGGTGAGGTAGCGAGGGTCGTGCCAGCGCATGCCGCCCGCGCCCTGTACGACCGGTTCGACGATCACCGCGGCGAGCTTGTCACGATGGGTCGCCACCGCGTGCTCGAGTTCGGCGACGTAGTCGGGTTCGAAGTCGCGCGGCGGCGCGGGGACGAAGACCTGCTCGGCGAGGACGTCGGTCCAGAGCGCGTGCATTCCGCCATCGGGGTCGCAGACGCTCATCGGCGTGAAGGTGTCGCCGTGGTATCCCCCACGCCAGGTGAGCAGCCGGTTCTTCGCCGGGCGACCGACGCCGCGCCAGTACTGCAGACACATCTTCGTCGCGACCTCGACCGAGACCGAGCCCGAATCACAGAGGAAGACCTTGTCCAGGCCCGCGGGCGTGAGTTCGACCAGCAATTGGGCCAGGCGGGTGGCCGGTTCGTGGGTGAGGCCGCCGAACATCACGTGACTCATCCGCTGCGTTTGCGCGAGTAGCGCCGCGTCCAGAACCGGGTGGCAGTAGCCGTGGACGGCCGCCCACCACGAGCTCATCCCGTCGACGAGTTCGCGGCCGTCGGCGAGGGTGAGTCGGGTGCCCGCCGCGCTCGCCACGACCAGCGGCTCGGTCGTGGCCGGAAATCCCCCGTAGGGATGCCAGACATGCTCGGCATCGAGGGCGGTGATCTGCTCGGGGCTCAGGTCCACAGGTTTCCTCGTCGTCGCCCGGGGCTGCCGAGACGACAGCCTTGAACGCTGTTCAAGTTATCACTTGCCGCCACTCGCGGACCGAGTGTCCGACTGATTCGCGAGCACGGCGGGCAGGCGGGCGAGCGCGTCGCGGACCACGGTGAGTGATTCCGCGCCGAGTTCGGCGGCGATCACCTGTTCGATCCGCTGGATGTGCTGCCCGGCCAGCGCCACGGCCTCCCGCCCGGCCGCGGTGGTGACGACCAGCCGCGCGCGCCCGTCCGCCGGATCGGGTGTGCGCTCTACGTAACCGCACTTCTCCAAGTGCGTGACCAGCTCCCCCATCGACTGCTGGGTCATTCCGGCAGCCTCTGCCAACGCGGTCACCCGAGATCCGCTCGGTGCCAGATACCGGAATACCGCGTAGTGCGCGGGGCGCAGGTCGGTTCCGAGCCCCGCGCGCAGCGAAGGGTTCAACGCGCGCTCGTAGGCATCGGCCGCCTGGACCAGCAGTTTCAACAATGAGGACGGCTCGACCATTGACATAATAGGAAGGTTACCTTTATATCTGGATGATGGCTGACATCGGTTCCGTCCTCACCTTCCGCAACGGGCATCGGGTCACGCTCGTCGACCGCGGCGCCGACGCGCGGGGCGCCTATCTGCGCCTCGAGCACGTGCTGCCGCATATCGGCAGGGAGGCGGGCCCGCACTGGCATCCCGAGATCAGCGAAACCTGGACCATTCGTACCGGTCGGGTGCGGTTCCGAGTCGACGGAGAGGACATCGTCGCGGGTCCGGGCGATACGGTGACCGCACCCCCACGGGCCGTGCACGAGTTCTGGAACGAAGCCAACGACACCGTGATGGACCATGTGATCCGTCCGCCGCTACAGCACTGGGAGATGTTCGAGTTCTGGAGCGGCCTCGACAACGCGAACAAGACGACAGCGAGCAAACTCCCCCGCAATCCACTCGCCCTCGGACTGCTCTGGGAGTACCAGGACGGTTATCTCGCCGGTCCGCCCGCGTTGCTGCAGCGGTTGATCTTCGGCGGGTTGGCCGGGCTCGCGCGGCGCACGGGCTACGCGCGGCGGTTGCTCATATCCGTCTCCGCCTGAGCCGAGGTCAGCGAGCGGCCGGTCACATCGTGCGCGGTGGGGCCAGAGGTTCCATTACTGTCGTAGCATGTCGAGCCCGAACGACCGATCCGATGAGGTGTGGCCGGGTACCGCGTATCCGCTCGGCGCCACCTATGACGGCGGGGGCACGAACTTCTCGGTGTTCTCCGAAGTCGCCACGAAGGTCGAGCTCTGCCTGATCGCCAAAGACGGCTCCGAGACGCGTATCGATCTCGACGAAGTCGACGGTTACGTCTGGCACGCCTATCTCCCCTCCGTCATGCCGGGTCAGCGCTACGGCTTCCGCATCCACGGCCCGTACGAGCCGGAGCTCGGATTGCGCTGCGATCCCAGCAAACTGCTGCTCGACCCGTATGGGAAGGCGTTCGACGGCGAGTTCGTCAACGACCCCTCGCTCTACACCTACGGACTGGATTCGCTGGGCCACACGATGACCGGGGTGGTGATCAACCCGTTCTTCGACTGGGGTCCCGACCGGCCGCCGAACCGGCCCTATCACGAGACGGTGATCTACGAAGCGCACGTCAAGGGCCTGACGATGACGCACCCGGATATCCCGGAGGATCTGCGCGGCACCTATGCGGGCCTGGCGCATCCGGCGATCATCGGGCATCTGAAGTCGTTGGGCGTCACCGCGATCGAGCTCATGCCGGTGCACCAGTTCTTCCACGATCACGTGCTCACCGATCAGGGACTGCGGAACTACTGGGGCTACAACAGCATCGGGTATCTCGCACCGCACAACCAGTATTCGGCCCGGCCGCGCGGCGACGGTGCGGTCGCCGAGTTCAAGGCCATGGTGCGTGCGATGCATGTCGAGGGCATCGAGGTGATTCTCGACGTCGTTTACAACCACACCGGCGAGGGCAACCACAACGGCCCGACACTGAGCCTGCGCGGGATCGACAATGCCGCCTACTACCGGCTCGACGACACCACTCCCGAGCACTACAAGGACTTCACCGGCACCGGCAACAGCCTCAATGTCCGCCATCCGCACACGCTGCAGCTGATCATGGACTCGCTGCGGTACTGGATTCTGGACATGCACGTCGACGGTTTCCGCTTCGACCTCGCCGCGACACTGGCGCGCGAATTGCACGATGTGGATCGGCTTTCCGCGTTCTTCGACCTGGTGCACCAGGATCCGGTGGTGAGTCAGGTCAAGCTCATCGCCGAACCGTGGGATGTCGGCGAGGGCGGCTACCAGGTGGGCAACTTCCCCAGTCTGTGGACCGAGTGGAACGGCAAATACCGCGACACGGTGCGTGATTACTGGCGTGGGGAGCCCGCGACGTTGGGCGAGTTCGCCTCCCGGCTCACCGGGTCGTCGGATCTGTACGAGTCGACGGGCCGTCGGCCGGGCGCCAGCATCAACTTCGTCACCGCGCACGACGGCTTCACGCTGCGAGATCTGGTGTCCTACAACGAGAAACGCAACGATGCCAACGGCGAGAGCAATCGCGACGGCGAAAGCCACAATCGATCGTGGAACTGTGGCGTCGAAGGCGAGACCGACGATCCGCGGATCCTGGCGCTGCGTGCTCGTCAGCAACGCAATCTGCTGGCCACGCTGATCCTGAGTCAGGGCACGCCGATGCTCGCCCACGGTGACGAGATCGGACGCACTCAGCTCGGCAACAACAATGTGTACTGCCAGGATTCGCCGCTGGCGTGGATGGACTGGTCGCTGGCGCAGGCCAATGCCGACCTGCTCGAGTTCACCCGCACGGTGATCGCCCTGCGCACCGAGCATCCGATCTTCCGGCGGCGCCGTTTCCTGGCCGCCGGTCCGAGCGACGACCAGGGACACCGGCGGGAGATCGCCTGGTTCACGCCCGCGGGCAGCGAGATGACCGACGACGACTGGCACAGCGGGTTCGGGAAGTCGCTGGCCGTGCTGCTCGACGGCGACGGCATCGCCGAACCGGGTCCGCGTGGTGAGCGCATCACCGACGACTCGTTCCTGCTGTGCTTCAATGCGCACGACGAAGCGATCGATTTCGTACTGCCCGGCCCGGACTTCGGTGCGCAATGGTCGCTCGCCCTGGATTGTTCGACCCCTACCGGCGCGGCCGACGCAGTGCACGCCGCGGCGGCGACGCTGCCGGTTGCCAGCCGCTGCCTGCTCGTATTGCGCCGAACCGCCTAGCCGCCGAGCGAGATCATGACCGAGACCTATGTGACCGACCCGCTGACCATGCTGCATCGCGCGCCCGTGCGAGCGGGCACGGTGCGCAGCACCTACCGGTTGCAGCTGCGCCCCGACGCGCTCACCTTCGCCGATGCCCGCGCCATCGCCGAATACCTCCAGCAGCTGGGTATCTCGCACCTGTATCTGTCGCCGATCCTGACCGCGGCGCACGGGTCGACGCACGGTTACGACGTCACCGATCCGACCACGGTCTCGGCCGCCCTCGGCGGGCCGACGGGGCTCAAGGTGCTCTCCGACGAAGTGCGCAGTCGCGGCATGGGATTGATCGTCGACATGGTGCCCAACCATGTGGGCGTCGGCGATCCGCGACAGAATCCGTGGTGGTGGGATGTGCTGCGCAACGGGCAGAAGTCGCAGTACGCCAAGTATTTCGACATCGACTGGAGCTCGGGCAACGGCGCGGGCGGGCGGCTGGCGCTGCCGGTGCTGCAGAACGAGAACGACCCGGCCGCGCTGACCGTCGACCGGTCGGGGGCGGAGCCGATGCTGGCGCTGCACGATCTGCGGTTCCCGATCGCGGCGGGCACCGACGGCGACAACGCGCTGCGCATCCACGACCGCCAGCACTACCGGCTGGTGAGCTGGAAGGCGGGAGTGTGTACCTACCGGCGGTTCTTCGCGGTGAGCAGTCTGGCGGCGATCCGGCAGGAAGACCCGGAGGTGTTCGAGGCGACGCATCGGGAGCTGGCAGCGTGGTGCGAACACGATCTGATCGATGGCGTCCGGGTCGACCATCCGGACGGATTGTCGTATCCGAGTGCCTATCTGACCCGGTTGCGCAGGCTGATCGGACCGCAGCGGTTGCTGCTCGTCGAGAAGATCCTGGCCAATCGCGAACCGCTCGACGCCACGCTGCCGATCGACGGAACCACCGGCTATGACGCGCTGGCCGATCTCGGTGGGGTGCTCATCGATCCGGCGGGTGAGACGACGCTGACCGAACTGTCCCAGCACGTCGCGGGACACGGTAGCGACCGGTCGTGGTTCGGCGAGACCGAGCATCGGATCAAGCGGGCCGTCGCCGAGACCATTCTGGCGCCGGAGATCCGGCGGTTGGTGGCCGCGATCAAGCGCGACGGCAACGCGGGCAGTTTCGACACCCTCGCGGTGAGCAACGCGACCATCGAGGTACTGGCCTTCATGCCGGTGTACCGGGTGGACTACGCGCCGCTGGCCGGGATGACGGCCGCGGTCGTGGCGGAGGTGGAGAAACGCAATGCCGAACTGACGGTGCCACTGTCGGTGCTGGTGACCGCGCTGTCGGTGGGTGGCGAAGCGGCGACCAGGTTCTCGCAGGTGTGTGGGGCGATCACCGCCAAGTCGGTCGAGGACACCATGTTCTATCAGGGTGCGCGGCTGGTGTCGTTGCAGGAGGTGGGCGGCAATCCGGCGCGATTCGGCCACACCGTCAACGACTTCCACCTGTCCAACAGTGAACGCGCGCAGCGCTGGCCCGCGACCATGACGACGATCTCGACCCACGACACCAAACGCGGCGAGGATGTGCGCGCCCGGATCGGGGTGCTGTCGCAGGTCGCCGATGTCTGGTCGCAGCGGGTTCGCGGCTGGCTCGAGACGACCCCCGCGCCCGACGGCGCGACGGCACTGTTCCTGTTGCAGAACATGTTCGGGGTGTGGCCTGCCGATGGACGGCCCGCCTCCTCGGTGCCAGGGCTGCGCGATCGGCTGCACATGTTCGCGGAGAAGTCGATTCGCGAGGCCGGGACCAAGACGTCGTGGGAGGAGCCCGACGCGGAGTTCGAATCGGCCGTGCACGGTTGGCTCGACGCGGTGATCGACGGGCCGGTGGGTACCGGCATCGGCGACCTCGCGCACGAGCTCGCACCGCACGCGTGGTCGGACGCGGTGGCGCAGAAGCTCTTGCAGCTGGGCGCGCCGGGGATTCCCGATATCTATCAGGGCACCGAATTGTGGGAGGACTCCCTCGTCGACCCCGACAATCGGCGGCCGGTCAACTTCGCCACCCGCGTGGGAATGCTCCAATCACTCACCGACACACCGACTCTGGATACCACCGGGGCGGCGAAGATGTGGGTGGTGGCCTATGCGCTGTGGTTGCGCAGGGAGCGGCCGGAGTGCTTCGTCGGCGGCATGTACCGGCCGCTGTATGCCATCGGTGAGCACGCGCATCGGTTCATCGCCTATGGGCGGGGGCCGGCGGGCGAGGCGCCGGAGGTGATCGTGGCGGCGACCCGCCATTCGGTGGGGCTCGCCGCGACGGGCTGGCTCGACACCACGTTGCCTCTGCCGCAGGGCAATTGGACCGATCGACTCACCGGGAACACCTTCGCGGGCAGCGCGCGGGTGGACAAACTGTTCGCCCGACTGCCTGTCGCGTTGCTGGTGCGCTGAACGCCGCGCATCACGTACCACTCGGGCACAGGCGAAGGACCGACGCGGTGCGCGTCGGTCCTTCGGGTCCGGCTCAGTTGCTGCGACGTAGGCCGAGGTACTGCAGGGCAGCGAATCCGCCGACGGTCACCGACTGCATCACCGCCCACACCGCGCCCACCGTGGTGAGACCGAGTGCGCCGGTCGACAGCGCGACGAGACTGGCCAAGACCCAGGCGGTGTTGCCGATGGCCACCACCGACGCCGCGGTCCGGTTGACCGGCGACGAGCGGCCGACGAACGCGACGGCCAGGCCGTAGGCGGTGAGGAACGCGCCGATCGCGAGGCCGACGTCGGCATCGAGTCCGAGTAGCCGTTCCAGCGGTTGCGCCAGCGCCAGGTAGGCGATGCCGTTGGCGGTGGTGACGACCGCGTCGAGGCGCAGCGACACCCGCAGCAGGTTCTCGCCGGAGGCGAACAGGGTGGACAGGCGGGACGGGGCGGTGGTGGTCATGGCGAATCTCCTTGGCTGCGAAGGGGTTACGTGGTGGCGGGGACCTGGTCGAGGAAGCCGTAGACGCTGTCGATGCGGCCGTCGGTGAGGACGGCGACGTCGAAGCCGATCACTACAGCGGGGGCGTCGGCGGGGCCGAGACCCCAGGTGAAGCGGACCTGGTCGTGATGGGCGTCGACGGGGCCGGCCAGGGTGAAGGTCCAGTCGGGGAACTGCGACTGCACTCCCGCGATGGCGGCTTCGAGTTCGGCGTGACCGGTGACCGCGACCAACGGATCGACGTAGCGGGCGTCCGGGGTGAACAGCCGGGCGACCGCGGAGCGGCGGGCTGCGGGCTCGCGGGTGTTCCAGGCTTCCAGGTACTGTGCGACGACGGTGTTCATCTCGACCTCCGAAATAGGCTTTGAGCTGGTATTTCGCGGGTTGTTCCTGCGATGACACCAACGTTATGGCGCGAGGGGGGTCGGTCGAATCAGTCGCCTATAGGTACTTTGCCCGTCGCGACTACTGGCGATACCGGTACGGCGATACGGTGGTGCCCATGCTGCACGGACGCGACACCGAACAGGCCATGATCGATGACCTGCTCAGCGGGGCGCGCGCGGGCCGGAGCGGGGCCATGGTGCTGCGCGGCGAGGCCGGGATCGGTAAAACCGCGCTGCTGGATTACGCAGCGGCGCAAGGCATTCCGACCGTGCGCAGTGCGGGCATCGAGTCCGAGGCCGAATTGCCCTTCGCGGCACTACATCTGCTGGTCCGCCCCGGCATGGAGCTGGTGCGGCAACTGCCGTCGCGGCAGCGCGAGGCACTCGAGGCAGCTTTCGGACTGGGCCAGGGTGCCCCCGCCGATCGGATGCTGATCGGGCTGGCGGTGCTGACCCTGCTCGCCGAGGAGGCGGCGCAGGGGCCGCTGCTGTGCGTGATCGACGACGCGCACTGGCTGGACCGGGCCACCGCGGAGGCACTGCTGTTCGCGGCCCGCAGACTCGATGCCGAGGGGGTGGTGATGCTGTTCGCGACTCGCTCGGGACCGCAGGATTTTCCCGCTCCCGGGCTGACGGAACTCGCGCTGGCGGGGTTGCGTCCCGATGCCGCGGCGGCACTGCTCGACGCCGGTACCACCGCGTTGAGTCCGGCCATGCGGTATCGGCTGCTCGCCGAGTCGGGCGGTAATCCGCTCGCGCTGCTGGAACTTCCGGCTGTAGTCGGTGCGAGCATTGTCGACGAGAGCAATCCGCTGCCGCTGACCCAGCGGTTGCAACTGGCCTTCCACGGGCGGGTCACTCGCCTGCCCGCCGCGACCAGAACCGTGCTCCTGATCGCCGCGGCGGCAGGCGCGGCGGACCTCGCCCCGGTTCTGCGTGCCGCGTCCGCGCTCGGCGCGTCACTTCCGGATCTGCAACCCGCGCAGGACGCGGGCATGGTGGCCACCGACGGTCAGGTGCTCACCTGGCGCCATCCACTGTTGCGCTCGGCGGTGTACCAGGGCTCAGCGCTCACCGACCGCCTCGCCGCCCATCGCGCGCTCGCCGACGCACTGGTCGACGACGACGCCGCCGACCTGCGCGCGTGGCACCTCGCTTGCGCGGCAACAGGTCCCGACGAACACACCGCGACCGCACTGGAGCGAACAGCCGATCGTGCCCGACGCCGTCACGGCTTCCACGGCGCGGTGGCCGCTTACGATCGCGCGGCGGCGTTGAGTACCGACGCCGGCGCGCGGGTGCGCAGGCTCGTTCTCGCCGCCGAGACCGCGACCGAAGCCGGCCTCACCGACCGAGCGGAGCGACTGGCCGAGCGAGCCGAGTCGCTTTCCCACAGAACCGAATTCGACGCCGACGGGGTCGGACCTCCCGACCGAGCGAAGACCGACCCGACGACCCGGTCGCGTGCGGCAGCTGCCTCCGGTTCCGACGGGTCCGCGTTCGCACTGCGGCTGGACTTGGTGCGCGCGCAGGCCGAATTCGCCGGTGGCAAAACGGCTTCCGCGCATCGACGGCTGATGTCGGCGGCCGTTAAGGCGCGCGAGACCGATCCCCGTGGCGCTGCCCGGATTCTGACCAAGGCCGTCCACACCGCGTGGTACCTCGGGCCCGATGAGCTCGATGAGGTCGCCGCCGTCCTGACGACGCTGCGGCTGGTGGAGGACGATCCCGCGACGCCGATCGTGCGATACCTGACCGGGTCGGTGACCGGACACCGGGTCGCCGACCTGCGCGACGCGGCGGCTGCCGCCCGGGCGGGCGGCGCGGACAGTCCGGCCGACCTCGTGCAGTTGTGTGGCAGCGGCTTGGTTGTCGGCCAGGACGCACAGGTCGAAGAGCTGGCCGGCGAGTTGGTCAGGGAATGCCGGGAGCAGGGGCGGATCGGTTTGCTGGCGC
This sequence comes from Nocardia sp. Root136, assembly GCF_001427185.1. Taxonomy (NCBI): domain Bacteria; kingdom Bacillati; phylum Actinomycetota; class Actinomycetes; order Mycobacteriales; family Nocardiaceae; genus Nocardia; species Nocardia sp. Root136. The sequence continues at coordinate 12,108 of NZ_LMFE01000002.1, forward strand.
CACTGCTGTTCTTTCGCTCCGAAGGGTTGTCGTTCGGCGGGCGGCCACGCGAGAGTCGGATCGCGGCCGAGGAAGGGCTGCGGATCGCACAGGACATCGGGCAGGCGCAATGGGTGAGTCAGATCCACGCGTTCCTGGCGTATCTCGCTGCCCTGCAGGGTGATTCGACAGCCTGTCGCGATCATGCCGATCGTGCGGTGGCCGAGGAATTCGGTGGGCCGGGTGCGGTGGGCGCGTCGTGGGCGCACGCGGCCGTGGCACTGCTCGCGCTCGGCGAAGGCAGGCTGGAGCAGGCACAGACAGAGCTCGCGCATATGACGATCGAACCGGCTCGCCACCACGTGATCGGGCTGCGCACGCTCCCGGATCAGATCGAAGTGGCGGTTCGCCTCGGCGCAACGGACCGGGCGACCGAAGCACTGGATCGACTCACCCACTGGGCACAGCGCGCCGGACAGGCGTGGATCGCGGCGCTGGCGGCCCGCGGGCGTGCGCTGCTGGCCGACGGATCCGACGCCGAGCAGCACTTCGTGGCCGCGCTCGCCGTGAACCGGCCGTTCGACGAAGCCCGCACCCGGCTGCTCTACGGCGAGTGGCTGCGCCGCGACAAACGCAAGGTCGACGCGCGGACTCAGCTGGAGCTGGCCATGAACCTGTTCGATCGGCTCGACGCGACGCCGTGGAGCGAGCGAGCCCGCACCGAATTGGGCGCGCTCGGCGTCGGCACAGGCGCCCGTGCGAGCGGCGGTCCGCTGAGCTCGCTCACCCCGCAGGAATCACAGATCGTGCGACTGGCGGCGCAGGGCTTGTCGAACCGGGAGATCGCGGCACGGTTGTTCCTGAGCCACCGCACGGTCGGCCATCACCTGTACAAGGCGTATCCGAAGCTGGGCGTGCTGTCGCGCGGTGAGCTGAGCGCGCTCGACCTGACGGAGTGAATCCGGCGACCGACCTAGGCGGATCGAATCAATTGCGCGAGGCGGTGCGGGTCGCGCCCACGGTCCAGCGGGCGGCGGCGACCGCTGCCGCGGCGAGCACCGCGACCTGCGGCGACCCGACGACCAGCAGCAACAGCGCACCGACCACGAGCGCGGCGACCAGCGCCTCGAGCTTGTAGACCGGCCAAGCGCTACCCGCGATGTCGACGGTCGCGGATGCTGCCGATGAGGTGAGCACTGCCATGAAGACCAGGATAGGCGCACATCGAAGTTCGGGCCACCGAACTTATCCGCATGACTCTGTCAGGAACATCACAAAGCGACGATTCGTTGTGCAAGTTATGCCATTGACAGGAGAGTACGCACCGAGCACTTCGGACTGGGCACGCGAACAGGCCGAGACCTACGAGAATTCCGGCGGTGCCGAGGGCACTTCGCTGCAAGGCAAACCCGTCATCCTGCTCACCACCAAGGGCGCCAAGTCCGGCAAGCTGCGCAAGACACCGCTGATGCGGGTCGAGCACGACGACGAGTACGCCATCGTCGCTTCGCTGGGCGGGGCACCGAAGAATCCCGTCTGGTACCACAACATCAAGGCCGATCCGCACGTCGAACTGCGTGACGGCACCACCACCAAGGACTACACCGCGCGAGAGGTCGTCGGCGACGAGCGAGCGCAGTGGTGGGAGCGCGCGGTCGCCGCGTGGCCCGACTACGAGGAGTACACGAAGAAGACCGATCGCGTGATCCCGGTCTTCGTCCTCACCCCGCGCTGAACCGCAGGTCGGAGCACACCCGCCGTGGTAACCACGGCGGGTGGTTCCGCTGACCGAGCGCGCGAGGAGCCTCGGTAGCATGGTCGGGGTGTCCCACATCGCTGACGTCGCCGAAGTGCCCGTAACCCGTCCGCCGCTCACCGCGGACGAGATCGACGCCGCCGCGAAGCGAATTTCCGGGATCATCGAGCCGACACCGCTGCAGTACAGCGCGCGACTGTCGGCCGGCACCGGCGCGCAGGTGTATCTCAAGCGCGAAGACCTGACCGCGGTCCGCTCCTACAAGCTGCGCGGCGCCTACAACCTGATGGTGCAACTCACCGCCGCCGAGCGTGCGGCCGGTGTGGTGGCCGCCAGCGCGGGCAATCACGCGCAGGGCGTGGCCTTCGCCTGCCGAACGATGGGCGTGCGCGGGCGCATCTACGTGCCGACCACGACCCCCAAGCAGAAGCGTGACCGCATCCGCGTACACGGCGGCGAGTTCGTCGAGCTGATCGCCGTCGGCGAGACCTACGACGCCGCGGCCGCGGCCGCCGCCGACGATGTGGCCCGCACCGGCGCCACCATGGTTCCGCCGTTCGACGACCCGCGCACCGCCGCGGGCCAGGGCACCATCGCCGCGGAATTCCTCGAGCAGCTCGGCTCCGCGCCCGATCTGGTGGTCGTGCCGGTGGGCGGCGGCGGCTGCCTCGCCGGCATCGGCACCTACCTGCGCGAACGAGCACCGCACACCAGCCTGCTCGGCGTGGAACCCGCGGGCGCGGCCTCGCTCACCGCCGCACTGGTCGCCGGTGCTCCGGTGACGCTGCCCGAGATCGACCCGTTCGTCGACGGTGCCGCCGTGCGCCGCATCGGTGAACTGCCCTACCGGGCGGCCGCGTCGTTCGGCGGGCGGATGGTCTCGCACGCCTCGCTGCCCCTGCTCACGACACCCGAAGACCACACCGGCACAGCACCTTTCCGGGTGATGCTGGTCGACGAGGGCGCCATCTGCACCGCGATGCTCGACCTCTACCAGAGCGAAGGCATCATCGCCGAACCCGCGGGCGCGCTGGCCACCGCGGCACTGGCCGAGATCGACATCGAGCCCGGCAGCACGGTCGTGGTGCTGGTCTCGGGCGGTAACAACGATGTCTCGCGCTACGGCGAGATCATCGAACGCTCACTGGTGCACCGCGGTCTCAAGCACTACTTCCTGGTGGACTTCCCGCAGGAGCCCGGCGCGCTGCGCCGCTTCCTCGACGATGTCCTCGGCCCCGACGACGACATCACCATGTTCGAGTACGTCAAGCGCAACAACCGGGATACCGGGGCGGCGCTGGTCGGCATCGAACTCGGCGCCACCGACAACTTGGCCTCGCTGATGCACCGCATCGAGGAGTCCCCGATCCAGGCCGAACGCCTGGAACCGGGTTCCCCCGCCTACCGCTACCTCACGTAGGAAGTCCGCGCGGCGGTTATGCCGCCGCGCGGTCCTCGCGATGTCCGGCCTCGCGGCCCGCCGCGCGCACGCCCGACAGCACCAGCGGCAGCAGCCAGCCCATGGCGACCTGGTCGTAGGGCAGCAGGATCTGGTCGAGCCGGTTGTGGACGTAGGCCACCGAAAGCCCCGACTGCGGGTCGACCCAGCCGAAAGAACCACCGAGGCCGATGTGGCCGAACCCGTTCCGCGCACCGACCGCGGGCATCGAGTGGTAGCCCAGGTGCCACATCATCGGCAGGTAGAACAAGGCGTGGTCGAGCCGGTAGGTCTGGATCTTGCGGATCGCGGCGTGTGTGCTCGGCTGCAGGAAAGGCGAGCCGTCGACGGTGACGCCGTCGGCCAGCGCGGCATACATCTTCGCGAGGCCGGGAGCGGTGGCGACCCCGTTGCCCGCGGGCATCTCGGTGCTCAGGATCGGCGGGTGGTCGCCGTCGAGAATGCCATCGAGGCCGGGCACGAACAGGCAGCGGGCAGCCGCGCCGAGCGGGCCGGGCAGCCGGAAGCCGACCTTGCCGAGGAACGCGGCGGCGAGGGGGTGCGCGGCGAAGCTCAGGTGCGCGCCTGCCAGCCGGGCGTACTCGGTCGAGGAGCCCGCGCCCGGGTGGCCGAGGTGGATCCCGTCGATGCCGAGAGGGTCGGTGACCTCGGTGCGGATCAGCTCGCTCATGCTCTTGCCGGTGACGCCCCTGGCGAGGCCCGCGAGCAGCCAACCGTAGGTCAGGGCGTGGTAGGTGGGCACGCCGAGCATCCGGTCGGGGGCGGCCATCGCCAGCCGGTCCTCCATCAGCTCGTGATCGAGGGATTCTTGGGCGCTGTTGGCGACCGCCGACAGCGACGACAGCCCGGCACGGTGGGTGAGGACGTCGGCGACGGTGATCGAACCTTTGCCGTGCGCGGCGAAACGCGGCCAGTACTCGGCGATCGGCGCCTGATAGTCGATGAGTCCACGGTCGGCGAGCCGGTGGATGACGGTGGCGGTGACGCCCTTGGTCGCGGAGAACACGATGGAACCGGTGTTCGCGGTCCACGCGGTGTCACCAGCACTGCCGATCCAGAAATGGGCGAGTGGTTCACCGTGCCGATATACCGCGAGGGCGCCGCCCGCGCCGCGGCGGTGGCCGATCAAGCCGGCGAATGCGCGCACCAGCGGGCCGAACCCGGCGGGGGCGAAGCCCCCCACACCGGCCGGGAGGGCAGCGCTATCCTGCCCGTAAGCGTCGTTGCTCATCATCCAACTATACGGCGTTATGCCTATTCGGCAATGGCGCGTTTCGGACTGTGGCCGACCCGTGCCCTGTCGTCATCACTCGGTGACCACCGTCCCCGCGCCGTCGCCCTCTTCGAGCACCGCGAAACTGTGACCCGAAATGAGTGTTCCCGCACCACTTTCGGTGGCAGGCGACCAGGCGAGCAGCACACGACCGTGCACCGGGATGACCACTTCGTCCTCGGCGAGGTTGCACACCACCGAGATTCGACCACGACGCAGGATGAACCAACGCTGTGCTTCGTCATAGTCGGCCCACACTCGTTGCAGCCATGGGTCGGTGAACTCCGGCCTCGATGCGCGTAGCGCGAGCAGGCCGCGATAGCAGGCGAGCAACCGGGCGTGCGGTTCGCGACCGATCTCGGTCCAGTCGAGCTTGGAGCGGGTGAAGGTGGCCGGGTCCTGCGGGTCCGGCACCTCCTCGCTGGACCATCCGTGCTGGGCGAATTCGGCGCGGCGCCCGGTGGCGGTGGCCGCGGCGACGACGGGGTCGGTGTGGGAGGTGAAGAACTGGAACGGGGTGCGCGCGCCCCACTCCTCCCCCATGAACAGCATCGGGGTGCTCGCCGAGAGCAACACCAGTGCCGCCTTCACCGCGAGTTGGCCGGGGGTGAGGTAGTCGCTGGGGCGGTCACCGATCGCGCGATTGCCGATTTGATCGTGGTTGCAGGTGTAGCCGAGCAGGGCGCTGCCGGGGACGAGGTCGCGGGGAATGGGCGCCCCGTGGGTGCGCCCGCGGAAGCTGGAATAGGTAGCGGCGTGGAAGAACCCGTGGGTGAGGGTGTGCATGAGGCAGGCCAGTGAGCCGAAATCGGCGTAGTAGCCCTGCCTCTCGCCGGAAACAGCGGTGTGGACGGCGTGGTGCAGGTCGTCGTTCCACTGGCCGGTCAGTCCGTAGCCGCCCGCCGCGCGCGGGGTGATCAGTCGGGGATCGTTGAGGTCGCTCTCGGCGATCAGGCTGAGCGGTCGGCCCAGATGTGCTGCCAGCGCGGTCGTTTCGACGGTGAGCTCGGCGAGCAGATGGGTGGCGGTGCGGTCGACCAGCGCGTGGACGGCGTCGATGCGCAACGCGTCGATGTGGAACTCGCGCAGCCAGCGCAGGGCGTTGTCGATGATGTAGGCGCGGACCGCGTCCGAGCCTGGACCATCGAGATTGAGGCTCTGGCCCCAGGTGTTGCGGCCGGTGGCGAGGTAGGGGCCGAAGCGCGGCAGGTAGTTGCCGCAGGGGCCGAGATGGTTGTAGACCACGTCGAGGCAGACGGCCAGGCCGCGGGCGTGGCAGGCGTCGACGAAGCGTTGCAGGCCGTCGGGGCCGCCGTAGCTCTCCTGCACCGCGTACCAGAGGACGCCGTCGTAGCCCCAGTTGTGGGTGCCGTCGAAAGCGTTGACCGGCATGAGTTCGACGGTGGTCACGCCGAGGGTGACGAGGTGGTCGAGATGGGCGATCGCCGCGTCGAAGGTGCCGTCGGGGGTGAAGGTGCCGATGTGGAGTTCGTAGAACACCGAGCCGGCCAGGGGTCGACCGGTCCAGTTCCGGTCGGTCCAGGCCGTCGGGTCGAGGTCGTGGACCGCGGAGGTTCCGTGCACCCCGTCGGGTTGACGGGCCGAGCGCGGGTCGGGCAGTACCGTCGGATCGTCATCGACCAGGAACCCGTATCGAGCACCCTGACCTGCGTCGACGCGCACCGACCAGTTGCCGCCGCCGTTTCGGCGCATCGGGTGCACCACCCCGTCCAGTTGCAGCCGCACCGCTCCCGCCTCCGGCGCCCACACCCGAAACTGCCTCATCGGCCCAGCATCGCATGCCCCGCGCCGGTGTGCTCGATCAACGAATCACCGCGGGTACGCGGCGACCCCGACCGGTCCGGCGCCGACGCACAGTGACTGCCGCTCGTCGAGGGACCGGATGCGCAGGGTGTCGCCACCGCCGAGCAGCCGGACATACACGGTGTTCAGGCCCGCGCGCACGTCGGCGATCGTTTCGGTCTCGCCCTCGAAGGACAGGGCGATCCGGCCGTCACGGTCGGCGTGGTAGTTCAGCTGGGCGGTCCAGTCGCGGATCTGCATGGGTCCGTCGAGTGGGAGGTTGGCGCCTGCGGTGCCGCGGACCCGGTGGCCGCAACGGGGTTCGGGGCCCGCGACGATCGCGCGGTTCCACCAGACCTGGGCGTCGACGATGTCGCCTTCGTCGGTGATCATGCGCAGGCGTGGGGTCGACAGGGCGAAGGTGGTGGGTGTCGCGATCGGGGCGAAGACGCGGTCGGTCATGTTCTCGGGGAAGGCCAACGGGTTCAAGACATTCCACGGCACCTCCTGCGGCAGCAACGGCGCGTCGGCGGCTCCGGGAAGAGCGGCTCGCACTCCGGTGACATAGGTGCGAGCCGGGCTCGGTTCCCACGATCTGGTGAAGGTGATCGTCGAGTACACGCTGCTCGCGAGGAACAGGGTGATCGCCGCGACACCAGCTACTTGCCGCGCTCGGCCGTCACCCTTCTCGATCGAAGCCGACCCGCCGACGATGCCACGACGGACACTCGACAGAACCCGTTGTCGTGCAGGCTTGTTCGATCCAGGCAGCGCACCCGACCGTGACCGACCGGGCGCCGCGGCGATCAGCGCGAGCGCGACGGTGGCGATGACGGCGAAGTCGGCGAAGTAGCGCAGGGACTGGAGCAGGAGGCCCGGGGTACTCGGGCCGTCGCGCAGGAGGACGACGGGCGCGATGGTCAGGACCGCGTGCGCGGCGGTGCATGCCCACACCGCGACCACCCGGCGACGGGTGCGAATCGTCCACGCCGCGAACAGGATCAGCAACAACCAGCTCAGCGCGACCAGCAGGCCGGGTGGATCGGCCCACGGCGTGGCGGGTTGCCAGCGTTCCCAGCGCCACGGACCGCCGAGCAGGGCGGGCACCAGCCCGTCCGACAGCGCCCGACTCCACAGGGATCCGGGGTGTTCGGGAGCCGAGAGTCCGCGCGGGCGTTGGATCACGAGCAGAAAGCCCGCCGACCACACCAGCAATACCGCACCGGCCGCCGTCCACAGTGCGGCGCCACGGCGGGCGGTGTCGCGCACCGACCCTCCCGAGACGTGGGCCGCGAGCACGGCCACCGCGAAAGCCACCGGTAGCACGACCACCGATTTCTCGAAGAACAGCAACGCCACCGCGAACACCACGGCCCCCGACACCGCGTACCCACGCCGCCCGGTCCGCACCAGCCGCACAGCGTCCGCACTGACCCAGGCCAGCGCGATCTGCAACGGCAGCGCGTTCACCGCCGCCGCCCACCAGGCGAACGCGGGCACCGTCAACGGCACGAACAGGTAGAACGCCAACGGTCCCAGCATCCTGGCGCGAACTCCGAGCAGCACGACGACCAAGCGCAACACCGCCAGCGACGCGAGCAACTGCAACGCCACCAACACGATGACCGCCGGCGTCCACTGCAGCGGCGCCACCTCGGTGACCAGCCAGGTCAGCACGAAGGACAGCGGCATCACGTGCCCGTCGTGACTGGTGAACAGCAATTCCGTCGAGAACACCGGCTGACTGCTCACCCGCCCGATCAGCAGGAAATCGTCCCAGTAGAAGAACCCGGACCCGGCCATCCACCCGCGCAGTATCAGCTGCGCCACGATCAGACAGGCCGCGGCGATCAGCACCGCCCGCCCCGACAACGCGAGCCGCCCCGGCCGAGACGACATCTCGGCGGGCGATGGCGAGTCGAGCAGCGGCACGGACGTCACGTCTCTCGACGCTAGCTCGTCGTTCGCGGGGCGGCCATCACGACCCACCACAGGGACGCCCCCGATGGCCTGTGCCCGCACCCAGCCCACTTTTGGACTGATCTGTTCAAAACATGCTACGGTCGTCGCCATGGCCCGACCCAAGGAATTCGACGAGCACCGCGCGGTGGATGCCGCGATGCGAGCGTTCTGGTCCGCGGGCTACGAGGCGACATCTACCCAGGATCTTTGCACCGCAACAGGTTTGGGTCGCAGCAGCATCTACAACACCTTCACCAGCAAACGCGACCTGTTCGATCGCGCACTGCGGCACTACATCACCATGAAGAACACACCTCTGTTCGACCTCCTCGACAGCGACGCACCGGCCAGGGAGCGAATCAGCGCCGTCCTGCACCGGGCCGCCGACGCGCCCGACACCGAACCGACGGGCTGCCTCGTCGTCAACTCGATCGTCGAGCTCGCGCCGCACGACGCCGACATCAAAGCCACTCTGGCCGCCGATCAGGAGCGCCGCCTCGACGCGCTCACCGCGACCATCGTCAGCGGTCGACGCGCAGGCGAATTCGCCGGCGATGGCGACCCCCGCGCCATCGCCGAGTTCCTGACCGCCACGATCAGCGGTATCCGGGTCGCGGCGCGAGGCGGCGCGGACCACGCCACCCTCTCCTCGATCGCCGACACCGCGATGCGCTGCCTCTGAGCTCACCTACCCCGAGTCGTCTTTCGCCATGCCCTCATTTTGGACTGATTGATTCAAAACTGTTCGACCTCAGAAAGGCTTGTCATGCCGACCGCTGTCTACATCCTCGGCCTGTCCATCTTCGCGCAGGGGACCTCCGAGCTGATGCTCGCCGGTCTCCTCCCCGAGATGGCCGCCGACCTGGGTGTCTCCATTCCCAGTGCCGGACTGCTCATCTCGGCCTTCGCGCTGGGCATGCTGGTCGGCGCGCCGCTGCTGGCCGTGGTGACGCTGCGTTGGCCGCGCCGCGACGCGCTGCTCGCCTTCCTCGCGATCTTCGTCGCCGCCCATGTCGTCGGCGCGCTGAGCGAGAACTACTGGGTGATCTTCGGGACCAGAGTGGTGAGCGCCTTCGTCTACGCCGGGTTCTGGGCATTGGCGGCCGCGACCGCGGTCAGCCTGGTGGCGCCGCGGTTACGCGGACGGGCGATGAGCATCGTCGCGGGCGGACTCACCATCGCCACGATCGTCGGGGTGCCCGCAGGCACCGTGATCGGCCAGCACTGGGGCTGGCGCGCGGCCTTCTGGGCGGTCGCCGGACTGTCCGCGCTGACCATGATCGGCGTGTTCGCGAAGATTCCCGGTGGCCGGCCGAGCACGGTCGCGGCGCTGCGCGGCGAATTGCGGGTGATGGCGAACCCGCGACTGTGGGTGTCCTACGGCGCCACCGCGCTGTCGACGGGTTCGGCGTTCGTCACCTTCGCCTATCTCGGTGCGTTGCTGGCCGACACCACTGGCATCTCGGCGGCGTGGATCCCGGCGGTGCTGGGTCTGTACGGCGTCGGCGGGTTGATCGGCATCACGATCGGTGGGCGTTTCGCCGACGCGCACCCGTTCCGCACCCTGTATGTGGGGGCCACCGGAATGACAGTGGCCGCGGCCGCGATCGCCGTCACCGCGCACTCCCCCGCGGCTATGGTCGTGCTCGTCTTGCTGCTCGGCGCTTTCGGATTCGCCACGAACCCGGCCTTGAACACCCGCGTCTTCACCCTCGCCGACGGTGCGCCGACGCTGGCCGCGGCGACCAACTATTCGGCGTTCAACATCGGGATCACGGTCGGCCCGTGGCTCGGCGGACTGGCCATCGGCGCCGGGCTCGGCTTCACCTCGGTGGGCTGGATCGGCGCCGGGCTCGGCCTGGCCATGGTCGCCACCGTGGCGCTGTCCCACCGGCTCGAGCGTGAACCCGGTACAGCCACTGCCTCTTCCGAGGCTCGCGTACCCGAGTTCATCCTTCAGTAGACCCTCGACGGCGAAACGATCGGCAGGGCAGCGGGTCGTTTCGCCGTTGTTCGCTCAGCCCAGGCAGCCCGGTCCGAGCAGTGCTTTCAGATCGCCCATCAAGGCCGAGGACGGGGAGACCCGCCAGGCATCGTCGAGTTTGAGCATGGTGGTCTTCTCGCGGGCGCCGACGTGGCGGATGAACACATCCGAGGTGCCCTGGTGGCGGGAGAGGACCTTCTTGAGTTCGCCGAGCTTGTCGGGCGTGCACATGCGAGTGGTCATCACGACCGCCACCGGCTTGGCCACGCCGATGGCCGAGAGATCGGGCACGACAAGGTCATTGGCGATCAGCGAGATGCGGTCGTCACGCACGGAGACGCGGGCCTTCACGAGCACCACGGCGTCTTCGACCACATCCATGCCGTACACCGAGTACGACTGCGGGAAGAACAGCACTTCCACACCACCGGTGAGGTCCTCGAGCTGGGCCGAAGCCCAGGCCAGGCCGTTCTTGTTGATGCGGCGGTTCACCGAGGCGAGAATGCCGCCGATGGTCACCTGCGCGCCGTCCTTGACGTCGCCTTCCAGGATCGCCGGGATGGGGGTGTCGACCTGGGCGGCCAGCACGTGCTCGACGCCGTTGAGCGGATGCCCGGACACGTAGAGGCCGAGCATCTCTCGTTCGAGGGCGAGCTTGTGCTTGGTCTCCCATTCGTCTTCCGGCACTTTGACGTTGAACACCGACGCCATCGAATCGTCGCCGTCGCCGAGGCCGCCGAACAGGTCGAACTGGCCGATCGCCTCGGCCTTCTTGGTCGACATCACCGCGTCGATCGCATCGGAATGGATCAGCAGCAGACCCTTGCGCGGATGCCCGAGGGAGTCGAAACCGCCTGCCTTGATGAGGGATTCGGTGACCTTCTTGGAGCAGGCGATCGCGTCGATCTTGTTCAGGTAGTCGGAGAAGTCGGTGAACTTCGACTTCTCCTTGCGCGCGTTGATGATCGAGCCGACCACGTTGGTGCCGACGTTGCGGACCGCGCCGAGGCCGAACCGGATATCGGTGCCGACGGAGGCGAAGTTCAGCTCCGATTCGTTGACATCGGGCGGCAGCACCGTGATGCCCATCTTGCGGCAATCCGACAGGTAGATGGCGGCTTTGTCCTTGTCGTCACCGACGGAGGTGAGCAGACCGGCCATGTACTCGGCCGGGTAGTTGGCCTTGAGGTAGGCGGTCCAGAAGGAGACGAGGCCGTAGCCGGCGGCGTGCGATTTGTTGAACGCGTACCCGGCGAACGGGAGAATCGTGTCCCACAGCGCCTTGATGGCGGGCTCGGAGAAGTCGTTGGCCAGCATGCCGTCGCGGAAGCCCGCATAGGCCTCTTCCAGGACCGACAGCTTCTTCTTACCCATGGCGCGGCGCAGGATATCGGCTTGGCCGAGCGAGTACCCGGCCACCTTCTGCGCGATCTGCATGATCTGTTCCTGATAGACGATCAGGCCGAAGGTGTCGGCGAGGATCTCTTTCAGCGGCTCTTCGAGCTCCGGGTGGATCGGTTTGACTTCTTGCCGGTTGTTCTTGCGGTCGGCGTAGTCGTTGTGGGCGTTCATGCCCATCGGGCCGGGGCGGTACAGCGCGAGGACGGCGACGATATCGCCGAAGCCGGTGGGCTGCATGCGACGCAGCAGGTCGCGCATGGCGCTGCCGTCGAGCTGGAACACGCCGAGAGTGTCGCCGCGGGCGAGCAGCTCGTAGGTGGCCGGGTCGTCGAGCGGCAGGTTGTCCATGTCCAGATCGATGCCGCGGTTGGCCTTGATGTTCTCCAGGGCATCACCGATCACGGTGAGGTTGCGCAGACCCAGGAAGTCCATCTTCAACAGCCCGATAGCCTCACACGACGGATAATCCCAGCCGGTGATGATCGCGCCGTCCTGGGCGCGCTTCCACACCGGGATCGCATCGGTGAGCGGCTCCGAGGACATGATGACCGCGCAAGCATGCACACCCGCATTGCGGATCAGGCCTTCCAAGCCTTTCGCGGTCTCGTAGATCTTGGCGATATCAGGATTGGAGCCGATGAGCTCACGCACCTCGGCGGCTTCCTTGTACCGCTCATGGTCGGGATCGGTGATACCCGAGACCGAGATGTCCTTGGCCATGATCGGCGGCGGCAACGCCTTGGAGATCTGGTCGGCGATAGCGAAACCGGGCTGGCCGAACAACACTCGCGCGGAGTCCTTGATCGCGGCCTTGGTCTTGATGGTGCCGAAAGTGATCACCTGCGCGACACGGTCGCTGCCCCACTTCTCGGTCGCGTAGCGGACCATCTCACCGCGACGGCGATCATCGAAGTCGATATCGATATCGGGCATCGACACACGCTCGGGGTTGAGGAACCGCTCGAAGAGCAGACCGTGCGGGATCGGGTCGATATTGGTGATACCCATCGCGTAAGCGACCAGCGAACCCGCCGCCGAACCACGCCCGGGACCGACCCGGATACCGACCTCGAGCGCGTGCTTGATCAGGTCACCGACAACGAGGAAGTAAGCCGGGAAACCCATCTCGCAGATGACTGTGAGTTCGAAGTCGGCGCGGTCGAGATATTCGCGCGAGGCACCGTCCGGGAAGCGGCGATCGAGACCGTCGAGGACTTCCTTGCGCAACCAGCTGGCCTGGTCGTGGCCCTCGGGCACCGGGAAGATCGGCATCCGGTCACGGTGTTCCCACACATCGTCGTAAGGCTGCACGCGCTCGCCGATGAGCTCGGTGTTGTCACAGGCACCGGGAACCTCGGCATCCCAGATCGCGCGCATCTCCGCGGCGGACTTGAGGTAGTAGCCGTCACCGTCGAACTTGAAGCGGGTCGGGTCCGACAGCGTCTTACCGGTCTGAATACACAGCAGCGCTTCGTGGTTGACCGACTGATCCTTGGTGACGTAATGGCAATCGTTGGTCGCGATCGGCGGGATCCCGAGCTGCTTACTGATATCGATCAAGCCCTCACGGACCCGGCGCTCGATAGACAGACCGTGGTCCATCACCTCGAGGAAGAAATTGTCGGCGCCGAAGATCTCCTGCCACTTCGCGGCAGCTTCGAGCGCTTCACGCTCGTGCCCGAGGCGAAGACGCGTCTGCACCTCACCCGACGGGCAACCCGTGGTCGCGATGATGCCCTCGGCGTGCTGGGCGATGATCTCCTCGTCCATACGCGCCCACTTGCCCAACTGCCCCTCGATCGACGCCAAGCTCGACAGCTTGAACAGGTTGCGCAGACCGGTCGCGTTCTCGGCGACCATGGTCATGTGCGTGTAGGCACCCGAGCCGGAGACGTCGTCGCCCTTCTGACCCGGATCGCCCCACTTCACCCGCTTGGTGTCGAAACGCGAGCCCGGCGCGATATAGGCCTCGATGCCGATGATCGGCTTGATGCCCGCCTTCTTGGCACTGTTGTAGAACTCCGAGGCGCCGTACATGTTGCCGTGGTCGGTCATACCGACCGCGGTCATGCCCAACCGATCCGCCTCCGCGAACAACGGCGAGATCTTCGCCGCTCCATCGAGCATCGAGTACTCGGTGTGGTTGTGCAGGTGAACGAACGATCCGGACGGAGCCAAGACGGTCCTTCCTCCCATTGAGTCGGCGGGGGTTGGCCTTGGCATTCTATGCACGGGGGTCCGACAGAATTCGCACTCGGCGCGCGCGCCTCGAGCGGCACCTCGGCATGGACCGGCGTGTCGTGGTGAACGTCACCGGCATACTCGGTGGGTGTACTCCGATCGGCCCACTCGTTGACCACCGTCATCGTGGCCGTTGTGATCGCCGCTCTGCTGGTCGTGGCCTTGCTGGTCTGGCGGCGGACCCAGCGTGTCGTCACCACACCCGCCCAGCGCGCCGTCCATCAGGCGCTGCACACCGCATCGCTGGCCGCGGTGCCGTTGCGGCGCGGATTGACCGAGGAGTCCGCGAGCGAGGCGGCGCCGCATCTGCGTGCTCTCGCCGGTGCCGAGGCGTTGGGCGTGGCCGACGCCGACGCGACGCTGCTCGCCTGGGATGGGCCGCACACCGGGATGCTCGCGCTGTTCGCCGACGCGGCGCGGCGTGCCGTCGCTGATGAGCGGCCGGTGCTGGTGACCGGTGACGAGCACACGTTGATCGCGCAACCGTTGCTGATCGATACGGGGGCGGCGGTCGGTGTGCTCGGCATGGTGACGACCGGGAAGCCGGGGCCGGGCATGCTCGGGGCGGCCGCGGAGGTGGCGCGGTACGCGTGCGGGCAGTTGGAACTCGCCGAGTTGGATGCCTCGAGGGCTCGGGTCGACCGGGCCGAATTGCGGGCGCTGCGAGCCCAGATCAGCCCGCACTTCATCTACAACGCGCTCAACACGATCGCCTCGTTCGTCCGCACCGACCCCGATCGGGCCCGCGAACTGATCCTCGAATTCGCCGACTTCACCCGCTATTCCTTCCGCGCCGCAGGCGAATTCACCGTTCTGGCCGACGAATTGCGCAATATCGAGCGATACCTGGCATTGGAACAGGCCCGCTTCGGCGACGCCCTCGATGTGCGCCTGCGCATCGCGCCGGAAGTCCTCGGCGTCGTGCTGCCCTTCCTCGCCTTGCAGCCGCTGGTCGAGAACGCGGTCCGGCACGGCCTCGCCGGCGGCGGCCGGGGCGGCCAACTGAACATCGTCGCCACCGACGCGGGCACCGACTGCCTGATCAGCGTCGAAGACGACGGCATCGGCATGGACCCCGACCTCTTGCGCTCGGGTGCCCTCGACGCCGTCGACACCGATTCCGGCCCCGCGCGCACCGGTGAGGCCGCCCACGTCGGTCTGGCCAACGTCGACGACCGCCTGCGCGCCGCCTTCGGCAACGACTACGGCCTGGTTGTGGAAACCGCGCCCGGCGCCGGGACGAAGGTCAGCATGCGCGTCCCGAAATTCCGCGCCGGAATTCGCGCCTGATCCACCTCGCGGGGCATTGTTCGACACCGCGCCAACAGTGCCGGTTACGATGGATGGGTTGTGACTTGGAACACCGATGAACCCTCGACCGCTCTGCGGGTGCTCGCCGTCGATGACGAGAAACCGGCGCTGGATGAGCTCGTGTATCTACTGAGCACCCAGGCGGGCGTCGGTGAGATCCATCGGGCGGGTGAGGCGACCGGGGCGTTGCGATTGTTGCGGGCGCATCCGATCGACGCGGTGTTTCTCGATATCGATATGCCGGGGCTCACCGGAATGGAGTTGGCGGGAATTCTGTCGGAGTTCGCGGAGCCGCCCGCCGTGGTTTTCGTGACCGCCCACGATGACCACGCGGTGGCCGCCTTCGATTTGGGTGCGGTGGATTATCTGCTCAAACCGCTGCGGGGCGCTCGATTGGGCGAGGCGGTGCGCCGGATTCTGGCGGGGCGGGTTTCGGCGCCCGCGACGGTGGTCGCGAAGTCCGCTCATCCCAGTGAGGTGATTCCGGTGGAACTCGGTGGGGTTACCACGCTGGTGAATCGGGCCGATGTGGCGTGGGTCGAGGCGGACGGGGATTACGCGCGGCTGCATACCGGAAGCGGGTCGCATCTGGTGCGGATTCCGTTGTCGGCATTGGAATCACGGTGGGAGGACGCCGGCTTTCTTCGGGTGCATCGGTCGTATCTGGTGGCATTGCGATCGGTGACCGGTTTGCGGAGCGCGGGCAATGCGACGGTGGTGTGTCTGCGGGCCGAGGGGGCCGCCGGAGCGGTGGAGTTGCCGGTGAGTCGGCGGCAGGTGCGCGAACTCAAGCAGCGGCTCGTGCACGGACCTCGACAGAACTGGTCGCAGCGGTGACGGGTCCGCAGCGACCACCGCGCGAACGGGTGGTGCTGGCGCAGCGGCGCGGGGCGCGTCAGGTGCGCACCCGCACGGAAGTGGTCGAGCAGACCGATCTGGGCGCGGCGTTGATCGGTGGGTTGATCCGGGCCCAGCTCGGCCTGGCCTTGCGCCTGGGACTGGTGGTGGCGGTCGGCTTCGGCGCGCTGCCGGTGCTGTTCCGCGTCGACGCGATCGCCGAGGCCGCGGTGGTCGGCATTCGGCTGCCCTGGCTGATTCTCGGCGTGCTCGCGTTCCCGACGCTGTACGCGGTGGGGTGGTCGTATGTTCGCCTCGCCCAACGCAACGAAGACGACTTCCTGGAACTGGCCGGGGACTGACGCCGAGCTCATGAGCCCCGACACTCCCGCGCTCACGGTCGCCGCGCTGCTGCTGGCGGCGCTTGCCACCGTCGGCATCGGGTTCTATGGAGTGCGTCTTTCCCGCACGACGTCGGACTTCCTGGTCGCGTCGCGCACGGTGGGTTCGCGGTGGAACGCGGCGGCGATTTCCGGTGAATACCTTTCCGCTGCTTCGTTTCTCGGTGTCGCCGGATTGATCGCCAAATACGGCGCCGATGCCCTCTGGTATCCGGTGGGATTCACCGCGGGTTATCTGGGCCTGTTGATGTTCGTGGCCGCGCCGCTGCGCCGCTCCGGTGCGTACACCGTGCCGGACTTCGCCGAATTCCGGTTGGGATCGATTCGGTTGCGGCGCATGGCCGCCGGTCTCGTCGTCTTGGTGTGCGCGGTGTATCTGATCCCGCAATTCCAAGGGGCCGGACTCACGCTGCACATTCTGCTCGGAGTGCCCGCTTGGGTGGGCGCGGTCGCGGTGGGCGCCATCGTGCTGGCGAATGTGATCGGCGGCGGAATGCGGTCGGTGACCTTGGTGCAGGCATTCCAGTACTGGCTGAAATTGACCGCGGTGGCGGTGCCCGCGCTGGTGCTCGGAATGCATTTCCTCGCCGACGAACGACCGGTCGACACCTCAGCGCCGCCGACCGTCGACGAGCGCACCACCGTCGACATCTCCACCGATATCGTCGTACACCTGGATGTTTCGCAGCAGGTCACGATCACCGGAATGCTCGACGGCCAGACCGTCGCAGGTCCGGTCGTGCTGGCACCGGGCGATCACACCCTCGCCGAAGGGACCGAGTTGATCCTCGCGCCGGGTTCGGCCGTTCCGGTGGTGGCCGGCGCACCGGCCGACGGCGCGAGCTGGGTGGCGGCCGGTGGCGGCTTCGGCGGGGAACACCCCCAGTACCAGGTCTTTTCGCTGATCGTGGCGACCTTCCTCGGCACCATGGGCCTGCCACACGTACTCGTCCGCTTCTACACCAACCGCGACGGCCCGTCCGCTCGCCGGACCGCGCTGACGGTGATCGGGCTGGTCGGCGTCTTCTACCTGTTCCCGATCCTGCTCGGTGTCTTCGCCCGCCTCTACGTGCCACAACTGCTGATCACCGGCGCCTCCGACGCGGCGGTGGTGCTGCTGCCCGGTGCCGTGCTCGGCGGACTCGGTGGACAACTACTGGCCGCGCTGGCGGCGGCCGGAGCGATCGCGGCGTTCCTGTCCACCTCGTCGGGGCTGCTGGTCAGCCTGGCGGGCGTGCTCAGCACCGACGTGCTGCGCGGGCGCATCCGCGACTTCCGACTCGCCGCGCTGGTCGCGGGCCTGGTCCCGCTGACGCTCGCGGTGACCGTCGCGTCCCTCGACCTGTCGCGCACTGTCGCACTGGCCTTCTCGGTGGCCGCCTCGACCCTGTGTCCCCTGCTGGTCCTCGGTATCTGGTGGCGCGGACTCACCGCGACCGGCGCGGCCGCCGGCATGCTCACCGGCGGCGTCACCGCGGGTGGAGCGACCGTGCTGGCGGTGCTCGGTGGCGTCTCCCCCGATCTGGCGAACGGCTGGCCCGCCGCGATCGTCGACTATCCCGGCGCGGTCAGCGTGCCCTTGGCCTTCGCGGTGACGATCCTGGTGAGCCTGGCCACCAGGGGTCAGGATCCTCGGGCGGTCGCGGGGGTCTTCCTGCGCATGCACGCCCCCGAACGGCTCGGCATGAGTGCCGACCGCGACCCCGAAACAGCCACCCACCGGTGATCGCACGACGACCGTTCGTCGCACCACATCGACCGCTCACCGCACGGGCGGCCACCTTCACCGAGTGACCCACACCACACCATCATGCGCGCACGTCCGGGCACTTACCGTCATCTCCACGCACGACCCCCCTTCACGCTAGGACGACCGGCATGACCCAAACCGACACCGAAGAAGCGCCAGATCCGCGCACACCGAGTGCCGACGAATGGCTCGCGGTACAAGCGAGTCCACAGTTCCAAGATCTGCGCAATCGACTGCGCCGCTTCGTTTTCCCGATGACCGCCCTGTTTCTGACGTGGTACCTGAGCTATGTGCTGCTCGGCGCCTACGCGCACGACTTCATGGCGCAGAAGGTCTTCGGCAACGTCAATGTGGGTCTGCTGCTCGGCCTCGGGCAGTTCGTCTCCACGTTTCTCATCACCGGCCTCTACGTCCGTTTCGCCAACCGTGAACTGGACCCGCGCGCCGCGGCCATCCGCGAAGAACTCGAAGGGGGCCAGGCATGAGCGTCACCCTTGCCGCGTCTTCGACGGTGGGCAATCCCATCGCCAATATCGCCATTTTCCTGCTGTTCGTCGCGGTCACGATGGTCGTGGTGATCCGGGCCAGCCGCAACAATGCCAGTGCCGCCGACTATTTCACCGGTGGACGCGGCTTCTCCGGCCCGCAGAACGGCATCGCCATCGCCGGTGACTACCTCTCGGCCGCGAGCTTCCTCGGCATCGCGGGCGCGATCGCCGTCTATGGCTACGACGGATTCCTGTATTCGATCGGGTTCCTCGTCGCCTGGCTCGTCGCGCTGCTGCTGGTGGCCGAAATGCTGCGCAACACCGGCAAATTCACTATGGCCGACGTGCTCAGCTTCCGGTTGAAGGAAGGCCCGGTGCGCACCGCGGCCGCGCTGACCACCCTCACCGTCTCGCTGTTCTACCTGCTCGCGCAGATGGCGGGCGCCGGTGGCCTGGTCGCGCTGCTGCTCGATATCTCCAGTCGCACAGGGCAATCCATAGTCATTGCCGCCGTCGGCGTGCTGATGATCGTGTATGTGTTGGTCGGTGGCATGAAGGGCACCACTTGGGTGCAGATCATCAAGGCGGTGCTGCTGATCGCGGGCGCCGCGCTGATGACGGTGATGGTGTTGGCCAAGTTCGGTTTCAACTTCTCCGACATCCTCGGTGCCGCACAGGAATCGGTGAGCGAATCCACCAACAAGGCGGTCGCCGCCCGCGACGTGCTCGCTCCCGGCGCGCAGTACGGCGGCAGCGAGATGTCCAAGCTGAACTTCCTGTCGCTCGGCCTCGCCCTGGTGCTGGGCACCGCGGGTCTGCCGCACGTGCTGATGCGCTTCTACACGGTCCCGACCGCGAAAGAGGCTCGGCGATCGGTGGTGTGGGCGATCGGCCTGATCGGCGCCTTCTACCTGTTCACCCTGGTGCTCGGTTACGGCGCGGCGGCCATCGTCGGCCCGGACAGGATCCTCGCCGCGGCGGGTGGCCAGAACTCGGCGGCTCCGCTGCTGGCGTTCGAGCTGGGCGGGGTGATCCTGCTCGGGGTGATCTCGGCGGTCGCGTTCGCGACGATCCTCGCGGTCGTGGCCGGACTCACCATCACCGCGTCGGCCTCGTTCGCCCACGACGTCTACGCCAGTGTCATCAAGAAGGGCAAGGTCGACGAGGTCAAGCAGGTGCGGGTCTCGCGGATCACCGCGGTGGTGATCGGTGTGCTCGCGATCGGTCTCGGCATCCTCGCCAACGGCCAGAACATCGCGTTCCTGGTGGCGCTGGCGTTCGCGGTGGCGGCGGCGGCGAACCTGCCGACCATCCTGTACTCGCTGTTCTGGAAGCGCTTCAACACCTCCGGCGCGCTGTGGTCGATGTACGGCGGCCTGATCTCGACCATCGTGCTCATCGTGTTCTCGCCCGCGGTGTCGGGCAACAAGACCGCGATGATCAAGGATGCGGATTTCGACTGGTTCCCGCTGTCCAACCCGGGCATCGTGTCCATTCCGCTGGCGTTCGCGCTCGGCGTGCTCGGTACGTTCCTCGGTGGACGTGGCGAGCAGGTCGATCAGGCCAAGGCCGCGGAGATGGAAGTCCGGTCGCTGACCGGCGTCGGTGCGGAGAAGGCGATCTCGCACTGACGCCAACCCTGCCCGTGCCGGTGGTTCGCCCCACCGGCACGGGTTGTACCTCACGCTTTTCGAAGGAGAATTTCTTGTGACCAGTTTCCCGCCTGCCCCCGAGTTCGCCGCGTCGGCCAATGCCGATGCCTCGCTGTACGAGCGGGCGCGCGCCGATCGCGACGGTTTCTGGGCCGAGCAGGCCAACCGGTTGCACTGGCACAAGCCCTTCACCGAGGTGCTCGACTGGTCCGACGCGCCGGTCGCGCGTTGGTTCGGCGACGGCGAACTCAACGTCTCCTACAACTGCGTCGACCGCCATGTCATCGACGGGCACGGCGACCAGGTCGCCATCCACTGGGAGGGCGAACCGGGCGACTCGCGCGCGATCACCTACGCGGAGCTCCTCGATGACGTGTGCAGGGCGGCCAATACTTTCACCGCGCTCGGCCTGGTCGCCGGTGATCGGGTCGCGATCTACATGCCGATGGTGCCCGAAGCCATTGTGACGATGCTGGCGTGCGCGCGGCTCGGGCTCACCCACTCGGTGGTGTTCGCCGGGTTCTCCCCCACCGCCTTGCGTCAGCGGGTCGACGACGCCGAGGCCAAGCTGATCGTGACCACCGACGGTCAGTGGCGGCGAGGCAAGCCCGCCGCACTGAAGTACGCCGTCGACGAGGCGCTGGGTTCGGATCCGTCGAGCGTCGAGCATGTGCTGGTGGTGCGCCGGGTCGGACTCGACGTGCCGTGGACCGAGGTCCGTGACCTGTGGTGGGACGAGACCGTCGCTGTCGCTTCGCCTTCGCACGAGGCACAGCCCTTCCCCGCCGAGCACCCGCTGTTCATCCTCTACACCTCCGGCACCACCGGAAAGCCCAAGGGAATCCTGCACACCACCGGCGGGTACCTCACCCAAGCCGCCTACACCCACCACAACGTCTTCGACCACAAAGCCGGACACGACGTCTACTGGTGCACCGCCGACATCGGCTGGGTCACCGGACACAGCTACATCGTCTACGGACCACTCGCCAACCGCGCCACCCAGGTCGTCTACGAAGGCACCCCCAACTCCCCCGACGAACACCGACACTTCCAGATCATCGAAAAATACGGCGTCACCATCTATTACACCGCGCCCACCTTGATCCGCACCTTCATGAAATGGGGCCGTGACATCCCCGACGCGCACGATTTGAGCACCCTGCGCGTGCTCGGCTCGGTCGGTGAACCGATCAATCCGGAAGCATGGCGCTGGTACCGAGAAGTGTTCGGCGCGAACAAGACTCCGATCGTCGATACCTGGTGGCAGACCGAGACCGGCGCGATCATGATCTCGCCCCGAAGCATGGCGCTGGTACCGAGAAGTGTTCGGCGCGAACAAGACTCCGATCGTCGATACCTGGTGGCAGACCGAGACCGGCGCGATCATGATCTCGCCGCTGCCGGGCGTCACCGCGACCAAGCCCGGCGCGGCGATGGGTCCATTGCCCGGGATCTCCGCCGCGGTCGTCGACGACGACGGCACCCCTCTGGGCCACGACGGATCCGGTCTGCTCGTCCTGGATCAGCCGTGGCCGTCGATGCTGCGCGGCATCTGGAACGACATGGACCGCTACCGCGAAACCTATTGGCAGCGTTTCGCTTCCGAGGGCTGGTACTTCGCCGGGGACGGCGCCAAGCTCGACGCCGGCGGCGATCTGTGGATCCTGGGGCGCGTCGACGACGTCATGAATGTGTCCGGTCACCGCATCTCCACCGCCGAGGTGGAATCCGCGCTCGTCGGCCACCCGGCCGTCGCCGAGGCCGCCGTGGTCGGCGCGTCCGACGAGACCACCGGTCAGGGGATCGTGGCCTTCGTCATTCTCACCGGCAGGGCCGGTGCGGCCGAGTCGCTCGTGGCCGAGCTGAAGGCGGCGGTCTCGCTGGAGATCAGTCCGATCGCCAGGCCGCGTGAGATCCATATCGTGCCGGAGCTGCCCAAGACGCGCAGCGGCAAGATCATGCGCCGATTGCTGCGCGATGTCGCCGAAGGTCGCGAACTCGGCGACACCTCGACACTGGTCGACCCGACGGTGTTCGAGTCGATCGCCACCGCGTGAGCGGTCGGCGACGCGGTCCCTCGTCAACATGGAGCGTGCCCGACCTTGCCGAAAGGACACAGCGTGAGCGCGCCGGATGGACGTAGTCCGCGCGACACCGGGCATGCTGGAACGGTGGAGATACCAATATTCCCGCTGGGCGCGGTGCTGCTACCCGGTGAGTCGCTGTCGTTGCAGATCTTCGAGCCGCGGTACGTGGCGCTGGTCGAGGACTGCACGGATGGGCGGCGGGAGCCGGAATTCGGTGTCGTGCTGATCGCGCGCGGGCACGAGGTGGGAGGTGGTGAGGTGCGCACGGAGGTGGGCACCGTCGCCAGGATCACCGAGGTGATCGAACTGCCCGGTTCGCGATACCGGCTGCGCTGCAAGGGAACCGACCGCATCCGCGTCGAGAAGTGGCTCGACGACGCCCCGTATCCCCGGGCGGAAACCGAGCTCTGGCCGGACGGCGCCGGTGCCGACGACGGCGAGCTGCTGGCGGGCTTGCGTGAACGCGCGGACCGTCTGCACACGCTGACGGCCCAGTTCGCGCGGCGCAACGGCATCCGCAGGCCGCCGCCGTCGGCATCGCTGGACGATCTGTCCGACGATCCGACCACCCGCTCCTACGAGCTCGCCGCTCGCCTGCCGATCGGGCCGACCGACCGCCAGTCGGCCCTGGCCGCCCCGGATGCATTCAGTCGGCTCGCGGCCCTGTCCACCTCCGTCGATGACGCGATCGCGATGATGGAGTTCCGCCTGCTGTGAGGTCAGTCCGCCGACGCGACGGTGATCACGATTTTCGCGCGCGCGTGTTCGGTTTCCATGTACTCGATCGCGGCGGGCGTTTCGGCCAGCGGATAGGTCCGGTCGATCGCCGGGCGGAGCAGGCCCGACTCGATCAGTTCCCGCAGTTCGGTCAGCGACTCCGAAGTCTGCTCGGCCGTGGGAACCCGGATAGCGGGTTTCACGAACGGTCGCGCCAGCTGACCGCGCGCGAGCAGGCCGACCGGGCCGAACCAGCTGCCGCCGTCGAAGTTGCCGCCACCGGACAGCACCAGCGTGCCGGTGGGTTCGACCAGGCGCAGCAGTGCCCGCAGGGTCCGTGTTCCGGCCAGGTCGAGGACGGTGTCGTAGCGGCCGGTCACGGTGTCGCGGGTGTAGTCGACGACGTGCTCCGCGCCGAGCGCGCGCGCCGCCTCGACATTGCGGGTGCTGCACACCCCGGTGACCTGCGCGCCCCGTGCTCGGGCGATCTGGACCGCGAAGGTGCCGACCCCACCGGACGCGCCGATGATCAGCACCCGCTCCCCCTCGCCGACGTGGCGCAGGCAGGTCAGGGCGGTATTGGCGGCCAACGGCACCGCCGCGGCTTCCTCGAAGCTCAGATTCGCCGGTTTCCGGTCGAGCAACGCCCGCGACACCGCGATGTACTCCGCGAACGCACCGCTGACCGCCTCCCCGAACACCTCCTCGCCCACGGCCAGGTCCGCGACACCGTCCCCCACCGCCTCGACGGTCCCCGCGAAGTCCCCACCCGGCACCGGGTTCGCCGGTCCCTGGCGACCGAACACCGACCGATCCATCCACCGCGCGATCTTCGGATCCCCCCGCATCACATGCCAATCCCGCGCGTTCACCGACGAGGCGCGCACCCGAACCAGCACCTCACCCGCACCCACCGACGGCCGCCCGACCTCCACCGCCGTCAACATCGCCGCTGACCCGTATACCTGCTGCGCAATCGCCCTCACACCGAGAACGCTAGGCTCCCCCGACCGCCCAGCACATCAGGGAATCCCCCGATCTACCCGGAGATTTCACGCCGGGTCGGCACTACCCACGAGGCACCGGCCGCTGGGGCGAACCGGGCACCTATGCGTCGAACAACGCCTGTAATCGGGTTCGGTCGAACCGGGAGGGGATGTCCGACGTTGACAGGGGAAGAGCCGGTCGGCGGACCGGTGGGGGTATCGACTGAATCGGAGAACGAGCGATGACCATCAACGATTTCTCGCTGAACCGACGCGCTGTTGTCGTCGGCACGGGCGTGTTGGCCGCCGCGGCGACGCTGACCGCGTGCGGCGCCGCCGAGATGGGCGACGCGGCACCCGTGGCGCCGCCCGGGCCCGGGGCACCCGCCGGTGCGCTGGTCAAGGTGGCGGATGTCCCGGTGGGCGGCGGGGTGATCGTCGGCGACACGGTGGTCACCCAGCCGACCCCGGGCAACTTCGTCGGGCTGTCGTCGACCTGCACGCATGCTGGGTGCAAGGTCGCGACCGTGGCCAATGGCACCATCAACTGCCCGTGCCACGGCAGCCGATTCGGGCTCGACGGCGCCGTGCGTGGCGGGCCGGCCACGAAACCGCTGGCCGCCGAACCCGTTCGCGTCGAGGGAGACTCGATCGTTCCCGCGTGAGCGGACGATCAGCCGGCGGCCTCCATCATCTCGGACATGCGCCGTTCCATTTCTTCCGGCGAGACGTCTTCGATGTGGGTGGCCACCGTCCAGCGGTGACCCCACGGATCTTCGAAGGCGCCGCTGCGGTCACCGTAGAACTGGTCGGTCATGGGGGTGGTCGCGGTGGCGCCCGCGGTGAGCGCTGCGGCGAAGGCGGCGTCGGCGTCGGCGACGTAGACCATCAGGTTCACCGGGGAGCCCCCGACGGACTTCGGGTCGACGAAGCCGATCTCGGGGACCGGGTCGCCGACCATGAGCACCGAGTCGCCGACGAGCAGTTCACTGTGGACGACGGTGCCGCCCGGCCCGTCCATCTTCATGCGCACGGTCGCGCCGAAGATCGCGGTATAGAAGTCGATCGCGGCGGCCGCTCCCGCGCACGCCAGCCCAGGACAGATCCGCGGATAGCCGTCAGGAAAGGGGGAAACATCAGACATCGGATACCTCCGTGTCGAGAGTGATGCTCGGACGGAACCAGCGTATTCCCCTCGCCTGATCGGGGAAAGGCCATCACCCGCTCGGCCTGCCATTGAGATCAGGACTAGTAGAACTGGTTCTACTCATGTAGAACTGGGTTCAGGTTGTAGAACCTGTTTCAGTTTTGCTGTCGAAGTCGGAGGGCCGGGACGTGCGCTACGGGGTTGTGTTGTTCACCAGTGACCGGGGCATCACGCCCGCCGATGCGGCCAAGGCCGCCGAGGACGCCGGATTCGACGCGTTCTACGTCCCCGAGCACACCCACATCCCGGTCGTGCGCGCCGCGGCCCATCCGCAGACCGGGGACTCCTCGCTCCCCGACGACCGGTACCTGCGCACCCTCGACCCGTGGGTCGCGTTGGCCACCGCCGCCGCGGTCACCGAGCGGATCACGTTGTCGACGGCGGTGGCGCTGCCCGCCGAGCACCATCCGATCACCCTCGCCAAGACCATCGCCTCCCTGGATCACCTGTCCGGTGGCCGGGTGGAGCTGGGTGTCGGATTCGGGTGGAACACCGACGAACTCGCCCATCACGGCGTTCCCGCGAACAAGCGACGCACGGTGTTGCGTGAGAACCTCGACGCGATGCGGGCACTGTGGTCGCAGGAGGAAGCCGAGTTCTCCGGCGACTTCGTGAAGTTCGGAGCGAGCTGGTCCTGGCCCAAGCCGGTGCGCGCCGGGGTCCCGGTGCTGCTCGGCGCGGGCGGTACCGAGAAATCGTTCGGTTGGCTCGCGGCCAACGCGGACGGTTGGATCACCACCCCGACCGAAGGCGACCTCGGTGCCAAAGTCGAACTGCTGCACCGTGTCTGGAAGGACGCGGGTCGCGACGGTACCCCACGGGTGATCGCGCTGGCGGGTCGTCACGACGGCGAGCAACTCGCTCGCTGGGCCGACCTCGGCGTCACCGAGGTCGTCTTCGGCCTTCCCGACAAGAGCGCCGACGACGTCCGTGGCTATCTCGGCCACCTCGGCGGGAAACTCGCCGTCTCGGCGTGAGTCCGAACCGGTTTCAGCCGCGGAGCTTGCGCACCTGCGCCGCGGTGAGATCGGCGAGCACGCCGGGGTCGACGACTTCCGGCGCGGTGACGACCACCTGAACCAGCGTGTTGCCCACCTGGACCAGCGATGTCGCCGAGGTGAGGGTGAGCCCCTCGCTCGTCGCGGTCAGGGTGAACGCCGAGCCTGCGTCGCCCACGGGCGGCTGCGCGAGCGCGCTGGTTCGATACTCGATCCGCACGCCCGCGTCGTCACCGGAGTAGCTGGTACAGCGCCGGGCCTGGGCCTGGAGCGCGTCGAAGGCCGGAGCCAGCGCCGGGTCCGGGTAGCTCGCGGCGTCGATGTCGATGGTGGCGAAGCTGGGCCCCGCGAACTGCACCGACGCGGCGGCGGCCGACCCCGGCCACTGCTGCGCGATCGGCGAGAGCAGACGCCCACAGTCCGGCGGATCCGTCAGCGCCGCAGGCGGTACCGCGGGCTCGGCGGCGTCACCGCGCGGCGGCACCACCGCGAAATCACCGGGCAGATCCGTAGCGGCGAGCAGACCGGCCGACAACTGCGCCGCATCGCGAACGACAGCCCCGGTTCCGGGGGCGGCCGTGACGGGGGCGGAGAACGGACCCGATCCCGGCGAATCCGCCGCGTCGTCGGACCCACAGCCCGCGACCGCGGCCAACCCGACACAGGCCGAAACAGCCGCGCCGACGCGCAGCGCACCTGCTCGCATCATTCCGTCCAGGAAACGCGGGTCGACTGCGTCTGCACCAGGGTGCTCACGCTGCGCGCGTCCCGATAGGTCTGCTGGCCACCGATCTCGATGGAACCCGAAACCGGCAGCGGCATACCGAGATCGATGGTGATCGAGCCGACGCCTTCCATCACGTAGCCGTCGATGTCGAGCTCACCCGCGTCGTTGGGCAGCTCCCACACAGTGTCGGTGGGCGTCTGATTCACCTGCAGATCGATGGTGAGCCGGTCACCCTCCCGGCTGGTGAGCGTGGCCGTGGTGATCTGGTCCAGGGTGACCCCGCCGGTGATCGTCTGGTGCACCGTCCACACCGCACCGACCCCGACGGGCTGGTCCGGGAACGCGATCGACTGATACACAGCCTGGTAGAAGGCCTGTTCGAGCGCGGCCCGCGCGGTATTCGGGGTATCCGGCGACGGGGCCATGCGCAGCTCGGTGATCGCGCCGAAGTCGCTCATCCCCAAACCGGCGTGTGAACCGTCGGCGGACGTGAACGCCTTGTTGAGCGCGGGGTCGGGGGTGGTGACCGCGCCGACGGTGAGGTCGACGCCGTCGCTGCCCGCGCGCGCGGTCATCGGGATGGTCAGCGCGGCGGGCGAGAAGTCGCGGGAGGGCTGATCGTTGACCTGCTGCTGGATCCGGTAGTCGGTGCGCAGCGTCACTTCCTGAGTGGTGCCCACCGCATAGCGCGGTCGCAGCAGATCGCGCGGCTCCTCGCCGGGCGAGACCATCGTGGTGACCGCGGCCGAGATCGGCACGGTGACTTCCTTGCCGATGCCGAGCGGCTCGGTGCCGTCCACCTCCGCGGCAGGGGCCGAGCGGTCGGCGCACCCGGCGCCGAAGGTCGCGAACCCGAGCACGAGCGCCACCAGTAACACCCCGGGGCGCGCGATGCGGGGTACGCGAGATCTAGACAACACCGTCACAGCCATCAGGGTACGACCGCTTCCTGAGTAACACCTGGGACTCCTCGGCACCGCGGCGCAGGCCAGATCACCACTAGGGAATGATGGACGCGTGAGTGAAGACCGGCCCACCGACAACGCTGCCGTCCCCGAGACCGGCGACGACTCAGCCACCCCCTCGGCCGCTGCCACACCCGAGGCCGCCGAGACGGCGAAACCCGCTGGTCGCCGCCGTTTGACAACGCTGCTGATCATCGCCGTCGTCCTGTTCGGGCTCGACCTGCTGACCAAATGCCTCGCGGTCGCCTTCATCGACCCGGGCGAATCGGTGCCGATCATCGGCGATTTCGCGCGGTTCACCCTGGTGCGCAACCCGGGCGCGGCGTTCTCGATGGCGACCGGCATGACCTGGCTGCTCACCCTGATCGCCGCCGCGGTGGTGATCGGCGTGATCCGGATCGGGCGCACCCTGCGTTCGCTGTGGTGGGCCATCGGCCTCGGCATGGTGCTGGGTGGGGCGCTGGGCAACCTGGTCGACCGGATCTTCCGATACCCAGGCCCGCTGCAGGGCCATGTGGTCGACTTCGTCGCCGTCGGCTGGTGGCCGGTCTTCAACGTCGCCGACTCGGCCATCGTGTGCGGGGCGATCCTGCTGGTCGCGCTCACCGTGTTCGGTTTCGAACCGGACGGCACCCGCAGCGGTCGCAAACACACCGAGGAGACCGTATGAGAGAAACCAGAACCATGCCCGTCCCCGATGGACTCGACGGGATGCGGGTGGACGCGGGACTCGCCCGCCTGCTCGGCCTCTCGCGGACCGCGGTCGTGGCGCTGACCGAGGACGGCTCGGTGCAGATCGACGGGGTCGCCGCGGGTAAGTCCGACCGACTCACCGCGGGCGCGTGGCTGGAAGTGATCTTCCCCGAACCCAAGCGCGCACTGACGGTCGAGGCCGCGCCGGTCGACGGGATGAACATTCTCTACGCCGACGACGACATCGTCGCCGTGGACAAGCCGATCGGCGTCGCCGCGCACTCCGGCGTCGGCTGGACCGGACCGACCGTGGTCGGCGGCCTGGCGGCGATGGGCTATCGCATCTCCACCTCGGGCGCGCACGAACGGCAGGGCATCGTGCACCGGCTCGACGTGGGCACCTCCGGTGTGATGGTGGTGGCACAATCCGAACACGCTTACACGATGCTCAAGCGCGCCTTCAAGGAACGCACGGTCGACAAGCAATATCATGCACTCGTGCAGGGACACCCCGATCCGAGCAGCGGCACCATCGACGCGCCGATCGGGCGCGCGCGGGGCAATGCCTGGAAGTTCGCGGTGACCGGCGACGGCAGGCCGAGCGTCACCCACTACGACACCATCGAGGCGTTCCAGGCGGCCAGTCTGCTCGACGTCCACCTCGAAACCGGCCGCACGCACCAGATCCGGGTGCACTTCTCGGCGGTGCGCCACCCCTGCGCGGGTGACCTCACCTACGGCGCCGACCCCACACTGGCCAAACGCCTCGGCCTGGAACGGCAGTGGCTGCACGCGCGTCAGCTCGGCTTCCATCATCCCGCCGACGGTCGCTGGCTCGAGATCACCAGCGAGTACCCCGCCGACCTAGCGGGCGCCTTGGACGTACTACGCAATGCCTGACGACCCGCGGTCGTCCGAACCGGCGCCGGACACGGCGCCGGACGACCGCGGGGAACCGCCCGCCGAGCCGGCGGGAGCACCGGTGGACGACAACGCACCCACCTCCTCGGTAACGCTCGGGAACATGCCCGCCGAGCCGGGATCACAGGCCGACGACGGCGATTCGGACGACCGACGACTCTCCCTACGCAATGCCGTCATCTACGGGATCGCGACGATCGGTGCGGTGATCCTGCTGGTCGTCGCGTTCCGCGAGCCGCCGCCCGCGTCGGCGGTGACGACCGACCGGCTCGGACCCGCACCCGGCGAGCAGGTTCAGCACTACCTCGACGACGCGCGGGCCTCGCTCGGCGGTGACGACGCCGACCAGCACTGGGCGCTGGTGTCGTTCTCCGAATACCTGACGCCCCAACAGATTCCGGCTACGGCCGAAGGGTTGCGGGTCTCCGGGGTGATCCAGCACGTGCCGGTCGATCGGGTGCAGACACCGGTGATCACGGTCGCCACTCCGGCCGGCGACGAGCCCGCGGTGAAATCCGGCGAGGCGGCAGCGGGTCTGGTCGCGGCACAACAGTTCCGCGATCAGCGCAGCGCCGAGATCGCCCATCTCACCGAGTCGCGCCTGCGCGCGGGCTGCGCGTGCACGGCGGGCATCGTCGTGCGCGGCACGCTGCCCCAATTACGTGACCTCGCAACACGATCCGGAGTTCGGGCGGTGCAGGCGCTACCGGCCGACGCCGTCGCGGGCCGGTTCGCGGTGAGCCCGTTGCTGCCGGGCAGCACCGATACCGTGACCCCGAACCCTGACGACGGCCCGGTTCCGACCGAGTAGCACTCCGGTCGGCCACCTACGGCCGATCGCCGGCACGGCGCGTATCGGCCAGCTCCCACAGCGTGCGTGCCCGGTTCACATCGCCGGCCTGGTCGTAGGCATCCGCCATCACTTCGAGCGCACCGGCGTCGAGCCGGTCGATAGCCACGATGAGATCGGAAAAAAGATCGTCCAGTTCGTCGGGGGTCATCGGGTGGTCCCGAGACGGTGCGACAGCGTTACCTCCATAACCGGCAAAGGTACTCCAACACCGAATGTCGGTCCGGCACAAGGGTTCTGGAATCGGTTACGGCAGGGTCAGCTACTCCTCACGCCCCCTGCGCGCCCACCGGAGGAAAGAGCTTGCCCGCGCCGCCGGAGCGCCGGGACTGCACCCACCATGCCAGCTCGACCAGCACGATGCCGATCGCACCGCACACCACCGCGGCCAGCGTCAGCCGCGGGTTGGACGGGTCGAGTTTGAAGAACTCGCGGGTGAACGGGATGGTGAACAGTGCGACGTAGGCGAGTACGGAGACCGCGATCAGCACGACCTTCCACCACACATACGGCCGCGCCACCAGCACGAGCACCCACATCGCGATCATGATCAGCGTGATCAGCGCGGTGGTGCCCGCCTGCACCTTCTGAGTCTCCGAGGCTTCCGGTCCGGCGTAGGCGATGAGGTAGGACACGAACGTCGCGATGCCGATCACCACGCCCGACGGCACGGCCAGGCGCATCACCCGGCCGACGAAGCCGGTGCGGGCGCGTTCGTTGTTGGGCGCCAGCGAGAGCACGAAGGCCGGGATGCCGATGGTGAACCAGGCCGCGATGGTGACGTGGCGCGGCAGGAACGGGTACCCGATGGGGTCGTAGCCGAAGATCTGCGAACCGACGCCCGCGATGCCGACGAGGAAGGCCAGCAGCACCGAGTACACGGTCTTGGTGAGGAACAGGTTCGAGACGCGCTCGATATTGCCGATCACTCGGCGGCCCTCCCCCACTACGTACGGCAGGGTCGCGAACTTGTTGTCCAGCAACACGATCTGCGCCACCGCGCGGGTGGCCGGGCTACCCGCGCCCATCGCGACGCCGATATCGGCATCCTTGAGCGCCAGCACGTCGTTGACGCCGTCACCGGTCATGGCGACGGTGTGCCCACGCGACTGCAAGGCGCCGACCATGGCGCGTTTCTGGTCGGGACGGACCCGGCCGAAGGTGGTTTCGTGATCGAGGATGTCGGCGAGCGCGGCCGGATCGTCGGGCAGGGTGCGCGCGTCGACGGCGTGGTCACCGCCGGGCAGGTCGAGTGAGGAGGCGACCGCGCCGACGGACACGGCGTTGTCGCCGGAGATCACCTTGATCGAGACCTGCTGGCTCGCAAAGTATTCCAGGGTCTCCTTGGCGTCTGGGCGCACCTTCTGCTCGAGCACCACCAGGGCGGCCGGCTCGACCCGGCCGGGCGCGTCGTCGGCGTCGACCGGGCGGTCGCTGCGTGCCAGCAGCAGCACACGCAGACCCGACGAGCCGAGCTCCTCGGCATGGGCCGCATCGGCGGAGCCGGAGTCGAGCAGCACGTCGGCGGCACCGAGCAGCCAATCCCCCTGGGCGCCATAGGAAATGCCGCTCCACTTCTTGGCCGAGGAGAACGGCGCGATGGCGGTCTGCGCCCAGCCGGGCGAGTCGGGCAGTGCCTCGGCGATGGCCTGCACGCTGGCATTGGGGCGCGGGTCGTCGCCGGCGAGCGCGGCCAGTGCGGTCTTCACCTGTGCCTCGTCGAACGCGCCGAGTGGTTCGACCTGAGCCAGTCGCATGCCGTTCTCGGTGAGGGTGCCGGTCTTGTCCGCGCACACCACGTCGACGCGGGCCAGGCCCTCGATCGCGGGCAGTTCCTGGACCAGGCACTTGCGTTTGCCCAGACGCACCACACCGACCGCGAAGGCGATCGAGGTCATCAGGACCAGCCCCTCGGGAACCATCGGCACCAGCGCGGCGACCATCCCGGTCACGGCGGGTCGCCACGATTCCCCGCTGGAGACCAGCTGGTTGTAGATGCTGAGCAGACCGGCCGGAATGAGCAGGTAGGTGATGAATTTCAGGATTTTGTCGATACCCGAACGCAATTCGGAGTGCACCAGCGTGAACTTGCTGGCTTCCTCCGCCAATTGCGCGGCGTAGGCGTCCTTGCCGACCTTGGTCGCGCGGTAGGCGCCCGAACCCGACACCACGAAGCTGCCCGACATCACCGGCGCGCCGACGCCCTTGTGGATCGGGTCGGCCTCACCGGTCAGCAGCGACTCGTCGATCTCGAGCGCGGCGGCCTCTTCGACCTCGCCGTCGACCACGATCTGATCGCCGGGGCCGAGCTCGATCAGATCGTCCAGGACCACCTCGCCGGGCGCGACCTGCTGGGCGAGGCCGTCGCGGCGCACGGTCGGCTTGGCCTGGCTGACGATCGCCAGCTCGTCCAGGGTCCGCTTGGCCCTGACCTCCTGGATGATGCCGACCGCGCTGTTGGCCACGATGAGCAGCCCGAACATGCCGTCGATGATCGAGCCCGTCGACAGAACGAGCAGGAACAGCACACCGAGAATGGCATTGATACGGGTGAAGACATTCGCGCGAACGATCTCGGCGACCGAACGACTCGCCCTGGCCGGGACGTCGTTGGTGCGCCCGTCGCGGCGGCGCTCATCGACCTGTGCTGCGGTGAGCCCGGCGGCCGCGGGTTCCTGCACGGATATGGACATGCTCGCCAGATTAGCCGGTCGTAACATGGGATGAATGCAGCGCAGCTCCTCCCCGCCCGGCGTGGTTTTCGGTGCGGGGGCCTACCTCATCTGGGGTTCGTTCGCCGCCTTCTTCGGGCTGCTGTCGTTCGCCTCACCTGCCGAAGTGGTGGCGCAGCGGATCGTCTGGACGCTGGTCGTGGTGCTGCTCGTGCTCACGCTGACAGGGCGACTGGGGAACTTGCGCGGGATCGATGCCAGGACCTGGCGTCTGGCGGCCGCGGCGTCGGCGGCCTTGTCGCTGAACTGGGGCGTGTACGTCTTCGGCGTCACCACCGGGCACATCGTGGAATGCGCGCTCGGTTACTTCATCAATCCGCTGGTCACCGTCGCCATCGGCGTGTTGCTGTTCCGGGAACGGCTCACCCGCGCGCAGTGGGTGGCGTTGGGGCTGGGCGCGCTGGCGGTGGTGGTGCTGACCGTCGACTACGGCAGACCGCCGGTGATCGCGCTGATCCTGGCCTGCTCGTTCGCCGCCTACGGGCTGGTGAAGAAGGTGATCCGGCTCGACGCGCTGCCCGGGATCGCGGCCGAGGGCATTGTCGCCGTGCCTTTCGCGCTGGCCTTCCTGATCGTCTTGATGGCCACTGACCGCAGTGAGATGACCTCCAGCCCTGCCCATTTCGGCCTCATGCTGGCCACCGGACCGGTCACGCTGCTACCGCTGCTGCTGTTCGCCGTCGCGGCCAAGCGGGTCCCGCTCTCGACCATGGGCATCCTGCAATACCTCACCCCCGCCCTGCAGATGGCCTGGGGCGTGGCGGTCATGCACGAACCCATGCCCGCCTCCCGCTGGGCCGGATTCGCCTTGATCTGGACGGCGCTGGCGGTGTTCACCACCGACGCCCTGCTGCGGGCGCGCCGCACCAGGCAGCTCTCGGTGGCCGAGACGGCGGACGCGACCACGCACTAGCCCGATTCGGTGTCACACCGGAAGCTCGATTCGGTGTCACCCCGGCGTGAATCGCCGGTGGATCACAAGCCGACCGGTAGGCTTGTCAAGCGGACAATCGGATAGCGGACACACCCGAGAGGGGTGGATTCTGTGCACGATGCGGGGTACTCGGATCGGGTCGCCGGCGTGCTGGTCGGTACCGCCGCCGGTGATGCACTGGGGGCGGGCTACGAGTTCACTCATCCGGGGCCGGACACGGTGATCGACATGATCGGCGGCGGGGTATTCGACTGGGCGCCGGGCGAGTGGACCGACGATACGTCGATGGCCGTCGCCGTGGCGGTAGCCGCGTCCAGTGGGCCGGGAATCGATCTCGACGCGGTCGCGGCCGGGTTCGTCTCCTGGTACGACTCGAAGCCGCCGGACATCGGGAACCAGACGCGAAACGTGCTGTCCGCCAGGCCTTCCTCCGCGCTGGATATGCAGGCCGTGGCGATGTCGCTCACCGGCCGAACCGGCGGAAACGGCTCGCTGATGCGGACCGCCCCGGTCGCGCTGGCCTATCTCGACGACGCCGCGGCATGCATCGCGGCAGCGGGCCGGGTCGGGTTGCTCACGCACCACGACGAGAACGCCGTCGAGGCATGCAAACTGTGGACCTACGCGATCCGGCACGCGGTGCTGAACGCCGATTTCGACGGAGTTCGCGAATATGTCAGCGGCTCACCACAATCCGCGTACTGGACCGACCGTATCGACGAAGCGGAGAAGGGCACGCCCGCCGACTTCCCGAACAACGGCTGGGTCGTGCACGCACTCCAGACCGCATGGTGGGCGATCACGAGCACCGATCAGTCGACGCCCGAACACCTTCCGCTCGCCTTGGAGACGTGTGTCCGCGCCGGAAACGACACCGACACCACCGCGGCCATCGCGGGCGGCCTCCTCGGCGCCCGCTGGGGCGCCTCGGCCGTCCCCGCCCGCTGGCGCGGCCTCCTCCACGGGTACCCCGGCCTCACCGGCGCCGACCTTCCCGATCTGGCCCTGCGGATCGCCACCAACTCCCGCTGACGCGGGGCAGCCGATCACCACAGCCACCGGCTACCAGGCGGTGATGACCGGACCGGGGGTCCAGGTGCCCCAACGGTTTTCGGAGTCGACGCTGACCTTCGCGGGGCCGGCGGTGGTGTCGAGGGGCAGGTACTGCTCGAGCGAGCCCCAGTCCCTGTCCCAGTCGTTGTTCAGGTACGTCGGCAGGGTGCGGGCGGTGAAGAGGAGCTGGGTCCAGCCGAGCGGGCCACCACCGTCGTGGCCCTGCCACAGGTTGGTGATGGTGGCACCGTTGCGGTCGGGCAGGATGCGGTACTCGGGGAGCTCGGCGATGCCGTTGTAGGTCGGCATCTGGTTCTGGCACGGGAAGTGCAGTCCCACAGCCCAATCCAGCAGGACCGGGGCGGAGCGGCCGACGACCGCGCTGAGCGTGGTGGTCTGCGGCATGCGCGGCGGGGTGAGCGCCAGCCACTGGTCGGCGCCGAGATCCTTGTCGGCGGCGACCAGGCGGACGACGCTGGTGTCCGAGGGCAGCTGATCCATCGGGACCCGCAGATTGCGCCACATCGGCGCCGGGCCGATATCGGTCGGCGCGATCTGGCCGGTCACGGTGACGGTGCCGTCGGCCGCGGCGGTGCCGTATTCGACGGCCAGTTCCTGGCCGGGGAGGACGATGCCGTCGGCGTCGACCGAGCGGATCCGGCCTGCCACCGACATCGCCAGCAGCGGGCCGCGCGGGCCGTCCGGCAGGCGGAACCAGCCCGTGGTCAGCGCGGCGGGTTCCTGGGCGCCGGAGCGGTAGCTACCGAGGACGGGGGTGGTCGCGGGGTCGAGGCCGAACGGCAGTTGCAACGAGCCCTGCCGCGATTCCGAACCCGCCGAGGTCGAGGCGTCCCGCAGCTTGTCGGGATCGTCGGACACCGAATTCGCTTGGCCGGTGGTCGATTCCACCTCGTCTGAGGTGAGCACCGGCGCGACGCCGTCGGCCCGGAAGCCGGTCGAGTCGGTGCCGTTCATCGTGGTGGTCAGGTCACCGGACAGCGGCGCGAGCATCGAGGCGTTCGGGTCGGTTTCGACGAGAACCTCGTCGGCCATCCCACACCCGCCGGCGAAGGCCGCGGAGAGGTTGGCGCCGGCGAGGGAGTACGCGGGGTACTGGGAGACGGTGGCCTTGGCGAAGGAGGCCACTTCGAACAGCACCATCATCGCGGCGGCGACAGCGAGGACGGGCGTCCCGGCGAACCGGCCTACCTCGGCCTTCGGGTTCGGATTCGGGTGGACGTGGAACCACGCCGCCACCGCGAGCGCCAGCAGGGTCAGGCCGACGAACACGGTCGAGACGCCGTAGCCTGCGACGGTCGGCGGCTTGTCCCACCAGGGGATGCCCCACGAGGAGACGTACCAGTACCCGTTGGCACCGACCCAGGTCATGGCGAGGGTGAAGAAGATGCCCGCGGCGAACAGCGCGCGATTGCGCAACGGCCGCAGCACGTCCGAACTCACCGCGACCGCCGTGACCGCGGCGACGCAGGTGGCCAGGCCCGCGAACACGCCGAACTGGTGGGTCCACTTCGTCGGCGAGAACATCATCAGCACCATGGCGGCGAGGGTGATGCCGAGCATGCGCCGGACCGGGCCGACCGCGGTGCCGGGGATGTGGCCGCCGCGCCGCAGCATGACCGCGGTGCAGACGATCAGGCCGATCAGCATCACGAAGACACCGAATCGCCTGGTCAGCCAGCCGTCGGCGTTGAGCTGGAGCAGATACTGGTAGCGCAGGAATTCGAAGAACCAGGATTCCCCCGGCCCGATCACGCTGTGCACGGCGAACATCTCCCGCACGCCGGCGAAGGTCCGGTCCGCGAAGACGACGGTGAGCACCACCGCGCCCGCGGCCAGGATCGGCAGCAACTGCGCCGCATAGCCCACCGACTTCGACCGCCGCACGATGATCGCGGTGACCACGCGCGCACCGGCCACCAGCGCGCCGAGGCAGATCAGGCCAGAGGGTGCGCCCGTGAGGGTGAACGCGGCCACGATCACCGCGACGGCGAACGGCACGAGCCGCCGGGTCGCGATCGCTCGTTCGACCGAGACCCAGGTGACCAGAACGCCCAGCGCGACAACGAATTCCGCGCGCAGACCATTGTTGTAGGGCAGCCAGAAGGCGAGGAAGACGAAGGCCGCGGTCCAGGTGGCGACGCGTTCGCGGCGCACGGCCACGCCGAGGCGCGGCAGCACTTCGCGGCTGATCAACCACCAGGTGAGCACGCCCGCGCCGAGAGCGGGCAGCCGAACCAGCGGGCTGACCGCGGAGATGTGGGTGAGCCAACCGATGATGTCGACGTAGGGGGTGTAGAACGGGCCCTCGTCGACGCTGAACCAGCGGTAGTAGTTGGACATGTTGCCCGAACTGCGCGCACCCCTCGCCATGCCGAGGATGTAGCCGTCGTCGGAGGTGTTGGCGCCGATGAAATGCCAGACGACCAGTACCGAGAACACCAGCCAGTCGACCGGGCGCAGCCGCCACCAGCGTTGCGGCAGGAATCGGCGCGCGGAGCGGCCGTCGAGGGCGTCGAGGCGGTGCAGGGCGAACAGGGACACCGCCGTTGCCAGCAGGCACAGCACGATCGCGGCCAGCTTGAGCCAGGTCGGGGACGACGTGTAGCGGGCGTCGACGTCGACGCGCACCGCGAGGTCCGCGGGGGCGGCGCCGGTCAGCTCACTGAACACGCCCACGACCTGCGGACGCAGATCGGCGGCCACGGCGGCGCCGTCACCGAGACCGGTTGTGGTGACCGTGGATTCCTGCGGAGTGATCGCGATCGTCAGCGCGCAGGATCGGTCCAGCACGTCGGCGAGCGGGGCCGTCCACACCAGGGTCGACCGCGAGACCACGTCCACGCGGCCGGGGCGTTCGGCGGTATCGGCGACCACCTTCACGACGAAGCCGTACTTCTCCATGTCGGCCGACTGACGCGGCACGGTGGAGACAGCGACACCGCCGGTTCCGGCCAGGGAACTCAACGCGGCGCACGGCACCGTCGCCGACAGCGCGGCGGGCGCGTAGGCGACGAGCGGGGATTCGACCGCGGCGGGCGAGCCCTGCTGGGGCCACGACACCGTCGCGGCGTCGACCCGCACGGGCAGGAACGGGATCACCGCGGCGCTGAGAATGCCGATCAGTCCCGCGACGATCGCGACGATGCGCGCCCACCCCGGGCGAGCACGTCGCGCGGGCCCCGAAACATCCTTGGGCGGATGCCCCTGCCGCACGATCGTCTCTACCACGGGGCCCGATAGTAGCCGCGCCACCGACAGCAGGCGAAACACCGTCTCGACTCACACGCAAAAGCCCCGTTCGGAAACATCCGAACGGGGCCGAACGCGGAAGATCAGGGGCAGGCGACCGAGGTCTGACCCAGGTTGGTCATCATGCCGCAGGCCCACGACTTCTGGACCTTCCACTTGCCGTCCTCGGCCACGAACGGCACGTCGACAACATTGGTCTGACCGTTGACGGTGAAGTTGGCCTTGGCGTTGACGCTGTCACCGAAGGAGGTCACCTCGGTGACCTGCACCTGAACACTGGCGTCCGAGGCGGCCTGGGCCAAGCGGTTCGGCAGCTCGGGATCGGCCTCGCCACCCTGGACGAAGTCCAGCTTCTGATCGTTGGGGACCGCCGGATCCAGCGCGGTGGTGAGCTGCTCGTTGAGCTGCTCCACGGTCGGCACGGGGGGCAGGTTCGCTGCCGCCGAGGCCGAAGCCTTCGCGCTGCTGGTGACCTTGGCGGCGGGCTTGTCACCCTTGTCGTCGCTGCACGCGCTCAGGCCGAGGGCGGCGACCACGGCCAGTCCGGCGATCGCTACACGTCCGGTCGTACGAAGCTTCAACTGCTCGTCCTTTGCGTTCGAGGTGGGAGTGGTTCCATCGCGGTAGCCGAGGCTACTCGCTCACGTGAGACTGGCGAGCGGATCGGCCCGTGTCAGCCCCGTGTCGTCGGCTGGAAAGGTACGCGCCGCGCCGGGGCCTGTCGAACTGGTCTCGAAACGCACGGTCACCACGCCGTACCCCGCACCCTGCACCCAGCCGTGCCCGAATTCCGGATGATTCACATCCATCCCCGGAAACCACAGTCCCACAGGCAGATTCGGCTGATCCTCCGGCGACGGCGGTGGCGGGTCCTCGACTGTGCCGACATCGGCGGGTACCGCCTGATCCAGTTCGGGGAACAGCGATTCCTGGCGCACCAGCGACAGTCCGCCGTAACCGACGCCGACGAGGCGGATCGGGCCGAGCTCGGCGGGATCGATCGCCGAGCGTTGCGCGGCCGCGGCCAGGGTGGTCAGATCCGCGGTGGCGTAGGGCAGGGTGAACGACCTGGTCACGATGCCCATATCCGACTTCTTGAGTTTGAGGACCACGGTGCGGGCGGCGCGGCCGTCGCGTTCGAGCCTGCGATGCGCCGACGCGGCCATCGCCGTGACGGCGGCGCGCAGGTCGGCCATGGTGACGATGTCGCGCTCGTAGGTGTTCTCGGCGCTGATCTGCTTGGCCTCGGCGCGTTCGGTGACCGGACGGTCGTCGATTCCGCGCGCGAGCCGGTGCAGGGCGGCGCCCATGCTGCCACCGAGGGTGGAGACGGCCTCCGACTCCGGCAGCGCGGCGAACGCGCCGACCGTCTCGATGCCGAGGCTGCGCAGCCTCGCCTCGGCCACCGGACCGATCCCCCACAGTTTGCGCACCGGCAGCGCGGCGAGCAGCTCACCCTGTTCCGAGGGTGAAATGACCCGCATACCATCGGGTTTGGCCAGGCCGGAGCCGATTTTGGCGAGTTGTTTCCCGGTCGCCGCGCCGATCGAGGCGGTGAGCCCGGTCTGCGCCCGCACCAGAGCGCGCAGCATCGCGCAGTAGTCCTCGACCTGCGCGACACTCGCGCCCGCCAACTCGGCCGGTTCGGCGAAGGCCTCGTCGAACGACAGCGTCTCGAGCACCGGAACACAGCTGCGCAACGCGTCGAACACCTGCGCGCTCAGCACCGAGTACAGCGCGCCACGCGGCGGCACGACCACCGCCGACACGCCGATCAGGCGCCGGGCCTGATGCATGGGCATGGCCGAGCGCGCGCCGTAGACCCGGGCTTCGTAGCTGGCCCCCGCGACGACACCGCGTTGAGTCGCCCCGCCGACGAGGACCGGGCGCCCGCGCAGGGTGGGTCTGGTCAATTGTTCGACCGAGGCGAAGAAGGCGTCCATATCGATGTGCAGCACCCAGCGACGGGCGGTGACCGCCGCATCGGGCCTGGCCGGAGCCCCGGCGGCAGGGGTGTGGATGCTCACGAGGCGCAATCTACGCCGGGCGACCGACAAATTCCTCGAGCACATTGCCAGCCGTCGCACACAGATGACACAGCCGAATATGTGATGATCGGGAGATGAAGATCCGCAAGGCTGTCATTCCGGCGGCGGGAATCGGCTCCCGGCTGCTTCCGCTGACCAAAGCGACGCCGAAGGAGATGCTGCCGGTCGGGGACAAACCGGTTATCGAGCACACGGTGCGTGAGCTGGTGGCCTCCGGGATCACCGACATCACCATCGTCGTGAGCAGCGGCAAGTCGCTGATCCAGGATCACTTCCGGCCGAATCCGGCGCTGGTGGCGCAGCTGCGCGCCGACGGCAAGTCCGCCTACGCCGATGCCGTGGAGGAGGTGGGCGAGCTCTCCCGCGAGGGTCACATCACCTACCTCGACCAGCACGGCCCGTACGGCAACGGCACGCCGGTGCTCAACGCGGCGCGCCACCTCGGCGACGAACCGATGCTGGTGTTGTGGCCCGACGACGTGTTCGTCGCCGAGGTACCGCGCGCCCAGCAGCTGATCACCGCCTACGAATCGACGGGGTGCCCGGTGTTGGCCCTGCTGCCGATGTCGCCGGGTGAATCGCAACGCTACGGCGTGCCGGTGGTGCGCGAGGACCTCGACGACGGACTGCTGCGCATCTCCGGCCTGATGGAGAAGCCCAAGCCCGAAGACGCGCCGTCGGCCTTCGCGGCGATCGGTGGGTATGTCGTGACGCCGGGCATCATCGACGAGCTGCGCATCCAGACCGAGAACTGGTACACCCACCAGACCGGCGAGGTGTACCTGACCGACGCGATCAACAACTACGCCGCCGAGCACGCGGTGTACGGCCAGGTGATCCAGGGCCGCTGGTACGACACCGGCAACCCGGCCGACTACCTGGTGGCCCAGTTCGCCTCGGCCCTGGCCCATCCCGAATACGGCCCGTTGTTGCGTCAGCTGGTGGACGAGAACTAGAACCGGCGAATCGCGAAGATATCGAATTCGCGCAGCGGGTGCAGGCCGACCGGGACGCCCCAGTCGTGGGCGTCGAGGAGCTGGCCCATGCCCGCGTAGATGCCGACATGGGAGCCGTCGCCGTTGAGTATGACGACGTCGCCGGGCGCCAGCCCGCCGAAGGTCACCGGGAGGCCGACCTTCGCCTGCTCCCAGGTAGTACGCGGCAGGGTGACGCCGACCTGCCGGAACGCCCACTGGACCAGCGCCGAGCAGTCCCAGGAGTGCGGGCCCATGGCGCCCCACTCGTAGGGTTTGCCGAGCTGGGTCATGGCGGCGGTGAGTGCGCCGATACCGGTGGCGCTCGGCAGCGGAATCATGCCGGAGCCACTGGAACTCCCCGACGATGATCCCGACGAGCCCGAGCCCGACCCTCCCGAGCCCGACGCGCTACCCGGCTGCGAAAAGGCGGGACCGGCGAGGGCTGCCGTCGTGGTGACGGTGGCGACGAAGCCTAGGGCCAACCGTCTCAGGATTTTTCGCTTCATGTGCGCGCCCTTCCTCACGGCCGGGAGCTGAGCTGCCGGCTGGTCGGCTATCGGGCGGCATCGCCTGATCCTCGGGTGAGCCACCCACTGGTCCGGTGTCGCGCCGGGATGTCACCATCTCCGGCGCGGCACCGTTTCCACAGGACAATCGTCACGAGCAGTCACTGTCGCCTCAGCGGTTCCATGCGCATCAGCAGCAACATCACGATTGTGCCGGACGAACTCGCCGATGTCATCAACTTCAGCAACTTTCCAGCATATTTTCGAGAACGCTCAGGCGATGTGGGCCAATGCCGCACGGATACCGGCGCGCACCGTATCGCTGTCACCGACACCGCCGCTGATGGTGACGCCGTCGCGGGTGAGCAGCAGGGCGCGGGCCGCGTCGTCGGGGGCGGAGTGGCCGCCCGCACGGAGGTGTTCGGCCATCAGTTCGCGAAACCAGGTGCGGTAATCGTCGACGACGCGACGCACCGGGTGTCGCGGGTCGGGAAATTCGACGGCGGCATTGAGAAAGGGGCAGCCACGGAAGCCGGGGCCGCAGCTGATGTCACTGAGGGTGTCGAAGATGGTGGTAATGGTGGCGAAGCCTTCGCCCTGCACCGATTCCAGCGCGGCGCGCTGGCGGGCGTATTCGCGCTGCAAATAGGCGACCACCAGGTCTTCTTTGGTCTTGAAGTGGCGATAGAACGTGGCCTTGGCGATGCCGGCCTCGGCGATGATCCGGTCGATGCCCACCGTGTGGACACCCTCGGTATAGAACAACCGGGTTGCCGTGTCGAGCAGACGTTCACGAGCCGCACTCATCGCCTGACCTGTGTCCTTTCCGGGAATCAGCGCTTCCTCTTGACGATACCAGACAGGTCTGTCTACTCTGAGGTCACAAGCGAACAGACAAGTCTGTCTAGGAGGACAAACATGGCACCCCTCTACACCGCAATCGCAACCTCGGTCGGCCGCGACGGTCGTTCCTACACCGATGACGGCGTCCTCGATCTGACGCTCGCCCGGCCCAAGGAGATGGGCGGCGACGGCGCGGGCACCAACCCGGAGCAGCTCTTCGCGGCGGGTTACTCGGCCTGTTTCGCCAGTGCGCTGCAGTTGGTCGCCAAGCGGATGAAGCTCGACGCCGACGACGCCTCGGTGACCGCCGAGGTCGGCCTGAACCCCCTGGAAGGCGGCCGGTTCGGACTCTCGGTCGTGCTGCGCGTGGAACTGCCGGAGCACCTGCACAACGAGCAGGGGAACCAGCTCATCGAGGCCACCCACCAGGTGTGCCCGTACTCCAACGCCACTCGGGGCAATATCCCGGTGGAACTGGTTGTCGAGTAACCGCGTTCACGCGAAAAAGGGCGGGACCAGCAGGTCCCGCCCTTTTTCGCTGTCTCGAAGTACTAGACCTTCGCGACCGACACCTTCACGCCGCCCGTGATCTCGGCGGCATCGGCACCGGCGTCACCGAAGGTCAGTGCGGTCGCGAGGATTTCCCCGGCGATCAGGTCGCGGTGGGTCGCGGCCCACTCCGCCCGTTCGGCGGGCACATCCAGGACCACGCTGATCCGGTCGGACACCTCCAGACCCTGCGACTTGCGGGTTTCCTGCAGGTCGCGGATCAGGTCGCGGGCCCAGCCCTCGGCCTCGAGCTCCTCGGTGACCACCGAGTTCAG
The DNA here is from genome assembly GCF_001427185.1 of Nocardia sp. Root136. NCBI lineage: Bacteria > Bacillati > Actinomycetota > Actinomycetes > Mycobacteriales > Nocardiaceae > Nocardia > Nocardia sp. Root136. Next base: position 55,746 of record NZ_LMFE01000002.1, read on the forward strand.
CACCACCAGGCCGGCATTGCCGGGCAGGGCGGCGGTGGACTCGGGTTCGGCGGCCACCAGACGCTGGGTGTACTCCTCCGGCAGCAGGGTGATTCCGGCGGCGGTGACGACACCGTCGGCGGATTCGCTCCACTCCCCCGCCTTGACGGCCTTGATCACCGTCTGGACCTGCTTGCCGATGCGCGGGCCCGCGGCGCGCGCGTTGACGACCAGCTCGAACCGGCCGTGCGCGGAGACGTCGGTGGTCAGGTCGACCTTCTTGACGTTGACCTCGTCGGCGATCAGCTCGGTGAACGGCGCGAGCCGCTCGGCATCGGCCGCGGCGATGGTGACCTCGGCCAGGGGCAGCCGCACCCGCAGGTTCTGCGCCTTGCGCAGACTCAGCACAGTGGAGCAGACCACCCGCACCTCGTCCATCGCGGCGACGAGTTCGGGATCGTGCGGCAGCTCGGTCTCGGTCGGCCAGTCGGTGAGGTGCACCGAGCGCTCGCCGGTGAGCCCACGCCAGATGACCTCGGTGATGAGCGGCAGCAGCGGCGCCGCGAGGCGGGTGACCACTTCCAGCACCGTGTGCAAGGTGTCGACCGCGTCGCGGTCCTCGGACCAGAACCGCGAACGCGACCGGCGCACATACCAATTGGTGAGCGCGTCGGCGAACCCACGCAACTCGTCGGCGGCACCGGCGATGTCGTAGGTCTCCAGCGCCTCGGTGACCACATCGCGGGTGACCGCGAGCTTGGCGAGGATGTAGCGGTCGAGCACGTTCGGCGAATCCGTGCGCCATACGCCGGGCTTGGAGGCGTAGAGCTGCAGGAACGTCCACGCGTTCCACAGCGGTCGCATCGCGTGGCTCACGCCTTCGCGGATGCCGCGCTCGGTGACGATGAGGTTGCCGCCACGCAGGATCGGCGAGCTCATCAGGAACCAGCGCATGGCATCGGAGCCGTCGCGGTCGAAGACCTCGTTGACGTCGGGGTAGTTGCCCTTCGACTTCGACATCTTCAGACCGTCGTCGCCGAGCACGATGCCGTGCGCGGCCACGGTTTTGAACGACGGCGAGTCGAACAGCGCGGTCGAGAGCACGTGCAGCGTGTAGAACCAGCCACGGGTCTGCCCGTTGTATTCGACGATGAAATCGCCGGGGAAGTGGCTGTCGAACCACTCCTTGTTCTCGAACGGGTAGTGCACCTGGGCGTAGGGCATCGAGCCCGATTCGAACCAGCAGTCGAGCACCTCGGGGACCCGGCGCATGGTCGAGTTCCCGGTCGGGTCATCGGGATTGGGCCGGGTGAGCTCGTCGATGTGCGGACGGTGCAGGTCGGTGGGGCGCACGCCGAAGTCGGCTTCGAGCTGGTCCAGCGAACCGTAGACGTCCACGCGCGGGTAGGCCGGATCGTCGGAGACCCAGACCGGGATCGGGCTGCCCCAGTAGCGGTTTCGGCTGATGTTCCAGTCGCGCGCGCCTTCGAGCCACTTGCCGAACTGGCCGTCGCGGATGTGCTCGGGCACCCAGCTGATCTGCTGGTTGAGCTCGACCATCCGGTCGCGGAACTTGGTGACCGCGACGAACCACGACGGCACGGCCATGTAGATCAGCGGCTGACCGGAGCGCCAGCTGTGCGGGTAGGAGTGCTCGATCGTCTCGTGCCGCAGCAGCTTTCCGGCCGCCTTGAGGTCCTTGATGATCACCGGGTTGGCGTCGAACACCATCAGGCCCTCGTACGGCGGCACCATCGAGGTGAACTTGCCCGCCGGATCGAGTGGCTGGACGATCTCGATGCCGTTGGCCGAGGCGACGTCCATGTCCTCTTCACCGAAAGCCGGTGCGAGGTGGACGATTCCGGTGCCGGAGTCGGTGGTGACGTAGTCGGCGGTGAGCACGCGGTGCGAGTTCGGGTGGCCGACGAAGAAGTCGAACGGCGGGGCGTAGGACAGGTCGGCCAGCGCCGCGCCGTCGTACTCGCCGAGCACCTCCGGCTCCTCGCCCAGTTCGCGGCTGTAGTGCGACAGACGTTCGGCGGCGAGCAGATAGCGCTTGTCGTCGGCGCCACGCACGTGCACGTAGCGCACGTCGGGGTGCACCGCGATCGCGAGGTTGGACGGGAGGGTCCACGGCGTGGTGGTCCAGATCAGCGCGTTCGCGCCGTCCAGCGCGGCGAAGGGGTGCTCGGCGGGGACGGACAGGCGCATGTCGACGGTGACCGCGGGGTCCTGACGCATCTTGTACGCGTCGTCGAGGCGGGTCTCCTGGTTCGACAGCGGCGTCTGCTCGTACCAGCTGTAGGGCAGCACGCGGAAGCCCTGGTAGATCAGGCCCTTCTCGTGCAGCGACTTGAACGCCCACATGACCGACTCCATGAAGTCGAGGTCGAGGGTCTTGTAGTCGTTGTCGAAGTCGACCCAGCGGGCCTGGCGGGTGACGTAGTCGCGCCATTCACCGGTGTAGCGCAGCACCGACGACTTACAGGCGGCGTTGAACTCGGCCAGCCCCATCTCGTCGATCTGAGCCTTGTCGGTGATGCCGAGCTGCTTCTCGGCTTCGATCTCGGCGGGCAGACCGTGGGTGTCCCAGCCGAAGCGGCGGTCGACCAACTTGCCGCGCATGGTCTGGAAGCGCGGGATCAGGTCCTTGACGTAGCCGGTCAGCAGGTGGCCGTAATGCGGCAGGCCGTTGGCGAAGGGGGGCCCGTCGTAGAAGACGAACTCACCCTCACCATCGCGGTTGTCGATGCTGGCGCGGAAGGTGTCGTCGCGGGCCCAGTAGTCGAGCACCTGGGTTTCGAGCTCCGGGAACGTGGCGCCCGCAGCCGCGCCGAAATCGACCCGGGGGTATGCGCTACCGGTAGTTGTCTCGTCCGCCATCGCGGATTGCTCCTCGTGCCGCCGCGCCGTGAGCGCGGAATGTGGGCACGGGGACGATGTCGGCGCCGGTGCGCCGTACCGCGGTACCACCCCGTTTGCTCGCGCTGTCCCTCACCGAGGAGCGGCATGAGCCTCTCGTTGTGTGAGCTGTGACGGGCTCACCCGTTCGGTTCTACTGAGCGCTGCGCGCCGTTCTTCCGAAGGCTCCCCGGTGATAGCCGGATCGGCGCCATGTGTAGTTCGATTCTAACCGGACGCGTCCAGTCGATATTCCGCGCCCGTTCAGTTCCGCCGGGCGTGTCGGCCGGGTGGGACCGGTTCGTTCTCGGGTTTTCGGCTGGTCAGCGCGCTCACGAGCAAACTCGCGGCACCGACAACACAGATCAGAATGCACCCCCACGCCCATACCACCGAACCGGTGGCGAGCGCCGCGACGAGCAGTGCGAAGCCGATCGCCGCAAGAACAAGCGTCAAGACGAGCATGGTGACTCCCAAGCCAACCGAGCAGCCCGACGATAACTGGGCATTCCCGAATCACGCGACGCGCTGCGCCGCGCGACTCGGAAACTAGTTTACTTGCCGCCCTTGGCGAAGGAAGCGGGAGCCAGACTGTTGGCCGAACCGTTGGTGTCGCCCGCGAACTCGCCGCCGTCGACCGGCACGGCCGACCCACGGTTCTCGAGCTCTTCCAGCTGCGATTCCAGGTAGGACTTCAGGCGCACGCGGTACTCGCGCTCGAAGGTCTTGAGCTGCTCGATGCGACTTTCCAGCACCGTGCGCTGCTGGGTGATGGTGGCCATGATCTCGGCGTGCTGACGCTCGGCGTCGGCGGTGAGCGCCTCGGCCTTGTCCTTGGCCTGCCGGATCTGGGTGTCGGAGCGATTCTGCGCGTCGGACAGCATCGCGTCGGACTTCTGACGCGCGTCGGCGATCATCGCTTCCGAACGGGTGCGGGCGTCGCCGACCAGTCGCTCGGAGTTTGCTCGCGCGTTCGAGAGCAGTCCCTCGGCCTCGGTCTTGGCGTCGGTGGTGAGGCGGTCCGCCATCTCCTGCGCCAGGGTGAGCACCTTCGCGGCCTGCATGTTCGCGTCCGGGCCGTTGTTCTGCACCGGCGCCGCGACGGGCATCGGGGCGGGCGGCGCGACCGGGACCGGCTGCGGAACAGGTTCCGGCGCGGGAGGAGGTACCTGCTGCACGGGCGCCTTGGCGGCGCTGACCGGGGCAGGTCCGCGGTTCTTCTTGGCGTCGGCCAGCTCGGTGTCGAGTTCGGCGACCCGCTGACGCAAGTCGGCGTTCTCCTCGATCAGGCGCGAAAGCTCCTGTTCGACGAGATCCAGGAAGGCATCGACCTCGTCCTCGTTGTAGCCGCGCTTACCGATCGGCGGTTTGCTGAACGCGACGTTGTGCACATCGGCAGGAGTCAGCGGCATCGAAGGATCCCTTCACGCGTCTTTTGGAGAACTAGCAAGCGGTCTACTCGTTTCATTGTGTCACACGGAGGTCACGGGCTGCCCGAGCCTACCCACGATCGACATCAGGATGAAGACGAGGAAGAGCAGGACCATTATCGAAAGATCGAGACGAATCCCCCCAAGATTCACAGGAGGTATCAACCGCCTCAGAAGTTTCACCGGAGGGTCGGTAACAGTGAAGATCACCTCTAAGACGATCACCACTACACCAGTCGGGCGCCAGTCGCGCGCGAAACTGCGAATGAACTCGACGATCACCCGACTGATGAGCAACAGCCAGAAGATGAAAAGCACGAGGTACAGAACCGCGAACAGGGCCACGGCTTCACTCTGCCGCAAAATCGGCAGGGTGCAAAATGGCCGCGCCGCGCAGTGCGCGGGCGGCCATCTCGACATCGGGTGCGCGTTGTCTATTTCTGGTTGTAGAAGCCGTTTTCGGCGATACGGCGGCGTTCTTCCGCTGATACGTCGACGTCGGCCGGTGAGAGCAGGAACACCTTCGTCGCTACCTTGTCGAACGAACCACGCAGCGCGAAAGCGAGTCCGGCCGCGAAATCGACCAGCCTTTTGGCATCGGCATTGCTCAGGTCGACCAGGTCCATGATGACCGGATTCCCTTCACGGAACCGTTCACCGATGATCCTGGCCTCGCCGTAGTCGCGTGGACGCAGCGTGGTGATCTTGGACAAGGGACCTCCGTCCTCGAAGATCCCAGGACGCCGCGCGGGCGCGGGCTCGGGGCGCATGCGCTCCTCCAGCCTGCGCTCCTCGGCGTCGGGATCGACCGCGAGCGCACCACGAGTGGAGCCGCGCATACCGGGTGCGACGCCGCCTGCCCGGAAGGACCGGCCCGACGACGGCGCCGTTTCGATCCTGGTGGGGCGACGCGGCGTCTCATAGCGATCGTCGGCGTAGGTGTCGGCGACATAGTCGTCACGACGCGCCTGGTAGGCCGACTTGTACGCCGGCTGTGGGAAGTCGTCGGCCTCGTCCTCGAAACGGTCGGAGCCGTACCGGTCTTCGGCATAACGGTCGTAGCTGCGCGGGCGGACGCGACCCGCGCGCTCCTCCGCGCCGCGAGGGGCATGATCGTCGACGTAGTCGTCTTCGTACTCATCGAGCGGAACCATGCCGAAGTACGCCTTGAACTTATGCAGGGTACTCATCTGGTCGACCTTCCTTCGGCCCCGGTGGCGGCCGGGTGTTGAAGTTCTTGCTCAGCGCCTCTTCAGCCCAATCGTATGTGTCGAATGTGACTGGTGAGGTTTCTTTGCTACGCCGAGGTTATCGGTCGGGCGCCCATCAAGGCGGTTCCGACACGCACACACGTCGAACCGTGTTCGACCGCAATCTCCAAATCACCCGACATACCTGCAGAAAGGTCGGTGGCCTCGGCGTGTTGCGCAAGCAGCGAAGTGTGCAATGTCGCAAGATTCGCAAACGACACATGACTCGGGACGTCAAGGGGCGGAATCGCCATCAGACCGGCCAGATGCAGGCCGGGCGCCTTCGCTACCAGGTCGGCCAGGGAGAGCAGATCGGCCGGTGCGACACCCCCGCGTCCGGGGTCGGCGTCCAAGCTCACCTGCAGCAGCACCCGCAGCGGCGCGATACGCTCGCCGGCTGCCAGTGCGTCCTGCGCGGCACGGTCGAGAGCGTTTGCCAGCCGTTCGCTGTCGACCGAAGCCACGGTGTGCGCCCACCGCGCCACCGCGCGTGCCTTGTTGCGTTGTAAACGGCCGATCATGTGCCATTCGACGTCGTCGTAGCCGAGCTGATCGACCTTCGCGGAGGCTTCCTGCTCGCGGGACTCGCCGAATTCGCGTCGGCCGAGGGCGTGCAGGATGGCCACGTCGGTGGCGGGAAAGAACTTCGTCACCGGGAGAAGGCTCACCGAACCCGCCGGGCGACCCGCCGACTCGACGGCGGCGTCGATGCGGGAGAGCAAGCCGTCGAGACGAGCTGAGAGCTCCGCGGCGCGTCCCGTCTCGGTCATGCGGCGGAGTCCATCCAGATCACTCCGGCGATGCGGCCGGTGGGCGCGCCACGGCGGTGGCTGAAGAGGGTTTTGTCCTCGATGGTGCAGCGTGGGTCAACCGCGATTCCGCTGACACCCGCCTCGGTGAGCTGCCGGCGGATACCCGCCCGCAGGTCGAGACCTGGGGTCTTTCGGACGGTGGTGGTCGCGCTGCCGGGTAGGTGGGCTTCGACGTCGGCGCGCATGGCTGCGGGGACTTCGTATTGGCGGCCCGAGGCGGCGGGGCCGAGGAACGCGCCGATGCGGTCGACGCGGGCGCCGACCGAGACCATCGCGTCGAGCACGCGCGGCACGATGCCGATCCGGGCGCCGATGCGCCCCGCGTGGACGGCGGCGATGACGCCCGCCTCGTCGTCGGAGAGCAGGATCGGCACACAATCGGCGGTGAGTACCACCAGCGCGAGTCCCGGCACGGTCGTGACCAGTGCGTCGGTCACCGGTACCGGTTCGGCGCGGGGGCCGTCGACGATCTCGACGGTGCGCCCGTGCACCTGCTCCATCCACACCAACCGATCAGGGGTGAGGCCGATGCCTTCTGCCAGCCGAACCCTGTTGCGGCGCACAGCTTCCGGATCGTCACCGACGTGGTCACCCAGGTTGAACGAGTCGTAGGGCGCGGCGGAGAAGCCACCGGTGCGAGTGGTGGTCACCCGGCGAACGGTCACGGTAGGAGGTGCGGAAGTCATGTGTTCGAGCGTAGTGCCGTTGTGAGGCCGCGCGGTCCGCGCCCGGGGTGACGTCGGTCAACCCGGGTAGGAGGTCGCCGATCACGCGGACGAATCGGCGCCGTCGAGATCGCCGAGCCTGCGGGCGATGCCCGCGCGGCCGGTCAGTCCCAGTTTGCGCAGGACCCGGCCGAGATGGTCCTCGACGGTGCGGGGGCTGAGGTAGAGGTGCTCGGCGATGGCCTTGTTCGTGTGGCCGTGGGCGGCCAACTCGGCGACCTCGCGCTCGCGCCTGGTCAGGGCGGCGGGCGCGCCGACTCGCTGGGCGCCTGCGAGCCTGCGCTGCGCGGTCGTCACCTCGTCGAGCAGGCGGATGGCGCCGGTCTCGGTGAAAGTCGCACGGGCGGCGGCGAATCGGCTGGTCGCCTGGCCGAAATCACCGCGTCTGCCCGCGATCGCACCGGCGAACAACTCGGCTTGCGCACGGTGTACCACCATTCCGGCACGCGCGAACGCCGCGATCGCCACCTCGGCCGCCGCGGCCGCTGCCGCGGTATCGCCGATGGCCGCGGCGTAGTCGGCGCGTGCCAAGGCTGCCGCGCCGACCTGGCTGCCGAGTCCGTCGACTGCCCGACTCGGGGGCGCTCCATCGGGGGCAGCAGGGTCGCCGGTGATACAGGAGACGAGCTCTGTGCCTGTGTTCGGGCGCTCGGCCGCTGCCAGTGGAAACTCCGCGTCCACAGTCGCGTCACCGACCGGGGCAGATGCGTCGGGGAGGCGGGCGCCGTGGGTGGTGGCCGTCGCCGAGGCGGCTGCTTCGGCTCGGGTGATCAAGGCGTCGGCGGTCGAGAGATCGCCGGTGACAATCGCGGCGTGGGCCGCTCGGGAGAGGTGGGTCGGGTGCAGAGGGCCCGGGCGGTCCTCGGGGGGCATCGGGCCGGGGACGGCTCGGGCGGTATCGGAGAGGGTTGTCTCCACGACTTGTCGCCACCAGCGCATGGTGGGGCGTGGAAGGGCGGCAACGGTGTGCCACTGGGCGGCGACCGCTGCGGGCGCAGCGGTCAGTTGCAGGGTGCGCAGTTTCAGTGCGCCGGCGAAAGAGAGCAGGTCGGGGTAGTGGAAGGTGGTCGCGGCATCGGTGGCTTCGTCGGCGGCGGCGATGGCGTCGGTGAGGCGGCCGAGTTTGGCCAGGCAGTAGGCACGGACGGTGTGGAGTTCGGCGAGGGCGTAGGTGCGGCCGAAGCGGCGGCTCACCGCGATCGCGCGATCCAGCTGACGTAGGCCGCTCGCGTCGCGGTCGAGGAAGTACGCGCACCAGCCGAACACGGGAGCGGCGTGGACGACTTCGCGCAGGGCGGTGTCGGTGAGCCGGCCGAAGGCACGGTCGCAGGGGTCGTAGAGCTGTGCTGCCTCGACGATTCGCGCGTCGGCGAGCAGCCCGAGGCAGCGCAGGGCGGTCGCGGCGGCGCGCACGGCCGGGTCGTCGATGGCATCGGAGTCGAACAGGGCGGTGAGGCGGGCTCGGCCTTCGGAGTCCTGGTGGTCCTGCGTTTCCAGGATCGCGAGTTCCAGTTGCACCGGTCCGTCACCGGGGCGGCGAGGCAGTGTCGCACCGTGGGCGAGCAGTGTTCGTGCCTGATCGATGCGGCCGAGCATGCGCGCGCACCGGGCCGACAGCAGCAGCGCCTCCAATTGGTGCCTGCCCGCGGTGGCCGCCGCCGGTTCGAGCGTCTCCCCCGCCTGCGCTGCCGCACCGGACAGCAACTGGGCCCGGCCGAGTGCCAGAGCTTCGGCGAGTGGGTCGTCGGTCGCGGGGGCGACGCGCGCGGCGGCCGAGAGCCAGCGCGCGCTCGCCGCCGGTGCGTCGGCGAGCACCTGCTCGGCGGCCAGTCGCAGTTCCGCGCCCGCGATCTCGTCCGCGCCGAGGAGCGCGTGCTCGAGATGGCGTGCGCGCGAGGGCATCGACGCGTCGCGGGCCCGCAGTGCGAGGGCGGCCCGGCGGTGGGCCATCGCGCGCCATCCGTGGCCGGACACGCGATAGGCGGCGGTGCGGATCAGCGGATGGGCGAACGTCACCGCGCCGTCGGCCACACCGACCACGCCGCGCCCGACCAGGCCGTCCACCGCCGCGACCACCACGGACTCCGGCAGAGCAGCTGTCGCGCACAGCAGTTCGAAATCGGGTGGAACCCCACACACCGCGATGGCCTGCGCGACCAGCCGCTCGGTTTCCGGGAGCTGGGCCAGTTCGGCGCGGATCGTCCGATCCAGCGCCGCGAAGTCGTTCGACGCGGGATCGGGTTCCTCCCCGCGCAGCGCCCGGTCCAATTCGCGGTCGGGAAGATCGGCGAGCAGCGTCAGATACAGCGGATTGCCATGGGAGGCACTCAACAGTCTGGCCCGCCGACGCGGATCCTCCCCCGGCAGCAGACCGTCGACATCGGCTTCGGTGAACGGCGGAACCCGCACCTGCACGGTCCGCACCCGCGGCGCCCGCACCAACCGGGCGATCGACGGCGGGCAACTATTTTCGCGGAAGGCGAGCAGCAGCCGGAATCCGCGGACGGGGCGGTTGCGAATCAGAAAGCTCAGCAACCGCAACGATTCGAGGTCCGACCATTGGAGGTCGTCGACGACGAGCAGGGTCGCCTTCGCGCCGAGCGCACGTCGCACCCGTCGAGCCAAGTCGGCACCGTCGGGCGCCGATGGCGCGATCTCACTGCTGTCCAGCGCGGCGAATTCCGGTGCGGCCGGCGCCTCGTCGGCGTCGACCGGGCTCTCGTCCAACTGCTCGACGATGTCGTCGGCGAGGTAGCGCGGTTGGGCCCTGGCGTCTTCGGTGCCGGTGACCATCAGCACTCGACAGCGGGCGGCGCCGACGAACTCGGCGATCAAGCGAGACTTACCGATTCCGGCCGGACCGTCGACCAGCAGCAACCAGGGTGCGTCGGGACCGGTGAAAGTCGTGGTCAGTGCGGCGAGTTCGGCGGCGCGGCCGACGAATGCGCGTTCGAACATGACACTCCGTAGCTCACTGGCGAAATCGGCCGTGAACGGCCGGATCAGAGCATAACGGTGCCACCTACCCGGAATTACCGTGGTTTCCCGGATGCTCGGCGGCTCGGGGTGAGGTTGGGTGATCGGGGCCTACACCGCCGAAGGGTCCGCGGTGAGGTTCTGCAGAAAGAAGGTTCGCATGACGTTCACCGGCAAGGGCATGGTTTCGCGGTTCTCGCTCGCGCTGCTGGCGGTCACGGCACTCGGTGCCGCGGGTTGCTCGGCCATCGACAAGGTCTCCGAGGTGGCCAAGGACGCGAGCAAGTCCGACACCGCCCGCTCGAAGGTCGGTGAGTGCATCAACGTGATCTCGGCGTCGATCATCGACTCCAAGACCGAGCCGGTCGCCTGCTCGGCCGAGAACGCCGTCTACCAGGTCGTGCAGGTCCACGACCAGAAGGTCGAGTGCCACGAGGACTACACCTCCTACGAGGAGACCTTCGGCAGCGGCGGCACGGTGGCGTTCCTCTGTCTCGCCCCGAACTTCAAAGAGGGCAGCTGTTACAACGAGGGCATGATGACCGGCTACAAGTTCGTGCCGTGCACCGCCTCCGACGCCAGCTTCAAGGTCCTCACCCGCGTCGACGGTCAGGTCGACGACCAGCTGTGTGGCGAGGACGCCGACCAGGTGCTCGTGGTCAATGATCCGAAGATCACTTATTGCCTCGGCAGCGCCAAGGGCTGATCCCCCGCACAACGCGAAAGCGCCCGGACTCGACAGGAGTTCGGGCGCTTTCGTGTCTGCGAATGTTATCGACGCATGAAGTCCGGGACGTTGATCTCGTCGTCGTCGTCGCCTTCGTGCACTTCCGGGTTGTTGACGCGGTTCATGGCCGCCTCTGTCACCCGCTGACGCTCCGACTCCCGGTACCGCTCGGTATCGCGGTAGTTCGGCGCCGCGGCCCGACCACTGGACACCCCGGCCGTGGCGGGCTCGGTGGGACGCGACGGCGCCTCGGACGGACGTCCTTGGCCGATCTCGCCCGCGCGACCCGAACCGATCGGGTTCGACCCGGTCCGGCTGGTGGTGACCGCGCTGGTCTCGGTATTGCGGCGAGACGGGCCGCCACCGTCGAAGCCCGCGGCGATGACGGTGACCCGCACCTCGTCGCCGAGCGAATCGTCGATGACCGTACCGAAGATGATGTTGGCCTCGATGTGGGCCGCCTCCTGCACCAGCGAGGCCGCCTCGTTGATCTCGAACAGGCCGAGATCGGAACCGCCCGCGATCGAGAGCAGCACGCCGTGCGCACCATCCATGGAGGCTTCGAGCAACGGTGAATTGATCGCCGTCTCGGCCGCCTTCACCGAACGACCCTCACCACGCGCCGAGCCGATGCCCATGAGCGCCGATCCGGCACCCGACATCACGCTCTTGACGTCGGCGAAGTCGACGTTGATCAGACCGGGGGTGGTGATCAGGTCGGTAATACCCTGAACACCGTTGAGCAGCACCTCATCCGCGGAGCGGAAGGCGTCCATCAGACTCACCGCCGCGTCGCCCAGCTGCAGCAGCCGGTCGTTCGGAATGACGATGAGGGTGTCGCACGACTCGCGAAGTAGGTTGATCCCTACTTCGGCCTGGTTCCCGCGCCGCTTGCCCTCGAAAGAGAACGGCCGGGTGACGACCCCTATAGTCAGGGCGCCCAATTTTCGGGCGATACTGGCGACGACAGGGGCGCCACCGGTACCGGTGCCACCTCCCTCGCCTGCCGTGACGAAGACCATGTCGGCGCCCTTGAGCACCTCTTCGATCTCGTCCTTGTGGTCCTCGGCGGCCTTGCGGCCGACTTCCGGATCGGCTCCGGCACCGAGACCTCGGGTGAGTTCGCGGCCGACATCGAGTTTGACGTCGGCATCGCTCATCAGCAGGGCTTGCGCGTCGGTATTGACCGCGATGAACTCGACTCCCTTGAGTCCTTGTTCGATCATTCGGTTGACGGCGTTCACGCCGCCGCCGCCGATACCGACGACCTTGATCACTGCAAGGTAGTTGTGCGGGGGCGTCATGGGCTCTCGCCTTCCTTCGATCTTAAACCCTCAACCTCAACCATAGGGTTGGCGTTATGTCAAGTATCCGACTGCTGCGGAACGCTATTCGCAGCCACTGCGATCGCGGCGCAGGCGCGCCGAGATGAGAGCCAGAATCTTGTGCCACAAAGAATGTCGCTCACTTTACCGTGACCAGATTCGGACTCGAAACGTCGAACACGGTCCCCTCACGGGTCAGTAGCGGCAACACGACGGCAGCTTTGCGCTCGCCGTCGCCCGTGCCGCCCCACACTACCTTCCTGCCATCGCGAAGGCTCAGCGAGACGTCCGAAATCGACCGTGCGACAACCTCGCCCACCTGCACCGACAAGGCGGGCGGCAGGGTGACCAGGACATCCACCGCCGCCCTGGCCGCCGCCGGCCCGGTGAACGAGCCCTCGGTGAGCAGTTTCGGCACCCCGATGGGCTGTTCGGGCTCGATCGCGAATTCGACGCTCTCGGCGTCGATCAGGTGGGCGCCGTCCGGGGCGTCGAAATACACCACCGGTGTTCGCTCCACGACGGTGACCAGCACTGTCGAGGGGAATTTACGCTGCACTCTGACCGAGCGCACCTTCGGGATCGCGGCCACGCGCTGGGCGATCGCGGTGGTATCGATCCGTAACATCGAACGGCCGTCGGGAATTTCGAGTCGACCCCGCACCTCGGCGTCCGGCACCGCCGACAGGCCGTCGATGCGCACGGTGCGCACCGACAGGGCCGGGGTGAACCAGGCCAGTGCCACCAGCAGGGTCACCACGACCACCCCGACCACCGTCCAGAGACGGTAGCCGTGCCACCCGCGCGCGGCGGGCATCGGCAATCTCACCGGCCGCCCTGCTGCGGCCTGGCCCGCAGGCCGTCGAGGATCTGGCTGCCGAGCATCGTGACATCGCCCGCGCCCATGGTGATCACGACGTCGCCGTCGCCCGCGAGCCCGGCGACCTGCTTGCCGACCTTGGACATATCCGGCTGGTAGTGCACGGGTTCGGTCACCGATTGGGCGACCAGCGCGCCGTTGACGCCGGGCAGCGGGTCTTCGCGGGCGCCGTAGACGTCGAGCACGACCACCTCGTCGGCCAGGCTCAACGCGGCACCGAACTCCGTGGCGAAAGTGGCGGTGCGGCTGTAGAGATGCGGCTGGAACACCACGATGACCCGGCCGCGCTGCAGGCGGGCGCCGTCACGCGCTTCCTGGGCGACCAGTTGGGCGGCGGCCTCGAGCACCGCGCGGACCTCGGTCGGGTGGTGGGCGTAATCGTCGAAGACACGCACCCCGTTTTCCCGACCGGTGAACTGGAACCGGCGATGCACGCCGCCGAATCCCTCCAGGCCCTGCACGATCTCGTCGATATCGGCGCCGGTCGCGCGGGCGGCCAGCAGCGCCGCCAGCGCGTTGAGCGCCATGTGCCTGCCGGGCACCGACAGTCGCAACGACCGCGGCACCGTCTCGCCGTCGAGCTGGAACTCCACGATGCCGCCCACGTCCCGCGGTTGCCAGTCGATCAGCCGGGCGCCGACGGGCACGGGAGCGTCGGCCAGATCGCCGGAGCCGTAACCGAGCACCTCGATTCCGCGTTCGGCCATGCGCGGTGCGACCCGCTGGGCCAACGCGAACGAGCCGGGATCGTCGAGGCACACCACCAGCAGACCGCCGGGTGCGAGCCGGTCGGCGAAGTCGTCGAAGACCTGGATGTAGGCCTCGTCGGTGCCGAAGTAGTCGAGGTGATCGGATTCGATATTGGTGACCACGGCGACGTCCGGGTCGTATTGCAGCAGTGAGCCGTCGGACTCGTCGGCCTCGGCGACGAAGATGTCACCGCTGCCGTGGTGGGCGTTGGTGCCCGCCTCGTTGAGCTCGCCGCCGACCGCGAACGACGGATCGGCGCCGCAGTGCTGCAACGTGACGATCAGCATCGAGGTGGTCGAGGTCTTGCCGTGGGTGCCGGAGACCAGCAGTGTCCGGTGCCCGCGCATCAGCGCGGCGAGCACAGTCGGGCGCATCAGCACGGGGATGTCGCGCCGATTCGCCTCGACCAGTTCGGGGTTGGTCTTCGGGATGGCGGCATAGGTGGTGACGACGACCGTCGGGCCGCCGGGCAGCAGATCGAGCGCGTCGGCGGAGTGGCCGATGCGGACCTCGGCGCCGCGAGCCCGCAGCGACAGCACACCGCGGCTCTCGCGGGCATCGGAACCGGAGACCTGCCCGCCGCGCGAGAGCAGGATGCGCGCGATCCCGGACATGCCTGCACCGCCGATGCCGACCATGTGCACGCGTTGGAGTTCGGGGGGCAGGGCCGCGCCGGTGGACTCCCCGATCTCCTGTTCCGGCTTGCTCATCGGGCGACCTCGGTGACGATCCTGGCCACCGTGTCGGCGGCGTCGCGATGGCCTGCGCCTGCGGCGGCGCGGCTCATCTGCGCGAGTCGAGCGGGGTCGAGCAGCAGCGGAATCACCTCATCGATCACGTATTTCGGGGTCAGCTCGGCGTCGGCCACAATTGTGCCACCACCCTGCGCGACCACTGGTCGGGCGTTGAATTCCTGTTCGCCGTTGCCGTGCGGCAGCGGCACGTAGAAGGCGGGAAGTCCGACCGCCGACACCTCGGCCACGGTCATCGCGCCGGATCGGCACACCACCGCGTCGGCGGCGGCGTAGGCCAGGTCCATCCGCGACAGGTAGGGCACCGCCACATACGGCGCCGGCGCGTCGGCGGTACTCACCTCCACGCTGTTCTTGGGCCCGTGCGCGTGCAGCACCGAGACGCCGGCGGCCGCGAGTTGCGGTGCGGCGCCGGAGACTGCCTCGTTGAGGCTGCGCGCGCCCTGCGAGCCACCGAACACCAGCAGCACCGGGCCCTCGGCGGGCAGTCCGAAGTGCGCGCGAGCTTCCGCGCGCAAAGCGGCACGGTCGAGTTCGGTGATGGACGCGCGCACCGGAATGCCGACGACCTGCGCGCCCGCCAGCCCGGAATCCGGAACGGCGGCGAGCACTTTCGCCGCGAGTTTCGCGCCGACCTTGTTGGCGATACCGGCCTTCGCATTGGCCTCGTGCACGATCACCGGCACCTTGCGCTTGCGACCGAACAACCCGCCGCGCGCGGCAAGATACGCGGGTAGCGCGACGTAGCCGCCGAACCCGATGATCACGTCGGCCTGCACATCGTCGATCACCGCCCTGGTCGCCTTCACCGAGGCGAGCACCCGGCCGGGCAGTCGCAGCAGATCGGCGGAGGGCTTGCGCGGCAGCGGCACCGGCGGAATCAGTTCCAGTGGGTACCCGCGTTCGGGCACCAGTTTCGTCTCGAGTCCACGCTCGGTACCCAAGGCGGTCACCCGGATCGAGTCGTCGAGTCTGCGCAGCGCGTCGGCGACAGCCAGCGCGGGTTCGATGTGGCCTGCGGTTCCCCCGCCTGCGACGATCACCGACAACCCGGATCGCGGGTTACTCACCTGGATCTACCTCGTTCTCTCTGTCTCGAATCGATCTCGCGAAGGCGGGCGTCATGCGCCGCCGCCTCCGCCGGTCCGCCGTTTCACCGGGCGGTGTGGCATCGGGTAGGTCGGTTCCCATGCTCGTGTCGACCGTAGCGAACTCGTGCCGCGGCTCTCCGGTGCGCGTCGCCTGCGGTCGGCGGGCGGCTGGCGGCGAGGTGCCTGACGTGGGCGTTCGGTTCTGGGGCGCGGCGCGACTTTTCGCGGCGCGGGCGGGGTGTACACCTCGGGCACCGGCAGTCGCAGCAGCCTGCTGAGTCGGCCGTCCTGGCCCGCCTTCAACGCCGAGACCGCTTCCGGTTCGTGCCGGGCGGCGCTGGCGATGATGCCGAACATGAACAGCGTGATCGCCAGCGACGAACCACCGGCCGAGACCAACGGCAACTGCAGACCGGTCACCGGCAGCAGCCCCACGACATAGCCGATGTTGATCAGTGCCTGCGCGGTGATCCAGGTGGTGGCGGTGGCGGTGAGCAGGCGAAGGAACGGGTCGACCGAGCGCAGCGCGATGCGGATGCCCGCGTAGACGAACAGCGCCAGCAGCGCCAGCACCAGCATGCAGCCGAGGAAGCCGAGTTCCTCGCCGATGATGGCGAAGATGAAGTCGTTGTGCGAGTTGGGCAGATAGCTCCACTTCGCGCGACTCTGTCCGAGGCCGCGGCCCCAGATGCCGCCGTCGGCGAGGGAGTACTTGGCCTGACGCGCTTGATAGTTGGCGCCCTGCGGATCGTCACCGGGGTTGAAGAACGCGCGCACCCGGTCGGAGCGGTAGCCGGCCGACAGCGCCAGCACCGACGCGGCCACCAGGCCGGTCACCATGATCCCGACGAACAGCCGCACCGGCAGCCCGCCGAACCACAGCAGCGCCATCAGCACGATGCCGAGCGCGATGGTGGTCGACAGGTTCGGTTCGAGCACCACCAGCAGGCACACCAGCAGACCGGCGGGCACCAGCGGCACCAGGATGTCCTTGAGCGCCGCACCGCGTCGCGAGGCGAGCAGGTGCGCGCCCCACACCACCAGGGTCACCTTGACCACTTCGGACGGCTGGATCGACAGCGGACCGATGTCGAACCAGCGCCGCGCGCCACCGTGCATCGAGCCGATGCCGGGGATGAGCACCAGCACGAGCGCGAGCACCGAGATGCTGAAGAACGGAAACGACCACTGCCGCAACAGCCGCAACGGCAGCCGCAACGCCACGTAGAAGGCGATCGCGCCCAGCCCGGCGAACATGGCCTGCTGGATGAACAGCGCGTAGGCCGAACCGCCACCGGCATAGGCCTCGACGCTCGACGCCGACAGCACCATCACCAGACCGAGCACGGTGAGCAGGGTCGCGATGGTGACGATCAGATGGAACGACGCGAGCGGCCGGGCCAACCAGGCTCCGAAGCGCTCCCCCGCCCAATTCGGTTGCCCCGAACCGCGTCGGGTGGCACCCGCGCTCTTCCCGACCCGACTGCTGTCGACGCTGCCCCGGCTCTTACCCACGCTGCCCCCTTTCGGGCGACGGGTCGGCCGGGCGCGCCTTCGTCACAGCGCCCGCCCGATGTCACCATCTTCCAGTGCCGTCACCGCATCCACGAAACAGCGTCCGCGATGGGTGTAGTCGTCGTACATATCCAGGGAAGCGGCCGCGGGCGCGAGCAGGACGGTGTCTCCGGCGCCGGCCAGGCCCGCCGCGGCGCGCACCGCGCGGCCCATGACCGCCTCGGCTCGCTGGGATCTGGACGACTCCATGTCTGCATCGTCTCCCGCATCCAGCTCGATGACCGGGACTTCGGGCGCGTGTCGCGCCATCGCGGCGGCGATCACCGGCGCGTCGGCCCCGAACAACACCGCGCCGACCAGTCGATCACCGATCTCCTCGATCAGGTCGTCGACACTGGCGCCCTTGAGCAGACCACCAGCCACCCACACCACCTGCGGGTGCGCCATGATCGCGGCGCGTGCGGCATGCGGGTTGGTGGCCTTGGAGTCGTCGATGAACTCGACGCCACCCAGTTCGCGGACGAACGCGGTGCGGTGCGGGCCCACCTTGTGCTCGGCGAGACCTTCCTTGACGAACTGCGGCGCCACATCGATGGCCCTGGTGAGCGCGGACGCGGCCAGCGCGTCGGCGATGCCCGCGGGTCCCGGCGGGCTGATGTCGCTGGTCTCGGCGAGGATCGCGGCCTTGGTGAAGGCGCGGTCGAGGAGCTTGCCGTCGACCACGCCCAGCTCACCGTCGGCGGGGACACCGATGCGGAAACCGACCGTGCGGCGGGCCTTGGCTTTACGGGCCAGTGCGCCCGCGACCGGATCATCGAGGCCGACGACGCCGACCCGACCGGTCAGCGCGCGCGCTTTCGCGGCGGCGTAGGCATCGAGACCGCCGTGCCAATCCAGGTGATCCTCGGCGACATTGAGCACGACGCCTGCCTCGGGGCGCACCGACGGCGCCCAGTGCAGTTGGAACGAGGACAGCTCGACGGCCAAGACCTGCGGACCGGGGTTGCGGCGCAGTGCGTCCAGGATCGGCAGGCCGATATTGCCGCAGGCCACGCTGGAGATGCCCGCGGCGCGCAGGATCGAGTGCGTCATCTGGGTGGTGGTGGTCTTACCGTTGGTGCCGGTGATCACCAGCCACTTGCGGACCGGGCCGTAGATGCGGGCCTGATCGACCCACCAGGCGAATTCGACGTCACCCCAGACAGGCACGCCGTCGGTGACCGCGGAGACCAGCACCGGCGAATCCGGTCGCCAGCCGGGGCTGGTGATCACCAGCGCGAACCGGCTCAGGTCGGCGCCTTCGAGTTCGACGCTGGTGGCGATCTCGAGGCCGAGTTCGGCGGCTTCGGCCAGTGCCTTGGCGCCGTTGTCGGTGACCACCGGGTGCGCGCCGATATCGCGCAGCGGTTCGATCAGCGAGCGTCCGGAGACGCCCCAACCGGCGACGAGAACGTCACGACCACGCAGGAATTCGAGCATCGGGCCCGGGGACCGCAGGGCGCGGGGCGAGTGTTCGACCATGTCTCTACTCACCCGACCTGTGACAGATATTCGCTGTAGAACAGGCCGAGGCCCACTGCGGCGGAGATGCCCGCCAAAATCCAGAACCGGATGATCACCGTGGTTTCGGCCCACTTACTCAACTCGAAGTGATGGTGGAACGGCGCCATCTTGAACAACCGATTGCGCGTGGTGCGGTATACCGCCACCTGCAGCATCACCGATGCCGCCTCGGCGACGAACAGCGCGCCGATCACGGCCATCAGCAGCTCGGTGCGGGTGGTGATCGACAAGCCGGCGATCAGACCGCCGAGCGCCAGCGAACCGGTGTCGCCCATGAAGATGCGCGCGGGCGCGGCGTTCCACCAGAGGAAGCCGATGCACGCGGCGGCCGCGGCGGCGCAGACCAGGGCCAGATCGAGCGGGTCGCGCACGTCGTAGCAGCCGGGGCCGGGGTTGGTGGTACAAGCCTTGTCGTACTGCCAGAAAGTAATGATCACGTAGGCGCCGAGAAGCATACTCATCGATCCGGCAGCCAGGCCGTCGAGACCGTCTGTCAGGTTCACCGCGTTCGACCAGGCTACGACCAGGAACAGCACCCAGATCACGAAGATCACGGCGCCCATCGACACCGTGCTCCAATCGCGCACGTACGAGAGGTGCTTGCTGGCCGGGGTCAATCCATCCGGACTCCGGAACTGCAGCGCCAAGACAGCGAAGATGACTGCCGCGGCGGTCTGTCCGATGTACTTGCCCGCGGCCGAGAGTCCGAGGTTGCGCTGCTTGCGCAGCTTGATGAAGTCGTCGAGGAACCCGACGATGCCGAGCGCGGTGGTGAGCCCGAGCACGAGCAGACCCGATGCCGTCGGACCTTCCGCGTTGTACCCGATACCGATCAGGTGCGAGCCGAGATAGCCCGCCCACATACCGATCAGGATCGCGACGCCACCCATGGTGGGGGTACCGCGCTTGGCCTGGTGACTGGCCGGACCGTCGACCCGGATCTCCTGGCCGAAGCCCTGCCTGGCGAACACCCGAACCAGCAACGGCGTCAACAGGATCGACACCGCCAGTGCGATCCCCGCCGCGAACAAGATCTGCCTCACGACTGCGCCTCGCTAACGCTCGGCTCCGTCGTAAGGCCATCGGCCGCTGCGCACATGATTCGTTCGCTACGCTCACTCATCGAGCTGTATTACCTTCCGCTGCCCCGGTCAGGTGCTCGGCGACGGCCCACAGGCCCACCGCCTTCGACGCCTTGACCAGTACCACATCGCCTGCGGCGATCTCGTCGTCGAGCAGCGCGATCGCCGCGTCGATATCGGGAACGAGGATCGATTCCTCGCCCCATGAGCCTTCCATCACCGCTCCCTGGTGCATGCCGTGGGAGGGTCGTCCGGTGCCGATCACGATCAATCGGTCGACATCGAGGCGCACGGCCAGGCGTCCGATCGCGTCGTGTTCGATCACCGAGGTGTCACCGAGTTCGCCCATCTCGCCGAGCACGGCCCAGCTGCGCCGGGGTTCCGAGCTCGACTTCGCGAGGGTGACCAGCGCTTTGAGCGCCGCGCGCACCGAGTCGGGGTTGGCGTTGTAGGAGTCGTTGATGACGGTGACGCCCGCGGGCGTGGTCGTCACATCCATCCGGCGGACCGAGGCCGCGGTGGCGCCGGACAGCGCCGTGGCCACAGTCGCCAGATCGGCGCCACATTCGAGCGCGACCGCCGCGGCGGCCAGGGCATTGCCGACCTGGTGTTCGCCGTGCACCGCGAGCTGGATCGGGATCGATTCGCCCGCCGCGTGCAGGGTGAACCGGGCTCGGGCCTGGTCGTCGGTGATCACGTCGGTGGCGCGGATGTCGGCGTCGCCGGACAGGCCGACCTTCACCACACGTGCCTTGGTCCGCGATGCCATGGCCGCGACGTTGGGGTCGTCGGCGTTGAGCACGGCCAGCCCTTCGGCGGGCAGTGCTTCGACCAGCTCGCCCTTGGCCTGTGCGATCGCCGCACGGCTACCGAATTCCCCGAGGTGGGCGGTACCGACATTGAGCACCACGCCGATCCGGGGCGGTGCGATGCGGGCCAGTTCCGCGATGTGTCCGCGACCGCGCGCGGACAGTTCCAGGACGAGGAACTTCGTGTCGGTGCCCGCGCGCAGGGCGGTCCACGGATGGCCGAGTTCGTTGTTGAACGAGCCGGGCGGCGCGACCACCGCGCCCAGCGGCGCCAGCACCGCCGCGAGCAGGTCTTTGGTCGAGGTCTTGCCAGAGGACCCGGTGACGCCGACGACGGTGAGCCCGGTCCGTTCGGCCAGCCGCTCGGTGCTCACGCGGGCCAGTTCGGCCAGCGCCGCCAGCACGGCGGCACCGGAACCGTCACCGTCGGCGCTGAGCGCGACCGAGCTCGCGGGCACCGAGCCGAGATCAGGGGCCACGACGATCGCGGGCACGCCGACCGGGCGGGCGGCGAGTACCGCGACCGCCCCGGCTGCGACAGCGGTCGCGGCGTAGTCGTGTCCGTCGGAGTTGGCTCCGGGTAGGGCGAGGAACAGATCGCCGGAACCGATTCGGCGCGAATCGAATTCGACCGAACCGGTCACCAGTGCCTGGGGGTCGGGTACGTCGTGCAGCTCGCCGCCGACAACGTCCGCGATCTCCCGCAGTGTCATCTCGATCATGAAACCGTCAAGTCCTCCGAGTCCGTGTGCGGACTGTGTCGTCTCCGTAAGGCGTCCAGCGCCGCCGCGACCACCTCGCGGTCGTCGAAGGGATGCTTGACGCCCTTGATCTCCTGCCCCACCTCGTGGCCCTTGCCCGCGACGAGTACCACGTCGCCCGAACGCGCCCAGTCGAGTGCCGCGGCGATGGCCGCCGCGCGGTCACCGATCTCGCGGATCTCGCCGCGGTCGGTGGCCGGGAGTTCGTGCGCACCGGCCACCACGGCGGACCTGATGTCCGCCGGGTCCTCGGTGCGTGGGTTGTCGTCGGTGACGATCAGCAGGTCGGCACGGGCCGCCGCGGCGCCCATGAGCGGGCGTTTGGCCACGTCACGGTCGCCACCGGCGCCGAGCACGACGGCCAGCCTGCCGACTCCGGCTTCGGTGAGGTGGCCGCGCAGGGTCGTGACGACCGATTCGATGGCGGCGGGCTTGTGCGCGTAGTCGACGACGGCGAGGAAGTCCTGGCCGTGCTCGACGCGCTGCATCCGGCCCGGCACATCGACAACGGCGAGGGCCGGGGCCGCCACGGCGGGATCGACGCCGGCCGCGGCGCAGGTGGCGACGGCCAGCAGCGCGTTGGCGACGTTGTAGCGACCGGGCAGGCGCAGGCGCACC
Source organism: Nocardia sp. Root136 (assembly GCF_001427185.1). NCBI lineage: Bacteria > Bacillati > Actinomycetota > Actinomycetes > Mycobacteriales > Nocardiaceae > Nocardia > Nocardia sp. Root136. The sequence continues at coordinate 77,692 of NZ_LMFE01000002.1, forward strand.
GTCAGTTCGCCGTCGGGTCCGGCGGCGGTGAATTCCTGTTCGCCGCCGGTGGTCTTGACGTCGCCGCTGACCTGCCAGGTGGCCGCGCCGGTCGTCGACACGGTGACCGGCTCGACCAGGTCACCGGCCAGGCGGGTGCCCCATTCGTCGTCGACGCAGATCACCGTGGTGCGCGCGGCGACCGGCGAATCCGCGTCGAACAGCCGACGTTTCGCCGCGAAGTAGTCCTCGAAGTCCTTATGGAAGTCCAGATGATCCTGGGAGAGATTGGTGAACGCGCCGACCGCGAATCGCACACCGTCGACCCGGCCCAGCGCGAGCGCGTGGCTCGACACCTCCATCACGACCGCGTCGACGCCCTGCTCGACCATCGCGGCGAACATCGCGTGCAACTGCGGCGCCTCGGGCGTGGTGAGCGCGCTCGGCACCCGCTGCCCGCCGATGCGGGTCTCGATGGTGCCGATCAGCCCGGTGGACAGTCCGGCCGCGGCCAGACCGGCCTCCACCAGATATGAGGTGGTGGTCTTGCCGGAGGTGCCGGTGATGCCGACGATGCGCAGCCGATCGCTGGGATGGCCGTAGATCTCGGCGGAGAGTTCACCGAGTACCGCGCGGGGCTGCTCGCGCACCAGCACGGGTACCGCGACGTCACCGATCAACTCGGCGCCCGCGGCATCGGTGAACACCGCCACCGCGCCGTTGGCGATCGCGTCGGCGGCGAATCGGGCGCCGTGCGCGTTCGCGCCGGGTAACGCGGCGAACAGGTCACCGGCGCGCACCGCGTTGGATCGTTGCTCGATGCCGGTGACGCGCACCTCGGCGGACGCCGGAGTCGCCGTCGTGGCGCCGGTGAGGTCCGCCACGGCCTGCAGCGACGTCGACAGTGGAGTGGTTGGCCGGAGCGCGTGCGGGCTGGACTGCGCGGGCACAAGGCTCCTCTCTGAGAGTGATCGAGCGCGTAGGCGAGACGAGCAGTCAGGTTACCGACGCGCGGTGTCGGTCGGACAACGCGGGTTGAGTTAATTGTTGTTCTCGGCCCGCCCGCCTCTGGACTGAGTGGAGGGTGCGACGAAGGAGTACCCGGAGGGAGGGAAGAGGCGGGCAACCAGGGGCCGAGAACTGCGGCACCAGCCGTTATGTCACCGCCTCCAGCACCAGTCGCTTGGGCTCCGGCGACGGCGGCACGCGGTCGCGCTGCAACGCCCAGGAGGCGATGCTGTGGAACAGCGGGGCGGCGGACCCGCCGCCGGTGCCGTCGGAGCTGCGCACGGGCGCGTCGAGCATCATGCCGATCACGTAGCGGGGATTGTCGGCGGGCGCCATCCCGGCGAACGTGCTGTAGAACGCCGAGGTCGAATAGCACCGGCACGCGGGGTCGACCTTCTGCGCCGTGCCGGTCTTGCCCGCCACCTGATATCCCTCGATCGAGGCCGGTACGCCGGTCCCCATCTGGACGCCCATCGGGTCCTTCTGCACGGTCGCCTGGAACAGCTCGCGCAGGGTGTGCGCGGTCTGCGGGCTCACCACGCGCACGCCGTCGGGCTGCAATTCCTCGGTGCGGGTGCCGTCGGGGGCGACCTTGGCCTTGACGATGCGCGGCGGGATTCGCAGGCCGTCGTTGGCGATGGCCTGGTACATGGCGGTCATCTGCAAGGTTGTCATCGAAAGGCCCTGACCGATGGGCAGATTCGCGAAGGAGCCGCCGGACCACTGGTCGCGGGCGGGCACCTGGCCGCCGCTCTCGCCGGGCAGACCGACGCCGGTGCGCTGCCCGAGCCCGAACCGGCTGACCATATCGGCGAACCGGTCCTCACCCACACGCTGGGCGAGCATGAGAGTGCCGACGTTGGAGGACTTTCCGAAGATGCCGGTCGTCGTATAGGGCGCGACGTCGTGTTGCCACGCGTCGTTCACGGTGACGCCCGACATGCGGATCGAGCCCGGCACCTGCAGCACCTCGTCGGGCGTGGTCACGCCGTATTCGATGGCGGCCGCCGCGGTGACGATCTTGTTGACCGAGCCGGGTTCGAAGGGTTCGGCGACCGAGGGGTTGCCCATCTTGCCCGAGGCCCAATGATTCGGGCCGAGTGCGGGATTGAAGGTGCCGTCGTTGGCCATAGCGAGCACCTGGCCGGTCTTGGCGTCGAGCACCACCGCCGAGGCCGAGGACGCGCCGGACACCTGTTTGGCCTGTTGCACCTGCTGCTGCACGTAGTACTGCAGGTCCGCGTCGAGGGTCAGCTCCACGCCGTAACCGTTCACGGCGGGCTGCAGGTCACGGTAGCTACCGGGGATCACCGCACCGTCGGAGCCCTGGTCGTAGGTGCGCGAGCCGTCGGTACCCGACAGCACCGAGTCCAGTGCCGATTCCAGGCCCATCTGACCGTGCCGGTCGCCGCCGATCGCACCGACGACATTCGACGCCAGCGAACCACCGGGATACTCGCGCAAGTCCTGCCGTTCGGCGCCGACCTCCGGGAATTTGGCGGTGATCTCGGAAGCTACCCGCGGATCGACATTCTTGGCCAGGTAGTGGAACTTCTTGTCGCTGCGCAGTTTGTCGAGCAGTTCCTGCTCGGTGGGTGCGCCGAGCTTCTCGTGGATGAACTTCGCGATGTCCTCGAGCCGCTGCTCCGGATCCGGTGCGCTCGGCTTGAGCTTCTTGGCTTCGGCCAGTTGCTCGCGCACCGTCACCGGTTGGAAGGTCAGGGCTTTCACGGTGAGCGTGAAGGCGAGCTGATTGCCGTGCCGGTCGGTGATGGGACCGCGCACGGCCGCCTCGGTGGCCTTGATGGTGCGCTGTGAGGCCGCCTGCGCCGACAGCGCGGGGGCGGCGAAGCTCTGGATGTAGAGCAACTGCAACGCGACCACCGCGAGGGTAGCCAGCAGGGTGACCCGGCCGACGCCGAGGCGAAGGCGGATCGGCCGGTCCGGCGAGAGCGAGCCCGAGCGACGGGCCCTCGACGAGACCGGCCCGCGTCGCTGCTGCGACGCGGGCCCGCTCTGCTTCATCGAGGACCATCCTGCGATTCGACGACCTGCGGCTGTTCGCTCGGCGGTCCGGCCGCGGGGGCTCGTTGTCCGGGGGCCGGCGCGGCGACGCCCGGCGCGGGTAACGGCGCGTCGACCGGAGCCGACGGGTCGGCCACGACACCCGGTGCGGGCAGTGGCGTGTCGGCCGAGACCAGCGGTGCACCCTGACCTGCGACGTCGATCCGATCGGGCACGGTCGTCGGGGCGAGCGGAGCCGGGGCGCCGCCGTCCACCGGCGCGGGAACCTCGCCGTTCGACGGAACGGGGACGGCCGCGTCGACCGGAGCCGGCGCGATCGGGGCCGGGGCGGCCGCCGGCTGCGGCGCGTTCACGACGGGGGGTGTCGGCGCGGCCGGTGACGCGAGCACGTTCGCCGGAACGCTGCTGGGCACAGCGCCGCGGGGCGCGCTCGCGGTAGCCGCACCGGGCTGCACCGGCACCACACGCTCACCCTGCGCCTGGGCGTGGCCCGGCGCCGGATTCGGCGTGGTGGTCGGCGGTCCGTTCAGCGGCGGCACCGGCGCGCCCTGTGCGGGCGTCGGGTTACCGATCACGGTGACCTCGCCGTCGGGGCCGAGTACCAGCCGGGCCGGATCCTTCGCGGGGATCATGCCGAGTTCACGTGCGCGGGCGGCCAATTCGGGAGCGGAGTCGGCGGCGGCGACCTCGCGCTGCAGCGCGGCCCGCTCGTCGTCGAGCTTGCGGTTGACCGCCCTGGCGTCACCGAGCTGGTAGCTGTCCTCGGCGGCACGGGTGGTGAGCAACAGGGTCAGGGCGAGGCCGCAGCCGAGCAGTCCGATGATCGCGGTGACGAACGGGATCCGCCCCGCCATCGTCGAGGACGGTTCGGGCAGTTCGATGCCGTCGAGCAGCTGTTCCCTGGTGCGCTTGCGGGCATAGGCCCGCTCTGCCGCACCGGACTTCACTCGTTCGGCCGCCTCCACGCGCCGGGCAGTCTTGCTCGGCACCGCGACTGTGCTCGTCCGCACGCTCATCGTGTCCCCTCCTGTGTCCTCCCTGACCTCTCCGCGATTCGTTCAGCCGCGCGCATCCGCACCGGCGCGGATCGCGGATTGACCTCGATCTCGGACTCGGTCGCTTTTTCCGCTCCACGGGTCAGCATCCGGAATTCCGGGCCCATGCCGGGCAGTTCGACCGGCAGGTCCATCGGCGACCGGGAGATGATCCGTGGCGCGAGTTCGTGTTTGACCAGCCGGTCTTCGAGCGACTGGTACGACATGACGCAGATCCGTCCGCCCACACGCAGTGAATCCAGTGCCGCGGGCAATGCCGCCCGCAGCGAGTCGAGCTCACCGTTGACCTCCACCCGCAGCGCTTGGAACGAGCGCTTGGCCGGATGTCCGCCGGTGCGGCGCGCCGCGGCCGGAATGGTCGCGTAGAGCACCTCGACGAGTTCGGCGCTGGTGGTGAACGGCTTGACCGTCCGCCTGCGCAGCACCTCCGACGCGATCTTGCCCGCGAACCGTTCGTCGCCATAGGTTTTCAGCACCCGGGCCAGATCTCCGTGGCTGTAGGTGTTGAGCACGTCGGCCGCGGTGATTCCGGTGGTCGGGTCCATCCGCATGTCCAGCGGCGCATCGACGGAGTAGGCGAAGCCGCGCTCGGCCTCGTCGAGCTGCATCGACGACACTCCGAGATCCATGAGAATGGCTGAGACGGAACCGGTTTCGTCCAGCCCCGCTTCGGCCAGCGCCGCCGGGATGCCGTCGTAACGGGTGTGCACCAGCGTGATCCGGTCGGCATAGGGCGCCAGACGCTCGCCCGCCATGCGCAACGCGGTGGTGTCACGATCGAGACCGACCAGACGCGCCTGCGGGTAGGTGCGCAGGAAATGCTCGGCGTGCCCGCCCAATCCGAGGGTCGCGTCGATGTAGACCGCGCCCGGCTCACTCAGCGCGGGGCCGAGCAGATCGTCGGCGCGCTCGAGCAGAACTGGCACATGACGGGGGTTCTCGGCGTCATGGTTCACCTCGACCTCCCGGGATACTGCCTCGCGTCGCAGACAGGTCGCCTTGCCACACAGTGCTTTTCGAATGAGTGCTTGTCGAACGAGTGGGTGATGCGAATGCTTCGAGGTCTCTGACCGGGGCAAGGCACCTGGCGTCGGGGAAGTACGTCAGGGTCCACGCCCGGGCAGAGGCCTCGCAGCACTCGCGTGCTCAGGGTCAGAAGATTCCGCCCAGCGACTCGTCTCCGGCTTGCGCGTAGTCCTCCTCGTGTTCTTCGAGGTAGGTCTCCCACGCCTGCTTATCCCATATTTCGAGGAAGTCGACCGAACCGATCACCACGCAATCCCGCGAGAGGTTCGCGTAGCGCCGATGATCCGGCGACAGCGTGATCCGGCCCTGTGCGTCCGGACGTTGCTCATCGGTGCCTGCCGCCAGCGCTCGAACGAAAGCCCTTGCCTGCGGGTTACTTCGGGACGCCGACGCGGCTCGCCGCGCGAGCGCGGTGAACTCGTCTTTGGGATACACGGCCAGGCTGTGGTCTTGGCCTTTCGTGACCATCAACCCTCCCGCCAGATCGTCTCGAAATTTCGCAGGCAACGTCAGCCGCCCTTTGTCGTCCAATCGGGGGGTGTAGGTACCGAGGAACATCTCGGCCACCTCCCTACTGGATTCACCTCGCCGTACGGCCTCTCCTGTAGTGCGCGACCCACATTACCCCACTTTCCCCCACTTTCAATCGAAACCCTGAGTGATCCTGCTCCCCGCAAACACAATTCCGCAGGTCATCCCAGCTATCACTGAGATTCGCGGTTATCCGGTGTTCGGGCAACCCGCGCGGGTCGGCAACCTGCGGTTCCGACAACGTTCAGCAAACATCGCAGGTGCGACGGGGGCCGGACGCCCGGGTGGGGGAAGTGTGGGGAGCGGTGGGGAAGGTGGGGGAACCGCCCTGACCGTGCGCCATCAGCGCGGGGACCCACAGACGCACGAAGGCGGCGCCCCACCCGGTGCTGGGTGGGGCGCCGCCTTCGTAGTCGGCTAGGTCTGAGCTATTCCTGCTCGAACCGTCGTCGGAATCGGTCTTCCATTCGCTCGGAGAAGCCGCCGGACTTGCGCTGGCGACCACCTCGGGCGGCGGGTCCCGTCGCCGGGCCGCTGCCCGCCGCGGGAGACTCGGTCGCGTCCGGTCGGGCGGCGCGACGCGAGGTGCCGATCATCAGCAGGACACCAGCGCCGAACATGGCGATGAATCCGACGAGACTGATGATCGGGAAACCGCCCGGTTTGAACGGGGCGGCGATGCCGGCGACGAGCAGAAAAAGGCCGACGGCGAACAATGCCGCAGCTTGGAGTCTGCGTCGACTCGACGTGGAGCGAAGTCGTCCGCCGCGAACTGACGAGGCGAACTTCGGATCCTCAGCATAGAGAGCGCTCTCGATCTGTTCGAGCATGCGCTGCTCGTGCTCGGAGAGTGGCACGGTACCTCCCCCGGCACTAGGCGTGGCTGGTCGCCTCCGGGTAGGCGACGGGTAGCCGACCTTGGCGGCTATCTGCTCCCCATGATACGAGTTCGATCGGCGGCGTACCACCTACTCGGTCATAACTAAGCGGTCATGTCGCGGCCACGACTCGGCTGCGGGAGGCTCTTAGCCGTGGCTACCAGCGCATCGTCGACGTCGTAGAGGAATGCGCCCACCCGTGAGCAGAACTCGTCAGCTTGTGTGTCGGTGATCGCGCGGTCCAATCCGGCCTCCAACGCGGCCCGTAATTGCGAGTGCGCCTCGAAGTAGTCGGCCCACATCACGAATTCCGGGCTGGCGCGTCTCAGTAACACCCAGGCGCTGCGTGAGCGTGCCCGCGGCGCCCGGTCGGCGCCGGTGAGCGCGATCATCGAGCCCGCGCCACGCAGCGCGGCCAGGTAGGCGGTGCGGAACCGCTCCCCCGGTTCGTGCTCCCACGCGGAATCGGTGAGCAGGGCATCGGCCTGGCGTAGTAGTCCGCCGGCCCGCCCATCGTGGCCCGCGTGTGCTCGACCATCGTTGTGACCAGCCATCTGCTGCCCCTTTCGCCCCTCGCACTGATCGAACTAACATTCGAACGTTTGAATTGAGATTGAATATAGGGACACCCACCGACAACTTTCCGCGTCCGCGCGCCATCGACGAGAGCCATGACAGCCGTCAAGCCGAATCACACCCCCGCACCCGTCGTCGTCGACCTCAGCGTCGCCGCCCTGCGCGCACGCCTGCACGACGCCCTGTCGGTCTATGTCGCCGCCATGGATTACCCCCGCGGCACCGAACACCATCGCGCCCCGATGTGGACCGAACACACCACACGGGCGGGCTGGCGGGCGGTCGCCGCGGTGCTGCCCGACGATTCGGGCGGCGTCGACCTGCGCACCGCGCCCATCCTTGCCATCGCCTACGGCTACAGCGGCGCACCGCGGCAGTGGTGGCATCAGCAGGTGCAGACCGGGATGCGGCGCTGCGGGTGGCCCGATGCCGCCGCCCGCGACCTGCTCGCCGACTATTTCGAACTCACCGAACTGCACGTCCACCCGGCCGCGCAGGGGCGTGGGATCGGGGCGCGGCTGCTCGAGCGATTGCTGGCCGACCGCGCCGAGGCGGCCGTGCTGCTGTCGACGCCGGAGGTCCCGGAGGAGGCGAACCGCGCCTGGAAGCTGTACCGACGAGCCGGATTCACCGATGTGATCCGCAATTTCGTGTTCGCGGGCGATACGCGTCCGTTCGCCATCCTCGGGCGCAGGCTGCCGATGCCTCCCACGCACCCGTGACGACAGTAGTGGTCGGTTCGGGCCACAACGCACTGGTCGCGGCCTGTTATCTGGCGAGAGCCGGGCAGCGGGTAGAGGTGCTCGAGCGCGATGAGGTGCCCGGTGGCGCGGTGTCGACCGTCGAGCGGTTCCCGGGGCATCTCGTCGATCGCGGATCTTCGGCGCACATCATGATCCGGCACACCGGGATCATCGAGGAGCTCGAGCTCGAGCGATTCGGGTTGCGCTATCTCGACTGTGATCCATGGGGGTTCACACCGTCCGACGGTGTACGCGCGCCGATCGTGTTCCACCGTGATCTCGACGAGACGTGCGCGTCGATCGCGGCGGCCTGTGGCGTCAAGGACGCTGACGCATATCGGCGTTTCGTCGGCGTGTGGGGCGAGCGCAGCGCACGGGTGATGCGCTCGTTCGGTGGGCCGCCGACGCCGGGCAGGCTTCTTCGCTCGTTCTGGGGGCTGGACGCGCGGGCCGGTGGGTCGGCGTTGTCGCGGGAGTTCTTGCAGACCGGTGACGCGCTGCTGGACTTCTGGTTCGACGACGAACGGCTCAAGGCCTCGCTCGCATGGTTCGGCGCGCAGTCGGGTCCGCCGATGTCGGAACCGGGGACGGCGTCGATGGCCGGGTTCGCGGCGCTCATGCATACTTTGCCGCCCGGTCGCGCGGTGGGTGGCAGTGGGGCGCTCAGTGCGGCGTTGATCGCGCGCCTTCGTGCCGACGGTGGCGAGCTGCATACCGGTGACGCCGTCACCTCGCTGCGCCGTTCCGGCAGCGGTTGGCAGGTGGCGACCGAGTCGGGCCGGACTCTGCGGGCCGACACGGTGATCGCGGGTTCCCACATCCTGTCGACGCTCGACCTGTTGCGCGCGGGCGATTTCGACGCCGCTGTCCTCGACGATTGGCAGCGCCGCATCCGGGTGGGCCCCGGCATCGGCATGGTGGTGCGGCTGGCCACCGATCGGCTACCCGAATACCCCGGGGCTTCCCCCGCCGAATCCGCCCGTGGTCTGCAGTTTCTCGTCTCGGATCGTCGACAGCTCCGACTGGCCCACGGCGCCGCGCTGGCCGGTTCACTGCCGCCACGTCCGGTGGTGCTCGCGATGAGTTTCAGCGCGCTCGACCCGTCCGTCGCGCCCGCGGGCGAACATCAGCTATCGCTGTGGGCGCAATGGCATCCCTATGAGCTCGCCGACGGCGGCGACTGGGCAGCACACGCCGAGCACGAGGCCGATCGGATCGTCGCCGAGGTCGAACGGTACGCCCCGGGTTTCACCTCGTCGGTGCGTCGACGATTCACGCAGACGCCGGTCGATCTCGAGCGGGAGATGGGTCTGCGCGGCGGCAATGTCATGCACGTGGAGATGTCGCTCGATCAGATGATGATGTGGCGCCCGCTGCCGGAGTTGTCGGGCCAGCGCGTCCCCGGCGCTCCCGGTCTGTATCTGACCGGCGCGTCCACCCACCCCGGCGGCGGAGTGTCCGGAGCCAGCGGGCGCAGCGCGGCCCGATTGGTGCTGGGTGATCGCCGTAAGCGCCGCTTCACCCTGCCGTACAAGCGATGAAAGCGTCGTCGTCGTACCGCCTGAGTCCGTTCGGGTGCACACCGCCGCGAACTCGCGGGGTTCGGGTCGATCCCCGCCGTGCGATTCCCGCGGTCATCGCGCTGGCGCTGGTGCTCGTGCAGATCACCTATCCCCTGAGCGCGGGTGTGGCACGCGATCGGATCACCGTTGCCGTCGTGGCCCTGTCGGCCGCGACGGCCTTGTCGCACGCGGCGACGACTCGCGGATTGCGGTGGGCCTGCGGATTCTTCGTCATCGTGTCCGGACTGGGGCTCATCGCGGAGATCGTCGGCACCGCGACCGGATTCCCTTTCGGCAGCTACGCCTATGCCGTCGATCGGCTCGGGCCGGCGTTCGTCGATGTTCCGCTGGCGGTGCCGTTGGCGTGGACCGGCGGGCTGTACCCGATCTGGATCGTCGCGAGCATGCTGGTGTCCGACGGGCCCCCGGTCGGGTCGAACGTCCGGCGCGTGGGGCTGTTCGCCCTCGGTGCGGTCGGCTGGGATCTGTTCCTCGATCCGCAGATGGTCGCCGACGGCCAGTGGACGTGGGCGGTCACCGACGCCGGTCTCCCCGGTCTGCCCGAGATCCCGTACACGAACTATCTGGGCTGGGCGCTCGTCGCCGGGATCATGGCAGTGCTGCTCACCGTGCTCGATCAGCGCCTCGCGCCGCCGCACGACTCCTCGGTGGCGGTCCCGGTCGCGGTGTTCGGGTGGACCTGGCTCGGCTCGGCCCTCGCGCACGCGGTATTCCTCGGCCTCCCGGCGTCGGCGATCTGGGGTTTCGCCGGTCTCGGCGTGCTCGGATTCCCCTTGTTTCGGCGCGCGCGGCCATGGGCAACGCGCGTTCTGAGCAACCGACCCCGCCGAGACACACCCCGATTCCGGGCGAAAACGCCTGATCGGCACGGGTGAGCGGTGCGCGGTGGGCCCGTCGTGTGGGCTCTGGGGCCTGAGCCTGGCACGATGTCAACCGTGCAGCCGAGTCCCGTCGCCGAGATGCCCGCTCCTTCGCCGCGTCGTTCCGTGCCCGCGCGGCGCGTCGCGGCCGTTGCCGTCCTGCTGGCATTGCTCGTGCCCGCGCTGACCGGGTGCCTGCGGGTGCAGGTGTCGATGGGGGTGTCGTCGAACGACCGCGTGTCGGGGCGGATCGTCGCCGCAGTGGTGCCGACCGGGCCCGAGGACAAGGGACCCCAGCTGAAGGCGCCGGAGTCGTTGGCGGCGAAGGTGCGGGTGGAGAACTACAACCAGGACGGGTACATCGGCACCCAGGTGTTCTTCGACGATCTGTCCTTCGGCGAGGTCGGCCAGCTCGGCGGGCTCTCGGATCAGACGCAGGGCATGTTCACCCTCGACTTCCAGCGCAACGGCGATCTGGTGAGTCTGACCGGGCGGGTCGATCTGGAATCGGTCCCCCCACACGGCTCGGATGTGCAGTTCTCCGTAGCGTTCCCGGCCCGCGTCGCCAAGACCAACGGCACCCGCGAGACCACCGACAGCGAGAACACCGTGTCGTGGAAACTGCCCGCGGGCGAGGTGTCGACCATGCGCGCCGAGGTGAAGTACGCCGACCCCAACACCCGTTCGTTCGCGGGCTGGGCGGGCATCGTCGGCGGCATCACCCTCGCGGTGGCCGCGCTGATCGCGGGTCTGGCGTTCCGTGATCGCAACCCCGGCCCGCCGAACGCGCCGCGCGGCGGCTTCTCCCCCTCCGAGATGTGGCGCGAGATCTCCAGTCGCAGACTGGGCCGTTGACGTGGGCGCGGCGGCCCGCTACCTGACCTGGGCGGGCACGGGTCTGGCCGTGCTCGGCGCGACCACCGCCGCCTACAACCTAGTCACCCTGCGCACCCTGCCACGCGGAGTCGCGGGCGTGATCGAACCGGTCACGGTGTGCGTCCCCGCCCGGGACGAAGCCGCCCGTCTGCCCGCGCTGATCGCCGACCTTCGCGCCCAAACCGGCGTCCCCCGCATGAATGTGCTGATCCTCGACGACGCGTCCACCGACGACACCTACGAAGCCGCACTGGCCGCGATCGCCGCAGACGAGCGCTTCACCGTCCTGCGCTCCGCCGCCCACCCCGCCCCCGGCTGGACCGGCAAAGCCGCAGCCTGCGCGCGCCTCGCCGCCCGCACCGACGCGGCCGCCCTGGTCTTCGTCGACGCCGACGTCCGCCTCGCGCCCCACGCCGTCGCCGCGGCGGTGACCGAATTACGCAGGCGCTGTGCGGGTTTGGTGTCGGCCTGGCCGATCCAGGAAGCAGGTTCGACCACCGAGCGCTTGGTCCAGCCGTTGCTCGCGTGGTCGTGGGCGTCGTCCCTACTGGTCGGCCCGGCCAATCACAGTCTGCGACCGTCCACCGCCGTCGCGTGCGGGCAGTTCCTCGCCGTCGACGCCGGGGCCTACCGCGCGGGCGGCGGTCACGCGGCCGTCGCCGCCAGTGCCACCGAGGATCTCGACCTCGCCCGTGCCGTGCGTCGCGCGGGCCACCGCACCGCGCTGGTGACCGCGGGCCCGGCCGCCAGAACCCGAATGTATACCGGCCGAACCGAGCTCACCGACGGCTACACCCGCTGGCTGTGGTCGGCCTACGGCGGCCGTCTCGACACCGGCGCGGCCATCGCCATCCTCGCCGCCCTTGCCTATTGGATCCCCCCACTGGCAGCGATCTTCGGCCGCGGACGCACCCGTCGAGCAGGTCTGCTCGGCTACCTGGCCGCCGTCACGAGCCGACTCACCGCCCGCACCATCGAAACCCGGCGAGCGCCTACCGGTCCCGACGCGGCCTCGGCCGTTGCCCACCCACTCTCGGTGGCCCACTACCTCAGCCTGTGGACCCGCTCCCACCATCGTCACCGCACCGGCCGCCTGCGCTGGAAACAGCGCCCCCTGGTCACTCCCGACAACCCGATCGCCCAACACGCCTGAGCCGCTTCGAACCCCACCGCCGGCCGGCGAGCGCACTCACGCCACTTCGGTGATCCCGATGGTCGGAAAGAAGAAGCAGGACCGGCCCGCATTGTCGGTGGTGCCGAAGACAGCGGCCAGCACAGTGCCCCGACCGGTATCGACGGGCACAGCACGAACACCGCCGACCGGGATCGCGGCGAAGAGGAAGTCACGAATGGCGGTCTCGGCGAGCGGACGCAACTCGACCGGAACCTCGGGCGGCACCATCGCGCGCACGATGTCGGCGATCGGACCCATCGAGGCCATCCCGCCCCGACCGGTGCTGATATTGAGCCAGGCCACCTGCATACCGGAGGTCTTCGTGGCGGCGGTGTCGGGAGCGAGCCCGTAGGGCAGGAAGGTGAACAGTGTCTGGCCGGATTTCACGGCCGAGAGATCGAGTCCGGGTATCGGGAGGGTGTTCGTCGGCCACGGGCCGGGGACCGCGCCCGCGACGGCCGGGACGAGGCCCGCACCGTCACCGGTGCAGTTCGCGGCGACCGTGGGGTAGAGAAACGGCTGGATACCCATGGCTTTCAGCGTCTCGACGACGGTTTGGTAGGCGCCGAGCAGATCACCCGGCCCCGCCGCGGGAGTGGCGTTCGGTGCGTCCCTGGTGACAACAGGCGTCACCGGCGCGGCCGGTTCGCCGGCGGCCGACGGCACGCCGAGCAGCAGCGCGGCGGCACAGGCCACCAGCGAGGTCAGTGTGGTGGAACGACGCGGCATGATCACGACGTACTCCTCATCGACGCAGAGGAGCCCGACGCTACCGCGTGCGAGGTGTGAATCAGGCCAGGTGAAGTAACCGGCCGTTCGGCGCGTCGCAATCTCGCAGCGACCGCAGCTCGGCGTCCGCCGGCAACTCGCCACCCGATCCGGCGACCACCGCGCAGCGCTCCCACGCCACCCGCCTGGACGACCGATCGTCTCGCCCCCCGATCACGGCCGTCCGCGGGTCACTGACCACGCCGAACCGGGGCAATTATGACTGCGTATACGGCCGACTCCAAGCTCTGCGCTCACGATGATTTCTACCGTTGTGCGCAGTCGCGCATATGCCACATGCTGATTCAGCTCGGGCCACGAACCCGGGGCGCAACCATCCAGAGCGACCGAGAGACCTGGCTCGATGACGTCGCAGCAACCCGCCCGTTTCGGGGTGTGGGTGCTTCTGCCGGGATCGATGGAGGAGATTTTCGTGCTGAACGTGGGCTACCGCCGCCGACATATCGACCAGTGCCGGGTGACAGCGACGGCGTGTCGGGTCTGAGCGCCGCCAGATCGCGAACCCGTCGCTGGCCGGGTGGAGGTCACCGTGCCTCGTTCCACTGTTTTCCGAAGGACTCCCATGACCGCGTCTGCCGTATCCGGCGCCGAGACCGCGCCCTTACCGCCCGGCGACGCTCCCCCCACTGAGCCGGAATCCGCCGACAAGGCGCCCGAGGACATCCCCCGGATCGCCGGATCGTGGCACCCGTGGCGTTGGGTCGTCGGGGCGGTCGCGCTGCTGGTGGTGGCCCAGTTCGCGCACGGTCTGATCACCAATCCGGGCTGGGACTGGGGCACTTTCGCCCAGTACTTCACCGCGAAGTCGGTGATGGCCGCGCTCCGGGTGACCATCGAGCTGACCCTGTGGGGCACCGTTCTCGGTTTCGTGCTCGGCACGCTGCTGGCGATCGGGCGGGTGTCGAACAATCCCGTACTGCGGGTGATCGCGTGGACCTACATCTGGGCGTTCCGTTCGATCCCGCTGATCGTGCAGCTGCTGTTCTGGTTCAACATCGCCTACCTGTATCCCCGCCTGTCGGTGGGCATTCCGTTCGGTCCGGCCTTCTTCGATTTCGAAGTCAACGGCGTCATCAGCGGTTTCACCGCGGCGGTGATCGGCCTGGCCCTGCATCAGGCGGCGTACTCGGCCGAACTGATCCGGGCGGGTCTGCTCGCCGTGGACGACGGTCAGCTCGAAGCTGCCGCCGCGCTGGGCATTCCGCGCTGGCGACAGTTCCGCACGATCGTGTTGCCGCAGGCGATGCGCTCGATCCTGCCGAACGCGGCCAACGAGGTGATCAGCCTGTTCAAGGGCACCTCGATCGTGTCGGTGATGGCGATCGCGGAGCTGTTCTACCAGGTCCAGGTGATCTTCGGCCGCAACGGCCGAGTGGTGCCGCTGCTCATGGTGGCGACCGTCTGGTACATCGTGCTCACCACGGCTCTGTCGATCGTCCAGTACTACATCGAACGCCACTACGCCAAGGGCGCACACCGTGAGGTGCCGCCGACACCGTGGCAGCGGGTCCGCGCCAAGGTCACCGAGATCGCCGCCGGTGCGGCCGCACCCCGAGGAGCAACCCGATGACCGCAGCGGTGCTGGCACGCGGAATCCGCAAGTCCTACAACGGCACCGAGGTACTGCGCGGCGTGGATCTGGCGGTGGACACCGGCGAGGTGGTCGCCGTGATCGGACCGTCCGGCTCGGGCAAGTCGACCCTGCTCCGGGTGCTCAACCATCTGGAAGCGCAGGACGCGGGCACGGTGCACGTCGACGGTGAGCTGATCGGCTACCGGCAACGGGGCAACATCCTGCGTTCGCTGCCCGACCACGCGGTGCGCGCCCAGCGCAGCCACATCGGCTTCGTGTTCCAGCAGTTCAACCTGTTCCCGCATCTCACCGTGCTCGACAATGTGGTGCTCGCCCCGATCTCGGCGCAGCGCCGCCCGCGCAGCGAGGTGGTCGCCGAGGCGAAACAGCTCCTGGATCGGGTGGGTCTGGCCGATTTCGTCGACGCCTACCCCCGGCGGCTCTCCGGCGGTCAGCAGCAGCGCGTGGCCATCGCGCGGGCGCTCGCCTTGAAACCACGGCTGATCCTGTTCGACGAGCCCACCTCCGCACTCGACCCGGAACTGGTGGGCGAGGTCCTCGCGGTGATCCGCGATCTCGCGCACAGCGGCACCGCCCTGGTGATCGTCACCCACGAAATCGGTTTCGCCCGTGAGGTCGCCGACACCGTGGTGTTCCTCGACGAAGGACAGATCGTCGAACAGGGCCCGGCGGCCACCGTTCTCGACCAACCGACACATCCACGCACGCAGGCATTCCTGTCGCGCGTGCGCTGATCATCCCCTCCCACGAACAGGTTCGACACTGATGAAGCTCTCCACACTGATCGGCATCGTCGCGGCAGCCACGCTGTTGACGGCCGGCTGCACCGCCGATCCCGAGGCCGCCGACACCGTGCAGGCCGGTGCGGTCACCTACGACCTGTCCCCCGCCCAGGAGAGCAGGGTGCGCGCCGCCAAGGTCGACGCGATCGCCGCCGAGGTGCCCAAGGCCATCCGCGACCGCGGCACGCTGGTGGTGACCGGTCCCGCCGGTTCCGTGCCGCCGCTGCGGTTCTACGCCACCGACGACCGGACCGTCATCGGCTCCGAGGTCGACTTCGCCACCCTGGTGGCCGACATCCTGGGCCTGAAGCTCGACATCCAGGTGGCGGACTGGTCGCAGAACTTCGTGCGCGTGGATTCCGGTGAGGTGGACGCGTTCATCTCGAACGTGACCGTCACCGAGGAGCGCAAGGAGAAGTACGACTTCGCCACCTACCGCACCGACACCGTCGCCCTCGAGGTCCCGAAGGACAGCCCGCTGACCTACACCGACCGCAAGAGCCTGGCGGGCAAGCGGATCGGGATCGGCGCGGGCACCAACCAGGAACAGCTGCTGGTGAGCTGGAACGAGAAGAACGTCGCCGAGGGTCTGCCCCCGGTCGACATCGCCTACTACCAGCAGAGCACCGACTACTACCTGGCGCTGGCTTCCAAGCGCATCGACGGCTACATCGGCCCGAACCCCGCGGCCGTGTACCACTCCGCCACCAGCGACGGCAAGATCATCGCCACGTTCTCGGGCGCGGGTGAGCAGCTACAGGGCGAGATCGCGGCGCTCACCAAGAAGGACAACGGCCTGATCGGCCCGATCCACAAGGCGCTGCAGCACGCGATCGCCGACGGCAGCTACCAGAAGA
This sequence comes from Nocardia sp. Root136, assembly GCF_001427185.1. Classification (NCBI taxonomy): domain Bacteria; kingdom Bacillati; phylum Actinomycetota; class Actinomycetes; order Mycobacteriales; family Nocardiaceae; genus Nocardia; species Nocardia sp. Root136. The sequence goes on from NZ_LMFE01000002.1 coordinate 94,028, forward strand.
TCCTCGACCGCTGGGGCCTGGATTCGGAGAAGGTCACCGAGTCGCGGATCAACCCGCCCGGTCTGCCGAAGAAGCCCGCCGCATGAGGACATTCGACGAGCGGGGAGTCGGCGCATGAAATTCCTGCTGATGACGCTGATCACCCGGGTACCCGATCCGGTCACCGGCGTGGTGCCGTCGACCCGCGATCGCCTGCACGAGGTGATCGAACAGGCCAGGCGCGCCGAGGAATTCGGCTATGACGGCTTCGCTGTCGGTGAGCGGCACGAGGATCCGTTCCTGTCGGCCGCTCCCCCGGTGGTGTTGAGCCATATCGCAGCCGTCACCTCCCGGATCAGCCTGTTCACCGCGGTCACCACCTTGAGCCTGCTCGATCCGGTGCGCGCGTTCGAGGACTACTCCACCCTGGACAACCTGTCCGAGGGCAGGCTCGAACTGATCATCGGCAAGGGCAACGGCGCGGCACAGGCGCAGCTCTACCACGTCACCACCGAGGATCAGTGGGCGCGCAATCGTGAAGGGTACGAACTGTTCCGGAAGCTGTGGGACAGCGACGAAGTGACGTGGTCGGGACAGTTCCGGCCCTCGCTCACCGCCGCCAAGGCCCTGCCGCGACCGCTACAGCCGCGATTGCGGATCTGGCACGGCAGCGCGACGAGCAAGGAATCGGTGGAACTGGCCGCCCGCCACGGCGACCCGGTGTTCTCGGCGAACGTCACCAACCCGATCGAGCCGTACGCCGAACTGATCCGCCACTACCGCGAGCAGTGGGCGCACCACGGTCACGACCCGGCCGATGCGCTGGTCGGCGCGGGCACCGCGGGTTTCCACGTCGCGCGCACCTCGCAGGAGGCCGTCGAGGTGTTCCGGCCGCTCTACGAGGCCCGCACCTCCTTGCAGCGCAAGATCGGCAATCCGGTCGTGTTCGAGACCATCGAGGACTTCGTCGCCCGCTCCTCGGCCTTGATCGGCAGCCCGGAGCAGGTGATCGACAAGGTCGGCCGCTATCACGAGCAGTTCGGGCACGAGGTCATCCACCTGTCCGCCGAACGTGACGGCCGCACCGACAACCACTACCTGGACAGCCTCGAACTGTTCCAGGCCGAGGTGGCGCCCGAACTGCGCCGCCGCATCCCCAGCCGTCCCCTGGCCACCGGCCGTGAATTCTCTGGAGTCATCTCGTGATCCGACATCGTCTTGCTGCCCTCGCGGGCGTACTCGCCGCCGCTACCACGGTGGTCGCGTGCGGCAGCGATACCGGCGGCTCCGGTGGGCAGGCCGGCCCGCCGCAGCCCGGCGGTACCTTGCGCTACGGGCTTTCCGGTGCGCCGACCTGCTCGGATCCGGCGCAGTCGGGCACCAACCAGACCATCTATGTGGCCCGCCAGATCGTCGACTCGCTGACCGATCAGGACCCGAAGACCGGTGCGATCACCCCCTGGCTGGCCAAGAGCTGGGAGGTCAGCCCCGACGCCAAGGTCTTCACCTTCAAGCTCGCCGACGGGGTCACTTTCAGCGACGGCACCGCGCTCACCGCCGACTCGGTGCGCGATACCTTCGACGCGGTGGTCAAGCTCGGTGCCGCCAAGGCCCAGCTGGGAGCGAGCTACCTGACCGGCTACGTCGGCACGACGGCGGTCGACAAGCTCACCGCCCGTGTCGAATTCAGCGCGCCGAACGCCCAGTTCTTGCAGGCGTCCTCGACCGCCCAGCTCGGCATCCTGGCGCAGTCCACCAACGCCAAACCGGCCGAGGCCAGGTGCGCGGGAGACAACATCGGCAGCGGGCCGTTCACCTACGCCTCCTACAAGCAGGACACGTCGGTGACCCTGGTCAAGCGGGCCGGATACAGCTGGGGCTCTGCCGCGTTCGGCCACCAGGGCGAGGCCTACCTGGATCGGATCGAGTTCACCGTCGTACCCGAATCGGGTGTGCGCACCGGCAGCCTGGCCTCCGGCCAGCTGGACGCGGTCAGCGACGCACTGCCCCAGGACGCTCCGCAGATCGAGGCTGTCGGCGGGCGGATCCTGTCCACCTCCAACCCCGGCACACCGTTCGGCCTGCAGCTCAACGTGACTCGTGGCCCGCTGCGTGATCCGGCGGTCCGGCAGGCGCTGCTCCCCGCCATCGACCGCAAGCAGCTCGTCGAGACCGTGCTCGGTCCGCAGTTCAAGTCGGCGACCTCGAGCCTGGCGTCGGCGACCCCGGCGTATCTGGATCAGTCGGCACGGCTCGCCTACGACCCGGCCAAGGCGAAGTCGATCCTCGATCAGGCGGGCTGGGTGCTCGGCGCCGACGGCGTGCGGGCCAAGAACGGTGAGCGGCTGAGCTTCGCGGTGACGTTCAGCCAGGTGTTCGCGGGCAACCAGGCGATCCTGGAGCTGGTGCAGCAGCAGCTGCGCCAGATCGGTGTGGATCTGAAGCTCGATCTCGTCTCCACCCCGGAGGCCATCGCCCGACAGAACGCCAAGGACGTCGACGCCGGCTACGGCAACTCCACCCGCGCCGACGGCGACATCCTGCGCACGTCATTCGGCCTGGCCGGTCGCAACATCAACGCACGCGGCCCGATCCCCGAGTTCGACGAGACTCTCGACCGACAGCTCGCCACCAGCGACCCGGCTGCCCGTGCGCAACTGCTCGCGACCGCGCAGCGGCAGGTACTCGACAACGGGCTCTACGTCCCCACGATCGAGTTGTCGCAGGCGATCGGCGCGGCCGCGCAGACACAGGATCTGAAGTTCGAGGCCTCGGCGCGCCTGCAGTTCTTCGACACCTGGTTGAGCGGGCACTGAGATGAGTGGGCTGGTCGGGACTCTGCGGCGCGTCGGCGCGGGTAGCGCTGTTCGGCGCGCCGGCAGCCGGACAGACGTCGGACGGTACGTGGGTTCTCGGGTACTGCAGGCGATCTGGGTGCTGTGGGCGGCGTTCACGATCTCGTTCGTGGTGCTGTATCTGCTGCCCGCGGATCCGGTGTCGATGGCGGCCGACAGTGCGGGCACCGGCGCGCCGGTAGACCAGGTGGCGATCGCGGAGTTGCAAGCTCGCTACGGGTTGGACAAGCCGTTGTGGGAGCAATACGTGACCGCGCTCGGCAATGCCGTCACCGGCGATCTGGGACGCTCCATCAACACGGGTCAACCGGTCACCGAAGCCCTCGGCGACGTCATCCCGGCCACGCTCGGACTAGCCGCTCTCGCACTGCTTTTCGCGGTCATCGGCGGAACGATCCTCGCTTTCGCCGCCACCTATACGCGGCGCCCGTGGCTACGCAACACCTTGAGCGCGCTACCGCCACTGGGTGTTTCGGTGCCGACGTTCTGGACCGGGCTACTCCTGTTGCAGCTGTTCTCGTTTCGACTGCACTGGTTCCCTGCCTTCGGGGGGACCGGGCTGCGCGGGACGCTCCTGCCCGCACTGACGCTGGCCTTGCCGATCGGTGCGGTGCTCGCCCAGGTCTTGGCCGCCGGGCTGGAACACACGTGGCGTCAACCGTTCACCGACGTGGCGCTGGCAAAGGGCGCGTCCCGCTGGTGGGTGCAGCGCCGCCACATCGCGCGGCTGGCGAGCGTGCCCGCCTTCACCATCGCCGGTGTGCTGGTCGGCACCATGCTGGCCGGATCGGTGGTGGTGGAGTCGGTGTTCGCCCGCGCGGGCGTCGGGCGGCTCACCCAGACGTCCGTGCTCAACCAGGACATCCCCGTGGTCCAGGGCGTGGTGCTGCTCTCGGCATTGATCTTCGTGGCCGTGAATCTGGCGGTCGACCTGCTGTACCCGCTGCTCGATCCACGCATCACCGGTACTCGACGCCGTCGGTCCGTCGCCGGTACTCCCGCCGAGGCCGTCGCCGTCACAGGCAAGCCCCGCGACCCGGACGAGACCGGCACCGGCACCGGCACCGGCACCGGCACCGAAAGGAGTGAACGTGGTTGACATCCTCGTGCGCCGAACTGCAGTGACCGAACGGCCCGAAACGACAACCGGTCCCGACGTCGCGCGCGTGCACCGAGTCGCCCGAACTGCCCGCTGGGCCCGCACACACCTGGGTCTGGTGGTTTCGGGTGCGGTGCTGGCCGTCGCGGTCGGCTGGGCGGTGGCGCCGTCGCTGTTCGCTTCCGGAGATCCGCTCACCGGCGTGCCCGCGCAGAAGTTCCAGGGGCCGAGCGCCGCACACTGGTTCGGCACCGACAATCTCGGCCGCGACCTCTACACGCGCATGGTGCACGGTGCCGGACTTTCGCTCACCGCCACGCTCACCGCGGTCGGGATCGCACTGGTGGTGGGATCGTTGTTCGGGCTGTTGTCCGGGGCGGCCGGTGGCATCGTCGATACCGCGATCATGCGGGTGGTCGATGTGCTCTTGTCCATCCCCTCGCTGCTGCTCTCGCTCGCCCTCGTCACCGCCCTCGGTTTCGGCACCCGCAATGTGGCTATCGCCGTGGGCATCTCGCTGATCGCGAACTTCGCCAGGGTGATGCGGTCGGAGGTGCTGCGGGTGCGGCACGCGCCCTATGTCGAGGCCGCGCACGCGTCCGGGGTGCGGTGGTACGCGGTCCTCATCCGTCACGTCCTGCCCAATTCCTTCCAGCCCGTACTCGCGTTGGCCGCCGTCGAATTCGGTATGGCGGTGCTGGCCGTGTCGTCGCTCAGCTTCCTGGGCTACGGCACCAAACCGCCTACCCCCGAATGGGGTTCGCTGATCTCGGAGGGGCGCAACTTCCTCGCCTCCGCCTGGTGGCTCACCACACTGCCCGGCCTCGTCATCGTCGCCGTGGTGTTGTCGGCCCAGCGTCTCGGCCGCTTCGCGGGAAGGACCGAAAAACGATGAACGACAAGAAGAACGCAACGCAGCGCTCCGCGACGGACGGGCCCTTGCTCCAGGTGGAGGACCTGCATATCGCGTATCGCACCGGCGCGGGGCCCGTCGCTGCGCTGCGCGGGGTGTCGATCGAGGTGGCGCGCGGAGAGGTCGTCGCTCTCGTCGGCGAGTCGGGGTCGGGGAAGTCGACGTTGGCGCATGCGGTGATCGGGCTGCTCGGGGATTCGGCGGAGGTCGTCTCCGGCAAGGTCGAATTCGCTGGTGAGCGGGTCGATCCGGCTGACGAGAAGGCCCTGCGGCGGCTACGCGGGGCGCGGGTGGGGTTCGTGCCGCAGGATCCGGGCCTGTCGCTCAATCCGGTGCTGCGGGTCGGTGATCAGGTGGCCGAGGCGCTGCTGGTGCATCGACTGGCCGACCGGCGCGGGGCGGGCCTGCGAGCGCTCGATCTGCTGGAGGAAGTCGGGCTGGATCAGCCGGAGTTGCGGGCACGGCAGTATCCGCACGAGTTGTCCGGTGGACAGCGGCAGCGGGTGTTGATCGCGATCGCGCTGGCGTGCGGACCGGAGTTGATCATCGCGGACGAGCCGACGAGCGCCCTCGACGCGACGGTGGCACGGCAGGTGCTGGATCGGCTGGCCGAACGGATCGCGGCCCGCGGCACGGCCGTGCTGCTGATCACTCACGATCTGGCCGTTGCCGCCGAACGGGCCGATCGGCTGGTGGTTCTCGAGCAGGGCAAGGTCGTCGAATCCGGCACTACCGCACAGGTGCTGACCCGACCGGCACAGCCGTACACGCAGCGTCTGCTCGCCGCGTCCCCGGCGCTCTCGCCCACCGAATTCCGGCCCCTACGTTCCAGAGCGGAAACACCTTTGCTGTCGGTTCATGCCCTGCACAAGCGATTCCATGCGGGCTCGGGCTCCATCACCGCCGTGGACGAGGTGGAGTTCAGCCTCGATCGCGGGGAAACGCTCGCGCTGGTGGGCGAATCCGGTTCGGGCAAATCGACGACCGCGCGGATCGCCCTGCGGCTCACCGAGGCCGACAGCGGAACGGTCACCTTCGACGGCCACAACCTCAGCAGTGCCCGCCGCAATCGCCTGCGCGCGCTGCGCAAACGGTTCCAGGTGGTGTATCAGAACCCGTACTCCTCGCTGGACCCGCGCTGGGAAGTCGCCGACATCATCGCCGAACCCTTGCGCGCCTATGGCGTCGGTGACCGCGCCGCCCGCACCGCACGCGTGTCCGAGCTCCTCGAACAGGTCGCGCTCCCCGCGGATTTCACCACTCGCAAGCCCGCCGAACTGTCCGGCGGGCAGCGACAGCGGGTGGCGATCGCCCGCGCGCTGGCCCTGCGCCCCGATCTGCTCGTGCTCGACGAACCGGTCTCCGCGCTCGACGCCTCGGTGCAGGCGCAGATCCTCGACCTGCTCGACGGCCTCCAGACCGAGCTCGCCCTCGGCTACCTGTTCATCTCCCACGACCTGGCCGTGGTGCGCCGCATCAGCGACCGGGTCGCGGTGATGCGCCACGGCCGCATCGTCGAAACCGGGCCCACCGCAACCCTGTTCACCGATCCACAGCACGCCTACACCAGGGAGCTGCTCGCGGCGATCCCAAGACCGGGTGTGCGCATCGATCCCCTCGACGGAAAGGACATCACCCGATGAGTGAGCCAGCACTGTTCCTCGGCATCGAAACCGCGGGGACCGGAACCCATCCCGCGTCCTGGCGGCGCGCCGACTCCGGGGCCGAGGACCTGTTCACGGGCGGATACTGGACCGCCGTGGTGTCGTCGGCCGAGCAGCTCGGGTTCGACGCGGTCTTCCTGCCCGACTCGTTCGCCATCCAGGAGGGCGGCGCTGCTGTGACCCGCGGCCGACTCGACGCCGTCGCGATCGCCGCCCGCACCGCGCCACCCACCGGCCGGATCGGCCTGATCCCCCAGGCATCGGTCACCCACACCGAACCGTTCCACGTGTCGAAGGCGGTGAGCGCATTGGACTTCGCGAGCCGAGGGCGCGCCGGCTGGGAGGTGACGGTGTCCACCGACCAGGCCGAGGCGAAGGCGTTCGGCCGCAAAGAGGTTCAGCAACCCGAGTCGCTGTGGCACGAGGCCGACGAAGCGATCGAGGTGGTGACCCGACTGTGGGACAGCTGGGAGGACGACGCCGAGATCCGCGAGGTCTCCACCGGCCGGTTCATCGACCGCGACCGCCTGCACTACATCGACTTCGCCGGTGACAACTTCTCGGTGAAGGGCCCGTCGATCACCCCGCGATCCCCCCAGGGACAGCCGCTCGTCACGGTCCGCGCCGATGACCCCGAGTCGACCGAGGTCGCCGTTCGCCGCGCCGACATCATCCGGATCATCGCGCCCGATCTCGCCACCGCGACCGAACGACGCCTGGCCCTGCGCGCTGCCGTCGCCGCCGCGGGCCGCGACCCGGAAACAGTGCGGATTCTGTTGGATCTGCCTGTTCACCTGGCTGATTCGGCCGACGAGGCGCGGGCAGCGGTAGGTGAGCTCGACCGGTGGGCGGCACGGTCCGACGCCGCCACCGAGCAGCCGCCTCTCGAGACCGGTCTGCTCCACCATGTGGGCACAGCCGCCGCGCTCGACGATCTGCTCGGCGAGATCACGCGGTCCGGCGTCGTCGACGGCATAGTCCTGCGACCACTGGCCCTGCGCGCCACGCTGACCGCGCTCACCGCCCACCGCCCTGCTGCCGCACCGCACGACACCGGCGCGCCCCGCACCATGCGCGACCGCCTCGGTCTCCCCCGCCCACTCAGCCGATACGCCACGACAGGAGCAGCGCTGTGACCTCGAAACCGCGCAAGCAAGTCCGCCTTGCCGCGCATTTTCCCGGCGTCAACAACACCACCGTCTGGGCTGATCCGGCGTCGAAGTCGCAGGTCGACTTCGCGTCCTTCGAGCATCTGGCGCGGACCGCCGAACGCGGCCTGTTCGACTTCTTCTTCCTGGCCGAGGGGCTGCGGCTGCGCGAGCATCGCGGGCAGATCCACGACCTGGATGTGGTCGGCAGGCCCGACACGTTCACCGTGCTCAACGCGGTGGCGGCGGTCACCGAGCGGCTGGGGTTGGCGGGCACCATCAACAGCACCTACAACGAACCGTTCGAGGTGGCCAAGCAGTTCGCCTCACTCGATCACCTCTCCGGCGGCCGGGCCGCGTGGAACGTGGTCACCTCCTCGGACGCGTTCACCGGGGAGAACTTCCGGCGCGGGGGCTACCTCGAACACGGTGAGCGGTATCGGCGGGCCGAACAGGTGGTCGCCGCGACCAGGGCGCTGTGGGACAGCTGGCCCGCCGACTCGCTGGTGATCGATCGGGAGCGCGGCGTCTTCGCCCGCGAGGTTCCCGAGACCACGTTCCGCAGTACGCAATTCGACTTCGCGGCGCCGTTCGTCGTGCCGCCGAGTCCGCAGGGACACCCGGTGTTACTGCAGGCGGGCGATTCCGACGAAGGACGCGAGTTCGGCGCGAAGACCGCCGATGCGATCTTCACCGGGCACGGCACCCTCGAGGCGGGCCAGAAGTTCTATGCCGATGTCAAAGGTCGGCTGGCCAAATACGGTCGCGCACACACCGATCTCTTGGTTCTGCCCGCGGCCACGTTCGTCCTGGGCGACACCACCGAGGAGGCGAACGAGCGGGCCCGCGCCATCCGCTACCAGCAGGTGAGCCCGCAGACCGCCATCGCCTTCCTCGAACAGGTCTGGGGCCGTGACCTTTCCGGCTACGACCCCGACGGCCCGCTGCCCGATGTCGAGCCCGACGCCGCCGCCGAGATCACCCGAGGCCGGGTCAGGCACGCGAAAGATCCGCTGGCCGTGGCGACAGCGTGGCGTGAGCAGGCCGAGGCGGGCAACCTCAGCATCCGCGAACTGATCATCGAGGTCACCGCCCGTCAGCAGTTCATCGGCACGCCGGCCCAGGTCGCCGAGCAGATCGACCGCTACGTGCAGTCCGATGCCGCCGACGGTTTCATCCTCGTCCCCCACCTGACGCCCGCCGGACTCGACGAGTTCGTCGACACGGTGGTCCCCGAACTGCAGGAACGCGGCAGTTTCCGCACCGAATACACCGGCACCACGCTGCGCGACCATCTCGGTCTGCGTCACCCCCACCACCACACCGTCGCCGAAGGAGCACGCGCGTCATGACAATCACCGTCGAGAACCCGACCGCCACCACGACATTCGCCGACGACTGGGCGCGCTGGCACCATGCCCGCGAAGACGGCCTGCGCGATCCGCTCGGGTGGCTCAGCCTGGCCGGGCTGCACTGGCTCACCGACAGCCCGGAGCGCCTCGACGGCGTCCCCGGCACCTGGTGGGTCACCGACGAGAAGGTGTTCATCACCGCGCAGCCCGCGGACCGGCTCGATGTCGACGGCGAGCGGATCGGCGGCGTGCAGATCGTGGTCCCCGTGGAGGGCGCGCCGGGGGTGAGCGTGCTCAACGAGTCGAGGGTTCTCGAGGTGATCCGCCGCTCCGGGCAGTACGCGGTGCGGGTGCACGATCCGGCCGCTCCGACGCTGACAGCCTTCACCGGAGTCTCGGCCTATCCGGCCGACCCGCGCTGGGTCGTGACCGGGCGTTTCACCGCGTTCGAGCAGGCGCGCACCATCACCACGGGCGCCGTGGTGGACGGGCTCGAGCATCAGCACAGCGCCGCGGGGATCATCGAATTCACGATCGGCGACAGCCACGAAGCGCTGCTCGCCTTCGGCACCCCCGCCGATCTGAAAGTGCTGTTCACCGACGCCACCAGCGGCGTCACCACCTACCCGGCCGCCCGTTCGCTCGCCGTCGGAGCGGTCGAGGCCGACGGCACCGTCACCCTCGACTTCAACCGGGCGGTGAACTTACCGTGCGCGTTCACCGATTTCGCCACCTGCCCGGTGGCGCCACGCGAGAACCGGCTGCGCGTGGCGATCGAAGCGGGAGAACAGGATCCGAAGCTATGAGCGTTCCGCTGTCGATCCTCGATCTGTCGCCGATCAGCGAAGGGTCGAGTGCCGCACAGGCATTGCGCAATACCGTCGACCTCGCCCGGAACGCCGAGCAGTGGGGATATCACCGATACTGGCTGGCCGAACACCATTTCGTGTCGGTGGCGAGTTCGTCGTCGCTGACGCTGCTCGGCTTGGTCGCCGCGGCCACCTCACGCATCCGGGTCGGGACCGGCGCGGTGCAGGTGGGCCATCACACGTCCGCCTCGATCGTGGAGGCGTTCGGCACCGTCGACGCGCTGTATCCGGGACGACTCGATGTGGGTCTCGGCCGGTCAGGACATCGACGCAGCCAGTTCGGCGCCGAGACCGCGACCACACGGGGCGGACGTCCGGTGCTCGACGCGGTGACCGGACGCACCGAGATCCGCGACGGCGTGGTGGTTCCCCCGCCGTTCGATCCGCGCCGGGTCACCGACCGCACGAAGTTCCTCGCCTCGGCGGAGGCGCTGCAGCAGCCCGGTGCGGAGTCGCTGGACTTCGCGGACCAGGTGGCCGAGGTGCAAGCGCTGATCGAGGGCCGCTACTTCACCCCCAAGGGCGTGGAACTGCACGCGGTTCCGGGTGAGGGCATCGATGCCGAGCTGTGGCTGTTCGGCAGTTCGGCGGGTGAGAGTGCCGAGCTGGCGGGCAAATCGGGGTTGCCGTTCGCGGCGGCTTACCACGTCGCGCCGGGCACCGCGCTGGACGCCGTCGCGGCGTATCGGGCGGCGTTCCGACCATCGGAGCAACTGGCCGAACCGCGCGTCATCGTGTCGGCGGATGTGGTCGTCGCCGCCGATGACGACACCGCAGGTCATCACGCGAGCAGCTACGGGCACTGGGTGCACAGCATCCGCAGCGGAGGCGCCACCGAATACCTCGACCCCGCAACAGCGTCCCCCCTCACCCCGGACCAGCTGCGCCTCGTCGCCGATCGCCTGGCGTCCCAGATCGTCGGCTCGCCCACCACGGTGGTCGAGCGGCTCGACGCCCTCCAAAAGGTCACCGGCGCAGACGAACTGCTGATCACCACCATCACCCACGACCACGCCGACCGCCTCGAATCCCACCGTCTGCTGGCCGAGGCGTGGGGACTGCGAGCCGCCCGCGCCGCCTGACCACGCCGACCGGCCCATCGGACCGATGAGGGCGCCCCGCGATGTCGACTCGACTACGGGGCGCCCTCGTGTTGTCTGTCCATCGCCGTGCGCAATCGCCCGAGCAAACGCTCGAATTCCGCGAGCTGGGCGGGCTCGTATTCGGCCAGGATCGCGTCGTGCTCGGCATTGACCGGGTGGAAGTACTCGTCGGCCAGCTGTCGAGCACTCTCACTACACCGCAAGGTCACGACCCGCCGATCGCTGTGCTCGCGGCTGCGGGTGATGTAGCCGGCCTGCTCCAGCCGGTTCAGCAGGGTCGTCATCGCCCCTGATGTCAGGGTGATCCGCTTGCTCAGCAGCGCGGGAGACAGCGGCTGCGCGGCATGTTCGGCGGCGGCGATCTCCATCAGCGCGAAGGCGTCGGTGGAGTGCACGCCGAGCGTTTCGGCGAATCGGCGGCCCAGTTCGGTGAAGCTCTTGCCGTAGTCGATGAGCCCCGCGGCGAGTCGCTGCCGCCGCATCACGACATCGCCGGATGTCTGCTCCACCATCTCGTCCTCTCGTCGACCGCCCGATTGACAACTTACCGCCCGACATTTACCTTCATCGTAAAGTACCTTTATGACGGAGGTATTGTGCGGACAGAAACCGAGACTCCACCGCTGCGCCTGTGGCTGGGGCTGATCGCCGTCTCGCTCGGCGTCGCGTTGATCGTGGTCGACCTGACGATCGTGAACGTGATCCTCGCGCCGATCGTCGAGGATCTGGCGATCACCTCGATTCAGGCTCAATGGATCCAGGAGTCGTACGCGATCGTCTTCGCGGCGCTACTGCTGGTCGCCGGCCGGCTCAGTGACCTCTACGGCGCGCGCAGGCTGTTCCTGATCGGACTGGTGGTCTTCGGCGCCACCAGCCTGCTCGCCGCGCTCGCACCGAGCGGCGGCCTACTCATCGCGGCCCGTTTCCTGCAGGGCATCGGCGGGGCGATGATCCTGCCGACCTCACTCGCCCTGGTGAACGCGGCCTTCACCGGAAAGGCTCGCGGGCAGGCCTTCGCGATCTGGGGATCCACGATCGGCGCGGCCGCGGCGGTCGGTCCGCTACTCGGCGGCTGGCTCGCCGACTTCTCCTGGCGGTGGGCCTTCGGCATCAATATCCCGGCGGTCGCGCTGATCATGGTGGCCGTGCTGATCTATCTTCCCGCCGCACCGAGGAACGCCGGTCGCGTCGATTGGCTCGGGGCGGCCCAATCCGCGCTCGGTCTGGGCCTGCTCGCCTTCGCCATGATCGAGGGACGGCACTATGGCTGGCTGGTCGTCGCCGAGCCGTTGAGCATCGGCGAATTCGCTTGGCGCAGTGGGCCTTCACCGGTTCTCGTCGCGTTCGTCGGCGCCGCGCTCGCCCTCGGACTCTTCTGGCGGAGGCAGACGATGCTCGGTCGCGCCGATGGGCAGCCACTGGTCGATGTGCGGCTGTTCTCGATCGATTCGTTCCGCCGGGGCAATGTGGTGACGCTGATCGTCGGCGTCGGCGAGTTCGGCATCATCGCGGTGCTGCCACTGTGGATGCAATTCGCCCTCGACTACACCGCACTGCAAGCGGGGCTCGCCCTGATGCCGCTCGCGATCGGCAGTTTCGTCGCCAGTGGCGCGAGCTTCTCGCTGACAGCCTCGGTCTCGGCCCTAGGGCAGGTCAGGATCGGCTTGGCGCTGGAAGCAGCCGGGCTGGCGTTGCTCGGCGTGTTCGCCGCGGCGGACAGCAGTTGGTGGTCGATCGCGCTCGCGCTGTTCATCTACGGCATCGGCGTCGGCTTCGCCACCGCCCAGGTCACCAATATCGTGCTCGCCGACGTGCCGGGTGAGAGCGCGGGTCAGGGCTCGGGAATTCAAAGCGCGGCAAGGGAACTCGGCTCGGCACTGGGCATCGCGGTCCTCACCACCGTGTACTTCAGCACGGTCGGCACCGGCCTGCGCGAGCGACTGGCCGATGATGGTTTGCCCGAATCCGAAGTGCGGCAACTGGAGTCGACCGTCACCGACAGCGCGGGTGCGGCGATCGGAGCTCTCGCCGAGAATCCGCACACACTGCCCGTCGCGGAAGCGAGTCGCGCGGCCATGGCCGCGGGCATCGAGGTGGCGAGCTACCTGTGCGCGGGCCTGCTCGTCCTCGCGTTGGCCACTACCGCCTTCGTCAAACCCGCACGACAGGAGTAGCACCACCGAGCGCGGGGGCCGCGGACTCGTGCCGCGGCCCCCTCGCTCGTCAAGCCCGCGTCCGTCACACCTCCACCTTCTATACGTAGGCGTATATCAGCGGTATTCTCGAGTTATACGCAGCCGTACACATGGAGGTTCCGCAATGCGACTACCCGAATCGGCCCACACCGGCCAGCCCTGGCGCATCCACGAGATCGCCCCCGACTTCGACGTCGAGGACATCTGGCAGTTCCGCACTCCAGGCGGCGGCCCCGACGACTTCCCTGCCCTACTGGCCGCCCTCCAGGCCGAACGCGCCTCCGAGTCCACCGGCGTCAGCGGCCTGCTGTTCAAGATCCGCTGGAAGCTGGGCGAACTGTTCGGCTGGGACCGCGAAGACGCGGGCACCGGCACCCGAGTCACCTCCCTCCGCGACCGCCTCCCCGCCGACCTCCGCGACACCGACGTCCCCGCCGAGGACAGCCCCCTCACCGCCCTCTACGTCCTGGACAACGAATACGCCGCCGAAATCGCCAACGGCACGATGCACGGCATCATGCACCTCGGCTGGGTCCCCGACACCACCGGCTACCACCTACAAATGGCCGTCCTGGTGAAGCCCAACGGCTGGTTCGGCCGCGTCTACATGGCCCTGATCAAGCCCTTCCGCTACGGCATCGTCTACCCCGCGATGACCCGCAGCTGGGAACGAACCTGGAACGACCTCGCCGTCACGCGGTAGTCGACTCGACTTCAGCCGGATGGACAGCTGCTGCTACTTCGCGCAGCACGCGAACCCGTCCCCAGTCGCTGAGCGGCCGAGATCGTAGGGAACGCACTCAGGTGCCGTTCATCACCGCGAGCACATCCGGAGCAGCGAAGAAGCGGGTACGGGCTCGGGTGACTTCGACGAGGATCCCCGCCTCTACTAGCTTTTCGACATTCAAGGTCGCGGAGCGGTGGGTGACATCGAGGGCCTTCATCGCGTTCGCAATGCCGATGATCGGAGACCGGAACAGCTCGTCGACCAGGATCGGCAACAGGCCGGATGAGCGGGCTCGCGCGACCCGCAGCCTGAGTTCGGTACGCAGCGCATCCAGCCGTACGGCGCGGGCGAGGCTGTCCCGGGCCTGCTCCTCGATGACTTCGAGAAAGAAGTCGAACCAGCCGAGCCAGTCGCCATCGGTCGAAACACGCAGCAAACCTTCGTAATACCGGTCCCGTCGTGGCTCGATATAGGACGACAGGTCGAGCAAGGGCCCCGGCAGCAATCCCCACTCGACCAGGAGCATCACCGCGAGCAACCGGCCGATGCGGCCGCTGCCGTCGATGAAGGGATGGATCGCCTCGAACTGATAATGCACTGCGGCGATCGCCAACAGCGGCGGCAGTTCCCCGTCCACATGCAGGAACTTCTCGAAGGCATCCAGCCCCAGCCACAGCGATTCCGGCGGCGGCGGAACGTATTTCGCGGTGTCGATCGTAGAGCCGGGAGGGCCGATCCAGTTCTGACTGTGCCGGAATTCGCCGGGGGTGGCGTAGTCGCCACGAACGCCCGTCATCAGGATCCGATGCGCTTCCCGCAACAGCGACAGACTCAACGGCAAGCGCCGACCCGGATCGAGAACATGATCCATCGCGCTCATGTAGTTGAACACTTCCTGGACGTCACCCCGAGGGTGGGCGGGACGCTCGACCTCATACAACGCCACGTCCGACAACGACGCGACGGTGCCCTCTATCCGGCTCGACAACACAGCTTCGCGACGCACCAGCGCCCGGCCGAACAGCTCGGGACTGGGCAGACCGCGCCCGAGACCGGCCAGCTCGCCGACCGCCCGATCCGCGCTGGACAGTCTGCGGACGAGCTTCGGAGACATCTGGACGATCGGCGGCAGCGGTGGTGGCACGAACGCGCAATATCCATTTTCCGCGCGCACCAGGTTCACCTGCTGCGCCGTGGAGAAGTCCTCGATGAGCATCAGCACAACCCCTCGGATCGGCATTCAGTGATACTTTTCGGCCGAAAAGTATCACTAATGAAGGGTAGTGCTACTTAAGTAACACCGCCAGCCAGTTGTGCTACTTTTCGCGCGAAAAGTAGCACAAGAGCCCAGTGCTACGCGCTGAGCGGGGCGGCGGTTACTCCGTAGCCGAGGTTGGTGAGGACTTCGCTGGTGGCTTTGGCGAAGTTCAGGGTGATGAAGTGGAGGCAGGGGGCGCCTTCGTCGGTGAGGCGTTGGGCCATTTCGGTGGCGATCTGGATGCCTTCGGCGCGGACCGCGGCGCGGTCTTCCTCCGGGCCGGTGCCTGCCGCGCGGGTGAGGCGGGCTACGACGTCGGCGGGGACGGGGCGGCCGCTGAGTTCTTCGGCGCGGGCGACGGTGCGCAGGGAGGTGATGGGCATCAGCTCGGGGATGATCGGCTTGGCGCCCTCGATGGGGTCCATGGCGATCACGCGGTCGCGCAGGCGCAGGTAGTGCTCGACGTCGAAGAACATTTGGGTGATCGAATACTCCGCTCCCGCACGGAGTTTCGCGGCCAAGTGGCGTGTGTCGTGGTCGAGGTCGGGCGAGCGGTGGTGGCCCTGGGGGAACGAGGCGACGCCGACGTGGAAATCGCCGAGGTCGCGCACGATGCGAACCAGTTCCTCGGCGTATTCGACACCGCCGGGGTGCTTGGCCCATTCGCCCAGTGGGTCGCCGGGCGGGTCGCCGCGCAGGACCAGGACGTTGCAGATGCCCGAGTCGGCGTAGGAGCCGATCAGGGAGCGCAGTTCGGCGATGCTGTGGCCGACCGCGGTGAGGTGGGCGACCGGGAGCAGGGTGGTTTCCTGCGCGAGGGCACCGGTGATGCGCACGGTGCGGTCGCGCGTGGAGCCGCCCGCGCCGTAGGTCATCGACACGAAGGCGGGATGCATGCGTTCGAACTCGCGGACCGCACGCCAGAGCCGAGCCTCGCCCGCCGCGTCACGCGGGGGGTTGAACTCCACGGAGAAGGGCACATTACTGCCCGAGTGAGTGCGCAGACTCTGCACCACCGAGGGGGTGTTCGAGACGATCGACGGCCGCTGGGCGGGTCGATCTGGGGTCGAACTTCCCCGTCCATTGTCGAAATCCACCGGCTCAGTCTAGTGGGAAGCGATGACGCTCCGGCACCGACTGGGAATCCGGCCACCGAACACCGAGCATTGTGTCAAGTCCGATGGACGGGCCGCGGCGACAGAACCCACCGAAACGCCGGGTGTGGGCTGCGTCGCAGCGGCGCTGTGCGCCGGGAGCCCGCCGAGCCCGCCCGCGTATCGTTCGACACAACGCTGGTGACCGCACCACCGAGTGCCCAACCGGTCCCGCTGTTCGCCCACTTCGCCCCTGGAGGCCGCCCTGTCCGCCGGAATCGGTACCCCGCTCTCCCGGTCCGCCGCCGACGCTCTGACCTCGGTCGATCTCGTCGCGCTGACACCGGGAACACCGGCCTTCGTCGCCGCTGTCGAACAGGTGCTGACCAGTTTCTTCGCCACCCGGCGGGAGATCGTCGAGCCGCTGGGACCCGTCTTCATCGATGCCGTCGAGGCGCTGGAACAGTTCGTTGTCCGCGGCGGCAAGCGGACGCGGCCCGGGTTCGCGTGGACCGGGTGGCTGGGCGCCGGTGGCGACCCCGCGGGGCCCGACGCCGCCGCGGTACTCACCGCCTGCTCGGCGCTGGAATTGGTACAGGCGTGCGCGCTCGTGCACGACGACATCATCGACTCCTCGCGGACGCGGCGCGGGTTCCCGACCGTGCACATCGACTTCGAGGATCGGCACGAGGCGGCGGGCTGGCCCGGCGACGGCGCCGCCTACGGCTCGGCCGTCGCGATTCTGATCGGCGATCTCGCGCTGGCCTGGGCAGATGATCTGGTCAACGAAGCCGGGTTGAACCCACACGCGCTGGCCCGGTTCGCACCGGTGTGGGCGCGGATGCGGACCGAGGTGCTGGGTGGGCAGCTCCTCGACATCAACGGCGAGGCCGGTGGCGACGAATCGGTCGAGGCCGCCTTGCGGATCAACCGGTACAAGACCGCCGCGTACACGATCGAACGGCCGTTGCACCTGGGTGCGGTGCTCGCGGGCGCCGACGAAGCGCTGGTGGACGCGCTGCGGACCTACGGGACCGACGTGGGAATCGCGTTCCAGCTGCGTGACGACTTACTGGGCGTGTTCGGCGACCCGGTGGTAACCGGGAAGCCGTCGGGCGACGACCTGCGGGAAGGCAAGCGGACCGTGCTGATCGCCGAAGCGCTGCGCCGTGCCGACCAGGCATCCGCGGACCTGATCCGCACGGGCCTCGGCACCGACCTCGACGATGCCGCCGTCGATCAGCTGCGCACGGTGCTCACCGACCTCGGCGCGGTCGACGAGGTGGAGCGGCGGATCGCCGAGCTCACCGAGACCGGGCTCGCCGCGATCGCGACCAGTTCCGCGACGCTGGAAGCCAAGCAGTTGCTCCACGCCATGGCGTCGGCCGCTACTCGCCGCGCAGCCTGATAGGAAAAGTGTTGTGGGACAAGCGAATCATGTCGTCGTAGTCGGAGCCGGGCTGGCAGGTCTGGCAGCCGCGCTGCATCTGCGGGGCGCGGGCCATCGGGTGACGGTGCTGGAGCGGGCCGATCATCCGGGCGGGSGGGTGGGTCGCTACCGGTTCGACGACTACGAGATCGACAGCGGCGCAACGGTACTCACCCTGCCCTCGGTGATCGACGACGCACTGGCCGCCGTCGGGCACACCAGGGAGAGCGTCGACCTGCGCATCCACCGTCTCACCCCCGCCTATCACGCACGCTTCGCCGACGGCAGCGCCATCCGCGTCTTCGACGATGCCGAGCAGATGGCCGCCGAGGTCGAAAGTGCTTGCGGGCCCGCCGAAGCGCGCAACTACCGGCGACTGCGCGACTGGCTCGGTCGCATCTACGACGCCGAGTTCGACGAGTTCATGAACGCCGATTTCGATTCGCCGCTCGATATGGTGCGCACACCGCGCGCCAGGGCCGCGTTGGTCGCGCTCGCCAAACTCGGCGGGTTCGGCAAGCTGGGGCCTCGCGTGCGGTCCTACCTGCGCGACGAGCGGCTGACCAGGCTGTTCACCTTCCAAGCTCTGTACGCGGGCATGTCCCCGGATGACGCGCTGGCGGTCTACGGCGCGATCCCGAACATGGACACCTGCCTCGGGGTCTATTTCCCCGAAGGGGGGATGCGCGCGATCACGGCCGCGCTCGCCGAGGCCTTCACCGCCGCGGGTGGTCAGCTCGTTCTGAACGCCGAGGTCGACGGCATCGACTACGGGACGCGCAACCGGATCGCGAACACCGGTGGCCGACGTGCCGAAGTCGTTCGCACGACAGACGGCGGCACCTATCCCTGCGACGCGGTGGTGCTCACCGCCGACATCGGCGCATTGCCTCGATTCGGCCTGCGTCATCGCCGCGGCCTGCGCGCCTCACCGTCAGCGGTGGTCGCCCACGGCACCGTCCCCGCCGAGATCGCCGCGACCTGGCCCGTGCAGGCGCACCACACGATCGAGTTCGGCGCCGCGTGGGCGCAGACGTTCGCCGAGATCGCCGCGCGCGAGGGTCGCGGCCGGCTCATGAGCGATCCTTCACTGCTGCTCACGCGGCCCGCGCTGACCGACGCCGCCCAGTTCGTCGACCGGGCGACCGGCCGCTTCGAACCGCTGTCGGTGCTCGCACCCTGCCCCAACCTGACCGCCGCCCCGCTCGACTGGGAACGCCTCGGCCCGGCCTATCTGCGCGAACTGCTCGCGGTACTGGAGCAGCGCGGCTACACCGGGATCACCGAGCATTTCCGCGTCGACCACCTCGACACACCTGCCACCTGGGCCGCCCAGGGCATGATCGCCGGCACGCCGTTCTCGATCGCGCACCTGTTCCGGCAAACCGGCCCGTTCCGGCCACGCAATCTGCCAAGGGGTGTGGACAACGTCGTTCTCGCAGGTTGCGGCACCACTCCGGGGGTGGGTGTGCCCACCACGCTGCTGTCGGGCAAGCTGGCTGCGGCACGAATCACCGGCAGCCGGGCACACGCCGGTACCGACCACCGGGTTAGTGTTCCCACTTGAAGCCGTAAACTGACGGCCGACTTATCAGCTCGCGGTTGCGACCGCCGACCATCCGGGGGGACCGACCGAACATGCCGCCCTCCGAGACGACCGTAGGCACAATGGACAACACGCGCACACTCGAGCGCCAGCGCCACCTACCCGCTCGAACCGACCCCGGCGTTCGGACATGGCTGCGCACCGCAGGTGAGTTCGCCAGGAGCCCCGAAGGCCACGCGGCCATCATGGGATTCTTCGGCGCCGCCATGATCACCTTCGGTGGCTTCGGCGCGGGCGCTGTCCGCAAACGCGACCCGCTGCTCGAGGCGCTGCATCTGTCCTGGCTCCGGTTCGGCCACGGGTACGCGTTGTCGTCGATCCTGATCTGGATCGGCGTGTTGATGATGATCACGGCGTGGGTTCGACTCGGCCGGATCACCAGCAGCAAGGGCGAATCGACGGTCACTCTCAACGAGTTGCGGGCGATCGTCGGAATCTGGATCACGCCACTGCTGTTCGCGGCGCCGATGTTCAGTCGCGATGTGTACTCCTACCTTGCCCAGGGCGCGCTGCTCCGCGACGGTTTCGACCCCTATCAGGTCGGGCCCGTCGCCAATCCGGGTGTGCTGCTGGACAACGTGAGCACGGTCTGGACCACCACCACCGCACCCTACGGTCCGGTGTTCTTGCTGATCGGCCGAGCGATCACCTCGATCACCGGCGACAATGTGATCGCCGGGACCATCGCCCTGCGCTTCGCGATGCTGCCCGGGCTTGCGCTGATGATGTGGGCCGTGCCGTATCTGACCAAGCATCTCGGCGGGAAGCCGACAGTGGCGCTGTGGTTGGCGGTGCTCAATCCGCTGGTGCTGGTGCACCTGATCGGCGGCGTGCACAACGAGATGCTGATGGTCGGTCTGATGTGCGCGGGCGTCGCGCTCGTCCTCGAACGCCACCATGTGGCGGGCATCGTGGTAGTGGCCATCGGCGTCGCGATCAAGGCGACTGCCGGGGTGGCGTTGCCGTTCCTGGTGTGGATCTGGATTCTGCACGAGAAGGAACGGCGAGCCGCCGAGCGTCGAGCCGTGGTGGATTCCGATGCCGCGCTCGCCGAGGAGCAGAAACACCCCGACGCTGCCAGACCGTCTCCGGATATGCCGCACCCACTGCTCGTCTTCGCCAAGATCGCTGGTATCGGCGTGGGCGTGTTCGCGCTGGTGTTCGGCGCGGCGTCGGTGATCGCGGGGGTCGGCTTCGGCTGGGTCACCGCGTTGCAGGGTTCGAACAAGATCATCAACTGGCTTTCGTTACCGACGATTCTCGCGCACATGGTCACCTGGGTGACCCCGCTGGATCGCGACGCGGTACTGCAAGTAACCCGTCCCCTGTGCCAGATCGCCATGGTGGTGTTGCTCGTCGCGACGTGGTGGCGGTTCCGCCACAGCGAGCGTGAGGCCGTGATGGGCATCATCATCGCCTTCGTCGCGATCGTGCTGCTCTCCCCCGCCGCCCTGCCCTGGTACTACTCGTGGCCGTTGGCGCTGGCCGCCGCGTTCGCCCTGTCGACCACGACGTTGATGTGGCTGGTGGGGATCTGCACGTGGTTGATGCTGGTGTTCCAGCCGGACGGGTCGATCGGGCTCTACAACTTCTGGCACGTAGCGCTGGCGACGTTCGCCGCCGTGGTCGCGGCGGTGTCGCTGCGGACCGTTGATCCGCTGCGTCTGCGTTCGGCCACGTCGAAAGCTGTGGCCGGTAAACCTGCGCCGACCGTCCGAGCATGAGTGGTGCGCGGGAGCGCCAGGCATGATCGCGCACTCGGTACTGCCCGAGGCCCTACCGTCGAGCGGCGATCTCGACGCCGCCTATGCGAGTTGTCGGCGGATTGCCGCCGAGCACGGGCGCACGTACTTCCTGGCGACCACGCTGCTCTCGCCGGAGCGTCGGCGGGCCGTGCACGCGCTGTACGCGTTCGCGCGAATGGTCGATGACATCGTCGACCACGTCGACGACCCCGCCCGTGTCCTCGACCCGCGCGACGGCGCACGGCAGGTCCTCGACGTCTCCCCCGCCGCGCATCTCGACCTCGTCGAGAGACAACTGCGCGCGGCCCTCGAGCACCGTGACGTCGCCACCACCGACGCGCGCCGCCGCCAGATCGTCACCGCGGCCGCCGACACCATCGCCCGCTACGACATCGCGCACACTCACATCTGGACGTTCCTCGACGCCATGCGCATGGACGTCCCCGGCACGGCCACCCACCGCGCCCGCTACGCCACGATGAGCGAGCTCCGCGAGTACATGCGCGGATCCGCTGCCGCTATCGGCCTGCAACTGCTGCCGGTCCTCGGCACCGTCGTCCCCGTCACCGAGGCCGAACCCGCGGCCGCCGCCCTCGGCGAGGCCTTCCAGCTCACCAATTTCCTGCGCGACGTCGCCGAGGACCTCGACCGCGACCGCATCTATCTGCCCACCGACGAACTGCGGGCCTTCGGCGTGGACGAAGCACACCTACGCGCCTGCCACCATCGTGGCCACACCGACGCACCCCTGCGACGCGCGCTGGCTCACCTGATCGCCGTCAACCGCGACATCTATCGGCAAGCCGTGCCCGGCATCGCCCTGCTCGCCCCCCGGGTCCGTCCGGCGATCGCCACCGCGGCCACCCTCTACGCCGAGATCCTCGACCGCATCGAAGCAGCCGACTACCAAGTCTTCACCAGCCGCGCCACGGTCTCCCACCGTCGCCGAATCCTGGTCGCCGCCAAAGGCTTGACCACCGGCCTCCGCTAGTCGCCGGTCGACCGGACCAGCACCGCACACCAGTCGTCGCGCAACCGCACCAACGAGATGTGGTTGAGCGTGATCACGTCGGCGAACTTCGTCGCGGCGTCGCACTGCTACGCGCGCGGCGGGAGAGCGCCCGCGCGGACCGGATCGAGGCTGCCGTCGACGAGATCGAGGGCAGCTACACGCAACGCATTCTGGCTGTCGATGTCCCCGTCATCCATCGATGGGCGCTCATCCCCGCCACCGTCGACGTCAGCGATGGTCTGATCGCGGCAACGGCATTGACACACGGGCACACCGTGGCGACCCGAAATACCAAGCACTTCAAGGGTTCCGGTGCCGCTCTGGTGAACCCGTTCGATCCGGTCTGACGATCAGAAGGGTTCGGCGTGGGCGCGGCGCACTACCTCGCGTGCCAGGTGGCCGTGGAGGGCGTCGACGGGGCGGCCGGGAAGGGAGGGGTCATCGGTAAAGAGCCACTCGAGGATGTCCTCGTTGCTGTACTTGCCGTCACGCATCACGGTGATCACGCCGGGGAGCATGCGGACGATCTCGTCTTCGGAGTCGAAGAAGCGGGAGGGAATGCCGGGGACGCCGTTGCGGCGGATCGCCAGGATCTGGTGGTCACGCAGCAGTTGGTGCACCGAGGTGACCGGGACACCGAGTATGTCGGCCGCCTCGGGGAGCGAGACGATGGTTTCGGTGTCGGGCAGCACGTCGTTGCTGCAGGGAAAGGCACTCACCCGCACAACGGTAGTACGTGTCGGCACGCACGCATCGTCTGGCATGCCCACACCACCCGGTTACCATCGTGGTGGCCGCACACGGCGGCCGGTTGAATGCCGGAGGACATCACTTGATCGGCCAGATGCTGGAAGGGCGCTATCGCATCGATGCGCCGATCGCTCGTGGCGGGATGTCGATGGTCTTCCGCGGGACCGACACCCGGCTCGATCGCCCCGTCGCGATCAAGGTGATGGACCCGAAGTTCGCCGGCGACCCGCAGTTCCTGAGCCGCTTCGAGTTCGAGGCGCGCGCGGTGGCCAAACTCAAGCACGCGTCACTTGTCGCGGTCTACGACCAGGGGGTCGACGGCGAATACCCGTTCCTGATCATGGAATTGGTCGAGGGCGGCACGCTACGTGAGCTCCTGCGCGAACGCGGGCCGATGCCGCCACACGCCGTGCGGGCCGTGGCCGAGCCGGTGCTGCGCGCGATCGGCACCGCGCACGACGCCGGCCTGGTTCACCGCGACGTGAAGCCGGAGAACGTGCTGATCTCCGACGCGGGCGAGGTGAAGATCGCCGACTTCGGCCTGGTCCGCGCCGTGGCCGCGGCCAACACCACCTCCGCGAGCGTGATCCTCGGCACGGCCGCCTACCTCTCCCCCGAGCAGGTCACCACCGGTACCGCGGACGCCCGCAGTGATGTGTACTCCTTCGGCGTCCTGATCTTCGAACTGCTCACCGGGCGGGTGCCGTTCACCGGCGACAACTCGCTGTCGGTGGCGTGTCAACGGGTCGAGAACGACGTGCCCGCGCCGAGCAACTTCATCGGCGGCGTGCCGCCCGAATTCGACGCACTCGTCGCCAAGGCGACCTCCCGCGACCCCGCGCAACGCTTCGCCGACGCCAACGAGATGGCGGCGACACTGCAGTCGATCGCGATGGAGCTGAACCTGCCGCCGTATCGGGTGCCCGCACCCCGGGATTCGGCCGAACATCTCAGCGAGAGCTATCAGACCGGCGCCGCGCATCATCCCGGCGAGCGCCCGATCACCTCGCCGCCGCTGGCCGCGCACCATTCCCCCGCACCAGAGCCACACCACACCAGGGTGGTGACCGCGCCACGCCCACGGCCGGAGGAGTACGCCCCCGCACCGGCGGCGACCGCGTTCGGCACCGGCGACAGCCATGCTCGCCGAACAGGCTTGGTGTGGGTGGGCATCGTCACCGCGCTGACCCTGTTGGTCGGCATCGGCGGCTGGTGGCTCGGGGTCGGGCGCTACAGCTCGGTGCCCCCGATCGCGGGCATGGACTCCGAACGGGCCGTCGCCGTGCTGCAAGAGGCCGGTTTCGACACAGAGCTGCGGCAGAAAGCTTCCGACACCATTCCGGTGGGCGGGGTTGTCGGCACCGATCCGTCGGCCGGGTCGCGGGTGACCAAGAGTTCCACGATCGCGGTACTGATCTCGAACGGCAAACCGCGGGTGCCCGATATCAAGGCGGGCGATCAGATCAGCGCCGTCAACCAGGCGATCCGCGACGGCGGTCTGCAACCGATCGACGCCGGTGAAGCGGCCAGTACCGCACCGAAGGGCTCACTGGCGAAGGTGGAGCCCGCGCCGGGCACGATCCTGCCGATGGGCGGCCAGGTGAAGGTGTACCGCAGCAAGGGATCTCAGCCGGTCAATGTGCCCGATGTGCGTGGCAAGACCGCCGAGGAGGCGGCCAGCGCGCTGACCACCGCGGGCCTGGTCGTTCGCGATACGCGCGTGCAGTTCGACAAGAGCATCGAGGGCGACAAGGCCATCGCCACCGAGCCCGCCGTCGGCGCCACCCTGCAATCGGGCGACACCGTGACACTGATCCTGTCGAACGCGGTGAAGGTGCCCAATGTGATGGGTCAAAGCGTCGGCAGTGCCCGTTCGAAGCTGCAACAGCTCGGTCTACGAGTAGAGGTCAAATCCCTCACCGACTCCGACAGTTCGCTGGTGATCGGCCAGGTTCCCGGTTTCAACTCGAACGTGGAGGCGGGCAGCGTCGTGACGCTCACCGCCCTGCCTTGAAGGGGCAAGGATCCCGAGAAGGACAAAGAAAAACCCGGACGCGGCCCTCGCTGACCACTCCCGGGCTCACCGACCGTACACCTCGAGTCCGCCATGACCGCACTACCAGCCAGTTGCGACCCGACCTCGAGGAGGGTCCGCCGCGCAGCGGCGGTTCGCGGCCGTCCCGCTGTTGCGGTGCCGTTGCGTAGGCGACGAAGGAGCAAGCAACGGTGCCGCAACAGCAGGGCCGCGAACTCGAGCGCGCCAGCGCTCCGAAATTACCGCAGCATCTCCGCGACCAGGAACGACAGCTCCAGGGACTGCTGGGTGTTCAGGCGCGGGTCGCAGGCCGTTTCGTAGCGGCCGCTGAGGTCGAGATCGGAGATGTCCTGGGCGCCGCCGAGGCACTCGGTGACGTTCTCGCCGGTCAGCTCGATGTGCAGGCCACCGGGGTGGGTGCCGAGGGCGTGGTGGACCTCGAAGAAGCCCTGGACCTCGTCGACGATGCGGTCGAAGTGGCGGGTCTTGAACCCGGTGGACGACTCGTGGGTGTTGCCGTGCATCGGGTCGCACTGCCAGATCACCTGATGGCCGGTGGCCTGCACCTTCTCGATGATCTGTGGCAGCACATCGCGCACCTTGCCGTTGCCCATGCGCGCGACCAGGGTGAGCCGGCCCGGCTCGTTGTTCGGGTCGAGCCGCTCGACGTATTCGACAGCCAGATCCGGCGTGGTGGTCGGCCCGATCTTGAGGCCGATCGGGTTCGCGAGGAGTTCGGCCAGCGCGATGTGGGCGCCGTCGAGCTGACGGGTGCGCTCACCGATCCACAGGAAGTGCGCGGACAGGTCGTAGAGCAGCGGTTCGCCGGTTTCGGACTCGCTCAGCCGCAGCATGGCGCGCTCGTAGTCCAGGACGAGTGCCTCGTGCGAGGCGTAGATGCGCGCGGTCTTCAGGCTCGGGTCGTTGACCTGACAGGCGGCCATGAAACGCAGTCCGCGGTCGATCTCCTCGGCGAGGGTCTCGTAGCGCGCACCCGCGGGCGACTGGGCGACGAAATCGCGGTTCCAGTCGTGCAGGCGGTGCAGGTCGGCGGTGCCCGCGCTGGTCAGGGCGCGAACCAGGTTCATCGCGGCGCTGGCGTTGGCGTAGGCGCGGACCAGGCGTGACGGGTCGTGGCGGCGCAGCGCCTCGTCGGCGACAAGGGAATTGACCATGTCACCGCGGTAGGACGTCAGGCCGAGCGCGTCGGTGTCGGACGAGCGCGGCTTGGCGTACTGTCCGGCGATCCGCGCCACCTTCACCACCGGCATACTCGCGCCGTAGGTGAGCACCACGGCCATCTGCAGCAGCGTGCGGATATTGCCGCGGATGTGGGGTTCGGTGTTGTCGGCGAAGGTCTCCGCGCAGTCACCGCCCTGCATGAGGAACGCCTCGCCGCGAGCCACCTGTGCCAGCTGCGCCTTGAGGTCCTCGACCTCGGCGGGCAGGCAGATCGGCGGCACGCTCTCGAGCACGGTCCGCATGGTCGCGGCCTCGTCGGCATCCCACGACGGCTGCTGCAGGGCCGGGCGGGCCAGCGCAGCGTCGAGGCGACCGCGTAGGTCGTCGGGCAGCGGCGGCAGTTCCGGCAGGCGGTCAATGGGTACATCGACGGTCCAGGTCACCAGTTAAGAATACGGCCCCGAGCCACTGGCGTATATCTGGCGCACCTACAGCGGGCACCGCCGACCCGTGCGCGGTACGCGCGACGTA
This sequence comes from Nocardia sp. Root136, assembly GCF_001427185.1. Lineage (NCBI taxonomy): Bacteria > Bacillati > Actinomycetota > Actinomycetes > Mycobacteriales > Nocardiaceae > Nocardia > Nocardia sp. Root136. The sequence goes on from NZ_LMFE01000002.1 coordinate 120,574, forward strand.
CCGACATAAGGTTTCGTCGACCCGTCGTGGGTCTCTCGCCCGCCGCGTCGAGACGGACCCCACGAGCAACCTACCGACACGAAGAGGCGATCTCCCTGCGATATTTCTACGACTCGGAATTCATCGAGGACGGCACGACGATCGACCTGATCTCGATCGGCGTCGTCTGTGAGGACGGGCGCGAGTATTACGCGGTGTCCACCGAATTCGATGCGAAGCGGGCAGGGCCGTGGGTGCGCAAGCACGTGCTGCCGAAGCTGCCGAGTGCCGGGTCGCCGCTGTATCGCACCAGGGAACAGATCCGCGACGACCTGTTCAAGTTCTTCCTTCCCCGGCCGAGTGTGCAGCCCGAGCTGTGGGCCTGGGTCGGCGCGTACGACCACGTGGCGCTGTGCCAACTGTGGGGCGACATGACCGCGCTGCCCAAGGGCATGCCGCGCTACACCAACGAACTGCGCCAGCACTGGGCCGTCAACGGCAGCCCCGCCCTGCCGCCCATCCCCGACGACGCCCACGACGCCCTCGCCGACGCCCGCCACAACCTGGCCAAGTTCGAGGCCATCGAGACATACCGGCGCACCCCGCGGCTGTAGGACGAAGCGAAGGCCCCGAGTCGAATTCGACTCGGGGCCTTCGTGCTTCGTGCGGTTCGGTCAGTGACCGGACGGCTCGCTGTTGTTGGCGATCGCCTGCTGCTCGGCGAGGACGGTGAGCATCCGGTGCTCCTCGTTCTCCTCGATCTCGGCCCAGCTGTCGCCCTCGGCCTTGGGGTCGGCCTTGAGGAAGCTACCGGTGCCCGGCTTGCCCGCCGAACCCAGCTTGTTCATCTTCTTGGGCACCGGGGCGCCCTGGTATTCCAGCGGGATGGCGTGGCCGTGTGCGTCCACACCGCCCAGCGGCTGGTGCACCTCGATGTACTCACCGTGCGGCAGACGCTTGATCACACCGGTTTCGATGCCGTGCTCGAGCACCGCCCGGTCACTGCGCTGCAGACCGATGCAGAACCGGTAGGTGATGAAGTACGCGATCGGCGGCAGCAACAGCAGACCGATACGACCGATCCAGGTGGTCGCGTTCAGCGAGATGTCGAACTTCAGCGCGATGATGTCGTTGACACACGACAGCGTGAGCACCACGTAGAACGCGATGGACATGGCACCGATCGCGGTACGCACCGGCACGTCGCGCGGACGCTGGAGCAGGTTGTGATGCGCCGTGTGGTCGTTGGTGAGGCGCTTCTCGATCCACGGGTAGGCGATCAGCAGCGTGAACACCAGACCCATGACGAGCGCGACCCAGAACGCCGCCGGGATCGTGTATCGACCCAGGTAGAGCTCCCACGGCGGCATCAGACGCGCCATACCGTCGGTCCACATCATGTAGAAGTCGGGCTGTGAACCCGCCGACACCTGTGACGGGTTGTACGGACCGAGGTTCCAGATCGGGTTGATCTGCAGGACGCCGCCCATGATGCCGACGATGCCGAGGGTGAACGCGAAGAACGCGCCCTGGTCGGCGGCGAACACCGGGATGATGCGCGCGCCGACCACGTTGTGCTCGGTGCGGGCCGGCCCGGGGAACTGGGTGTGCTTCTGGTACCAGACCAGCGCGACGTGCGCGCCGATCAGCGCCAGGATGATACCGGGCAGCAGCAGCACGTGCGCGATGTAGAGGCGCGGGATGATGATGTCGCCGGGGAAGTCGCCGCCGAACATCAGCCAGTGCATCCAGGTACCCATGATCGGGACACCGATGGTGATACCCGAGAACGCGGCACGAAGACCGGTACCGGAGAGCAGATCGTCGGGCAGCGAGTAGCCGAAGAAGCCTTCGAACATCGCCAGGATCAGCAGCAGCGAGCCGATCACCCAGTTCGCCTCACGCGGCTTGCGGAACGCGCCGGTGAAGAAGATGCGGAACAGGTGGATGATGATCGACGCCGCGAACAGCAGGGCCGCCCAGTGGTGGATCTGCCGGACGAACAGACCGCCGCGCACCTCGAAGGAGATGTTCAGCGCGGTCTCGTACGCCCGTGACATGCCGACGCCGCGCAGCGGCTGGTAGGCGCCGTCGTAGACCACGTGGGTCATCGACGGGTCGAAGAACAGCGTCAGGTACACACCCGACAGCAGCAGGATGATGAACGCGTACAGCGCGATCTCACCCAGCAGGAACGACCAGTGGGTCGGGAAGACCTTGTTGATCGACCGCTTGACGAACGCGGCGGCGCGATACCGCTCGTCCATCTCGTTTACCTGGCTCATGAACGACGCTCCCAGAAGGCCGGGCCGAGCGGCTCGATGAAGTCGCCCGCGGCGACCAGGAAGCCCTCGGAGTTGACGGTGATCGGCAGCTGAGGCAGTGCACGGGCGGCGGGACCGAAGATCGGCTTGGCCCACTCGGTCGCCAGGAACTGCGACTGGTGGCAGGGGCACAGGATCCGGTTGGTCTGCTGCTCGAACAGCGAGGTGGGGCAGCCGAGATGGGTGCAGATCTTCGAGTAGGCGAAGTAATCGCCGAAGTTGAAGCTCTCCTGGCCTTTGCGCTTGATCGCCTTCTCGGCGTCTTCGGTGCGCAGGCGGATCATCATGACCGCGTTGCGGATACCGCGCAGCGACTGCAGGGTTTCGTGCTCGTCCCCGCGCCACTTCTCTTTCCACGGGAACACGGTTTCCATCGAGCCCGCGTCCAGGTCTTCCGGACGCACCAGCACGATGTCACCGGGGCGACCGGTGTCGCGGCGGATGTAGACGGTCTCGCCCGGGTAGTCCGGGGTCCAGCCCGATACCCACAGCGGCGACTTGTCGCCCTTGGCCCACGGGTTCTTCACCATGCCGCCGATGAACACCAGCGCGGCACCGATACCGAGCACGCCGACACCGGCGCCCGCGGTACCGAGCATCATCTTGCGACGACCGAGGGTGGAGGTGTCGAGCGCGTCCTGCAGCTCGGCCGCCAGGGTACGACGCTCGACCTCGTCCGACGGGCCGTCGTGGCGCTGCTGGATGGAGATCTCGGCCGGGATGAACCTCTTACGGATCAGCACGACCGCGATGCCGATGACCAGCACCGAGATGCCGAAGGTCAGGCCGACGAGCGGGGTGTACAGCGAGTAGGCGGCGTGGCCTTCATCGCCGTAGCCCTTCCACTCCCACGGCCAGAACAGGAAGACACCGATGAGCGCGGCGGCGGCAAGGCCGGAGACGGCGAACCAGAACGTGACCGCACGTTCGGCGCGCTTCTCTGCCTTGGTGCCCGGCACCGGCCACCGCTCGTTGCGGTAGACGACATCGACGTCGTCGCGATTGGTGCCGAGCTCGACCAGCTCGTCACGCGACATCGCGTCCAGTTCGTCTTCGGTGGGTTCGCGACCCATGTCGCTGTGCTCCTGTCCACTCATGATCGGGATCCGATCCACATCGCGGCGCCGACCACGGCGGTGATGCCGATGACCCAGATCGCCAAACCTTCGGTCGCCGGACCGAAACCGCCGAGGTCCCAGCCGCCGGGCGACTTCTCCTCCGCGGAGTTCTTGACGTAGGCGACGATGTCGCGCTTCTCCTCCGGCGTCAGCTGCCGGTCGGAGAACTTCGGCATGTTCTGCGGGCCGGTGATCATCGCGTCGTAGATCTGCTGCTCGTTGGCCTCGGCCAGCGGCGGCGCGAACTTACCGCCGGAGAGCGCACCACCGCGACCGGTGAAGTTGTGGCAGGAGGCGCAGTTCATGCGGAACAGCTCCGAACCACGGGCGATGTCGTCGCCGCGCAGCGATTCCTGGGCGATCTCACCGTTGGCGTCACGGATCACCGAGGGGCCACCACCGTTGGCGGCGACGAAGGCGCCGATCGCATCGGTCTGGTGCGCGTCGAACTTCTCCGGCTTGCGCACCGCCTGGGCGCCGTTGACGGCCATCGGCATACGACCGGAGGAGACCTGGAAGTAGACCGCGGCCTCGCCGACACCGATCAGGCTCGGACCACGATCGGCGACACCCTGCAGGTTTGCGCCGTGGCACGTGACGCAGGAGGTCTCGTAGAGCTGCTTGCCCTCGCGAATGAGCGCGGACTGGTCCTCGTGCGCGGTCGCGACCTGGGCCTGCGGGGTGAGCGCGGTGGCCAGGAAGCCGGCTCCGACCAAGCCGATCATCAGCGCGAGAGCACCCGCGATACGACGGCGGGCGCGGCGCTGCTTACGCGCCTTGGCGGCCTGTGCGTCCTGCCCGGCGCCGGGGCCGGCGGGCTCTTGGGCCGACGGGGGAGATGAACTCATCTGTGTCCCTTTGGAGTAGACGGAACCGACTTGTGCAAATGCTGTGCGCGCCGCGCGCTAACGGACGAAGTAGATCGTGGCGAACAGCCCGATCCAGACGATGTCGACGAAGTGCCAGTAGTACGACACCACGATCGCGGCGGTGGCCTGGGCGGGGGTGAACTTGCTCAGCGTGGTGCGGACGAGCAGGAACACGAACGCGATCAGACCGCCGATCACGTGCAGACCGTGGAAGCCGGTGGTGATGTAGAAAACCGAGCCGTACGAGCTGCCGGCGATCGAAGTTCCCTCCTCCACCAGGTGGTAGTACTCGTAGCCCTGCCCGGCGACGAAGAACGCGCCCATTATCAGGGTGATCGTGTACCAGCGGCGAAGGCCGAACACGTCGCCCTTCTCCGCGGCGAACACACCCATCTGGCAGGTGAACGAGGACGCGATCAGGACGGCCGTCACCGGAATCGCGAGCTTCATGTTCAGCTCGGTCGGCTCCGGGGGCCAGTTCCCGTGCGCCTGCGCGCGAGCAACGAAGTACATGGCGAACAGGCCGGCGAAGAACATCAGCTCGCTGGACAGCCAGATGATGGTTCCGACGCTGACCATGTTGGGCCGGTTCAGCGAATGCACACGCTGAGTAATGGCCGATCCTGGGGTGCCTACTGCGGTCGTCACGGGGTAAGTATGACTCTTCGTAGTACGACACATGTACCCGGGTACGAAAGTTTGTGGCGCAAGTCGGAAAACCCACGCACAGAGGGGGTCTACGACATCCGTCGGCGTGTTGGCGACGATCGCGCGACAACCCATTGTGACAGCGTTGGATGTGGATAGGCTGAGACGAGGAGGCGACGATGGTCGTGGTGCGGATGTGGCGGCGACTGTTCGGTGGGTCGACGCGGAAGTTGGACCCGGAGCGCGACGATCTCGTCGTGGTCGCATCGAGTTTCGACGATGTCGAGGCTTGTTCGACCGCGCTGGACCGCGCCGGTGAGCTGGACCGGGAGGCCGACGCGGTGTTGCGCCATCATCTGCGGCTACCCGTCGGCCAGATCGAGGCCGCGTGCGAGATCGCCGGATACGACGGATACGAACGCGCCGAGGCCACCGCTACCGCGCCGGACCTGGTTCCGATCATCTTGCAGCGGGTACAACGGCTCGATCCGCTGACCTGTTCGCAGGAACGCTCGCGGATGGCCGGGCTCGCCCAGCGTCACGACGGCGTCGCCGACGGTTGGGACGCGCTGCAACCGCCGCGCACCGCCCCGTAAACTTGCCCGACGGCGCAAATATCCTTGCGCCCCCTCCGCCTGCCCGATCTACTGTGGCGCAACGGTGTCGTTTAAGGAGAAGCAGCAGATGAGCGTGCGCAGCTGGCCCCAGGTGCTCGGAACCCTCGCCGACGGTGGCGACCTGGCCGCGGACGACACCACCTGGGTGATCGACGAGATCTTCACCGACAACGCCACCGCCGCCCAGATCGCGGCGTTCGGCGTCGCCATGAAGATCAAGGGCCCCACGCCGACCGAACTGGCGGGCATGGTGGCCGGGATGCTCGGGCACGCGCGCCTGGTTCGCATCGACGGGGACGCGGTCGATGTCGTCGGTACCGGCGGCGACCGTTCGGGGTCGGTGAACATCTCGACCATGTCCTCGGTGGTCGTGGCCGCGGCCGGGGTGCCGGTGGTCAAGCACGGGAACCGGGCGGCTTCGTCGAAGGCCGGTGGCGCCGATGTGCTCGAAGCGCTGGGGGTCAAGCTCGCGCTCGGACCCGAGTCGGTGGCGCGGTCGGTGCGCGAGACCGGGATCGGATTCTGTTTCGCGCCGCTGTTCCATTCCGGACTGCGTTTCGCCGGGGCCGCGCGCAAGGAGATCGGCATCCCGACCGTGTTCAACGTGCTGGGGCCGCTGACCAATCCGGCGCAGCCGCGGGCCGGGCTGATCGGGTGCGCGTTCGCCGATCTCGCGCCCGTGATCGCGGGGGTGTTCGCGGCGCGTGGGGCGAGTGCGCTGGTCGTGCGTGGACGTGACGGGCTCGACGAGATCACCACCTCCGACCTCACGGATGTGTGGGTGGTCAGTGGTGGGCGGATTCGTCAGACGGTGCTCGACCCGACGCGGCTCGGCATCGTCAGGGTGGATCTGGACGACCTGCGCGGCGGGGATGCCGAGGCCAACGCCCGCGTCGCACGCGATGTGTTCGCGGGAACGCCGGGGCCGGTTCGTGATGCGGTGTTGTTGAACTCGGCCGCGGCGATCGTGGCCTACGACCTGTCCCGCGGGGTCGGCGATGTCGATTCCGATCTCGACGCGGCGCTGGTCGGCGGGCTCGAGCGCGCCGCCGCCGCGGTGGACAGCGGGGCGGCGGCCAAATTGCTGCAGAGCTGGGCCGAACTCACCCAGGTGCTCGACGAGCGCTGAGCCCGAGGGCTCACTCCCCCAGCGAGAATCCGGCTTCCACGTCGGCGCTGGAATAGGACTTGAAGGCGATGTGGGTGGTGGTGCGAACCACGCCGTCCACCTTGTCGATGCCCGAGGTGACCACCTCCGCGATGTGCGCGTGGTCGCGGACGCGCACGATCGCGATCAGGTCCACGTCGCCCGCGCAGGAGTACACCTCGGCGACTCCTTCGGTATCGGCGAGGGCCTGCGCGGTCTCGGGGATGCGAGAGTTCTGCGCCTGGATCATCACGATCGCGGTAATCATGGGATCACTCTAGAACTTCCGGCCCCTCGGTGGCCGCTTTGAACCGTCGCATCAGGTCATAGCTCTTCACACCGGGCGCCGATTCCACCGAACTGGACACGTCGACACCGTAGGGCCGATGCCGGGCGATCACGGCGGCGACGTTGTCCGGGTCGAGGCCGCCCGCCAGCACGACTCGGCCCGGCTGCGCGCGCACCCAGTCGGGGAACTCCTCGAACACGCCGGAGCCCGCGCTGGCGTCGTAGAAGAAATATTCGCTGGCCTGCTCAGATGCGGGCGGGTTCGAGGAGCAGAAGGCCAGGTTCGGCAGGTCGGCCCACTGGTAGAGCTGCACGACGTCGAACGCGTCGGCCACCTCGGCGACCTCGCGTGCCTCGAGGGCGACGGCGAAGGTCGTGATGCGACCGCGTGCGTAGTCGGCGAGGGCGCGCGCCTGCGCGGGGGTGCGGTAGCGCTTGCTCTTTGCCGTCACCATGACGCCGATCGCGGAGTACCCGAGCTCGATCGCCCAGTCGATCTGCTCCTCGGTGGTCAGACCGCACACCTTCACGAACATCCGCCGCTACTCCTTCATTCATAGGACCCGCCACACGGAATCCCGGTCCATGATCCCAGGACGCCGGAGCGCACCCGCCGAGTAGTGCCTCGACCGGGCCGAGTCGTCCATCGAGCGGGCGATCTCGCTTCGTCATCGTTCGGCGAGGTACTGCTCCTGTTCGCTCCTGGTGGTCGCGGCGGTTCGCGCGAGCTGCGCCCAGCCCACCCACCGCGCGGCGCCGTGCAGCGGTTCGCGGTAGCCGTCGCTGGTTCGCACGATCCGGGCACCGGGTTTGGCAAGCCAGCGAGCGATGACGCCGATTTCCTCCGGTGGGGCTCCGCGCAGGGGTGGGATGTGGTCGTCGGCCTCGCCCAGTGGAGGCTGGGTCCCACTCCCCGACGACGCGATGCCCAGGTCGGGAACAACTGTTTCGGCGGCGGCGACGATCTGATCGACAACGGCCATCGGTGGAGTGCCGCGGGCAGCGGTGGCCGCGGCGGCGAGGCGGCCGTAGCGGATGACGGAGAATTCCCAGCCGCCCGCGCCGTCGGGCAGCGCGATGATGAGTTCGGCGAGGCGAGCCAGGGCCGCGAGACGCTGGGTGCGGTGCAGTTTTGTGACAACGGTGGCGGTGCGGTCACGCAAGCGCGCAGCTGCCTCGAAATGCTCTGCGGTGGAATGGGATTCGATTCGATCGATCATCGCGCGGAGCAGGGTGTCGGCGCGTCCGGTGAACAGGTCACGCACCGCTTCGACGGCCGGAGCGTAGCTCGTCGCGTCGTGGTCACCGTCGTGGCGGGCGGCGGGGCAGCCGCCGACGACCGCGGGTGGGCAGGTGTGTTTCGCCGTGCGGGTGAGGCGAGTGGCACAGGTTCGCATCCCGGCGAATTCGGCGATCGTCGACGCCACGTCGACCGCATCGATCCGAGAGTTGAACGGTCCCAACGCTGTTCGGGTCGGAGTGCGCACGGCTACCAGCCGAGGGAAGGCCTCGTCGCTCAGCGTGAGCCACCACCCACGCCGGGGAAACTTCGAGCGACGGTTGTACGGCGGGGCGTGTGCGGCGAGCAACCGGAGCTCGCGCACACCCGCTTCGAGGCCGTGCGCGCACACCACATGGTCGACCCGAATCGCCAGTGCCACCATCTCTTTCATGCGGCCACGGGTCTCCGAACCGGTGAAGTAATTGCGCACGCGACGGCGCAGATTCACCGCCGTCCCTATATAGAGGACTTCCTCCGACGGCCCACGGAAGAGATAGACCCCGGGCGCGGCGGGCAGGTCGGTCGCGAAAGTGCGCTTGGCACGCTGGGTTCCGGTGACGCCGGGCAGATAGTCGAGCAGTTCGGACAGGCTGTGCACGCCCTGATTGCCGACCCGCCCGATCAACGCGTGCAGGACGTCGACGGTGGCGCGGGCATCATCGAGCGCGCGGTGCGTCGGTGTGGTCGACGCACCGAGGATCTGCGCGAGCACCCCGAGCCGCGCCGACGGGGCTTCGTCGCGCGTGAGCACCCGCCGCGCCAGCTTCACGGTGCACAACACCTGCGGATTGGGCCACGCGATGTCCTGACGCGCCGCGGCCGCTTTGAGAAACGCGGTGTCGAATCGCGCGTTGTGCGCCACCAGCACCGCCCCCGCCGCGAACTCGAAGAACCCCGGCAACACCCCCTCGATCCGCGGCGCGTCGTACACCATCGCCGTGGTGATCCCGGTGATCTGCACGATGGCGGGCGGAATCGCGTAGCCCGGATTCACCAGTGTCGCGAACTCTCCCAGTACCTCTCCCCCGCGCACCTTCACCGCCCCGATCTCGGTGATCGCGTCCCGATCAGCGCTCGTCCCGGTCGTTTCGAGGTCGACGACGACGAAAGTGGTGGCATACAGCGGGGTATCGAGCTCATCGAAGGCCAACTGCCGAGCGGCAGCCGGGAGCGGAACGGGATCGGGCACGGCGAGCAGCGTAGGACGAGGGTCCGACAAGCTCGCCGCGTCGAATCACTACCCACCCGACGGCTACCGGTTCTGCTGGGGTTCAGGCGAGCCGCGCCACCGTGCGACGGCACGGACTCCGCGGTGCGCGAGAGGACGTGTCGGCACAGCCGATTCAGCCGCCCTGCGGCGGAGGCAGCGGCGCGGGCGTGAGGTACTGACGCGGTGGCGTCGGCCAGGGTTTTCCGGTCGGCCAACGGTCCGACGGAAATCTCGGCGGAGTCGGCAGCGGCAGTTGCTGAAAGTAGCTGGGCGGCGGCCGGTAATACGACGGCAGTGTCGGTGCGGGGGTCCGACGTGAGGGCGCCGCCGGATCCGACTCCTCGCCGAACACTGCCGACAGCATCACCGACACGACGATGACGGCCGCGATCGCCCACCCGGCACTCACCCGGCCACGGCCTGGCTTGCCGAGGTATTCGGCACGCCACGCGGATTCGCGCGAGAGCAGTTCGCGCACCTGCGGACCATAGGTAGGATTCAGTTCCGCTGCCCGGCGCAGCAGCCGACGAGCCTCGGCCCAGCGCGAGTTGCGCACCGCGTCGAACCCGAGGAGATAGAGCGCCTCGGCGCTGCCTGGATCGATGCGCAGCGCGTGCGCGAAGGCCGCACGTGCCGACTCGGTCGGTCGTGACGCGGCGGACGCGTCGTCCCACAGCACTTCGCCGCGCATCAGATGCAGGTCGACGTTCTCAGGATCGAGCGCCAGCGCGTGGTCGAGCACCGCGAGGGCCGCGCGCCGGTCGCGATAGCGCAGCACCGTCGCGCGTAGCCGATGGCACTCCGCGGACATCGGATCCAGGTCGACACACCGGTCCGCGGCCCACAGGGCGCGATCACTGTGCGCGGCGGCGATCTCCCTGTTCGCGGCCGCCGCACCGAGCTGGTTCTCGGCCAGCACAGTGACCTTCCACGCGAACAGGTTGACCGGCTCGATCCGCAGCGCGGTGCGCGCCGCCTCGGCAGCGCGCACCGCCTCGCCCTCACGCGCCCAGGCGTAGGCGAGCAGCGCCCAAGCCGTCCCGTTGTCGGGTTCGGCGGCCAGCAGCGGACCGAGCAGGTCACGGGCGGCTGCCTCGCGACGGAGATCGATGAGGATCTCTGCCTTGTGGAGCTGGTCGCTCATCGGAGGTCGAACGCGCTCAGCGCTTCCTCATCCCCTTCAGATATCGCGCCAGCTCGTCGTAGCTACCGTCCCCGTTGGCGAATTCGACCACATTGCGGGCGGATTCGAACCATGCCCCGGTGCTCGGCCTGGTCCGGGCCAGTGCCGCCTCGACATCGGCCATACCGACCGGGCGCACCTCCCCCGACCGCATCGAGTCGGCCATGGCCAGCTGGGTGGCCGAGGTGCAGACGTGGGCGAGGTCGGCGCCGGAGAGGCCGTCGGTGTGGGTGGCGAGCGCGTCGAGGTCGATGCCCGCCACGGGGCGGTCGCGCAGGTGGTAGTGCAGGATCGACTTGCGGGCGGCGAGGTCGGGCAGGCCGACGAAGATCATGCGGTCGAAGCGGCCGGGCCTGCGCAGCGCGACGTCGACATCCCACGGGTGGTTGGTCGCGCCGAGCACGAACACCCCTTCATTGCTGTGGGTGGCCGAATCCATTTCGGTGAGCAGTTGGTTCACCACCGTGCGCATGGTCGCCGACGCCTGCATCTGGCTGCGTTTGTGGCCGAGCGCGTCGACCTCGTCGAGGAACAGCACGCACGGAGCGTTGCGACGGGCCATCTCGAAGATGCTGTGCACATTGCGTTCGCTGGCGCCGGTGTAGATGTCGAGGATGTCGGTGATCTCGATCGGATAGAAGTTGGCGCCGAGTTCGCCCGCGACCGCTGAGGCGATGAAGGTCTTGCCGCAACCGGGTGGGCCGTAGAGCAGCAGGCCGCCGCGCGCGGAGGTACCGAACGCCTTGGCCAGTTCCGGATTGCGCAGCGGGCCGAGCAGGGTGAGGTCGAGTTGCTGTTTCACCTCGGACATCCCGCCGACATCGGCCAGGCGCAGGGTCGGGCGTTCGACGGTGGCGGCGTCGTCGTCGGTGACGAACTCGGTGGGGACGCCGTGCACGAACGCCGGTTCGATGATGTCGCCGACCTCGTCCTCGGCGGCGGCCCAGTCGAAGTCCGGCTTCGCCGCGGCGGGTGCGCCGTCGGAACCGGGCGAGGGAGTGCCGGGGACGGGCGCCGGGGTGGCAGCAGGCACGGGAGAACCGCCGGACAACGCTGCCGTGCACCGCGTCATCAACCCCAGGACCTGGGCATTCCCCGAATCCTGGCCGAGCGCGGTGCCGCAGTGGGCGAGCGCGTCGGCATAACGCCGCCGCTCGATCAGCAGCTCGATGACGCACACGCGCAGCGCGAGCACCCCCGGACTGCGATCCAGCATCGTCAGCATGTCGGTCAAAACCTGGTCGTCGGCCACCCGCGCCCCCTTCGAACTGCGAACATTCGGCCGTACCCTAACCGCCACAACAGCTTTCCCGCCAAGCGGCGAGCATGCGAATACCACGAAACGGCCCGTCCCGCGACTCGGCACAACGTGGACCCGCGAACTCCGAAGCCGACAATTCGGCGCGAGACTTTCGTTCTGATGCGAACAAAATGACCGAGAGCAAACACAATAGTGACTGGGCTCACATACTTATCGAATTCACATGAGTTCATCAGATTTCAACGGGTAAGTGGCCTTACCAATCTGCGCGCGCCGCAGCTTACGGCGCGCCGCCCGCGAGGCGAACCTCGCGGCGAACCGGCGATCATCACCACGAGCACGCACCACCTGCGGATTTGCCGTTTCGAGAGGCGAAAACCACCGCGCGGGCCCTATTGGCGACGCGCCGGTAGCACTCGAAATCGAGATCGGCGCGACCTGGCGTTATCGTTTCGTGATCGAGTGTGACCCAGCTCGCACACTTTCCCCGGTGATATCGCCTCAAACCCCCATTGGACCGATGTCCGACTTTACAAACCCCCGTGATGTCTTCGTAACCTTTTTGAGACCTCACGGAGTCCCGCCGATCGGAAACGGTCAGCGAGACGAAGCCCGCCGCGTCAAACGGACACGGCGTCGTGGGGCAGATTGGAAGTTCCGCATCATGGCGAACAACACCGTCAAGCGTCAGGCGCAGCGTGCCGTTGCCGTCGGAGCCGTCGGCGCTGCCACCATCGGCGCGTTCCTCCTGCCGGCCGCCCCGGCATCGGCCACGCCGGTGACCGTGCCCGGCATCGGCACGTTCGAGGTTCCGAACGAGATTCCGCTGCCCCAGGGTGTGCCCGGTATCGAGATCCCGGCCGCACCGCAGGTCTTCACCGCACCGCGCGCCACCGCCGCCGACATCGCCCTCGATGCCGCGCTGAGCAAGATCGGCTCGCCCTACGTCTACGGCGCCGCGGGCCCGAACGCCTTCGACTGCTCAGGTCTGGTCCAGTGGGCCTACTCCCAGGCGGGCATGGACATCCCACGCACCAGTGACGCCCAGCTGAGCGCCGGCGCCCCGGTCTCGATCGACGAGCTCCAGCCCGGCGACATGGTGTCGTTCTACGGCGGCGGCCACTCCGGCCTGTACGCGGGCGACGGCAACGTCGTGCACGCCTCCACCGCGGGCACCCCGGTCCAGATCGCGTCGCTGTCGTCGATGCCGTTCGCGGGTGCTCGCCGCTTCTGATCTGTCGGGCACGGTGCGTCGTTCACGGGGAAGGGCGCACCGAAGCCGCAGTGATCGTCCGGGTATATGCGCCGTCCACTGGGTTGGACGGCGCACGTACCTTTTACTGGACACGCATGCATGCGGTTCCGTAACCTGATCGAGACCTTCTCGGCTGACGAGGAGATCGCGCTCAGGTATTGCGCTATATCGGCGGACAACGAGAGAACGGGGCACGGGCCACTGTGACTGCACACCACCGGAATTCGCACGCTACGCGTGGTTTCGCCGGAACCCTGTCCGCCGCGATCCTGGTGTGCGCGATCTACACCGCCGGTCCCTCCGGCGCCGACCCTGTCGCCCTGCCGACCACCGCGACCGACGCGATCTCCCGGATGGTCGACCTTTCGCGCCAGTCCGAACAGCTCAACCAACAAGCGCTCACCGCGCAGATCGACCTCGACGCCAAGCTCGCGCTGCAACGCGACGCCGACGACAAGGTCGCAGCCACCTCCGCGGTCGTCGAGGCCGCCCGCGCCGAGGTGCGCAAGTTCCAGCCGATGATCGACCGCACCGCTGTGGCCGCCTACACCGGCGTGCGCACCAACAGCATGTTCGCCGTGCTGTCGAGCGGTTCACCGCAGCAGTTGCTGGACAAGATGTCGACGCTGGACGTGCTGGCCCAGCAGACCACCGAGACGGTCCGCCAGTTCAAACAGGCCGCCGACGCCGCCACCGCGGCCGACACCGTCGCCCGCACCGCCGCCGAGGGCGCGCATGCCGCGACCACCGCCGCCGACGCGGTGCGCGCCGATGTCGAACGCAAACGCCAGGATCTCGCCGCGTCGACCACCTCCGTGGTCGAGGCGTGGAGCCAGCTCTCGGCCAGGGACAAGTCGACCCTGGCCGGTTCGCCGTTCCCACCCGGCTTCGACCGTGATTCGTTGCTGGCGGGCCTGGTTCCCGGCAGCGGCACCAGCGCGCTGGCCGCCGCGCTCACCCGCGTCGGCGATCCGTATGTCTGGGGCGCCACCGGGCCCGACCAGTTCGACTGCTCCGGCCTCGTGCAGTGGGCGTTCAAGCAGGTCGGCAAGAACGTGCCGCGTACCAGTTCCCAGCAGGCGGGCTACGGCACGCCGGTGTCCAAGGACGAACTGCTGCCCGGCGATGTGATCCTGTTCTATCCCGACATCACCCACGTCGGCATCTACGCGGGCAACGGAATGATGGTGCACGCGTCCACTTTCGGTGTGCCGGTCGCTGTCGCGCCGATCAACACCACCCCGTATCACTCGGCCCGGCGATACTGAGCCGGACCGGTGACCGATCCGTTCCCCCGTGCGGGCCTGCGTTCGTGGTTCTCGTCGAACGGCCGCCTCGAATTCTGCATCACGCTCGCCTCGGTCACGCTGCTGACCGGAGCGTGCGTCGCACTGATCCTGCTGCCGCGCAACGCGGGCTCGTTACAGCTGGCCACCGACGAGGCCGAGGTGCTCGACACCTCCGAGGGCCTCGACAATCCGCGTCTGAGCCCGGTGCGCCGCGAGCTACAGCCCTACGGCCCGATCCTGGTCCGTGAAGTCGCCGACGGTGCCGCCTCCCCGGCACTGCTGGTGGCGCATCCCAGCCATCGCGCCGACCTCGATGTTCTCGAACATCAACTGGGCCGAGCTATTTCGGATGTGAGCGCGGTGTGGGGCACCGACTGGAATCGCGCGCCCGTCGTGGTCGTGGCGAGCACGCCCGCCGAATTCACCGCGCTCACCAGGTCCGCGGGCGCCACCGGCACCGACGTGGCCGCCGTGTCGCTCACCGGGTCCTACGCTCCGGGCACCCAGCCCACCGACCAGCGCATCGTGTTCAACCCCGACGCGCGGCGGCGCGTCGGCACCGAGGGTCTGGCCACGCTGCTGCGCCACGAGCTCACCCACCTCGCCACCAGGGCCGACACCACCGACGGCGCACCGTTGTGGATGCTGGAAGGCTTCGCCGAGTACGTCGCCCAGCGCGATCAGAAAACCACCTTCTCCCAGATCGCGCCCACGCTGACCACTCGGTTGCGTGCGGGCACCGTGCCCACCGAACTCGTCGCCGATGCCGACTTCACCGGTGTCGACGCGGCCTACGCCTACGAAAGCGCGTGGAGTACCTGCGCGTTCCTCGCCGACCGCTACGGCACCACCGCCCTCACCACGTTGTACAAGCGGCTGGCTACCGGCCCGCAGTCCCCCGCGGCGCAGGACGCCGCGTTCACCGCCGTGCTCGGGGCCTCGCGCGCCGAGGTGCTCGACGGGTGGCGGGCCTGGCTGCGCGGTCGCGCTGCATGACGAGCGCGGGTACGCCTGACCACGTCCGCCCACCTGTCAGCCGACCGATTAGGTTGTTCTCTTATGGCCCGAACTCTGCTGGTTACCAACGATTTCCCGCCTCGGCCGGGCGGAATCCAGTCGTATCTGCAGGCACTGTCGAATCAGCTGCCGCCCGAGGACCTGGTGGTGTACGCACCGCGCTGGCGCGGTGACAGCCACGAGAAGTTCGACGCCGCGCAGAAGTTCCAGGTGGTGCGTCATCCGACCACGCTGATGCTGCCGACCCCCGCGGTCATCAAGCGAGCGAGCGCGCTGCTGCGCGAACACCGTTGCGACACAGTGTGGTTCGGTGCGGCCGCACCCCTGGCAGTGATGGCGCCGATACTGCGACGCGCGGGCGCCGAGCGCATCCTGGCCAGCACCCACGGTCACGAAGTGGGCTGGTCGATGCTGCCGGGATCGCGCCAGGTGCTGCGTTCGATCGGCGAGCACACCGATGTGGTGACCTATGTCAGCAAGTACACCCGTGGCCGCTTCGCCTCGGCCTTCGGTCCGCGCGCGGCGCTGGAGCACCTGCCGCCGGGCGTCGACCCCACCGAATTCCGGCCCGACCCGGCGGCCAGGGAAGAGCTGCGCGCCCGCTACGGACTCGGCGAGCGCCCGACCGTGCTCTGCCTGTCGAGGCTGGTCCCGCGCAAGGGCCAGGACATGCTGATCGTGGCGATGAGCGAGATCCGCGAGCGCGTCGACGGCGCGGTGCTGGTGATCGCGGGCGGTGGACCCTACGAGACACGGCTGCGCGCGCTGGCCGAGGCCCTCGGCGTGCAGGACAGTGTGGTGTTCACCGGGCGGGTGCCCTCGGGCGAGCTGGCCGCCCATCACACGATCGCCGACGTGTTCGCGATGCCGTGCCGCACGCGCGGGGCGGGCCTCGACGTCGAGGGTCTGGGGATCGTGTTCCTCGAGGCGTCGGCCTCCGGGGTCCCGGTCGTGGCCGGCGATTCCGGTGGCGCCCCCGAGACCGTGCGCGAGGGCGAGACCGGCATCGTGGTGCACGGCCGGTCGGTCTCGCAGATCAGCGACGCCATCGTCGAGCTGCTCACCGACCGGGACAAGGCCGCCCAGATGGGCGCCGCGGGCCGGGCCTGGGTGGAGCAGAACTGGCATTGGGACCGTCAGGGCGCCCGCTTGCGGGAACTGCTGCGGTGACACCCTGCCCGGACCCGGTGTGGCGTCCACTACGCTCAGCCGGGTGAGCAGTATCCAGGTCGCTGATCAGACCTTCCTCGCCGCACCGGGCGCCGCGATCGCCGAGGTGCTGAGCGCCGCGAACAACTGGCGCCGCTGGTGGCCCGATCTGCGCCTCGACGTGCGCGAGGATCGCGGCGACAAAGGCATCCGCTGGACGGTGGCAGGCGCGTTGACCGGCACCATGGAGGTATGGCTCGAGGCAGTCCCCGAGGGGGCGATCCTGCACTACTTCCTGCACGCCGAACCCGCGGCCGAACCGAAGTCGGCGCGCGTGCTGGCCGCGGCCAATCGGTCCCGCCGGGTCGCGGGCCGCGCCATGGCGTTCGAACTCAAGGCACGGCTCGAAGCCGGTCGACCCGCGGGCGTCGCACCCGCGGTCGCCGCCCCCTGACGCACGTTCTCGGCGCGCCTTCGCCGATGGACCGACCGGCACGGGTGCGACAAAGGAGAACCGCGGCACCAGCCGCCATAAACAGAGAAGAGGGCTTGGGCGCCATGGCTGACCGGACTCAGAGATCGATCCTGATCGACGCACCGTCGCAGCAGGTGATGGCCGTCATCGCGGATCTGGAGTCCTATCCGGAGTGGGTGGCTGCCGCGAAGTCGGTGGAGGTCATCGAGCGGGACGCGCAGGACCGCGCGGCCACCGCCCGGTTCGTGCTCGACGCGGGCGTCGTCAAGGACACCTACGTGCTGTCCTACACCTGGCGGGCCGACGGCAAAGCCGTGTCATGGCGTCTGCTCAGCGGTGACCTGCAGAAAGCCCAGGACGGCAGCTACGAACTGCTCGACCGGCCAGGCGGCGGCACCGAGGTGGTCTACGAACTCACCGTCGATCTGAACATCCCGATGATCGGCATGTTCAAACGCAAAGCAGAGAAGGTCATCACCGATACCGCGCTCAACGAGCTGAAGAAGCGGGTCGAAGGCTGAGCGCCCCGGGCGGTACCCGCGTCGAACTGTTCGTCGGCAAGGGTGGTGTCGGGAAGACGACGCTGGCCTGCGCGACGAGTATGGCCTATGCCCGCTCGGGTCAGCGCGTGCTGATCGCCTCGCTGGATCAGGCCCATTCGCTCGGTGACGCGCTCGGTTTCCGTTTCCCGCACGATCCGGGCACCGTCGCCGGAGTGGCCAGGGTGGCGCCCGGTATCGAAGTGATCGAGATCGACTCCCTCGCCCTGCTCGAAGACCGTTTCCGCGATGTGGTGGCCATGCTGGCCACGGGCGGCGGCCACGATCACGGCTTCGACCTGGCGGCGCTCGACCCGGCCGAGCTCACCGGACTACCCGGTGTGCAGGAACTGTTGATGCTGGTCGAGATCGGCCAGTACGCCGAGGAGAACGACTGGGACGTCATCGTCGTCGATTGCCCGCCCTCGGCCGACATGCTGCGCATCGTCACCGCTCCCGACACGCTGCTCAACTACCTCGAACGGCTCTGGCCCAAGCACGCGCGCACGATGAGCGCGATCGGGCTCGACCTGCGTAAGGCGGTGCTCGCGGCGGCGGTCGAACGGATCGTGGTGGCGGTGACCCAGGTTCGCGACCTGCTCGCCGACCGCACTCGCACCAGCGCCCGCCTGATCACCGGCCCCGAACAGGTCGCCGTCGCCGAGGCGCGACGGGTGCGCTCGGCGGCCGCGCTGCTCGGCCTGCGGATGGACGCGGTGGTGGTGAACAAGGTGCTGGCCCCGGTGCCGCCGCCCGGCGACAACGCCCACCCGGCCGTGCACTGGTATCTCAACCGCCGGGCCGAGCAACTCGAGGTGGTGGCCCGGCTCCACGAACAACTCACCGATGTCCCGATTCTGATCGCCCAGCACGCCGGTGCCGAACCGGTGGGGGTGAATTCGCTGTCGGCGTTCTCGCATTCGGTCGACACGCCGCCCGCCCCACACGCGCAGGGCACGGAATCAGGCGAACCGGTGGTTCGATGGGAGTCCGGCTCCGGTGTCGACTCCGTGTACGCGATGCGGATGCGGCTACCGGTGGTCGATCCCGGCACCTTGCGGCTGGGCCGAGTGGAGGACGATCTGATCGTGGGAGCCGACGGGGTACGCACTCGCGTACGGCTCGCGCCGGTGCTGCGACGCTGCACGGTAGCGGGCGCCGAACTCGACACCGGTCACCTCGTGGTCCGCTTCCGGCCCGATCCGCGGGTGTGGCCCGCCGATCCGAACTACACGAAGGCCACCGCAGATGAGCACTGACTCCCAGTCCGAGCGCCACGGCCACGACGGCTTCGCCGAGTTCACCGAGGAACTGCGCCTACTCTCCGAAGTCCTGCTCGCCCGAGTCGAACCGGTGCTGCGCCGCACCGCCGCCGACGGCCGAGCCGACCTGGGCGGCTGCGCCTGGTGCCCGGTCTGCGCGGCCGCGGCCCTGGTGCGCGGCGACCACCACGACGTCGTCGCGGCCCTCGCCGAACACGGCACCTCCCTGGTGACGGTCCTGCGCGAAGCCCTCGCGGGCATCCCCGTGGAACCGGTCATGCCCCCGGAGTGGGCCGATCACGCTGCGGGCCACCCGGATTCGACCGACGGTCCCGGTACCCCAGAACATGCGGCACACCCCGATTCCGACCCCACCGCAGCCGGTCCCACGGGTGCGGACCCCGTCTCCCCGCAGCAGCGCACCGCCGCCGCGCAGGCCGACGCCGAAGGCGGTCCGAGGTGGGGCACATCCCGCAAGAACGCCGCCGCCCCGCGCCCCCGCCGGGTCGACGAGTACTCCGCGCCACGCACCTCCCGCACACCGCAGGCCCCCCGCATCGCCCCCGAATCGGCCGATACCGCCGCGAACGCTTCGGGCACGGGCGCTTTCGCCACCACCGAGGATCGCTCGGCCACCGCTCGCGCGCCACGCTCGCACTATGTCGACATCCCGGTGACGATCCGGGGATGACCAGCCGGATCGACCCTCAACACCTGCTCACCGTCGGCATCGACGTGGGTGGCACGAACATTCGCGCCTCGGTGGTCGACGCCGAGGGCGAGGTGCTCGACACCGTGCAGGCGCCGACCCCGCATTCGGCGCGTGCGCTCGAGGACGCGATCGACCGCTCGGTGCGCGAGCTGGCCCGGCGCCATCCGATCGCGGCGGTCGGGCTCGCCGTCGCCGGTTTCATCTCCACGGATCAATCGACGGTCCTGTTCGCGCCGCACCTGCCGTGGCAGAACGCCCCCGTCGCGCAACGGCTCACCGCGCGTCTGGGCCTGCCGGTGATCCTCGAACACGACGCGAACGCCGCGGGCTGGGCCGAGTACCGCTTCGGCGCGGCGGCGGGCGGGCAGACGGTGGTGCTCGTCGCGATCGGCACCGGCATCGGCGCCGCGCTGCTCATCGACGGTCGGCTCTATCGCGGCAGCCACGGCATCGCCCCCGAACTCGGCCATCTCCAGGTCGTCCCCGAGGGCCGCGCGTGCCCCTGCGGCAAACACGGTTGCTGGGAGCGCTACTGCAGTGGAACGGCACTGGCCGACACCGCCATCGAAATGCTCGCCACCGACCCCGTGCGCTCGGTGCTGGCCCGTGACGTGATCCGTGATCCCGGCTCGCTCACCGGCCGACGGGTCGCGAACGCGGCCCAGGACGGCGACCCACTCGCGGTCCGGGTGATGGCCGACTTCGCCCGCTGGCTCGGACTCGGCCTCGCTTTCGTCAGCGATCTGTTCGATCCCGACCTCGTGGTGATCGCGGGTGGCGTGAGCAGTTCGGCGCCGTTGTTCCTCGACGAGGCGCGCGAACACTACGCGAGCGCGGTCACCGGATCCGGGCATCGGCCGCTGGCCAGACTGCGTACCACCCTGCTCGGAGAGGCCGCGGGAATGATCGGCGCCGCGGAGTTGGCCAGGGTGTCGATCGACACGCCGGTGGCCGGTCGCGCGGCGAGATAAGGGTCACAGCCATGTGTGCCAGCTACCATCCTGGGTTGGTTGTGACCTGCGACCAGCGGTAAAGTCGTTGTCCGACGAGGCTCTACACAATTATCCCGGTCCCTGGGGAAAGGACGCCATGTTCTACTGGCTGCTCAAGTTCGTTCTCGTGGGACCGTTCATGCACATGTACAACCGGCCCGAGGTCGAAGGGGTCGAGAACATCCCGACCGACGGCCCGGCCATCATGGCGGGTAATCACCTCTCCTTCTCCGACTGGCTCTTCGCTCCTCTGCTGAGCCCGCGCCGGATCAACTACCTGGCCAAGGCCGAGTACTTCACCACCCCCGGTTTCAAGGGCCGCCTGCAGAAGTTCTTCTTCAGCGGCACCGGCCAGTACCCGATCGACCGCAGCGGCGCCTCGGCCGCCGAGGACGCGCTCAACGCGGCCACCAAGCTCCTCGACGAGGGCCGTCTCGTCGGCCTGTACCCCGAGGGCACCCGCTCCCCCGACGGCCGCCTGTACAAGGGCAAGACCGGCATGGCGCGACTCGCGCTCGAGACCGGCGTCCCGGTGATCCCGGTCGCGGTGATCGGCACCGATAAGGTGAGCCCGCCCGGACCGTTCAAGTGGCGTCGTCAGAAGGTCACCCTGAAGTTCGGTGCGCCCCTCGATTTCTCGCGCTACGAGGGGATGAGCGGCAACCGCTTCGTCGAGCGCGCCGTCACCGACGAGGTGATGTACGAACTGATGCGCCTCACCGGCCAGGAATACGTCGACGTCTACGCGCACAGCCTCAAGAAGGGCGTCGCCCCGACCGACAATCAGCTCGACGCCACCCGGATCCCCGAAACCAAGGCGAGCTGAGCCGAAACCTGTTCCGCCGCATGATGAACTGACGCACGGGGCAGCACGCTCGCGAGCGCGAGCGATTGCCGGTAGGCACCGGGACACCATCGCACTGTTCACGCGCTGATCGACTGGACGTCTGCGCATCCACGGTCGTTGCCCGGACGCTCGCGCGCCCGATTGGTACCCTGTGCCAGGCACGGGCCGATGGGCGGGCAGGCCACCAGAGGTGGCGGGCGTCGGCGGACAGCGAGGTAGGCATGGCCGGAGGCGAATCCGACGAGGGTCGCGTCATGGCGTTCACCCGCCGTACGACACCGCGCGACGGTAATCCACCCACCGGCCGAGTAGTACGCAGCGCCCGCCTGGCCGCGGTACCGGTCGCCTACGCGGGCCGGCGCATCGCAGGCTTCGGCAAGCGCGCCGCGGGCCGCGACCCCGCCGACGTAGACCGCGACATCCGCGTGCGCACCGCCGAACACCTCTTCCAAGTGCTCGGCGAACTCAAGGGCTGCGTCGCGAAGCTGGGCCAACTCCTCGGCCTGCTCGAACTCGGGCTGGCTCCCGATCTGGCCGAGCCGTACCGCCAAGCCCTCGCTCGCTTGCACGATTCGGCACCCGCCATGCTGCCCGGCGCGGTCCACGCGGAACTCGCCGCCCATCTGGGCCCGCACTGGCGCTCACTGTTCCTCGAATTCGAGGACCGCGCCTCCGCCGCCGCCTCGGTCGGCCAGGTCCACCGCGCCCGCTGGCACGACGGCACCCAGGTGGCGGTCAAGGTGATGTATCCCGGTTCCCGCCGCGCGGTACTGGCCGATCTCCAAGCTCTGCGTCGCGCGACCCCGCTGTTCACCGCGCTGCTGCCCGGCGCCGATACCCGCCCGGTGGTGGAGGCGCTGTGCGACGAGATCCGCGACGAACTCGACTACGCCCGTGAGGCCGTGAACCAGCGCGCCTTCGCCACCGCTTTCGCCGACGACCCCGACGTGGTGGTGAGCCGGGTGATCGCCCAGCACGGCGACGTCCTGGTCACCGAATGGCTCGACGGCGTTCCCCTGTCCCGGTTGATCGTTCGCGGCAACGCCGACGAACTCGATCGCCTCGGCGTGCTGATCATGCGCTTCCTGTTCTCCGCCCCCGCCCGCGCCGCCCTGGTCTACGGCGACCCCCACCCCGGCAACTTCCTTCGCATGCCCGACGGCCGCCTCGGTGTCGTCGACTTCGGCGCCTGCACCCCCTGGCCCGCCACGTTCCTCGACGTGGCGAGCGACATCGGCGCCGCCGTCATCGCCGACTCCCCCGCCGACCTCGAGGCAGCCATGCGCCGCCACGGCTTCGTGGCCCCCGACCGCGAGCTCGACATCGCCACCGTCGCCGCCCGCCTGCAACCGGTCCGCGAAGCCCTCCTCGCCCCGACCTACCCCCTCTCGGCCGACTGGCTCCGCGAACAAGTCCGCCTGGCCACCGACCTGCGCCTGTCCAACGTCCTACGCCAACTGACGATGCCCCCCGGCCACACCCCCATCCTCCGCTCCTTCCTCGGCGGCGTAGCGGTCCTGTGCCAACTCCACACCGCCGTCCCCCTCCGCGCCGAATGCACCCGCTGGTACCCCGAAACCGCCGCCGCCGCAGGGCTCTAGACGCGTCAGCCGAGTTCGGCCCGTCGTACGGCATCGTTCATGTTCCGTTGCCTTGCTAACGACCGGGTGTTACGACCGGTGGCGCACCGTGAGGCTCATGGCTGTCTCGGATTTCGCGATGTCTCGGCGCACGCTGCTGCGCGCAACCGCACTCGGTGTGGTGACTGCTCCTGCCCTGGTGGCCTGCGGTGATGACGGGCCCGCGCTCGTGCGGGCCAGGCCCGCACTCACACACGGGATCGCCGTCGGTGATCCGCGCAGCGACGGCGCGCTGATCTGGGCCCGGTCGGATCGGCCTGCCACGCTGGTGGTGGAGACCTCGGCGACCGAGAAGTTCAGCGACGTCAAGCGATTCACCGGGCCGCTGCTCACCCCGGCCACCGACGGCACCGGGCGCGTGCGAGTGAACGGTCTGCCCGCGGGGCAACTCGTGCACTACCGGGTGCGCCTCGACGGGGAAGACGGGGCGAGCTCGGAGACTCTCACCGGTGTCTTCCGCACGGCGCCGACCGCGCCCTCCGACATCTCGCTGCTGTGGTCCGGTGACGTCGCGGGCCAGGGTTTCGGCATCAACCCCGACCTCGGCGGTATGAAGGTGTTCTCCACCATGGCCGCCCGCGACCCGCACCTGTTCCTGCACTCCGGCGACTGCATCTACGCCGACAACGCGCTCAAAGAGTCCGTAACGCTACCCGACGGCCGGGTCTGGAAGAACATCACCGCCGAGGCGAAGAACGCTCCCGCGGAAACCCTCGACCAGTTCCGCGGCAACTACGCCTACAACCTCACCGACGACAACTATCGCCGGTTCAACGCCGCCGTCGCCCAGATCGTCCAATGGGACGACCACGAGACGACCAACAACTGGTCGCCCGGCGGCACGGTCGCCGCCGACAAGGGCTACACCGAGCGCAGCATGGACACCCTCGCGACACGTTCCTGGCAGGCCTTCCACGAGTGGATGCCCCTGGAGCCGAAGGAGGCCGTCGACGGCCGTCTCTACCGCAAGATCTCCTACGGCCCACTGCTCGACGTGTTCGTCCTGGACATGCGCGCCTACAAAGACGCCAACACGGCCAATACCGCGCCCCAGGGCCAGATCCTCGGCGCCGCCCAGATCAAGTGGCTCACCGAGGGCCTGAAGGACTCAAAGGCCACCTGGAAGATCGTGGCCGCCGATCTGCCGCTCGGCGTTGTCGTCCCCGATGGCAAGACCGCCTTCGAAGGCCCCGCCAATGCCGCCCCCGGCGCACCCTCCGGCCGCGAAACCGAGATCGCCCAGGTGCTCTCGGCGATCAAGGCGAACAGGGTCGTCGACGTCGTGTGGCTCACCGCCGACGTCCACTACACCGCCGCGCACCACTACTCCCCCACCCGCGCCGCCTTCACTGATTTCGACGAGTTCTGGGAGTTCGTCTCGGGCCCGCTCAACGCCGGCGCGTTCGGCCCCAACCCCCTCGACCCCACCTTCGGACCCGAAGCGGTCTACGTCCACGCGCCGCCCACACCCAACGCCTCCCCGCTTGACCCGGAGTACCAGCACTTCGGTGAGGTGAAAATCGACGGACGCACCGGAGAAATGACCGTCAACTTGTGCGACGCGACCGGAAAAGTCCTGTTCACCAAGCAACTCGCGCCCACGCGGAAATAGGTGCGAAGTACCCTGCGCAAGAACCGCCCACCTGTGGTTAGCTATGCGGTCATGGGCACGCCGCATACCGTCATCTCCGAAGAATATCTCCCCACCGACACGGCGGATGTCGTTCGCACTGTGCGTGATTCACGCGGCCGGTCGGAACGGTTGACGGTGCGCGGCGGTGAACAGACCGAAGAGTCCTACGGTCTGGCCGATCAGCGCGGCGTGCTCTCGCTGCGCAAGATGAACTCGGTGCTCGACATCAACCTGGGCAGGCGCACCGTGCGGGTGCAGGCGGGCGCGAAGCTGTCCGAGATCGACCGCCGCCTCGGCGCGCACAGTCTCGGTCTGCCGGTGGTCGGCGATCATCGCGACATCACCGCGGGCGGCTTCGCCTCCGTCGGCGGGGTGAGCACCGCCTCGCACCGCTACGGCATGTTCATCGACCAGATCGTCGACCTCGAGTACGTCGACCCCGACGGCCGGATCGGCACCTGCGGGCGTGGCCATCACACCGAGCGTTTCCACCGCATTCTCGGCGCGGGCGGTCGCGCGGGCATCATCACCGCCCTCACCCTCGATGTGGTCGAGGTCGACAAAGACCACACCATGCTCACCACCGACGCCGACCGGTTCCTCGACTTCGACTCCTTCGTCGAGCACGCCACCAACGAGATCACCAACCCCGGCAGCGCGGCGCTCCAGGTCGGCCGCTGGGTCGATACCGCCCCGCTGAAGGTGGCGCGCCCCGTCGGCGCGGGCCAGGTGACCCTCGGCGCCGTGCGCTTCGGTCAGTGGTCGAGTCTGTACCCCACCGCCCCCACCCGTGGCCTGCGGGCTCGGCGTGAGGTCGGCACCCGTACCCGGAAGTCGTTGGGCGCCATCGCGTCCGCGGCGGGCGGGCGCGCGGGCATGCCGGTCCGCAACGCGGCGGCGGGCGCGCTGATGTTCGCGCCGAAGGTGCTCACGATGCGCGACGCCGAGTACCTGGCCGACACCGTCATCAACTCCTCCGAGCGCGGCCCCGCCTACCGCGTGGGCGTGTTCGCTCCCCTGGCCAACTACGGTTCGGTCTTCTACGGCCTGCACGACCTGTTCTCGGCCCACCGTGAACGCTCGGGCTGCTTCACCGTCATCTCCGCGATGACCTACGGCGTGCGCTCGGAGTACCTGCGCGCCGAAGCCGCCGCCCGCGGCCTCACCCCCGCCGACTACGGCCTGATCACCTTCACCTGCCGCCTGCGCCCCTCAGCCCTGCCCTCGGAGCAGCTGCGCGAGATCGTCTCCGGCATCGACGACATCTGCCGCTCCGAACAGGCCCTGCGCTATAGCGTCTAGACAGCCGAAAAGGAAGGCCCCCACCGAATCCCGGTGGGGGCCTTCCTTGTGCTCGATGTCAGTGCTTTTCGGCGCCGAGGTAGTACTCGAACACCAGGCCGGCTGCGGCGGCGAGCACGAGCACCACGCCGAGACCGATCAGCCAGAACTGGAAGAACGCCAGGCCCAGCGCGGTGACCGAACCAGCGCCGGCCAGCAGGATGGGCCAGAAGCTACCGGGCGAGAAGAAGCCCAGGTCACCGGCGCCGTCCACGATCTCGGCCTCTTCGTAGTCCTCGGGCCGCAGGTCGATGCGGCGCGCGACGAACCGGAAGTAGGTGCCGATGATCAGCGACAGGCCTGCGGTCAGCACGATCGCGGTGGTGCCTGCCCACTCGATGCCGGTGCGCGACTGCGCGGTGAAGAACCCGTAGACGATGCCCACCAGGATGAAGAAGGCCGTGAGCAGTTCGAAGATCCGCGCTTCGATCCTCATATCAGAATCCTCACTTGCTCTCGTTCACCGAAGCGCTCTTGGCATCGCGCTTGGTGTTGAAGGGGTACGTGGAGGTGGCCACCGGCGACTCGCCGATCGATGCCAGCGCCTCACCATTGGTCTTGCCCTCGATGCGCGCCTGCATGTACTTGGCGTACTTCTCCGGCGAGACCGCGCGGACCTCGAAGTTCATCATCGAGTGGTAGGTGCCGCACATCTCGGCGCAGCGGCCGACGAACGCGCCTTCCTTCTCGATCTCGGAGATCTGGAAGACGTTGTCGGACTGGTTTTCCTTCGGGTTCGGCATCACGTCGCGCT
The DNA here is from genome assembly GCF_001427185.1 of Nocardia sp. Root136. Lineage (NCBI taxonomy): Bacteria > Bacillati > Actinomycetota > Actinomycetes > Mycobacteriales > Nocardiaceae > Nocardia > Nocardia sp. Root136. The sequence continues at coordinate 147,405 of NZ_LMFE01000002.1, forward strand.
TGAACAGGAACTCCGGCACCCAGAAGGCGTGGATCACGTCCGCGGCGGCGAGCTGGAACTCGATGCGCTTACCGGTCGGCAGCACCAGCACCGGAATCTCTTCGCTGGAGCCGAAGGTCTCGACCTTGTCGTAGTGCAGGTACGAGAGGATGTCGTTGGCTGGCTTGCCGTGCAACGGACCCGGCTGCGGGTGACCCTTGTCGTTCTTCAGCTCTCGGTACTCGGCGAGCTGCTCTTCGTTCAGCAGCTCTTTCTCGGTGTCGATGCCGTTCCAGGTGAGACCGCCGACATTGTTGATGTTGCGGTAACCGAACTTCCAGTTCCACTGGAAGGCGGTCACGTCGACGGTGACATCCGGGTTGTCGGTCTTCTCGTGCACGTAGTTCTGCACGACCACGGTGAAGTAGAACAGCACCGCGATGATCACGAACGGGATCGCCGTGTAGGTCAGCTCGAGCGACACGTTGTACCCGGTCTGACGCGGGAACTCCGGGGAGTTCTTGCGCTTGCGGTGGAAGATGATCGTCCAGAAGGTCAGACCCCAGACCAGCACGCCCATGGCGAGCGCGGCCAGCACCGACCAGGTCCACAGCTCGCGCATCCGGGTGGCCTGCGGGGTGATACCCGATGGCCAGCCGAACCGGAGCCAAACATTGTCGATCGAGCAGCCCGAGACGAGCATCGCGGTGATCCCCAAGGACACCGCCAGCCCGGCCCGCCGAAGGATCCGGCCCTGCCGACCCTTAACGGGTCGTGCCCCGATCTCTTCGCTCGCCTTGTGCGCCACGCTCACGCCTTCCTGGTCGCCACACATTCCGACACATTGCGTCGTTCGGGCGGCGATTCGCCCGTCCGACACCTCTTCAAAGCAGTTTCAGGCCGTCCCGAAGTATTGCCGCTGTGACGCCTGCACACCTGAGAAGGACCTGAGTACTACGCAGCGTAGACCAAAGCGGGCACTGTCTTGTCGCGGGGTCACTTTCGACACTCCGCCGTGACCGCCCGGATCGTCGCGACCTGCGGTTTGACTCCCGTCCGGTTGCCGCGCACCCCGAGCGAACGGGCGAGCGCGGCGTGTCGGGCAGGTGTGCGGCATACTCGGACACAGCGTTTCGGCCCGTTTGTGGCCACCCCATCATCGAACGAGAGAAGGTTGGGCGACACCGTGTGCGGACTGCTCGGATTCCTGACAGCTGACACCGCGACGACCGCGGTGGTCGATCAGGTGTACGACGCGCTGCACTGCCAGCGGCATCGTGGCCCGGACGAGAAGGGCACTTGGCACGACGATCACATGATCTTCGGGTTCAACCGGCTGTCCATCATCGATATCGAGCACTCGCACCAGCCGTTGCGCTGGGGCCCCGCGGACAACCCGCAGCGCTACGCGATGACCTTCAACGGCGAGATCTACAACTACCTCGAACTGCGTGAGCAGTTGGCCGCCGAGCACGGCGCCGCATTCCCCGATGGCAAGATCTTCGCCACCGACGGTGACGGCGAGGCCATCGTGGCCGCCTTCCACTTCTGGGGTCCCGAGGCCGTGCGCAAGCTGCGCGGCATGTTCGCCTTCGCGATCTGGGATACCGAGACCTCGGAACTGTTCCTCGCGCGCGATCCGTTCGGCATCAAGCCACTGTTCATCGCGACCGGCCCCGGCGGCACCGCCTTCGCCAGCGAGAAGAAGAGCCTGCTGGAACTGCTGAGCCCGCTCGGGGTGTCCGACGAGCTCGACCCGCGCGCGCTCGAGCACTACACGGTGCTGCAGTACGTGCCGGAGCCCGAGTCGCTGCACCGCAACATCCGCCGCCTCGAATCCGGCAACTACGCCACGGTGAAGGTCGGCCAGGAGCCGGTCGCGACCCGCTACTTCCGCCCCGACTTCCGGGTCCGCCCGTTCGCCGGGGGGTCGGAGAAGGCCCGCTACGCCGAGATCGCCGCGGCGCTCGAGGACTCGGTCGCCAAGCACATGCGCGCCGACGTCACCGTCGGTTCGTTCCTGTCCGGCGGCATCGACTCCACCGCCATCGCCGCGCTGGCCATGCGCCACAACCCGAAGCTCATCACTTTCACCACCGGCTTCGAGCGCGAGGGGTACTCCGAGGTCGACGTGGCCGCCGAGAGCGCCGAGCTGATCGGCGCCCGCCACATCGTCAAGGTGGTCTCCCCCGCCGAGTTCGCCGCCGCGATTCCCGAGATCGTCTGGTACCTCGACGATCCGGTCGCCGACCCCGCCCTTGTCCCGCTGTACTTCGTGGCCAAGGAAGCCCGCAAGCACGTCAAGGTGGTGCTCTCGGGCGAGGGTGCCGACGAACTGTTCGGCGGCTACACGATCTACCGGGAACCGTTGTCGCTCAAGCCCTTCGAGTACCTGCCCGCCGGTGCGCGCAAGCTGCTCGGCAAGCTCGGTGACAAGATCCCCGACGGCAAGCGCGGCAAGTCGCTGTTGCAGCGCGGTTCGCTCAGCCTCGAAGACCGCTACTACGGCAATGCCCGCAGCTTCAACGACGCCCAGTTGCGCGCGGTCCTGCGCGACTTCCGTCCCGAGTGGACCCACCAGGACGTCACCGCCCCGATCTACGCCCAGTCCGCGGGCTGGGACCCGGTCGCGCGCATGCAGCACCTGGACCTGTTCACCTGGCTGCGCGGCGACATCCTGGTCAAGGCCGACAAGATGACCATGGCCAACTCCCTGGAACTGCGCGTGCCGTTCCTGGACAGCGAGGTCCTGCGCGTCGCCGAGGGCATCCCGTTCGACCAGAAGATCACCAAGGAAACCTCGAAGTACGCGCTGCGCCAGGCCCTGGACGGGATCGTGCCCGATCATGTCCTCAACCGCGCCAAGCTCGGCTTCCCGGTCCCCCTGCGCCACTGGCTGCGCGGCACCGAACTCTACGACTGGGCCGAAACCCAGATCGCCGAGTCCCAGACCGACCACCTGCTGAACAAGCCGGCCATCCTCCAGATGCTCCGCGACCACAAGGCGGGCCTGTCCGATCACAGCCGCCGCCTCTGGACCGTTCTGGTCTTCATGGTCTGGCACGGCATCTTCGTCGAGGACCGGATCAAGCCCGAGATCCAAGAGCCGGTCTACCCGGTCTCGCTGTAACCCACGAAAAACGCCCCCTGGATCGAAAGATCCAGGGGGCGTTCGTGTTCCGCAGGTCAGAGCAGTGCAGCCAGTTCGTCGGCGGCGTCGCTGCCGTAGGCCTTGGTGAGGCGCTCGAGCGCGTCTTCGGTGTTGAGAGTCCACTCCTGGGTGCCGGTGGTCTCCAGGATGAGCACGGCGACGAGGGAGCCGAGCTGGGCGGCGCGTTCCAGGCTCAGGCCGGCGCGGTGGGCGGTGAGGAAGCCCGCGCGGAAACCGTCGCCGACGCCGGTCGGGTCGACCTTGGCCACCTCGGGCACCACGCCGACGCGGACCTCGGTGCCGTCGGCGTCGACCACCAGCACCCCTTCGGAGCCCAGCGTGGTGACGCGGATGCCGACCTTGGCGGTGATGTCGGCTTCGCTCAGACCGGTCTTCTGCTGCAGCAGGGCCCACTCGTACTTGTTGGTGAACAGGTAGGCCGCGCCGTCGATCAGTTCGCTCGCCTGCTCGCCGTCGAGGCGGGCCAGCTGCTGGGACGGATCAGCGGCGTAGGCGATGCCCTGCGCCTTGGCCTGGCGGGTGTGGGCCACCATCGCATCGGGATCGTTCGCCCCGACCAGCACCAAGTCGACGTCGTGCGCGGCGGCGATCGCGGCGATGTCGATATCGCGCGCCTCACTCATCGCACCCGGATAGAACGACGCGATCTGCGCCATCGTCTCATCGGTGGTGCACACGAACCGCGCGGTGTGCGACGTCGCGGAGACATGCACCGCGGAGCAGTCGACGCCGCTGTTCTCCAGCCACTGCCGGTACTCGGCGAAATCGGCGCCGACGGCGCCGACGAGCACCGGGCGCTGCTTCAGCAGACCCATCGCGTAGGCGATGTTGCCCGCCACTCCGCCACGGCGGATCTGCAGATCGTCGACGAGGAAGCTCAGGGACACATGATCGAGTTGATCAGCGAGCAGCGCATCGGCGAACCGGCCGGGAAAGCGCATGAGGTGGTCGGTGGCGATGGATGCGGACACGGCAACAGGCACGAGGCAGGGCCCCTTCGACGCTAGAGGTAGGAAAACACAGAAGTCCGGGATCACCGGATCCCGGACTTCAACGTTAGCAAGCGCTACCGCCTGTGGTTCACCTGTTCGCTACCTCGCCACGCAACGACAATGTTCCCGGGCGTGGCACGGAAAGCACGGCTAACTCGCAGCTCCGTACGTCAGTTGAAGCTGTCGCCGCAGGCGCAGGAGCCCGTGGCTTGCGGGTTGTCGATGGTGAAACCCTGCTTCTCGATGGTGTCGACGAAGTCGATCGAGGCGCCGTCGATGTACGGGGCGCTCATGCGGTCGACGGCCAGCTTCACGCCGGAGAACTCGACGACGATGTCACCGTCGAGGATGCGATCGTCGAAGAACAGCTGGTAGCGCAGACCGGCACAGCCACCGGGCTGCACGGCGATCCGCAGGGCAAGGTCGTCGCGACCCTCTTGGTCGAGCAGCGCCTTCGCCTTGATGGCGGCAGCGTCGGTCAACGTCGCACCGTGGGTCTCGGTGGCGGTCTCGTTCTGCACAGTCATGGACACTCCTAGTTCGACTCAGCCCGTCAACGGACCTCAGGTGCACAGCGCACGACTGATTTCAACGCTGTCGCAGCAACTGCTATTCCTATTTTGCCACCCTCGGCGCAGCCAGTAGACGCCACCTGGGTGCTTGTGCCCACACTACGCCCTGTGACGGCGTGATCTGTGTCGTAGCCCGCGCGAGATGAGACCGGGCTCACCGCTGAGCGGACCGCATTTCCCGATGCTCGGCATCATCGAATAGCCTGGTGAACGTGAAATTGTTTCGTCGTGACGAGTCCAGCACCATCGACGAGTCCGTCGACCCGTCGGTGTCCGGCTCCGAACAGGCCGCCACTACCGCTTCGACCACACCCGGTAAGGGCAGGCCGACGCCGAAAAGGCGTGAGGCCGAAGGCAAGCGGCGCGGCCCGGTCGCACCCGCCCCGCTGACCGCCAAGGAAGCCCGCGCCCGCCGCAAGGCTGTCAAGGGCACCAAACAGGACCGCAAGGCCGCCGCCGCCGACCGCCGCGCCGCCGTGCAGGACCGCCGCGCGCGCATGTTGGCCGGCGAGGACAAGTACCTGCTGCCCCGCGATCAGGGCCCGGTCCGCGCGTACGTGCGCGACCTGGTGGACGCCCGCCGCAACCTGGTCGGGCTGTTCATGCCGATGGCGCTGGTGCTGATCCTGTCGATGTTCGTGGCCCCCGGCCTGCAGACCATCGTCACGCTCGCGATGCTGGTGATGATGGTCTTCATGATCATCGAGGGCTTCGTCCTCGGCAAGATCGTGAGCAACCGGGTGATCGAACGCTTCCCCGACACCACCGATACCGGTTTCAAGCTCGGCTGGTACGCCTTCGTGCGCGCCTCCCAGATCCGCAAGATGCGCGCTCCGAAGCCCCGGGTCGGCCCCGGCGACGCGGTCTGAGTTCTTCCCGACTCCGCAATGCCGTCTCATCCCTCCGGATGGGGCGGCATTCGCGCTTTCAGTGGTGAATGGGGCGGATGTAGTCGGCATAGCCCGCGATGGCCTTGAGCTCGGTGTCCATGCGCTGGGCGTCACGGTCGACGATTCCGGTGGATCCGGCGGTGCCGCGACCGATCAGTACGGCGAGTCCGATGATGACGGCGAGGACGATCAGAAAAGTAAGCATGGCAGTAATTTTGCGCTCGATGATTTTCAGCCGAAAGTGGCTGTTCCGTCATTGTGCGTAAAGATTCAGCCAGCTACGATGAGGCATGCTCTCGAAGGTTGCCGTGGTCCTCAGCGACCGGCTCGCCATGTTCGAATTCGGCGTGGTCTGTGAGGTTTTCGGCCTCGACCGCACCGCCGACGGCCTGCCCGGCTTCGACTTCCGGGTCTGCGGCGCCGACCCCGGCACGCCGCTGCGCTCCACCACCCCCGGCATCTCCGTCACCCCCGAGTTCGGCCTCGACCAACTAGCCAAGGCCGACCTGGTGGCCATCCCCGCCTCCCCGATCGACCAGTACGACGACCGGGTGCTCGACGCGGTGCGCGGCGCCGCCGCCGCCGGCGCGACCGTGCTCACCGTCTGCTCGGGCGCCTTCCTGGCCGGTGCGGCCGGCCTGCTCGACGGCCGCAAGTGCACCACCCACTGGCGTTATGTCGACCGACTCGCCGCGATGTTCCCCGAAGCCACCGTCGACCCCGACGTCCTGTTCGTCGACGAGGGCAACCTGATCACCAGCGCGGGCACCGCCGCGGGCATCGACGCCTGCCTGCACCTGGTCCGCCGCGAGATCGGCACCGCCGCCGCCAACGGCATCGCGCGCCGTATGGTCGTCCCGCCGCAGCGCGACGGCGGTCAGCGCCAGTTCATCGAACAGCCGGTCCCCGAGTGCAGCTCCATCGGCCTGTCCACCACCCTGGCGTGGCTCACCGAGAACCTCGCCCACCCGCACACCGTCGACGAACTCGCGGCCCGCTCCAGCATGTCCACCCGCACCTTCGCCCGCCGCTTCGCCGCCGAGACCGGCACCACCCCGGTCAAGTGGCTCACCACCCAGCGCGTCCTGTTCGCCAAGCACCTGCTCGAAACCACCGACATGGCCCTGGAGCGGATCGCCGACGAGTCCGGCTTCGGCTCCGGTGCCCTCCTACGCCACCACTTCCAGCGCCAGGTCGGCCTCGCCCCCACCGAATACCGTCGCCGCTTCGGCGCGGCCGGTTGAGCCGACGTTCACTCCGTCACGGAACTCCGCTTTCCGAGGCGGCCGGTGACGCGCAATCCATCACGAGCATTGAGTGACATGAGCACGATATTGGTCGCACCGGCGAGCAATTCCAGCGTCTGCACGCCGTAGAACAGCGGCCCGAACTCGTCACGGCCGGCGAGCACCGCCAGGGTGATCGCCGAGGGGATCAGCACGAGTAATCCGTTACCCGCGATGAAGGGCATCCGTCGCTTCTTGGCGAGAAGGTCAGGCATCGCCGAATCCCCGGCCGACCGGAAGCCGGTGGCGCCGGTGACGGCGAGCGCGAGGATTAGAATCGGCAGGGCCCACGGGATGGCCTGCTTCACCGCGATGATCGCGGCCTTGGATCCACTGAGCTCGCTCACCACCGTCGAGGTCCAGAAGATGACAACGGTGAGCAATCCGACCCCACCCGCGATGGGATGGATCCGAGAAGTCATGATGTACCCCTTTTCGACGATCCCGCTCCACGATGGGCCTCGAGGTTGCCGATCGACTGTCGAACCATGCGGATGAGTTCGTCACCGTCCACGTCGGAAAAACCTTCGGTAGCAAGGTCGTTCACCTCGCGGGCGGCCGTGGTGAGCGCGGCGCGCAGTGCTCGGGATCGGTCGGTGAGGTAGATCAGTGTCCGCCTGCCGTCGCGCGGGTCGGCGATGCGCTGAACGAGGCCGTCCCGCTCCATCCGTTTGAGCGTATGGGCCATCGTCGACTGGTCGATGCGTACCTTCTCGCAGAGCTGCAGCTGCGAGATCCCCTCCTCCTCGTACAGCGCGAGCAGTTGGGCGAATTGCCCCGGCACCACCCCGTGCTCGGCGATGCGATCGCGCAGCGCCTGTTCCATGAGCCGGGCGAGGTGATTGATCACGTAACCCAGCGAGTCGCTCCGACCCATCGGAAGCCGCTCGATCTGTTCCATCCCCGACCTCCGTCGTCGTTTCTGCCGCCGAACCCATATTACATGGCAAGCCATGTAATATGGGCCGCCCGGACGGGTTGGTGCGGCGCGGCGCGGCACTGTCGGGATGCTGTGAAGCCGCACAATCGGCTTGACTCGATCGACGGAAACTGGTCGGCTAGCAGGGTGTTCGATGCTGGGTGGGGTAGTTTTCGTCGGCTGAGCAGAGCTCTCTCGATAGTCGCGGCGGCCGTGGTCGTGTCATCGTCGGTCGGCATGTCCACGGCCGTTGCCGTGCCGATCGCGGCGCCGGTGATGCGGACGCCCGCGGGCGGTGTCGAGGATCTGATCGTTCCGTCGAGCATGGGTCCGATCAAGGTCCAGGTGCAGTGGGCGGCGCGCGGCGGCAGTTCCGCGCTGTATCTGCTCGACGGTCTGCGCGCACCCGCCGACCACAGCCAGTGGACCACCGACACCGACGCACTGCGCCAATTCGCCGGTGACGACGTCACTCTGGTGTTCCCGATCGGCGGCAACTCCAGCTTCTACACCGACTGGTACCGGCCGAGCAGCACCAATGGTCAATCGACGACCTACAAGTGGGAAACGTTCCTCACCCGCGAACTGCCCGACTTCCTGGCCGGATACGGCGTCTCCCGCACGAACAACGGCATCGTCGGCGTCTCCATGGGCGGCAATGCCGCCATGACACTGGCCGCCCACCATCGTGACCAGTTCCGCTTCGCCGGATCGTTCTCCGGGTTCCTCAACCCGGCGGCCCCGATGTGGAACCAGGTGATGCGCGCGGCCATGTTCGATGAGGGTCGCTTCAATATCGATGACATGTGGGGCGGCGCGGGCGATCCTGCGTGGAATCGCAACGACGCCATCGTCCAGGCCGAACTGCTGCGCGGCCTACCGCTGTACGTGACCAGCGGCAACGGTGTCCCCGGCCCCCTCGACCTCCCGAGCGGCGTCGGTAACACGGTCAACGCGGCGGCGATCGAGGCCTTCGCCGTGATCACGGCGAGCACTTTCCGCGACCGCACCGCCGCCCTCGGTATCCCCGCCCGCGTCGACTTCACCAACGGCACCCACACCTGGCCGTACTGGCAACGGTCGCTCGCTACCGCCCGCCCGATGATCCTGGAAGCTCTTTCCGCCTGATGTTCCTGCGAAATCAATGGGCGGCTACGGTGCTCGGATGTCCACTCGCATCCTCGTTCTCGGCGGTGCGCGGTCCGGCAAGTCGGCCTATGCCGAGGCCCTGCTGACCGACGCACCCGCGGTCCGCTATCTGGCTACCGCTGTTCTCGACGCCGCCGATCTCGACTTCGCCGACCGGATCGCCGTCCACCGTGATCGTCGTCCCGCGCACTGGACCACCGTCGAGAACACCGAACCCGCAACGGTTCTCGCCACCGAGACTCCCGCGACACTGCTCGACGACATCGGCACCTGGATCACTGCCCGCCTCGATGCTCGCATGGCGTGGGATGCTCCGCGCGGCACCGTGGCCCCGGACTGCGACGAGCTCGTCGCGGCTGTCGCGGCGTATCGGCAGCGGCTGGTGATCGTATCGCCCGAGGTCGGGATGGGCGTCATCCCCGCGACCCGCTCGGGGCGACTGTTCCGCGACGAGATCGGCACCCTCAACCAGCGTCTCGCGCAGGCCTGTGATGAGGCGTATCTCATCGTCGCCGGGCTGCCGATTCGATTGAAATGAGCCGGGTCGGTCGGCGCCGCGCACCGTGATCCGGGCAAGATGAGCGTCGAACACCATGTACCACCTCCGAAAGGCTTGCCAGTGACTCACGGATTCGACCCGGTCGCGGCCCCGGACGCGCAGGTGCGCGCGGCGGCCGAGCAGCGCCAGACGCAGCTCACCAAACCGGCCGGATCGCTGGGACGGCTCGAGGAACTCGGCAACTGGGTCGCCGCGTGCCAGGGCGTGTGCCCGCCCGCGCAGTTCGAACGCGCAAGGGTGGTGCTGTTCGCGGGCGATCACGGCGTGGCCGCGCACGGCGTTTCGGCGTACCCGAGTGAGGTCACCGCGCAGATGGTGGCCAATTTCCTGGCGGGCGGCGCGGCCGTGAACGCACTGGCCGCCGTGGCGGGCGCGACCGTGCGGGTCGTCGATATCGCCGTCGACGGCGACACCGAGCCCTCGGTGTCCCAGCACAAGGTGCGCCGCGCGAGCGGTTCGATCGACCGCGAGGACGCCCTCACCGAGGCCGAGGTCACCGCCGCGCTGGCCGCGGGCCGCGCGATCGCCGACGAGGAGATCGACGCGGGCGCCGACCTGCTCATCGCCGGTGACATGGGTATCGGCAACACCACCCCCGCCACCGTTCTCATCGCCATCCTCACCGGCACCGAACCCGTCGCCGCCGTCGGCCGCGGCACCGGCGTCGACGACCAGGGCTGGATTCGCAAGGTCGCCGCGATCCGCGACGGCATGCGCCGCGCCCGCCCGGTGGCCACCGACCCCGTCGACCTGCTCCGCGTCGCCGCGGGCGCCGACTTCGCCGCCATGGCCGGTTTCCTCGCCCAAGCCGCCATCCGCCGCACCCCCGTCCTGCTCGACGGCGTCGTGGTGACCGCCGCCGCCCTGGTCGCCGAAGACCTCGCCGCGGGCGCGAAGGCCTGGTGGCTGCCTGCCCACCGCTCCACCGAACCCGCCCACGACCTGGCCTTGAAGCACCTGCGCCTGACCCCGCTGATCGACCTGGAGATGCGCCTCGGCGAAGGCTCCGGCGCCCTCACCGCGCTGCCGATCCTGCGGGCGGCCGTCGCCACCCTCGCCGAGATGTCGACGTTCGCCGACGCGGGCGTGAGCACCTCGGCCGAGGAATCGGACACCGTCGACCTGGCCAAGTGAGCGAACCGAACGTGGGCGGATCCTCGTGAACGCGCTACGGCTGGCCGTCTCCTGGCTGACCGTCGTCCCGGTCCGAGGCCCGGCGGCGGTCGACCGGCGCACAGCCGGCCACGCGATCACGCTCGCCCCGGTGATCGGCCTCGCACTCGGGGCCTTCGCGGCTGCTGCCCTCTGGCTGCTGGTCAGCGCGGATCTGACCACCCTGCTCGCAGGTCTGCTCGTCGTCGGCCTCCTCGCGCTGCTCACCCGGGGCATGCATCTCGACGGCTTGGCCGATACCGTCGACGGCCTCGGCAGCTACGGCCCGCCCCAGCGCGCCCGCGAGATCATGAAGTCCGGCGGTGCCGGCCCGTTCGGCGTCGCCGCTCTCGTTTTCGCCGTCGCCATCCAATCGGTGGCGTTCGCAACGCTGGCCGATCAGCACCGCTGGCTCGCGATCGTCCTCGCCGTCACCGCGGGCCGGGTCGCCGTCGTCCTCGCCTGCCGCAGCGGCATCCCCGCCGCCCCCGACGCGGGTTTCGGCGCATTGGTCGCGGGCACCCAGCCACGCACCGCGGTGTTGATCTGGCCGGCGATCGCCGTGATCACCGCTGTCTGGGCGACACCAGACAACCTCTGGCTCGGCCCGGTTGTGGTGATCGCCGCCCTCGCGCTGACCGTAGCGATCACCCGCCACTGCGTCCGGCGTTTCGAGGGCCTCTCCGGCGATATTCTCGGCACTGTCGTGGAAATCACGGTTTCGATTGCCGCAGTAGGCTTCTCACTGGGGTGATAGCTGCTCGCACGGTTACAGCAAACTCGGACTGGTCACAAGTCCAAGATATCGGCGATTGTGTGCTCCCACAGACCGTCCGGTCAACGGTACTCGGGTGCGTCGCCAGCACACCGGTGGCAATACAGTGGACCGCATGTCATCCGAGCGCCTCTACTTCCGCCAGCTGCTGTCCGGCCGGGACTACGCCGTCGGCGATCCGATCGCCACGCAGATGCGCAACTTCGCGTATCTGATCGGCGACCGGGAGACCGGCGAGACCCTCCTGGTCGACCCCGCCTATCAGGCAGCCGACCTCGTCGACGTCGCGGAGGCCGACGGCATGCGCGTGTCCGGCGTGCTCGCCACCCATCACCATCCCGACCATGTCGGTGGCACCATGCTCGGTTTCACCCTCGGCGGTGTGGCCGAACTGCTCGAGAAGACCAACGTCCCGGTGCACGTCAACAAGCACGAACTCGAGTGGGTCGCCCAGACCACCGGCATCGCCCCCGGCGACCTGACCGGCCACGACCACGGCGACAAGGTGACGGTCGGCGCGTTCGACATCGAGTTACTCCACACACCCGGCCACACGCCGGGCAGTCAGTGCTTCCTGTTCGACGGCCGCCTCATCTCCGGCGACACCCTGTTCGTCGACGGCTGCGGCCGCACCGACTTCCCCGGCGGCGACTCCGACGAGATGTTCCGCAGCCTGCGCCGACTCGCCGCCCTCGACGGCAACCCGGTCGTCTACCCCGGCCACTGGTACTCCGAAGCACCGAGCGGCGCACTGGCTTCCCTGCGTGACAGCAACTACGTCCTGCGCCCGAAGTCCCTCGGCGAGTGGCAAGCACTGATGCCGGGCTAGCCCCCGAAGGGGCCCGCCCGAGCGCCAGCGCTCCGGGTTAGAGCGTCCGCATCCAACCGTGCGTATCGGCGAACGTACCGCGCTGGATTCCGGTCAAGGTGTCGCGCAGCGCCATCGTCACCTCACCGGGTTCCCCACCGCCGATGGTGAATTCACCGTCACCGGACTTCACCCAGCCGACCGGCGTGATCACCGCGGCGGTCCCGCACGCGAAGACCTCACTGATCTCACCGGATTCGGCGCCCTTGCGCCATTCCTCCACCGAGATCTTGCGCTCCTCCACCGGGTAGCCGGAATCGGCGGCCAGGGTGAGCAACGAGTCGCGGGTGATACCGGGCAGCAGCGAACCGGACAGTTCGGGAGTCACCAGGCGTGCTTCGGAGCCGGTGCCGAACACGAAGAACAGGTTGTTGGTGCCCATCTCCTCGACATAGCGACGCTCGCAGGCGTCCAGCCAGACAACCTGGTCACAACCCTGGTCGGTGGCCTGCGCCTGCGCGAGCAGCGACGAGGCGTAGTTGCCCGCCACCTTCGCCTCGCCGGTGCCGCCGGGGGCCGCGCGCACATATTCGGTCGACAGCCACACCCGCACCGGCTTCACACCGCGCGGGAAGTAGGCGCCGGCGGGCGAGGCGAGCAGCAGGTACTTGTACGCCGAGGCAGGCTTCACGCCGAGGCCCGCTTCGGTGGAGAACATGAACGGCCGCAGGTACAGCGAGTCCTCGCCCCCGGCGGCAGGCACCCAGTCGGCGTCGACGTCGAGCAGCTGGCGCACGGATTCGATGAACAGTTCCTCGGGTAGCTCCGCCATCGCCATGCGCGCGGCCGAGCGGCGGAAGCGCGCGGCGTTGGCATCGATGCGGAAGGTCGCGATCGCGCCGTCGGGCTGGCGGTAGGCCTTGAGCCCTTCGAAGATCGCCTGACCGTAGTGGAACACCATCGTCGCCGGGTCCATCGAGAGCGGGCCGTACGGTTCGACGCGCGCGTTGCCCCACTGGCCGTCTGCATAGTCGATCGAGACCATGTGATCGGTGAAGAACCGTCCGAAACCGGGGGCCGCCAGTACCTCTGTCCGCTGCTGCGCCGAAATGGGCGCGGGGTGCGGAATACGGGTGAACTGTGCGGCGACTGTCATGGTGCGATCCTATCCGGGCAGATTCGGTGCTGTCTCGCCCCCACTACGGGGGAGTTACTTGGTCTTGGTGTCGACGAACGGCGGCTTCACGACCGTGGCGCGCAGTTTGCGTCCGCGCACGTCGACCTCCACCTCGTCGCCGGGTTCCAGCTTCGCGTCGGTGTCGAGCAGCGCCAGCGCGATGCCGACCTTCAGCGACGGTGAGAACGTCCCCGAGGTGGTCTCGCCGACCGGCGCGCCATCGCGCAGCACCGTCTGGCCTTGGCGCAGCACGCCGCGATCCAGGGCCCTGAGCCCCATCAGCGTGCGGCGCGGGCCGTCGGCCTTCTCCTGCTCGAGTGCTGCCTTGCCCCAGAATTCCGGCTTCTTCCAGCCGACGGCCCACCCGGTGCGGGCCTGGTTCGGGGTGATGTCGAGGGAGAGTTCGTGCCCGTGCAGCGGGTAGCCCATCTCGGTGCGCAGGGTGTCGCGCGCGCCGAGTCCGGCCGCCTGGCCGCCGGCCGCCTCGACCTCGGTGATCAGCGCCCGGAACACCGGCTCCGCGTCCGCCCACTTCGGCAGCAGCTCGTAGCCGTGCTCACCGGTGTAACCGGTGCGGCACACGCGCACCGGGCGGCCCTCCCACTCGGCGTCGGCGTAGGCCATGTACTCCATCTCGGTGGGCAGGCCGAGGGCGGTCAGCACCTCGGTGGCCTTCGGCCCCTGCACCGCGAACACCGCGTAGTCGCGATGCTGGTCGGTCACCGTGATCCCCGCGGGCGCCGCCTTCCGCAGCTCCGCGACGACCGCCGCCGTGTTCGCCGCGTTCGGCACGAGGAACACCTCGTCGTCGCCGACGTAGTAGGCGATCAGGTCATCGATCACGCCGCCGTCTTCGGCACAGCACAGCGTGTACTGCGCCTTTCCCGGCTGGATCCGGCCCAGATCGTTGGTCAATGCCGAGTTCACGAACGCCGCGGCGCCGGGTCCCGACACCGTCGCCTTGCCCAGATGGCTCACATCGAACAGCCCGACCGTGGTGCGGACCGCGGTGTGCTCGCCGACCGTGCCGCCGTACTGCACCGGCATCTCCCACCCGCCGAACGGCGCGAAGGTGGCTCCGAGCTCGACATGGACGGCGTGGATGGGGCCCTCGAGCAGCGCGGTGTCGGTCATGGGCCGAAGTTTATCGGTCGCGTGCAGCCGGTCGAATCGGCACCATGCCCCTGCAATTGGGGGGCGGTCCGCGGGGTTCGATTTCCGCGCTTCGGTGCGAAGATCGACGGCATGATCGTTCGCACAATCACCGCAGGCACCCTGTTGGTCGCCGCTTCCTTGTTCGTCGCCACACCCGTCGTGCAGGCCGCCGAGACCGGCAGCGGCAATTCGGCTTCCTCCTCGATCAACATCGGCTGCCTCATCCAGGCGCTCCAGGGGATTCCGCCCACCGCCGACTGCAACCCGCCCTCGATTCCGGCGCAGTAATACGGCGTCCTTCCACCGACAGCGCGCCGCGCCTGCCATCGAGGGGTGCAGGGGTGGCGCGGTTCGAGTCCAAAGAGTGTGATGCCCAACGGCTGTAGGGTTCATACTGTGAGTGAGTTGCCCCGAGCTCGGTTCGGCCATGTCGCCCGGATGGACGACACGATGAGCCGCGCGGTATCGCGTATCCCGGAAACCGCAGTCGATCGCGGCATGCTGCGGTTGACCCGATCCGCCAACACCGGTGGCCTATGGCTCGCGGTCGCGGCGGCGCTCGCGGTGAAGCCGGGTCCCCCACGCCGCGCCGCGCTGCGCGGTGTCATCGCACTGGGTGGCAGCAGCTTCGTCGTGAACCTCGTGCTCAAGACGCTGATCCCGCGCCGGCGGCCACCGGCCGAACTGATGCCGCTGGGCCGCAGGCTGGTCGCCGCACCGGTGTCGTCGTCCTTCCCATCCGGCCACAGTGCCAATGCCGCCGCCTTCGCCACTGCCGTCGCCCTGGAGAGCCCGCGCGCCGCGCTCGCCATCGCACCGGTGGCCGCGGCCGTCGCCTATTCCCGCATCCACACCGGCGCGCACTGGCCGTCCGACGTGCTGGTCGGCGCTGGCGTCGGCACCGCTATCGCGCTGACTACCCGCCGCTGGTGGCCGATCCGCGAATCCGACGAGGCCGACGCGCACGTCGTGCACGGCGCACCGATCCTCGCCGACGGCAAAGGCCTTCTGCTACTGGTGAATCCGCGCTCGGGCGACTCCAGCTACGACCCCACCGACGACATCGCCGAGGCACTGCCCGCCGCGACGCTGGTGCGCACCGAACCCGGTCGTGACGCCGTCGAACTCCTGCAAGAAGCCCTCGACGCCGCTGTCGGCGGCGCGGCCGACGACGCTGCCACCGACCGCACCACGGTCCTCGCGGTCGGTGCCGCGGGCGGCGACGGCACGATCGCCGCGGCGGCCGCCGTCGCGGTCGGCAACGACCTGCCCCTGGTCGTCATCCCCGCGGGCACCCTGAACCACTTCGCCCGCGATCTCGGCGTCTACGACCTGCGCGAGGTGGCCGACGCCACCGGCACCGGCGAAGCCGTCGAAGTCGATATCGCCGCAGTCGGATTCGACACCCCCGACGGCCCGTACACCCACCACTTGATCAACACCGCGAGCATCGGCGCCTACCCGGAGCTGGTGCGCCTGCGGGAGAAGTGGGAAGACCGCTGGGGCAAGTGGCCCGCCTTCGCCGCGGCACTCGTCGTCACCCTGCGTCGCGCGGAGCCGATCCACATCCGGCTCGACGACCGCTGGCACGACATGTGGTTCCTGTTCATCGGCAACGGCCCCTACCACCCGCACGGCGCCGTCCCCGCCTTCCGTTCGCGCCTCGACGAGGGCCTGCTCGACGTCCGCTGGCTCCGCGCCGACGTCCGCTTCTCGCGCACCCGCGCTGTCATCGCCCTGATGCTCGCCGCTATCGGCCACAGCCGCGTCTACGGAGAACGCCAGATGCACGAACTCACCGTCACCTCGCGAACTCCTGTCGCCGTGGCCGCCGACGGCGAAGTGGTCGGCATCGCAACCACTTTCCGATTCTCCGTCGCAGGTCGGATCCCGGTCTACCGCCGCAACGAGGACAACCCCCGCTGGGAAAACCGCCCGCGACCGCACCACCGCCGCCCCCTGGCCTGGCTCACCGACCGCCGACGCTGACTTCTTCACAAACCCGTCTCGTCTCGATCACCATCGCCCACAACAACCTTGCGCCCCGGGCCACCGGTGCCGAGGATGGATGGATGAGCTCGCCGGACGGTGGACGTCCGATCACCGCAACCGAAGCCGATCGTCGCTGGGACCCGTGGACCCCGAGTGTGGTCGCCGCTCGCCTGGCGACCTGTCCCGCGCCGTGGGCCGTCGCCGGCGGCTGGGCCCTCGACCTGTTCGCCGGTGGCATCTCCCGCGCCCACGACGACATCGAAATCACTGTCCCCCGAGCAGATTTCCCCCATATCGCGGCCGAATTTCCCGAGTACGAGTGGGACATCGTCGGTGACGGCGAGCTGTGGCCCTATCCCCTGGCCGAGACCCGCCTCGACCTCCACCAGACCTGGCTCCGCGATCCCTTCACCGGCGCCTTCCACCTCGACGTGTTCCGCGAGCCGCACGACGGCGATACCTGGATCTGCCGCCGCGACCCCACCATCACCCTCCCGTACACCGAACTCATCCGCACCACCACCAACGGGATCCCGTATCTGATTCCCGAGGTCGTGCTGCTGTTCAAGGCGAAAGCCAACCGCCCCAAGGACTACAGCGACTTCCACCGCGTCGTCGGGCTGCTCCCGGAGCACCGGCTCGCCCGCCTGAACTCCTGGCTGACCGTGCTCTACCCGGACCACCCGTGGTCGACCGAGATTCAGTCGGCCATCCGACACCAATCTCTTCGATAGTCGGCCCAATCCTGGGGTGTGGCGGCGAAATCCACGTACATCGCCACACCGAAGTCCACCCGATCCACGTCGGTCCGAGTCAGACCGAGTCGGATGCCCCGCACCGCCGCGGCGACGGTCTCGGCGGCTCCGCGATGTCCTCGATCGTCGGCCCAGAACGCGGGAGCTCCCATCAGCAGGTCGACGCCATCGGGTGTCACCTCGGCGGCCAGCTCGGTCTGTTGCGCCACATACCCGCTGTACAACGCTCGCGTCGGCATCGCCGTGTCGTAGGACATCACCGCCACCTGATCGGATCGCCGCGCCACCTCGGCAAAATAGGCCTGGCTCCACCATTTTCCGTGATCGGCCACCGCCGAGCCCAGCGAATGCAGACCCGGAAGTGGATCGATCACCGGCGCCGACACCGACAGCCGCACCCGCGCTGCGGAAGTCACCGACCGCGTCGCGTCGAGCAGCGCGAGAAATCCCGGCGATCCCGATCGAATGGGTTCGAGGTCGTAGTGCACGCCGTCGAACCCGTAGTCGAGTACGCGCAGCGCCGACGCCACTACTCGCGCACGCGAGGCCGCCGATTCCACATCCAGCCCGTCGAATTCGGGCCGCACGATATCGCCCAGCCACGATTGCACCCGAATTCCCGGTAGTCGCGCGTGCACCGCCTCGACGAACCATCGCGCACGCGGAGCCAGATCGTCGCGCAGACTCCCGTCGTGCTCCAACGGACCCGTGTGGACAAACAGATCCCGAACGCCGGTACCTGCCAGCAACTTCCCGAGCCCGTCGATATCGGCATCGGTCTTGCGCCCGTCCACCCAGGCATGCCCGAGCCAGACCGCGTCCTTGCCCCGGGTCCGCGCCTGGTCGGACTGATCGCCGATGTTGTGCACCAGCAAGGCCGTGACCACCCCCGCCACCGGCAGCGACACGACGACGACCACCACGAGCGCGATCACCGCACCCCGCGCCCACCACGACCACGCCCGCCATCTCCCCCGCATCACTCCCCCTTGTTCGAGATGCCCCGATACTACTGACACGTACCGACAAGCAAACTTCCGACAAATCCCCCACCCGTGAAACACTGTGCGCCGCTGAACAATTGAATGGAGCACAATGAAATACGTCGCAACCCTCGCTTCCGCCGCCATCGCGGCCTTCGCGTTCGCGATCGCCACGCCGACCGTGGCCGCCGCGCAGCCCTCGAAGTGCCACGGCTCGTACACCCCGTGCCTGCCCATCGTCAGTGATGTCGACTGCGAAGGCGGCAGCGGCAACGGGCCCGTCTACACCGGCCGCGTCACGGTGATCGGACCCGACGACTACGGCCTCGATCGTGACGGGGACGGCATCGGCTGCGAGTGAACAGCACGAGGGGCGTGCGATGAACGACATCGCACGCCCCTCGGGATCAACTGCTCAGCGGTTGCCTTCAGGTCCCCAGCCCTGGTCACCGGGCTTGCCCAGATCAGGACCATCGGGGTGACCGGGACCACCCGAACCCGGACCACCCGAACCCGGACCACCAGAGCCCGGACCTCCGTAGCCGGGGCCACCAGCGCCCGGACCGCCGTAACCCGGTCCACCAGCGCCCGGACCGCCGTAACCCGGTCCACCAGCGGGTCCGCCGTAACCCGGTCCACCAGCGGGTCCGCCATAACCCGGACCGCCGTAACCCTGTCCACCTTCGGGACCGCCGTAACCGGGGCCGCCGTAACCCTGTCCGCCTTCCGGACCGCCGTACCCCGGCTGCCCACCGAATCCACCTGCGGGCCCGCCGTATTGCTGCGGGTAGCCCGGCTCAGGAGCCTTCGCCGCGCCGGCGACCGGCCCACCGGTGACGACCCGGTACGCATAGGTCGAGGCGATGATCGTCAACGGGATGGTGACGAGCAGGCCGATGCCGCAGAGCAGCGCACCGACGACGTTGATGCCGAACAGCGCCAGTGCCAGCAGCAGCAGCGGGCCCGCGTTGCTCGAGATCGCCGCGAAGCTCGACTTGATCGCGGTGACACCGTCCTGGTCGCGGTCGATCACGAATTGCATTGTCCACCAAGTGAAGAACGCGATGACCAGGCCGGGAAGAATGCACAGCAGCAGGCCGATGCCGGTCGCCAGACCGACCAGCAGGCCGGCCACGATCACCGCACCCACATTGGTGAACTGGAAGAACGCCCCGAATCCGGGCTTGTTCCCATCCGTTTCGTGCAGCGCGCCACGCACGAATGCCGCCGAGATCAGATATCCGATCACGGTGCTCACGATGGTGCCGATGATCTGCCAGAGCCCGAACCCGAAACTGACACCGCCGTCATAGTCGGTGTCGGTGTTGTTGCCGAGGCCGAACAGGAAGCTGATCACCGCCTGGATCAGGAAGGAGACGACCACCATCCCGATCCAGACGAGCGCGTTGTCTTTGAATTTCGTCCACCCGTACCCGATGGCGTCACCGACACTGAGCGTCGGTCCCGCCGGGGGATAACCGGGTTGCTGCTGTCCATATGTCATCCGAATCGCTTCCCCTCATCGTTCGAGACGGCCGATGCCGCTCATATGAGTACTCCGATCCGACGTCACGGTCACGCCGACACAGCCGATCATGACATATGGAAAACGCTACTTGTCGGTGTTCTCGCGCTTCGGGAGTTTCCAGCCGGGGCGCGGAAAATGGCAGGTGTAGCCATCGGGGTAGCGAATCAGGTAGTCCTGGTGCTCGGGCTCGGCATCCCAGAACGCACTCGCCGGGGTCACCTCGGTGACGACCTTGCCCGGCCACAGGCCGGAGGCGTCCACATCCGCGATGGTGTCGAGCGCGATACGGCGCTGATCGTCGTCGAGATAGAAGATCGCGGAACGGTAACTGTCACCGAGATCGTTGCCCTGCCGATCCTTGGTGGTCGGATCGTGGATCTGGAACAGGAACTCGAGCAGCGCGCGGTAGTCGGTCTGCGCCGGGTCGTATTCGATCTCCACGGCCTCGGCGTGGCCCGGATGATTGCGGTAGGTCGGATTGTCGTTGGTTCCGCCGGTGTAGCCGACCCTGGTGGCCAGCACGCCGGGCTGACGACGGATCAGATCCTGCATCCCCCAGAAGCATCCACCGGCCAGAATTGCCTTACGAGTGTCGCTCACACATCCTCCTTCATGAGTGCTCAACGGTCGCACAAATCGGCCACAACCGCCTCTATGGAACACCGGTTTCAGCGACAGAATTCCCGTCAGTATTGTTCCGCCCGAGCGTTACCTCAGCAATGTCCACGTGCACTTTCATGTCAGGCGAAGCAGGAGGAATACGGCGCAATGCCACGGTTTGTCATTTCCCAGTGTTTGGCGATCGGATTGGCGGCAACAGCTCTGATGGGCACGGCGGTGGGCAGCGCGGGGGCGCATCCCGGTGCCGACGACACGATCGCGCAGAACGCGGCGCCCTGCGAGGAGTTACGACAGGCACGTCAGAACAACCAGGGAGTCCGCGCGGCGACCCCGGCTGCGGGCCAGATCGACGCGGTGTTGATCACCGCGACGACCCGTACGCCGATCGCGGGCGGAAGGATCGTCCTCACCGGCATCGACGCGTGCGGCGACAAGATCCACCGGCACATGTCCACCGGCGCCACCGGCCAGGTGAGTTTCCGCGGACTGCTACCCGGCCGCTACCAGCTCACCGCATACCGCAACGACTCGTCGGCGAAGTCGATCACCAGGGCCGATGTCGACCTGTCGACGCCCTCGCTCAAAACGATCCAGTTCACCGCGGGCTCCGCCGACTGATCGAGGCGGGCGGGCCGGGCACTCGCTGCCCAGCCCGAAACCCGATGACCCCAGCGCGGTCTCGTGTCCCGTGATACAACTCACCCCAGAATGAAAAGGGGTGGTTTCCGCATGGAACCAACAGCCGAACAGCGGGCCGCGCTGGGCATGATCTGCGATACGTTTCTCCCTGCCGGCGGGCCCGGATTGCCCGCCGCGACCGAGATCGGCGCGGTCGACACAATCTTCCGCATCCTGGGGCGCAACCCCCGCGAAGCCGAGCAGAAGCAGCTGGCAACCCTGTTGGGGCTCTGGGATTCTCGTGCCTTCGGCCTGATCACGGGCAGCGGCCTGCGCCGGTTCTCCACGCTCTCGCAGGAGCGACGCGAGGCCGCCCTACTGCGCCTGGCCGATTCCGGCCTTGCCCCGGCCCGAGCGATTTTCCAGGCCCTCAAACAGGCATCTCTGCTCGCCTACAACGTGAGCCCCGGCCCCACCGGGGCCAACCCGCTGTGGAAGGAGATCGGTTACCCGGCGCCGGTGGGCCGCCTCGCGACCGCCCCGAAGCCGGCGCTCTCCCCACTGCGGTTCACTGAATCCACCGCGCTCGACTGCGATGTCGTAGTGGTCGGCTCCGGTGCCGGTGGTGGCGCCGCCGCGGCCGTCCTGGCCGAAGCGGGCCTGAACGTGATCGTGCTCGAACGCGGAAACTACTACGACGACCAGGATTTCGGCAACGGCGAACTCGACGCGCTGACCAGCCTGTATTCACCCGGCCCCGCCGCGTCGGCGGAAGGCCAGATCACCCTCGTAGCGGGTAGCTGTCTGGGCGGCGGCACCGTGGTCAACTGGAGCACCTCGCTGCCGACACCCGACTCGGTGCGCGCCGAATGGGCCGAGTCCGGCGTTCCGCAGTTCGCCTCCGACGAGTTCGGCGACGCGCTGGCCGCCGTGCAGAAGCGGATCAGCGTCACCGACGCCAAATCGCCGCTCTCGGCACGCGACGGCATTCTCGAGCGCGGCGCGCGTGCGCTCGGCTGGGATGTGGACACCCTGCCGCGCAACGTCACCGATGCCTGTGACGCCGGGATCGAGTGTGGACGGTGCGGTTACGGCTGTCGCGTCGGCGCCAAGCAGTCGGCGACCAAGACCTGGCTCGCCGATGCGGCCGAGCACGGCGCGCGCCTGGTGGTCGACGCCGACGTCCGCGCGATCACCGTGAAAGCGGGTCGGGCCGAATCGGTGTCGGCGGTCACCGCCTCCGGGGTCGAGATCACGGTGCGCGCCAAGGCGGTCGTTGTCGCCGCGGGGGCGATCCAGACGCCGGCGCTGCTGCGACGATCCGGCTTGCGCAACAAGAACATCGGACAGCACCTGCGCCTGCATCCGGCCGCCGCGGTGTTCGGATTGTTCGAAGAGGAGATCCGGCCGTGGGAGGGCGCGCTCCAGGCCCGTATCAGCAGGCACCACGCGAACCTCGACGGCAACGGGTACGGCGTCATCTACGAGACCGGCCCCAACCACCCCGGCCTGGCGACCGGGTTCATGAGCTGGCGCGGTGCGGACGAATATCGCACCCGGCTGCTCGATTTCGCGCGAACGAGTTCGGTCGGCGTCATCACCCGCGACCGGGATCCCGGCACCGTTTCGATCGACAGCAGCGGTGAACCGGTGGTGAAGTACAAACTGTCCGACTACGACGCCAAGCATCTGCACACCGGCATCGTCGGCGCGGCCTCGGTACTCGAAGCCGCGGGCGCGCGACAGATCTACTCGGGACATCAGGCGGGCGTTTCGTTCGAGCCGGGTACGCGCGGCTCGCTGGCGGAGTTCGGCGCCGCCGCCGAGAAAGCGGGCTACGGACCCGGCCAGTGTTCGATGGGCGCCCTGCACATCATGGGCTCGGCCAGGATGGGCGGCACGCCGGAGCTCTCGGCGACCGATCCGGACGGCGCCACCTGGGATGTGCCGAACATCGTGGTGGCCGACGGGTCGAGCTTCCCCACCGCACCCGGCGTGAACCCGATGGTCAGCATCGAGGCGATCGGCTACATGAACGCGAAACGGCTCGCGGCCCGACTGAGCTGAGACCCGCGCCGTCGGCGACCCCCGGGCCGTCGGCGGCGCGGCTGTTACCGTGCCGACCACACCGCATCACGCGCTGAATACCGGGTGATGCGGCGCTCTGATGTGTAGTGGACACGTAATGTGGTCGGTACATATGTGGTGGATCCGCCCGTGGCCGGGCAGGTGCGAATTCGCGGAAGGGCTGAGATGGACAAGGCGACCCAGTTGGTCGAGTTCGAGACCATGCTTCTCGGCCGTCACAGTCTGCGATCGCGCCGTGGGCCCGACGCCATGGACCGCAGCGCCTATATCTTGCTGAGTCGGCTGCGGATGGGTGGACTGATGTCCATCGGACAGCTCAGTGACGCACTGGGTTTGGACGCCTCGACCCTCAATCGGCAGACCGCCGCCATGATGCGGGCCGGAGTGCTCGAGCGGATTCCGGATCCCGAGGGCGGGATGGCGCGGAAATTTCGGGTCACCTCGAAGGGCGAGCGCCGGTTGAACGCCGAACGGGCCTTGATCGTCGACGCTCTGGATTCGATCCTCGCCGACTGGCCCTCCGAGGATATCGCCGCGTTCGTCGGCTACCTGCGACGATTCAACACCGACATCGAACGCCGGTCGGGCGAGTACTGGCCACGGCCGCTCACGACCCTGCCCGCGGAGCACTAGCGGAACTGCGACCGACATCTCGATTCCTCGATCGAGTCCGCGCGCCCAGAGATGTGTAATATACACAACCAATGCAGTATGCATGCCTTGTGCTCTATACATAAATTGCTGGTCGACAGGAGCGGTACGTGGGGATTTCGGAGAAGACGGCCCGGCCCGGAGTGGTCGTGGGCGTGCTCGCCTTCGGCGGCACCGTCGCCGCGATTACGCAGACGGCGGTGGTGCCGATCATCGGGCAACTTCCGGGGCTGCTCCACACCAGCGCGGCGAACGCGTCCTGGGTGATCACGGTGACGCTGCTCGTCGGAGCGGTGTTCACCCCGGTCGCGGGCAAGCTCGGCGACCTGTACGGAAAACACCGCATGCTGCTGGTCTCCGGTGGATTCCTGATCGTGGGCGCCGCGGTCGCCGCCATGTCCTCCTCGCTGGTCCCCATGTTGATCGGACGCGGAATCCAGGGCATGGGGGTCGGCTTGATCCCGTTGGGCATCAGCCTGATGCGCGATGTGCTTCCTGCCGAGCGGCTCGGTTCCTCGATCGCGCTCATGAGCGCCTCGCTCGGCGTCGGCGGCGCGCTGGGTCTGCCGGTGTCGGCCGCGATCGCGCAGTACGCGAGCTGGCGGGTCCTGTTCTGGGCCGCGGCGGCACTGAGCGCCCTGATCGTGGTGCTCATCGCGACCCTGGTTCCGGCCGAGGCGAAGCGCGGTGACGCCGGTGGACGGTTCGACTTCGTCGGCGCGGTGGGACTCGGCGCGGGACTGGTATTCCTGCTCCTTCCGGTGTCGAAGGGCGCCGGATGGGGCTGGACCAGCGCCACGACGCTCGGACTGTTCGCCGCCTCGGTGGTGACCCTGGCCGCGTGGGGGTGGTGGGAACTGCGGACCTCCGACCCGCTCGTCGATCTACGCACCACGGCGCGACCGCAGGTGCTGCTGACCAATGCCGCATCCGTGCTGGTCGGCTTCGCCATGTACGGCCAGGCGCTGATCGTGCCGCAGTTGATGCAGTTGCCCTCGGCCACCGGCCACGGCATGGGACAAACCATGCTGGGTATGGGTCTGTGGATGGCGCCGGGCGGCTTGATGATGATGGCGCTGTCACCGGCGGGCGCGAAACTGTCGGCCGCGCGCGGACCCAAGGTCACCCTCGCGGTCGGGGCGCTGATCATCGCCCTCGGCTATGGCTCGTCGGCCGTGCTGATGGGGTCGACCTGGGGCCTGATGACGATGGTCTGCATCACCAATATCGGTGTCGGCCTGGCCTACGGCGCCATGCCCGCCCTGATCATGGGCGCGGTCCCGCTGTCGGAAACAGCCTCCGCCAACAGCATCAATACGCTGATGCGCTCGCTCGGTACGTCGGTCTCGGCCGCCGTCGTCGGTGTGGTGCTGGCCAATATGACGACCGACTTCGCCGGGCATGCGGTACCTTCGGCGGCCGGTTTCCATGTCGGCCTGCTGATCGGCGCCGCGGTAGCGCTCGGGGCGGCGGGTATCGCCCTGACCATTCCGCGCCGAGCGGGCGAGCCCACCGATCTCGATACCGAACTCGCGACACTGTCGACGCAGCCGGTGTCGGTGGCGAAAGCCTAGGACCGTTTGATCCCGGCGAGCACCGCCCGTAGGACGTCCATGTCCGGGGCGGTGTTCGGCTGGTTTCGGGGTGCCCGGGCGCGGAGTCGGCCCTCATCGATCAGGTCGCCGATGAGGATCTTCGTCGTGGTCAGCGGCAGATGCAGGTGAGCGGAGACCTCCGCGACCGACAGCGCGGTGCGGCACAACTCGACGATCGCGTCGTATTCGGGCGCGAGCAAGCGTGAGCGCACGCCCGAGCGGGCGTCGACGAGCAGGGTGGTGAGCTCGAGGTCCAGGCGCTGCGCCTTCGCGCGCCCGCCGGTGACGGCGTAGAGGCGAACCAGCGGGCTCGCCTCGTCCTCGTACCAGTGTTCGCGCTCGTCGCTCATGGTCTCGGCGAGACTGCGGGGAACTGACCCGAGATCGCCGACTCGGGATCGCTCGCTTCGGCCAGCGCCGTCGGGATCAGCACCACCACTCGCACGCCGCCGTACACCGATTCCGACATCCGCACCGAGATGCCGTGTCTGCCCGCCAGCGTGGCGACGACGAACAAGCCCAGCCGTGAAGTGCCGGCCAGCGTGCCGACACTGAAGGCGGGCGGATCGGCCAGCATCGCGTTGCGTTGCGCCAGATCGGCTTCCGGCATGCCGAGACCCTGATCGACGATCTCCACCGCGACACCGCGACCGACCACGATCCCCGACACCGAGACTTGGCTCTCGGGTGGGGAGAAGGCCGTCGCGTTGTCCATCAGCTCGGCGAGCAGGTGGATCACGTCGGCGACGGCATGCCCGGAGATCTTCACCTGCGGCATCTGCTTGGCCGCGATCCTGGTGTAGTCCAAGCTTTCCGCGATCGCGCCACGCACCAGATCGATCAGCGGGACCGGGTTGCGCCACCGACGACCCGGCTGTTCGCCGCCGAGGATGATGAGGTTCTCGGCGTTGCGCCGGGCGCGGGTGGCGAGATGATCGAGCTGGAACAGCAGATCGAGCTGATCGGCGTTGTTCTCGTCGCGCTCGGCACGGTCGAGCAGGGAGAGCTGTCGGTGCACCACCACCTGGCTGCGGTGCGCGATATCGAGGAAGACCGTGCTGATCCCCGCCTTGGTCTGGGCCTCGGCGACAGCGGCCGACATCGCGGCGACGTGGGCGCGGTTGAACGCAGCGGCGACCTGGCCGAGCTCGTCGGTGCCGAAGTCCAGCTGCGAGCCCTCGGTCGAGGTGTCGACTGTCTCACCGGCCTCGACCTTGCGCATCACCTCGGGCAGCCGCTCATCGGCGAGCTCGAGGGTGTCGTGGCGCAGGCGGTGCATCCGTGCGATGAATCGGTTCGCCATCACCAACGCGATGAGGAATGCGGCCACCGCGGCCAACGCGATCAGCGCACCGCCGAGCAGCGCGCTGTCGGAGTCGCGTTCACCCTGCTGCCTGGCGATCACGTGGGCGTCCCCGCTCTGGTCCTCCCACAGTTTCTGCAGCGCCAGTCCGACGAACTTCGACGCGTCCTGCCATTCCGCCAAACTGCTCGGAAGTTCCGTCTCCGGGTCCTTGGCGGACACCGGTCCGCGCAACAACAGCGCGTCCTGCATCGCGATCACCCGCTGCCATTGCGGACTCGCGGTGATCTCCGACAGTTGCGCCAGGCGGCGGCCTTTCAGCACCGCCGCGGAGTAGGCGGCCTCACCACGGAATTCGCCGACCCGACGGCCGAAATCGACCACCTCGGCACTGCTCATCTTCCCCGTGGTCAACGCAACAGAACCGAGAGTGTCGGCCTGCGACAGTGCCTCGGCCGCACGCAGCTGGTCGACGGCGTAGCCCAGTTCGATACCGACCTTCGCCTCCGGAGCGACCCGGGCGGCCAGCATCGAGGCGGCGATGATCGTACTGATCACCCCGGTGTACAACGCGAACACTTCCTCGGGGGGAATCCGCGTGGCTTCGACGCCATTGCGCACGACCGGCACCATGGCGAAGAGTTTGTTGTAGCCCTCGATATCCTCGCGGGAACCGTCGGGGTTCAGCGCGCGAGCGGCGTCGCCTTTCGCCATCACCGCGGCGAGCGCCTCATCGGAGCGCTGCTTGGCCGTGACCAACGCGGGAGCCGACGACGTGTCACCGGCCAGCCGCAACAGCGAAAGTCTGCGCTCTTCCTGGAATGCCGACACCATGAGGATCGCGGGAGCGGTGGTACTGCTCGCCAATTCGGCCCATTCGGTGGAATCCCTGGCCGAATTCACCAGATAGACGGCGCCGCCACCACCGACCACCAGCAGCATCACGCTGGAGATGAGCACCATCGACAGCAATCGGATACGCACACTGACCCGGCCACGAACGCCGGTACGCCTGATATTCAAATCTGAAATCTTTCCACTCCCGGAACGCCCCCGGCGCGCCGCTACGAGCTGGTGCCGTTGGTGGGCCACCCGCCACGCGTGTCTCGCCGTGAGACTAACCGACTCCCCGACCGTGCGCGTGATGTAGCCGGATGTCGAAACATACGGTTTATCAGGCAAACCTGTAGCTTCCGACACAATTCCCCCTCCACTCTTCGGAGAAGGACACCCGCCACGTCGCTAGTGTGCCGCCGCCGCACGGACGCGGTGGCTCGACAAGTGGCTCAACACCGCCTGATTCGCCTCCCAGCCGTCAGGAAACTTCACCGGGACCCCGAGATGGACCGGGTCGGCGGAGGGGTGCGCGTCGAGGAGTTCGGGGATTCCCGCGCGGCCGACGAGGATGCAAGCGTGGCGGTGCCGGGAGGCCAGCACGCAGAGCCTGCCCGCCTCCAGATGGAAGGCACTGGCGTCGCGTCGGCCCGAAAGCGGGTGCAGCACAAGGGTGACGTCGTATTCACGGCCCTGGAGGCGGTTGGCGGTGTCGACGGTGACGGGTTCGGCGCAGGTGCCGCGCAGGGCGGTGCGGATCGCGTCGGCCTGGTCGCGGTGCGCGGTGCCGATCGCGACCCGTTCGGTGGTCACGGGGTGGCTGCCGGATTCGGAGTGGGCGTTCGCGCCGCGTTCGATCAACCGGGCCGCGATCGCGGCGATCGCGGCAACGGCTTCACGGTCGGTGCGCAGGGTGTGCCGGGCGGGCAATTCGTACCAGCCCCAACCTGATTCGGCCGCCTCCTCCAGCACCGCGTCGATCGGGCCGCCCATGCCGCGGGTCGTGAAATCCATGCGCCGGTCGCCGAATCCGGTGCCCGACTGGAATTCGGTGAAGGGGTAGAACGCCTTCGACACCACCGGCGCCGCGGTAGCGGGCAGTCGCCACGACACCGGCAGCCGGTGGGTGGGGATGTTGTCGTTGTTGGCCAGCATCACGCTCACGGCGCTCATCGTCGGATCCCAGGTGAGCCCGGCCCAGCGCGCGGTCTCGACGGTCGCGAACGGATCGAGCTGTCCCGGGTCGCCCACGAACAGCCCACGATCGAAGCGATTCGCGATGCGCAACAGCATGTCCGAGCGCATCTGGTACGCCTCGTCGATGATCGCGTGCGACCAACTGCCCTCGGTGATGGTGGCCCACTTGGCCGCGGTACCGATGACGATGGTGCGGTCCTCGAGATCGCCCGGCTGCTTGGCGACCCGGACATTGCCGTGCCGGTCGACCCGGTCGCTCACCACGTAGGCGGCGCTGGAGAGCCGTCCGATCCGCAGCGCGGGGTCGGCGACGGCCAAGCGGTCGATGAGGTCGTCGACCTGTTCGTTGGTCTGGGCGACGATCATCCGCTGATCGCCGTCCTCGGCGAGCTGGCGGGCCGCGCGCACCACCAGCGTCGATTTGCCCGCTCCCGGCGGGGAGTCGACCACGATCGCGCGATGGCTCTCGTCGCGCAGGTCGGTGAGAATTCCCGCGACGGCCTGGTCCGGCGTAGTCACTGGATTTCCTCCCCTTCGTCGTCGGTAGGCGGCGTCCATTCCGGTGGCGGACCACCGTGAGTCCACGGAGTCTCTTCGCGCGCGGGCAGATTCAGCATCCCGTTGAACGGCGTCGGTTTGAAGCGGGCGAAACCGAGGTCCTCGCCCTCCTCCGGCACGCTTCCCGGTTCGGCGACGAGTTTGCGCCCCATCCCACCGGACAGTTCGAGAACCATGCTGTCACCGTCGATGTCGACAACCAGCCCGGTCTGCTTCGGCCGTTCGACGCATGTCAGTTCCTCGCCGACCACCGCGATGAACGGATCGGTGGTGCGAATATGAATGTGCGGGCGCAGTTTCGGACGCGACCCCGAACGATCGAGACGCTCCGGTTCACTGTGCACGACGGTGCCGCGGAAGGCAGCGCCGCTCACCCGATGTTCGAGCATGCGCAGCGGATCGTCGAAAGCGCACTGGGCCTGCAGCGCTTCCGAGGCCCGTTCACGCTCCAGCAGCCTGCGCACCGCGGGAACGGCGGAATCGCGGCGGGCCTGCGGAACACCTTCCGCGACATCGGCGGCGAAGCGGGAGAACGCACCGCGATCATCGGTCCACCGATTCTCGACGCTGGCGCCTTCCGGCAGGGCGCTCAGCAGCTCGATCGAGCGCCACATCAGCCGCCAGGTGGGTTCGAGCTGTCCGCGCAGGGAGCGCTCGAGCCGTTCGGCCGCGACAGCTCTGGCCGAGTCGTCGAGCGCGGCGTTGTAGGCGGCGATCAACGGCGCGAGTTCTTCGTTGTCGAATCCGGGATCGGTGGCCGGGCCCGCGGGCGGCGACAGCAGCGGATCTTCCGCCAGGGCAGCGGCTTCCGCGCCGCTGAGCCCGGCAGGCGGATCGATCCAACCGAGCAGCGCCGCGAGATTGCCGTCTTCGAGGGTGGACTGCCCCGACGCCCAGTGCGACGACAGCGCGGCCGTCATCGCGGGCAACACCGCCGAACCGGGATGCTCGGCCCGATCACCGAACCAGGTCAGCCACCGTCCGAGCAGCGGAATGGACTCCGGCACCGGGTTGTCCCCGTCGACCCGGTGAAAACGTACCGAACGTCCCAGCAGCTTCAGGAAATTCACGCCGCCGGGGTTGGGCGTCCACATCTGCGGTGCGTCCAGACACCGGGTGTAGGTCTCCCCGGCCTTGCTGGTGAGCTCCTCGGTCTCGATGAGAAAGGTCGACAGATAGGGCAGCACCACATCGGCCAACTGCTCGATGAACCGCAATCGCAGCACCCGGTCGCGGGGCTGCGGCACCGTCAACACGTTCTGGTCTCCGGGCGAGGTGCCGATCATGATCGCCACCGGCGCCGCCGCCTCCCCCGCCAGCCGCAACGGCACCGCGACCAGTGGTCGCTCGGCGAGATGGATGTGGCGCACCGCGGCGGTCGCCTGCGCGCGGCCCGCCCGCACGGCCTCGGCCTTGGCCAGGGCCGCCAGCACGCTCATCCGGCGATCTCCCACCGCAGCCGATGGGCGGTCCGCAGCATGGCGGTGATGTCGGCGTGCTCGGGGCCGGGTTCCAGGGTGCCGTCGGCCAGGCCGAGGACGGTGTGGATGTTGTCGATGCCACCGACCACATCACACACCCCACGACCGAGCGCGTCCACCGAACCGCAGGTGCGCGCCTCGTCGCGGCAGGCGAACGCGAGCTCGCAACTCGACATGCACTCGGGCGCGTAGCGAGCGGGGATGGCGGCGATCGTCTTCTCGAGGTTCTCCCCCGGCGCGAAGGTGGCCTCCGGCGGCAACAGGTCGAGCAGATCGGGAATCGCGGTGAGCCTGGTCAATTGACGCGAGACCACCGCGAGCTGCTTACGCAGATCGACGAGTTCGGCGGTAGGACGATTCGAGAAGTCTTTCGCGCACACCAGAATCACATTGTGCGACACGAGCTCCGGTGACTCGCCGATCTCGGCCATCAACTCGCGCAAGGCGATCACATACACCGCGGACTGACGCGCGGCCGCCGCCACCTGCGCCGGATCGGCCTGCCCGTCGATAACGGGGAAGGCCTTGACCTCCACCACATGGAACTTGCCGTCCAACTGCACGGCCACCACATCGGGTTCGAGATAGGCGGTGGCGCCGGCGATATCGAGCCGCAGCATGGGGTGATCGAACAGGGTGCCGTCGCCCGTCGCGATCGTGCTCTTCAACAATTGCCTCGTGCGTTGATAGCGCACCGCGTTACCGGTGTTCTCCCCCACCGAATTCAGGTCGTGGTAGGCGACTTCGGGAATCGTGAAACCCAGTTTGTCGCGCAACAACGCGAGCAGTTCCGCGCAACCGTTCGCCTTGACCATCGCCTCGAAAGCATTGCCGCGCGTGATGGCGAACTGGGACTGACCGAATTGTGGTGGGAATCCCAGCGATTGGGCGATCACGGTCTTGTCCACCGCGGCCGCGTCGAGCAGGGCGCGGCGGGCACATCCGGGGTTGGCCGTCAGCGCGGCGATGGTGCGGGCATTGTGCCTGGTCGCGGGGGCTTCACCGCGCAACTGGTCCAACTGTGTTGCGAGAGTGTTCATTCCACCTCGATTCGTCGCCGATCGGCTACGCCGAGCCGAACACCGAATAGTTGTGCGGCCGGATCCGCCAGCTGATCCGCCGCCCGTCGCGCGGCCGCGGAACGTTGCCGCGCGTCCTCGTCCTCGTGCACCGCGAGCTCACGCCGTGCGGCCTCGATCACCTTCGCCGGGTCGAGCGAATCCGGGGCGCTGGAGATGCCAGGAATCGATACGGCGAGCCGCCACAGTACGCGCAATCCGGACGATTCCCCCGCAGGCTGCGCCGAAAGGTGTTCAGCCAGACGAATAGCCGACACCAGCAGCCCCACCCGCGGACTCAACGGACCGACCATCCGCCGTTCCAGTGGCCACGAACTCACCGCCATCAATCCACGGGCGGGTGCGAGCAGATCGGTGGTGAGCGCCGCGCACAGGTAGTACGGGCGCGCGTACGGCGCCGACCGGAAGGAACGTTCCTCGTCGCGCCGCAGGCTGGTCAGCCGGGCGGGCAGCAGCTCGCCGGAAAAGAACGCGTCATGCGTGGCGAGCACCAATTTCGGCGAAGACGGCACCGACAGCAAGGTCAACGCGCGATGCACGTGTTCACGCACCGGTACCCCCGGCGCCTCCGACGGCTCTTCCGGAATCGACCCGAGAACCGCCGCGTCCCACGCCGATTCGGCCCGACGCAATTCCGCGCGCAATTGCCGAGCCCCGGCCCGATCCCCACCGGCAGCGGCCCGCCGCACCTCGGCCCGCAAACCGGAGATGCGCACCTCCAGCTCTTCGGCCGAGTCCGTCACGAGTCGGAGCGTATCCACAGCTACCAGTATTGTCCAGTAAATCCCAGTATTTACGTGACGGCCGAACGAACGCACCGCACACCCGCACACCCGGACTCGTGATGCGAGCACCGATAGCGACCGAATAACCTGGGGCAATGACCGCAGTCGCAGATCGTTCACTCGGACCAGAATTGGCGCGCACCGAAACCATCGCCCCCGACACCGATGTGCTGGTGATCGGGTTGACGTCGTCGGAGAACGGCCCCGCCATCGTCCCCGCCGACCTGTTCGGCGACGTACTCACCGCCGAGGTCCGCGCGGAACTGCTGGACGCACTCGGCTCGGTCGGCGCCAAGGGCAAGCCGGAGGAACTCACCCGGGTGCCCGCGCCGTCGGCGCTGGCCGACGTCACCAGCGTGCTCGCCGTGGGACTCGGCGCGGCCGACAAGGTCGACGCCGAACAGGTGCGCCGCAGCGCCGGTGTCGCCGGGCGCGCGCTCAGCGGCACCGAACTCGTCGCCACCACCCTGTCCGGCATCGATCTCGGCGCCGCGGCCGAAGGTTTCTACCTCGGCGCCTACACCTTCTCCACCTTCAAGGCCAAGAGCGCGCCCAAGCCGGACGAGCGGCCGGTGGTCCGCGTCGAGTTGCTGGTTCCCGAACCGGAATTCGGCACCCTCGAACTGCTGCGCGCCCAGCTGGTCGCCGAGGCCATCGCCACCGCGCGCGATTTCGTGAACACCCCGCCGAGCGCGCTGTACCCCGCCGAGTTCGCCGACCGGGCCCGGGTGCTCGCCGAAGCGGCGGGCCTCGAGGTCGAGGTGCTCGACGAGAACGCCCTCGCCGCAGCCGGTTACGGCGGGATCATCGGCGTCGGCCAGGGTTCCTCGCGCCCGCCGCGACTGGTGCGCATCACCTACGCGGGCGGCCCGAAGAAGGTCGCGCTCGTCGGCAAGGGCATCACCTTCGACACCGGCGGCATCTCGATCAAGCCCGCCGCCAACATGGAGAACATGACCTCCGACATGGCGGGCGCCGCGGCGGTCGTCGCGACCGTGCTGCTGGCCGGGCGCCTCGGCCTGCCGGTCACCGTCACCGCGACCGTCCCGATGGCTGAGAACATGCCGTCGGCTACCGCGCAGCGCCCCGGCGATGTGCTCACCCAGTACGGCGGCACCACCGTCGAGGTCATCAACACCGACGCCGAAGGCCGCCTCATCCTGGCCGACGCCATCGTGCGCGCGGTCGAGGACGAGCCCGACTACCTGATCGACGTCGCCACCCTCACCGGCGCGCAGATGGTCGCGCTCGGCACCCGCACCCCCGGCGTGATGGGCACCGACGAATTCCGCGACCGCGTCGCCGCGATCTCGCGCTCGGTCGGCGAGAACGGCTGGGCCATGCCCCTTCCGGCCGAGCTGCGCGCCGACCTCAACTCCAAGGTCGCCGACCTGGCCAATGTCGCGCCGCACCGCTGGGGCGGCATGCTCTCGGCCGCGCTGTTCCTCAAGGACTTCGTGCCCGAGGGCGTGCAGTGGGCCCACCTCGACGTCGCGGGTCCGGCCTACAACACCGGCGGCCCGTTCGGCTACATCGGCAAGGGCGGCACCGGTGTCCCGGTGCGCACGCTCATCACCGTGATCGAGGCGATCGGCGCGGAGTAGTCACTCCTCCAGTTCGGCTTCGCGAGCCCGCCGCTCTTCGATGCGGCGGCGGGCATCGAAGTCGCGCATGCGTTGCGGGTAGCCGGTGCGGTTGACGTCGTAGACCGGAATCTTCAACGCACCGGCCAACCGGCGCGCGCCTTTTTCGCCGACGATGCGACGGGTCCATTCACCGTCCGCGGCCACCAATACGGCTGTGACATCGGTCACAGTCGTTTTCGGTTCGACGAAGGCTTCGACGCCACGCCGCGTGCGCGCCCAGTCCGCCAGGGCGCTCACCTCCGACGCGCGCTCGCGAGCGCCTGACCTGCTCGCACCGCGCCCACCACGGAAACGATCCAGCAAACCCATCCCGCTCGACCTCCTACATTCCGGCGGAATTCTGCTCACCGCCGTACATTCCATGGTGCCAGCTTCGCCCGGATCGCCGCCCTGCGCTACACCCGCGACGGACGAGTGCAAGGATGGTTGCCGGAACAAGAACCAACGTTTCCCGGGTGCTCCGCCGAGACCGGCGGGGTGGACGAAAGCCGCGACCCGCGACGGATGTCCGCCGGGTACACACTCAGAGGAGTCAGAGGACATGGCCTTCTCCGTCCAGATGCCAGCCCTTGGTGAGAGCGTCACCGAGGGCACGGTGACCAGGTGGCTGAAGCAGGAAGGAGACACGGTCGAGGTCGACGAACCGCTGCTCGAAGTCTCCACCGACAAGGTCGACACCGAGATCCCTTCGCCGACCGCGGGCGTGCTCTCCAAGATCGTCGCCCAGGAAGACGACATCGTCGAGGTCGGCGGTGAACTCGGCGTGATCAGCGATGCCGGCGAAACCCCCGCCACCGCTCCTGCGCCTGCTTCCGCGCCCGCCGCCCCCGAGCCCGCGCCCGCCGCGCAGGCCCCCGCCGCCGAGGCTCCGGCCCCGGCTGCCGCGCCTGCCGCGTCCGCCGGATCCGGTACGCCCGTGAAGATGCCCGAACTGGGCGAGTCGGTCACCGAGGGCACCGTGACCCGCTGGCTCAAGGCCGTGGGTGACACCGTCGCCGTCGACGAGCCGCTGCTCGAGGTGTCCACCGACAAGGTCGACACCGAGATCCCTTCGCCGGTCGCGGGCACGCTGCTCGAGATCACGGCGCAGGAGGACGACGTCGTCGATGTGGGTGGCCAGTTGGGTGTGATCGGTAGCGGTCAGCCCGCGGCCGCAGCTCCTGCCCCCGAGCCCGCTCCCGCTCCCGAGCCCGAACCGGCTCCCGAGCCCAAGGCGGCACCGGCTCCCGAGCCCGCCGCCGCGGCGCCGGCGCCGAAGCCTGCACCGGCTCCCAAGCCCGCTGCGGCTCCGGCTGCCAAGCCCGCGTCCGCTCCTGCCCCGGCTTCGGCCAACGGCAGCACCCCGTACGTGACGCCGCTGGTCCGCAAGCTGGCCGACGAGAACAACGTCGACCTGTCGAGCATCACCGGTTCCGGTGTCGGCGGCCGCATCCGCAAGCAGGATGTACTCGCCGCCGCCGAGGCCAAGAAGGCGCCCGCCGAGGCACCGGCTCCGGCCGCTGCCCCCGCGGCACCCGCGGCCCCGGCCAAGCAGTCCGCCGCCCCGAAGCTGGCTGCCCTCGTCGGCACCACGCAGAAGGCGAGCCGGATCCGTCAGATCACCGCGACCAAGACGCGCGAATCGCTGCAGAGCACCGCGCAGCTGACCCAGGTCCACGAGGCCGACGTCACCAAGATCGCGCATCTGCGTCAGCTCGCGAAGGCTTCGTTCAAGGCACGGGAGGGCGTCAACCTGACGTACCTGCCGTTCTTCGCGAAGGCCGTCGTCGAGGCGCTCGGTGTGCACCCGAACGTGAACGCGTCCTACAACGAGGACACCAAGGAAATCACCTACCACGCGTCGGTGCACCTGGGGATCGCGGTCGACACCGAGCAGGGTCTGCTCTCGCCGGTCATCCACAACGCCAGCGACCTGTCGCTGGCCGGTCTGGCCCGCGCGATCGCCGACATCGCCAACCGCGCGCGCACCGGTGGGCTCAAGCCCGACGAGCTGTCCGGTGGCACCTTCACCATCACCAATATCGGTAGCGAGGGCGCGCTCTTCGACACCCCGATCCTGGTTCCGCCGCAGGCGGGCATGCTCGGCACCGGCGCGATCGTGAAGCGTCCGGTAGTGGTGACCGACGAGGCCGGTGGCGAGTCCATCGGCGTGCGCTCGATGGTGTACCTGCCGCTCACCTACGATCACCGTCTCATCGACGGTGCCGACGCGGGCCGGTTCGTCTCCACCATCAAGCACCGCTTGGAAGATTCGGCGTTCGAGGCCGATCTCGGCCTGTAGCCGAGGAATTCGATGAAGGTGGTCATCGCCGGTTCCTCCGGCCTGATCGGGACGGCGCTCGTCGCGGCACTACGCCGCGACGGGCACCAGGTCTCCCGCTTGGTGCGCCGCACTGCGGCCGCACCGGACGAATTCGCGTGGGATCCCGCGCGCGCCCAGCTCGACGAGCGGGCGTTGCGCGGGGCCGACGCGGTCGTGAACCTGTGTGGTGTTGGCATCGGTGATCGCCGCTGGAACGGCACCTACAAGCAGTTGCTTCGTGACAGCCGCATCACCCCCACCGACGTGCTGGCCACCGCGGTCGCCGCCGCCGGCGTGCCGACATTGATCAACGCCAGCGGCGCGCACTACTACGGCAGCGAGACCGGTGACGCCGTCGTCGACGAGACATCACCCGCCGGAACAGATTTCCTGGCCGTGCTGTGCCGGGACTGGGAAGCCGCCACCGAACCGGCAGCCGAAGCGGGTGTGCGCACCGTGCTGATCCGCAGCGCCGTGGTGCTCGCCCGCAACGGCGGCCTGCTCAGCAAGCTGCAACCGCTGTACTTCGTCGGCCTGGGCGGACGACTCGGCAGCGGGCGCCAATACTTCCCGTGGATCTCCCTCGACGACGAGGTCGGCGCCATCGTCTTCGCGCTCACCCACCCCGAGATCTCCGGCCCGATCAACGCCACGGGCCCCGCCCCCGTCACCAACGCGGAATTCAACCGCGCCCTCGGCCGCGCACTGCACCGGCCGACCCCGTTCATCGTCCCC
Organism: Nocardia sp. Root136; assembly: GCF_001427185.1. NCBI lineage: Bacteria > Bacillati > Actinomycetota > Actinomycetes > Mycobacteriales > Nocardiaceae > Nocardia > Nocardia sp. Root136. The sequence continues at coordinate 184,741 of NZ_LMFE01000002.1, forward strand.
GGTTTCGCCGTGCAAGCCCTGGTCGGCGAGCTGGCCGACTCGATCCTGCACGGCCCACGCGCCATCCCCGCGGTGCTGGAGGAGGCCGGGTACACCTACCAGCACCCGACCCTCGGCGCCGCCCTGTCCGCCGCCGTCGGCAGACAGTGAGCCCATCGATGCTGATCCGCGACGCCGACAAGGCCGATCTCCCCGCCGTGCTGGCCATCCACAACACCAACATCGCCGAGTCGACCGCGATCTGGGACACCGACGAAGTCGACCTGGACGACCGCCTCACCTGGTTCGCCACCCGCACCGCCGCCGCCATGCCGATCCTCGTCGCCGAGATCGACGGCGAGGTCGCCGGCTACGCCTCCTACGGCCAGTGGCGCCCCAAATCCGGCTACCGCTTCACCGTCGAGAACTCCGTCTACGTGGACAACCAGTTCCAGCGCCGCGGCGTAGCCACCACCCTGCTCACCGAATTGATCGCACGCGCAACAGATTCCGGCCGCGTCCACGCCATGATCGCCGCTATCGAAACCGGCAACAGCGCGTCGATCGTCCTACACGAACGCTTCGGCTTCCACACCGTCGGCGAACTCCCCGAGGTAGGCCACAAATTCGGCCGCTGGATGGACCTGACCCTGATGCAGCGCAACTTCCCGATCGAACCCTGACACCCTCTTTGGCCTCCTCGGTCCTCCGGCGTAACGTCAGAACGGTGAACGACACGCGCCCCACCGCGTCCGCTCGATTCGATTCGACCCCGATCGTGGTCGAGGATCTCGGACTCATCGACTATCACGCCGCCTGGGAGCTGCAACGGCAGACCGCCGATCAGCGCGCCGCAGGCGAAGGAGCCGATCGGCTGTTCGTGCTCGAGCACCCGTCGGTCTACACCGCGGGCCGCCGCACCGAGGCCGAGGATCTGCCGATCGACGGCAGCCCGGTGGTGCAGGTCGACCGCGGCGGCAAGATCACCTGGCACGGCCCCGGCCAGCTGGTCGGCTACCCGATCATCCGCCTCGCCGAGCCCGTCGACGTCGTCCACTACGTCCGGCGCCTGGAAGAGGCACTGATCCAGGTCGTCACCGGGCTGGGGATCACCTGCGGCCGCATCGACGGCCGCTCCGGCGTGTGGCTGCCCGCCACCGAACTGCTCGCCGAGCGCAAGATCGCCGCGATCGGGGTGCGCGTGCAGCGCGGTGTCGCCCTGCACGGCATCTCCCTGAACTGCAATTCCGCCCTCGACGGCTTCCAGGCGATAGTGCCCTGCGGCATCAAGGACGCCGGCGTCACCACCCTGACCCGCGAACTCGGCCGCGAAGTCACCGTCGCCGAGCTCAAGCCTCTCGTCGCCGCCGCGATTGTTGCCGCGCTCGACGGCGAAATTCCCGTCTCGCCGCATGACATTGATCGCACCACCGCACCGGCGAAGGCGCAGGCCCCGAGCGTAGAGTCGGTCCGGTGAGTTCCGTAGACGCCTCTGCCCCCGCCGGACGCAAGCTGCTGCGCATCGAAGCGCGCAATGCGGAGACCCCGATCGAGCGCAAACCCAAGTGGATTCGCACCCGCGCCACCATGGGCCCCGAATACACCGAGCTCAAGAGCCTGGTCAAATCCGAGGGCTTGCACACGGTCTGCGAAGAAGCTGGCTGCCCCAACATCTTCGAGTGCTGGGAAGACCGCGAAGCCACCTTCCTCATCGGCGGTGAACAGTGCACCCGCCGCTGCGATTTCTGCCAGATCGACACCGGCAAGCCCGCCGCCCTCGACCGCGACGAGCCCCGCCGCGTCGCCGAGAGCGTCCAGTCGATGGGCCTGCGCTACTCCACCATCACCGGCGTCGCCCGCGACGACCTCGACGACGGCGGCGCCTGGCTCTACGCCGAGACCGTGCGCGCCATCAAGGCGAGCAACCCCGCCACCGGCGTCGAACTGCTCATCCCCGACTTCAACGCCGACCCCGCCCAGCTCGCCGAGGTCTTCTCGTCGCGCCCCGAGGTCCTCGCGCACAACCTGGAAACGGTGCCGCGCATCTTCAAGCGCATCCGCCCCGCCTTCCGCTACGAGCGCTCCCTCGCCGTGCTCACCGCCGCCCGCGAGGCAGGTCTGGTCACCAAGTCCAACCTCATCCTCGGTATGGGCGAAACCCCCGACGAGGTCACCGAGGCGATGCGCGACCTCCACGAAGCCGGCTGCGACATCCTCACCATCACCCAGTACCTGCGCCCCAGCCCGCGCCACCACCCGGTCGACCGCTGGGTGAAGCCGGAGGAATTCGTCGAGCATTCCCGGGTCGCCGAAGAACTCGGCTTCGCGGGCGTCATGGCAGGCCCCCTGGTCCGCTCCTCCTACCGGGCGGGCCGCCTCTACGCCCAGGCGATGACCCACCACGGCCGCGAGATCCCCGAAGCCATGGCCCACCTCGCCAAGGAAGGCACCGCCTCCCAGGAAGCCAGCTCGGTCCTGGCCCGCTTCGGCAGCTGACTTAGACTAAGGGTCCCCTCACCCCCTCGGAAGGACCCATGTCGAAGTTCGAGAACGTCTCCGTCAGCAAGAAGGCCAACGTCTACTTCGACGGCAAGTGCGTCAGCTACAGCCTCGAGTTGCCCGATGGCGCCTCGGTGTCGGTCGGCGTGATCCAGCCGTCGTCGCTCACCTTCTCCACCAACGCTCCGGAGATCATGGAGCTGGTCGCGGGTGAGGCCAACGTGACGTTGGCCGGTACGACCGAGGCCATCACCTACCGTGCGGGCGAGTCGTTCAAGGTCCCCGGCGACAGCTCGTTCGACATCGAGGTCGTCGACACCATGCACTACGTCTGCTACTACGGCTGACAGACCCGGAGCCGGGGCGACCATCTCGGTCGCCCCGGATCGCCGGATCTACTTCACAAGGAACTCGTCCTTGTACAGCCGGTTGGGCCGCGGGGCGGTAGCCTCGCTCAATTCCACCTGAAAGTCACTCTCGCGCTTGGTCCTCGGTCGGTAACTGCCACCGAAGGTGACCATCACCGACCCGCCGACACCGGTCGTTCCGCGAGCCGACGTCGTTTCCCGGCCGGCGTTGAACACCGTCGCCACATCGCGTCCGTCGTTGCCGACAGCGATCTTGCCGTCATGGAAGAACTGCACGAAGGTCCCGTTGTCCGCGCCGACGGTGGCAGCCACCGTGTGGCCCTTCTCCGGGTCGAGCTCGAACTCCGCATCACACTGCTGACGCCGATCCACGGGACCGGGCTCACCGAGCGTGCGCCCGATTCCGAGCAGCACAGTCTCGCCGAGAGCGTTGTGCCGCTCGCGACCTTCTTCGGTCCACAGGTGGGTGGTCGACCAAACCTTCACGCGCCCGTCATCGAAAAGCGACACCCGGTCGTCGGTGCCGTTGCTGATCAGATATTTCGCACTGTTGGGGGCCATACCACCCATCTTCCTCGCTTTCGCGCGCCGAGATCACCCGTTCGGGTGAGTCGATCGCCCAAAACGCGCTACATGCCAGGTCAGAAGCTTTTGTGCGGTACACCAACGGTAAGACCACCGTCCACAACGAACTCCGCGCCGGTCGAATACGAGGACTCGTCGGACGCCAGATACGCCACCAGCGCCGACACCTCATCCGGCTCGGCCGCCCGCGCGAGCGGAATCTGCAGGAAGTCCGCGGGAATCCCCTCGGTCATCGGCGTGGAAATAAGCCCCGGATGCACCGAATTCACCCGAATCCCCTGCGGCGCGAGCTCGAGTGCCGCCGACTTGGTGAGCCCACGCACCGCGAATTTCGTCGCCGTGTATCCGTGCAGACCCGGACTACCCCGCATCCCCTCCACCGAGGAGATGTTCACAATCGACCCGCCACCAGCGGCTTTCATCGCCGGAACAGCCGCCTGCATCCCGAGAAACGTCCCGGTCAGATTGATATCGATAATCCGCTGCCACTCGTCCAACGCGAAGTCCACCAACAGATTCCCATTGACGATCCCCGCGTTGTTCACCAGCACATGCAGCCCACCGAACTCCTCGACCGCCGCCGCCACAGCCCCCGCCCACTGCTCCGGCTCACGAACATCGAGATGCCGATACACCACCGCATCCCCGAGTTCCTTTGCCACCGCGGCGCCTTCGTCATCGAGAACGTCCCCGATCACCACGGACGCCCCCTCGGCGACAAACCGCCGAGCATGCGCCGCCCCCATCCCCCGAGCCCCACCACTGATCACCGCAACCTTGCCGGCCAACCGTCCCATGTCCGCATACTCCTTCGTCGAATCGAATCCCTCACACCGTATGAGGAGGCTCGCTCGAATGGGCAGTATTGCTAGAACACGTTCCACTTTTGCTCAGCGGGCGGCGGCTCGCTCCCAGGCCGACCGCGAGCTGAAATCAGCAGGCGATGTTGGCCGCGCCCGACGACTTGAACGAAATATGCACGTGGTCATAGTGATTCTGCGTCGGGCTGCCGCGATCCTCCATGTAGGACCAGCCGTTCCCGTCGTTGTAGCGCTGCTGCCAGATCACATAGGTGACACCGAAGCGCGCCTTGTTGGCCAGGACGAAATCGGCGATCGTATTGCCCAACGCGGCGTTCGATGTCATGACGTCGAGCGCTTGCCCCGCGCCGTGGTCACCGTCGTAGCGACCGTGCGCACCACCGATGTCGGCGACCCCGAACATCTTCTGCAGCAGATTGCCGACCTGAGCCACATGCGGCAACGTCCCGTTGAACTCCGTCCCGCACAGAACCTTGACCTTCAGCGCCGACAAGGCGGCCAGCTCGTCATCGGCCCTGACAATCGGCCCTGGCTGCGGCTCATCGTGCATCGGCGCGGCGGCGATCGGGTCGAGTTCGATGGCCGAAGTCGACAGCGGTTCGACCGAAGCCACTGCCTCGACCTCCCCCGCACCCGGCCGCATCACCATCATCAACATGCCGGGAATGGTTGCCGCGAGACTGCATACGGCCAGCGGCATGCGGCTCTTGGGAGCCGACGGTTTGCGATGCGAAGCAGTCACGATGTAGATCACCAGTCGTTGTCGAGAACAGGTCACTGTAAGATTACGAAACGGTCGCGGAAATGTCACGCCCAGACGCACACTACACAGTCGGACCAGCATCTATCACCCGAAGCGATCTCGCAATCCTTTCGCCGCGTGTCGTTATCAAGACGGCCTGTCGCGACGCCTGGCACGTCAGCTGTCGCTCACGTCACTGGTTCGCCCCGTCGACATAACAAGGATCGGGATCCCGCGCCTCGCACGAACCCATCGCTCCTCGCTGCGATCCCACTATCTGAGCGGCTTGTGCGCAGTCGGTGTCGAGCTGCCGACGCGCCCGATCACCTTGTTCACCGCGCAGGCGGTCCAGTGCGGTCGGTCCGCATTCGCCTACCCTCCGTCGGCCGGATTTCCCACCGCTGACGAGCGCCGCGCCAATGTCGGTGCCCCTTGCTACTTTTCGTGCATTCGATCTCCACGAGCTCAGCGAGGACGCATGACCGCCGAAACCACCTATCTCGAACTGTCCGACGACGCGGGCTCCTCGCACAAGTTCTACGAGGTAGTCGTCACCGGAACGAACGTCAATATCCGCTACGGCCGCATCGGCGAGCAGGGAACGTCCAAAGCGAGCTCCTTCGCCACCGAGGACAAGGCGAAGTCGGCCGCGCAGAAGAAGATCGGCGAAAAGGTGCGCAAGGGCTACGCCCCCGCAGTCATGGGCGCGCGCGAACGCCGCACCGTCACCCGCCGCAGCATCACCAGCCAGCGCTCCACCGCCAAGTCGGCCCCCGTGCTGTGGCGTTTCGACTCCGGCGCCGCCGCCTTCGGCATCTTCGTCGACGAGCAGCGCTGCTGGGTCGGCAACGAGGACGGCGAGGTCTTCACACTCTCCCCCGCCGGCGTCGTCACCAACAGCTACAGACTTCCCGACGCGGTCAAATGCATCGTCGCCGACGACTTCTGGATCTACGCGGGCTGCGACGACGGCCGCGTCTACGACCTGTCCGGCAAAGTCCCCCGCGCCGCCTACGACGTCTCCGCCGACGATGTCTACTGGCTCGACATCCACGACGGCATCCTCGCCGCCTCCGACTCCGCGGGCGGCCTGACCGTCATCGACCACGAAGAGGAATCCCTCTGGTCCGCGCGCAGCAAGGGCAACTCCGGCTGGATGGTCCGCGTCGACCCCACCGGCGTCTACCACGGCCACAGCGCCGGCGTCACCAAGTACCACCTGGAAACCGGTCGCTCCCAGTGGAATTCGTCCACCCGCGGCGCGGTCCTGTTCGGCTGGCAGGAATCCGACACCGTCTACGCGGGCACCTCCCACAACCAGGTCGAGGAAATCACCAAGCAGGGCACCGCCACCCGCACCTACCAGTGCGACGCCGCCGTCTTCTCCTGCGCCGCCTCCCCCGACGGCCGCTACGTCTTCGCAGGCGACTCCCACTCCTCGGTCTACTGCTTCGACGCCACCGGCACCCGCCTGTGGAAACTCGCCACCGGCTGCGGCTCCGCCTACTCCATGCAGTACCACGACGAAAAGCTCTACCTGGTCACCACCTCCGGCGCCCTGGCCTGCCTGGACGTCAGCGAATCCGCCATCCGCGACGCCGACCAGGGCGTCCTCCCCACCACCCGCTCGGTGAAAGCCCCCGAATTCTCCGCCGTAGCCCCCAGCACCACCCTCGAACTCACCACCGACGTCGGCACCGGCGTCATCGTCGAATGCCTCCAACACGGCGACTCCCTCCGCGTCCACGTCATCTCCCCCGGCTACGACCCCGGCTGGAACGTCCAATTCCCCCGCGACATCCGCCTCGCCGGCGCCCGCTATGTCGTCGACGCCGTCTCCGAATCCGCCCGCGGCGGCTTCTACCGAGTCCGCGGCGACATCCGCCGCCTGGGTTGAGTCGGTGAACTGACCACGGAAACATGCTCGAGCTGGCCTATTTCAGGAACAGCAAGCCCACGCAACATTCGCACTCCGATACCGACCTCACGACTGACAGGATGACCGTCCTGCGCTCGAAGTCTGGCGCGGGTGAGTTTCGCCAGCGAACCTCACCCGCGGCAGTCCACCCGATAGTCGAGCCCGAGTCGTGGTCGATCCGTTTCGGATGAAACCGCAATCCATGAGATGTTGGCTGCGGCGGGCTGCGTCCCCTGACAGGGTCCGATACAGCTCAGCTTTGGTCGCCGATTCCTCAGATTTCGCCCGTATCCGGGTTCAACGCCGCCAAGGTGACAAAGATCGGCACCTTTGGATCCGCCGCGATCCCCCGCCCGCGCAGAAACGCATCGATCATCCCCCACACCAATTCATGCACCCTACTCACGAATTCACCGGAATCCGGCTCCGTGTCACTCAACCACAGGTCGGTCAGCACGATCATCACACCGACGATCGCCCGCGCCAGATATTCGATCCCCTCGGCATCCAGGGGAATCGAATCCGCCACCGCCCGAGCCCTTTCCGCGAAGCGACCCGCCACCGCGCCGGCGAGGTCGTACTGACCCGTCACCCCCTCCCGATTGGCGCTCGTCTGCGTCAGGAACCGGAAAACGTTGGGGTGGGCAAGAATTCCGACGGCATAGTCGGTGAGCGCACGATCGATGGCGGCGCTGGGCGGCTGCAACAGCAGGGTCAGGTCGGTTCCTGTCGCGGCGAACGCCGAGTCGGCGAATCGTGTACCGATGGCTGCGTAGAGGTCACCCTTGTCGGTGAACTGCCGATACAGCCGCGGCTTCGTGATCCCAGCCTCGACCGCGAAAGCATCCATACTCGGATAAGGCCCGTCCCGATCGAGCACCCGAATCGCTGCCTCGACGATCACATCCCGGCTCACCGGCGGAGGTCGTCGGTTGGCGCGGGTCACGTAAGGCACGATACACGTACCAGCAGTACTGTCAGATTTTTCCACAAAGCACGTCCCAAAGGCTCTTTACAGAAGGCATCGCGTACCGGCAGTATCGTTGCTCGTACCGGCAGTACGAACTTCCGGACAACGTATCGAAGGAGACGGTCCGTGTCGGATGCCCTGCGCCAACTCACCACAACACTCGGCGCCCCACCACCACCCGACTTCGCCACCCTCACCCCCGACGAGCTGGCACTCCTCGACAACTACGTCCGCGCCGCCCTCGACCACCGCAAGGCCGCCCTAGACGACGCCCTCGACTCCGGCATGCGCCTCATCCCCCGCCTGGCCCGCCCCGCCGTGAAGAAGGTGCTCGGACTGTGACCGCGACCCACCACACCACCGTCGAACTCACCAAACTGGCCCGCGTCCTCAACCGCGACCCCGCCGACCTGGCCTTCCTCGCCACCCTCCCACCCACGGCCCTCCGCGAATTCCGCGACCAGATCACCGATCTCACCGCCCGTCGCGAAGCCCGCCGCATGCAGCGAGTCGGCGCCGCCGCCAAACTGGTCCCCGCCCCCATCGCCGCCAAGATCACCGAAGCCGCCTTCGGCCCCGTCCTTGCCGCCGCGCTCGCCGGCTCCGTCGACCCAGCCCGCGCCGTAGCCATCGCCAGCGCCCTCTCCCCCAGTTTCCTAGCCGACGGCACCCTCACCCTCGACCCCCGCCGAGCAGTCGAACTGATTGCCCAGGTCCCCGGCCCGATGGCAGCAGCCGTCGCCAGCGAATTGATCAGCCGCGGCGACTATCTGACAATGGGCAACCTCGCAGGCTCGGTCCCCGACTCGGTCCTCCGCGCAGCCCTCCCCCACGCCTCCGACCTAGACATCCTCCAGGTCGGCTACTACCTCGAGGAAACCTCAGCAGCCGACCGCCTCCTCACCATCGTCACTGACCGAGTCCCCGGCGTCATCCGCGCAACCCACGACGCCGACGAATGGCCCAAAGCAATCACCCTGCTAGCCCTCCTCGGCCCCACCGAACGCTCCAAACTGGCCAACGTCGTAGCCGCCCAAGACGACGAAGTCATCGACGGCCTACTCGCCGCAGTAGAAGAAGTAGACGCCTGGGACACCCTCCTCCCCGTAGCAGCAGGCATGGCCCCCCAACCCCTACAACGCCTGGCCCAACGCCCAGCCATGCAAAACCCCACCCTCCTCACCAAAATCGCCGACCTAGCCCTAACCCAAAACCTCTGGCTCTCCCTACTCCCCCTAGCCACCCACCTCTCCCCCACCCAACTCCACACCGTCGCCGCCCGAGTAGCCACAGAACCCGACGACTCCCTCACCACCCTCATAGAACAAGCCCACACCGAAAGCCACTGGCCCACCCTCCTCCCCGTGGCCCTCGCCCTCTCCACCCCAGACCGCGAACGCCTAGCCGCACTCCCGGTAATGCACCGCCCCGCCTACCTCACCGCCGCCATCGAAGCCACCGCCACCCACAACCTCTGGCCCGAAGCCCTCCCCCTCCTCAACGACCTCCCCACCACCACCCACGGCACCCTCGCCACCACCATAAACGCCCTCACCGACAACGAATTCCTAGCCGCAGTCCAAGCCGCCCCCGTAGCCGATTGCAGCGCAACCCTGGTACAAATCCTTCTCCGCCAAGACTTCTCCGCTCGATCCCGCTCTCTGACCCTCATCAACAAAGCCGACAACCTGGGAACCCTTATCGACGCCATCACCACGCGAGATCCCGCCATCTGGCAAGGCTTGTCCGACATCCGCACAGAAATCCCCGAACAACTCCGCGGCCTGCTCGCCGCGCAGGCGACTCGATGCGGTCAACCAGAACTCGCGGACACCCTGACTGCCACCTGATCGTCCAGGGACCCGCCACCATCCTCACAACGTATAGTCGTGACGGACGCTCGTTCGGGGCATACATTGCGGGACAGCATGTTCCGCAGCGAAGCAGGGGGCCGGATGTCTACAGTCGACGACAGGATTGTGCTAGCAGCAGGCTGGTTGCACGCCAACCTTGTCCGCGTCGACGATGCGCACGCAGGGTGGGGTTGGTCGCCCGATGTGTCCCCCAACCCCCAGGACACAGCCGAAGCCGTCTGCGCGTTGACTGCCGCGCGAGCACACACACCGGTCCATCTCCTAGCCCCGGCCTATGACGTGCCGGAGCCGTCCAGCGTGACGTCCCTGCTACGCCTGGGCACCGTCACCCACGCCACCCAGGGCGAGTGGACGTTCGACTCGCCTGTCGACGCGGCCTGGCGCTTGCGCGCACTCGTCGCGCTGAGCGCGGGTGGAGTCTTCCCCGACGTGCACCCCTATCGCCAAGCCCTCCTCACCGCACAGGACCCGCATTCGGGCGGTTGGACCATGTCCGACGGGCTTGCCCCCGTTTCGGTCACGTCTACTACGGCAGCGATCCGAGCACTGCTGGAACTCCCGGACACTGACGCCGAAGCAACCATCGCAATCCGCCGCGGCTGCGACTACCTCATCAACGCGCTCCTACATGACGATCCGCAAGCGACCACCAACTTCGCGACCGCAAAAATTGCGTGCCTTCTCGGTACCGGGCCACTCGCGGAAATGGGCAATCCCCGCATCGCACGAGCGCATGCGCGGGCGGTCGACCATGTACTGCACTATTTGGAATCCGCCCCAGGCACCCTCGAAGAAGAGCCGATCCGTCGCGGCAACGTCACCCAGACGTGGTATCACGCAACACTTCCACAATCGATCATGGCGCTGTCGACTTCACGAAAGCAGTTGATCTTCCACCCGGCATTCCGCAGCGGCTTCACCGAACTGCTGGATTACCAGCAACTTTCGCCGACCCACCGCGACCACGGCGGATTCAAGACCTCACGTGGCGGCATCATCACGTCCTACGCAACCGCCCAATCAATCCACGCCTTGATCCAGGTGAACGCCGAAGTACGTCAGCGAGTCAACCCCGGCACCGTTTTCGACATGCTCTGCGACGCCAGCAGCAGCCACCACACCGACCCACAGAACATCTCTCCTTCGAAGTTGCCTCCGATCCGGATGAACAGCTCAGCAGGAGCGGCCATCTTCGGCATGGGTCTCGCAGCAGGACTTACCATCATTTTTCTGGCGTTGATGTTCGATGACGGCACCCTGGTCCCGCTGGGAAAGCCAAGCAGCCGTGCCCTCATTTACTGGGGCACGGCCTTCATCTCGGTCGGGCTCTACTGCTGGGCAGCAACCCGATTCCACCGCCTCGCAAGGGGAAAGATGGTTTCTCTTGTCGCCGCGATCTTCACCGCCGGAATCTTTCCCTTTTTAGCCTTCTTGTTGACGTAGAGCCGCTTGCCGGGCGGCGTCCAAGCTTTAAAACGCACCAAGTTTCACAGCACTAGCATTCCTGGTCCTCGGGGAGCGCTTCAATTACATCTTCCAATTTCTGAAGGTCCGAACGAAGGTCAGACTCCACAGGCAGGACGGCCAGATGCACGTACCGGTTTCGACGTTCTCTCAATTCCATGATCTTGCTATACAGCAGCTCGCCGATAACTCCCCTGTCAATAAGACTGCGGGCGAGGACCTGAAGCACTGACGAACCATCCAAATCTGGCGCCAGATTGCGGAGTCTGTTCTCGAGATCATTCCACTCGACAATGAATCGGAAGAATAGATCCCCAATAGCCTCGGGTTCCGAATTAGATCCAGAGCCAGCCTGTGCCGAACGCAGGATGCGAATGCGCGAAGCATCCTCGTTCACCAGGGATTCCAGCACTTGATCTGCCAAGGTTTGTTTTACTAGGCCAGTACTCAATCCAGACAGGTACGGCGCGATGCGGCTCGGCGAATTCAGATCCAGCCGTATCAGGAAGCGATGCAAAATCTCGACAGCACCGACCTCCGGCGCCAACGCCGTGCGTCGACCCCCATCACGCACATGTCCGAGAAGGTGCGCTGCCAAATCGTAATGCGTATCAAACCTCTGTCCGGCAACGTCAGTTCGACGTTGCCCAGCAAATTGCATGCGCTCCAACGCCATTTCACCTGCATGAACCAATCCATTAAGCTGATCGAGTAGTGAATATTCCTCAACCGAGAGTTCGCCTTGGAGCGGCTTGTAGGCGAGATCGTGTTCGACCTCCGACCACGCGTGCATGAGAACCGACGCGACCTGTACCTCGACCCGAACGCCAACACATCGAGATTCCTCTTCCGTTAGATCCCCCGGAGCCAGACTGACACGATAATGCGTGGCCGAATATCCTGGAAACCGTGCCTGATAGCTATCGTGTCCAACTGATCGCTTACCTTCGTCCTGCGGAAAGGTTCGCCTCGGTTCGAGTATGCTGAACTTCCTGGTGAGAACACGGTCGACGCGGTCCCGTTCGGCAGGAAAGTACACCGCAACTCGCACTCCTGCCAGGTCAGCGATGTCTGCGATAATTTCATCGACAGTTTTGTAGTTCTTTGATTCATTTCGTTGAACGCATTTTTCACGAAGACGATCTGATGCCTTTGCCCGGTGAGTAACGATGCAGCGCACTCCAACTTCCTGTAAATCACGCCGCAATCGTTCGGCCACAGAACGCGCAGCTGTGTCATATAGGAAATACTCTCGGTCATAACGTGCGATGAATTCGTCAATTATCGCCACACCCACCACCAATCAGCCATCGATGCTCACTCAGATATGTGCCGAACGCCCGACCAGGCTACTACAATCTACCTGGTCCCGTTGGTCAACGACGGAAGATGAGATACCGAGAGGTCTTGCAAGACAATAGATTACACACTCTAACCGCAGCAGTGACCTCCACAGCAGAGTACCGGATCCAAGCCCTCAGCTGGTCCCAGGGCGCAACGCTATGCGAACGGTCAGCCGGTCGCGACCGCTCTGATCTGAGCGGCCAGTGCGATTACGCGTCGATCCTGCTCACCATATCGAATCGCCATCTGGCTGTGGAGCTTCTGCAGTCGCCGCACAGCACCACGCGCGTCACCGGTGCGAGAATCACAGCGCGCCAGTTGCTGCTGGCAGTACAACACCCTGTCGTTATAGGGTCCCCGATCATCGGTCAGGTGAACAATCAGAGTGGTGTACAGGTCGGCCGCGGCCACGTGGTCGCCAGTCTCGAAATAGAGGTCAGCGAGGCGCGTTCGGGCATCGACAACCTCGGGGTCTTGCGATCCGAGAACGGGGGCGACGGCGTCAACCACCGTCGCCAGTTCGTTGACCGCGTCTGGACCAGTGAGCACGCGAGTACGTTCTATCGCCTGCCGAAGACCGTCCCTGCCATGACCTTCCGCGACAGTAGCCAATGTGTCCTGCCGATCCGGCCATCCGGACTTTGCCGTCGACTCTTGTTCATCCCCCTCGGCCGCACCGACTGCTATCGCGTACATGAGTGCAGGCTCGTTCAGTCTGTTCACTTCCGGCAGCGACCCGAGTCCGGCAGCGTGCCGCACAAGACCACCGTGTACCACCGACGCGTCCGGCGGTCGTTGAGCGGGAGACTTGGCGAGCATGCACATCAGCAGCTCTGCCATATCGGACGGAACGTCGTCGCAGAGAGACTCAATCTCAGGCGCAGGCCGATGAATTTGGTTCTGCCAGACGACAAAGGGCGTGCCACCGGTCATCACGCGCTTGCCGGTGAGCAGTTCGTGCAACACCAGCCCGAGTGAGTACAGATCAGTTTGTGGGACAACAACTTTGCCCTCGACCTGCTCGGGCGCCATATACGCCGGGGTGCCGAGCGTGGTCCCCGTGGTGGTGTAGCGGGTCACGTCGGTGTCCAGGACCACGGCAAGCCCGAAATCCAGGACCTTCACCGTCCCGTCGGGACACAGCATGAGGTTCGACGGCTTCAGATCACGATGGTAGATCCGGTGCCGGTGAGTGGCAGCGAGCACTGCGGACGTTTGCGCTCCCAGCGCGGCCACGACACCGAACGGCAGCGACCCGTGGTTGCTGAGCAAAGCGTCGAAGGTGATGCCTTCGACAAATTCCATCACCAGATAGGGCCGTTCGGGACTGCCTGGAACGACGCCCGCGTCGTAGATGGTCGGCAGTCCGGGATGACTCGAGCGCGCCATCGCCTCGGCCTCCCGGAAGAAGCGCTTGGTCCAACCAGGGTCACTAAGGCTCGGTTGCGTGAACTTCACGGCAATCCGACGTTTGAGGGTGCGGTCGAATCCTTCGTAGACCAGCCCCATCCCGCCGGACCCGATCTGCGCGAGGAGCTCATACCGGTCCCCGACTACATGCGGTTGCACGGCAACGCCCCCCGTCAGCCCGACCTCGATGCCGGCCGAGCAGCCAGCGCATCGAGTTCATCTTCGCATCTCATGCGCCGAGCTGCCCGCCTGTACACAGCCACGGTGTCGCCCGTCAGTCAAAACGCCGCTGGCTCGACGCCCACAGCAACTCGGCAGCCACCGCATCGAACTCGCCGGGAGCACGAGCGACACCCTGGACTACCCCTATATCTTCCTACACGCCGCGATCCAGGCGTACTGCCCGCCGTACAGGGACTGACAACCCGCGCAGAGCCGCGGCGATCACGATCTAACGGTTCGTCGGCGATGCTTCGGCCCGCCACACTGACGACTAGTGTGGTCTTCGCGGCGCCGGGGGCCGGGGGCCGGGCGATATCGGACGACGAGAACAGGACGCGCACATATGGACGAGGGTCGGTGGACAACAGTCACCGAGTCGAGTTTCGAGCATGAGCGCCGGGGGCTGGAAGCGATCCGGACGCAGTTGCCGAATGTCGATCCGTGGTTTGCCTGGTCGAACTTCACTTTCACGGCCAATACCGGGCATGTGCGTGAGGTCGATCTGCTGGTGATCGCCCCCAACGGGGTGCACATGATCGAACTCAAGGATTTCAGTGGCCGACTCTCCGCGGAGAGCGGCGACTGGGTCCAGACGAACAAGCGCGGCGACCGCAGGAAGTTCCGCAGTCCGCTGCATCTGGTGAACCAGAAGAGCAAGGAACTGGCCGGTCTGCTGGGTACCAGCGGCGCTCGGGTGTTCGTGAGCTCTGCTGTCTGCCTCACCAATCAGGGCCTGCGGTTCGACCTGCCCCCAGGTGACCGCACAAACACGCACACCATCAAAGAGCTGATGGACCGACTCAATGCCCCGGCACAGGATGCCAGGCGCATGGTCGACGCCCGCCTCGCCAAGAAGATCAAGAAAGCATTCGAAGACGCAGGCGTGCGGCGCAGCGATGCCGAGTTCAACGTCGGCCCCTACGTGCTGCAGCGCAAACCGATTGACGCCGGCCAGACCTGGCAGGACTATCTCGCTGTCCACACCGAGCTGCGCGAACCGGTCCGCGTGCGCATCTATCTGCGTGAACGCGGCGCTGACGAGGAAGCACGCAAATCAGTCGACGCCGCCGCGCGCCGAGAAGCAGCGGTATTGCGCAGGTTCCGCCATCCGGGTGCAGTGCAACTGGAGCATTTCGACTCCTCCGGCCACTCCGCGGGACCAGCCCTCATCTTCCGCTACCACCCCGACACCCTGCACCTGGACGAATTCCTCGCCCAGCACGGCGAATCTCTGGATATCGGCGACCGCATCAGCTTGGTCCGGCAACTCGCCGAGACATTGCGCTCAGCGCACTCCTCACGCTTGTACCACCGCGCGCTGGCCGCTCGGTCGATTCACGTGGTACCCCAACGCAGTTCGACCGAAACCCAACGGTGGCGTGCGCCTCTGTTGCAGATCTCCGACTGGCAAGTGGCTACGCAACGTTCGGCCGGTTCAGTTCTGTCGATGACGCGGCACGCCCCGACTCTGCTGTCGGCGCAACATCTTTCGGCCGGTTCCGACGCCTACCTCGCCCCCGAGGTCGCGGCGACGTCGCCCGACCCCATCGCCATGGACGTCTACGGCCTGGGCATGCTCACCTACCTGCTGGTCACCGGCAAGGCACCCGCCACCGCGCAAGCAGAACTCTTGGCCCGATTCGAGGCCGGCGAGGATTTGCGCCCCAGCGCCCTGGTCGATGATCTACCCCAGGATGTCGATCTACTGGTGGCGGCGGCGACAGACTATCGCCCTACGCGACGGCTCACCTCGATCGCCGAGTTCATCGAGCTTCTCGAAGATGTCGAGAACGCACTGACCACACCCGATGAGGAAGAACCGACCGCGCCCGACAAGGATCCCCTCGAAGCGGTCCGCGATGACGTGTTGGCCGGCCGCTGGCAGGTACGTCGCCGTCTGGGCACCGGATCGACGAGCCGCGCGTTGCTCGTCCGCGACCTGCAGGCCGACCCTGACAACCGCAAGCCCTACGTAGTGCTCAAGGTCGCGCTCTCCGACGACCGCCGCGAGGTACTCACCCGCGAGGCCGGTGTACTGCGCGGACTGCGCCGCCATTCGGGCATCATCGACCTGGTCGATCCCGGCATTCTCACCCTCGCCGACCGCACCGCCCTTGTCCTCGAATACGTCGGCGACGAACAGGGATTGGAGCAGGAGTCCAAGCATCGCACCGAGGAGACCGTCGCCCGCGAACTCCGCGACAACGGTCGCCTTCAGGTGGGCCGGCTGGAAACCTACAGCGACTACTTGTTCGCAGCCCTCGATTTCCTTGAGGGCGAAGGTGTCTGGCATCGCGACCTGAAGCCGGACAACATCGCGATTCGCGTGCGTCCCAACAGAACTCGCGAACTGGTCCTCATCGACTTCTCGTTGGCCGGCTATCCGGTGCAGAACACCGACGCGGGCACCGACGGCTACCTCGACCCGTTCATCACCACCTTGACCCGTGGAGTCTACGACGCCCACGCCGAACGCTATGCGCTGGCAGTGACGCTGCACGAGATGGCCTCGGGCGAAATCCCACGGTGGGGCGACGGCAGCGTGCTGCCCCGCCAGCTCGACGCTGCCGAGTTCCCGTACCCCGAGGTCGCCGCAGATGCATTCGACGCTTCGGTGCGCGATGGCCTGGTCGAGTTCTTCCGCAAGGCACTGCACCGCGATGTAGCCCAACGCTTTTCGGACCTCAAACCGATGCGCGACGCGTGGCGCAAGATCTTCCTGGACATGACGCTTGCGGTGCCGTCGCGGCCATTGAGCGTGCACCCAGCGCCGCCTGTCGATGTAGACGAGGTGGCACCGGAAGACCAGCGTCGTCAGATCGCCGAACAGGCGACTGTGGAAACCCACCTGTCGCAGTCCGGCATGACGGCGGCGACCGAACAGTTCCTCTACGGCCTCGGTGTGAACACTGTCGGTGAGTTCCTCGACTACGGCCGCGGCAAGCTGATCAACGCCCCCGGTCTGGGTGCCCGCTCGCGGCGCGAGATCCAGGACCGCCTCAAAGAGTGGGGCAAACGGCTCGGCAAGGACGAACCCGCGCCGCTCACCACCGAGGCCAGAAAGGAGGCGAAGGCCGAACTCGCCGCGGCGGGTGCCGACCTCAGCGCCGGACTGCTGCGCACTCTCAGCCTGGACACCCTCGCTGTCGGCTTCGTACCCAACAAGACCGCCACGAACGCCAACAAGGTCGACGCGGTTGCACGCCTGCTACGTATCCCGGGTGCGGGCGACTTGCCCGATCTAGATGCGTGGCCTACCCAATCAGCAGTAGCCGACACCCTCGGCCTGACTTCGGGCCGCGTCGCCCAGCTACTGAAAGCCCAACGCACGCAGTGGAAGAAAGACCCTGCCGTTCAAGCCTTGCGGGCGCAGGTACTGGAACTGTTGGAGGAGTTCGGCAGAGTCGCGGCAGCGACCGAACTCGCCGACGCACTGATCGCTAGGCGAGGTACCCGTCTGCACGAGCGCGCGCAGCGGAGAGCTTTGGGCTTGGCCGCGGTGCGAGTCGTCGTCGAGGTCGAGCAGCTCGCACCCGAGGATGCGGCGATTTATGTTGCCCTGAAACGAGATTCGGGCTCGAATCCAGTGGTCGTGCTGGCGCTCGAAGCTGCCGACACGGATCTCGACAAGCCGGCCGGGCCTGCGATGGCACATTTCGCCCTACGTCTGGGCAAGACTGCTGACGCGCTCGCAGATCAGGAAACCTTGCCGACTGCCGCGACAGTGCTCGACCGGCTCGGCGCAGTAGAACCTCCTGAGGGCACGTTCACCTTGGACGAGCGTCGCCTGGTGCAGGTATCGGTCAGTGCCTCGCGCAATGCCGCGGTCACCCCGCGCCTGGAGATCTATCCGCGCGACCTGCCGCTGGTGCGAGCCGTCCGTTTGACTCAAGCAGGCCTGGTCACCCTCACTCCGGGCATGCCGCTACAGCAGCAACCCGGACTACTGGCACGCACTGTCTTCGACCGTATTCTGGCCCGTTTCCCGGAACTGACGATCGCCGGCAGCGATGACGAATTGCCTACCCCGGAGCTGACAAAAGCGCTGAAGGATGCCGGCTTCGGCCTGATTGTCGCGACCCACCCCGGTTCTCGGGTACAGCGTTACATCCCCGAACACGCCGACCAGAACTCCAGCTACACCGAACACGCGCCCCGCTGGACGACCGCAGTCAACTCCCATGCGGCGGGCCGCTATTCCGACGATCCGAGTCTGGCCAAGGCCGCCCGAACCGAGGAACTCCTCGTCGGCGCGGCACTGCGCGACGGATTCCGGGTGCTCACCGCACCGATCATGCGCAACGACGACAGAGACAGGCCCAACGCCGCCGCGGAATTGCGGGACCGCTTCTCCGCACGCCCGATGTCGGCAACGGCGCTGTTCCTGGCCACCATGCACGACCTGGTTCCCCCTGATACGAAACCCACCTGGGAAACCATCCTGCGCGCCGACGTCGCCCCGGCCGGTTCCCGTCCCGCACTGAAGTTCTCGGAGTACGCGCGCACCGCATGGAGCCGCATCGAAGCCGAGATCGCCGACAACATCGCAGGTAACGGCCCGCTACTGCTAACCGACACCCTGGTGTTCGCCCGCTACGACGCGATGGGTGTGCTCGGCCGCCTGGCCGAGCAGGCCCGCCGAGGAAAGGGCGGTCTGTGGTTGTTGTGCCCACAGTCCGACCCGATGCGTCCGCCGCACCTCGGTGCCGTCACCGTGCCGTACCAGTCCGCTCTCAACGAGTGGATCCAATTGCCTGCCTCGTGGATCAACAACCTCCACCGCGCCAGCCCCTCGACCGACACAGGAGTCAACGCATGATCGACCGCGCCGCACTGCTCGCCGACCTGAAGAAGCAGGTCACTGCGGTCGAGGCCGACCTGAACCAACAGCTGCGCGCCCTTCCCGAGGTGAAAGCCCGCCTACACGACGAGTGGGCCCACGCCCGCAAACTAAACCGCACCGCGGCCACCGAAACCTCCTGGCTCGACGAACGCATCACCCAGGTAGCCGTCGCCTGGGTCCTCGGCACCGTCTTCGTCCGCTTCTGCGAAGACAACCGCCTCATCCCCGAGCCCTACCTCACCGGCCCCACCGACGACCGGCGCGAACTGGCCCAAGCCCGCTACGACGCCTACGTCGAATCCGACGCCGACCCCACCTACCGAGGCTGGCTCGAACAGTCTTTCGCCGAACTCGGCGCAGGCCAAGCAGGCAAACTCCTCTTCGACCGCGCCCACAACGCCCTCTACCAAATCCCCGTCTCCCACGACGGCGCCCGCGACCTCATCGAATTCTGGCGCACCCGAGACGAACACGGCACCCTCGTCCACAACTTCACCGACCCCCTCGACGAAGACGGCATCAACGGCTGGGACACCCGCTTCCTCGGCGACCTCTACCAAGATCTTTCCGAAGATATCCGCAAAAAATACGCCCTCCTCCAAACCCCCGAATTCGTCGAAGAATTCATCCTCGACCGCACCCTTGAGCCTGCGATCGGCGAGTTTGGTTATGCGGAAATCAAACTCATAGACCCGACATGTGGGTCGGGGCACTTCGTGCTTGGTGCATTCAAGCGGCTGAACGAACGCTGGGCAAAAAATCAGCCGACCAAAGACCGACACGAACGAGTCCAAGCCGCACTGAACTCAGTCCACGGCGTCGACCTCAACCCCTTCGCGATCGCCATCGCACGCTTTCGCCTCCTCGTAGCTGCGATGGCCGCAGCGGACGTCCGCAATCTCGCGGAAGCTTCGCGCTACGATTGGCCAATCAAGCTTGCGGTTGGTGACTCGCTGATCAAAGCCCGGCAGCTGGAATTAAGCTTTGATGGCGATATTGGGGATCCTCTCGCCGAGTTCTCCTACGCTACGGAGGACGTGCAGGACTACCCCGGAATTCTTGAGCAGGGCAACTACCACGTGGTAGTGGGCAACCCGCCATATATCACCGTGAAGGATGAGAACCTCAACAAAATCTATCGCGGGCTGTACAAAGCATGCGCAGGAACCTATGCATTGTCAGTACCTTTCGCGCAGCGCTTCTTTGAACTTGCCAAGATCGGCAACCCAGACGGCTACGGATTCGGACGGGTCGGACAGATTACCTCAAACTCGTTTATGAAGCGGGAGTTCGGCACAAAGCTTATTGAAGAGTTCTTCGCCCACTCCGTCGAACTTACTGAAGTGATCGATACATCCGGCGCGTACATCCCGGGGCACGGGACACCTACAGTAATCTTGGTCGGGACACGAAAGTCCGGGAAGAGCCGCCGACCAAGGCTTCTCACCGTGCGAAGCGTGCAAGGCGAACCGAGAGCACCCGAAAACCCCGAGCAAGGCCTCGTCTGGCAAGCAATCGTCAAGCAGGTCGCAGGGCCCGGAGCCAGCGTGAGCCAGTGGGTTTCAGTTGATGACCTAGATCGTGACCGTTTCGCCAACCAACCCTGGATCCTGGCAGACGGTGGCCATGAAATGGTCGAACAGCTCAATGCCGCTGCAAACACCAAATTGTCTGCCATTATCGACGCAGTTGGGAGAACAACTCACACCGGGCTGGATGACGCCTATTATATTCCACCGAGCGCTGCCAAATCACATGGAATCTCATCTTCTTGCGTGCCGGTCGTATTGGGTGATGCTGTCAGAGACTTCACTATTGAGCCTTCAACCGCCACATATTTCCCCTACGACGATACTGGCAAACATCGAACAATCTCCGTCTCCGAAGCACGATTTCTATGGCCAAATCGAACGGTCCTTCGTCAACGAGTTGACTTCGGGCAAACGCCAGAACAGCGTGGGCTCCGATGGTTCGACCACAGCATGTTCTTCCCTAAGCGGTACCGATCACCACTGTCCATCTCCTTCGCAGAAGTGGCTACACACAACCACTTCGTGCTAGACCGAGGCGGTAAGGTGTTCAAACAGACGGCACCAGTCATCAAGTTGCCGGAAGGATCGAGCGAGGAAAAGCACCTGCAGCTACTAGGGCTTCTTAATAGCTCCACAGCCTGCTTCTGGCTCAAAATGAGCTGCTACCCAAAGGGCGGCGATCCGATGGGCGACGACGGCGCCCGCGTCAGCGCAGAACCCTGGTCAGATAGGTACCAATTCAATAGTAAGAATGTTGGGCGATTCCCTGTGCCGACTAGGTTGCCTACATCAATTATCGAGAAGCTTGACATGCTTGCTAATCAAATTAGCTCAGCGAGCCCAACAGCGATGTGCCACAGAGGCGTGCCAACAGGCCAAGCCCTGCGAGATAGTGAAATGAATTGGCACAAGATACGGGCACAGATGATCGCAATGCAGGAGGAACTGGACTGGACAATCTACTCCGTATTCAACCTAACAAGCGAAGATTTTATCTCCCCGCCTAATGAAGTCCCTGAAATTCAACCTGGGGAACGGGCCTTTGAGATCGTACTTGCACGTCGAGCTGCGCGGGGAGAATCGTCCGACGAATGGTTTAAGCGACACAAATCCACCCCCACCCTGGCGATTCCAGCACACTGGCCAGAACCTTACAGGCAGGTTGTTCAACGCCGGATGATGGCGATCGAGTCGTCGCGAGCGATCGGCATGATTGAACGGCCCGACTATAAGCGCCGGTGGGCGACCGATGGCTGGGAAGCACTCCAGGAGAGGGCACTCCGCTCCTGGCTACTCGACCAAATGAGCTCTCGCAGGTTGTGGTTCGACAACAGCGACCAGCCTCAGATGCTTACGCTGACCAGACTTGCCGATCGCTTAGCCGAGGATGTCGACTTCGTATCCGTCGCCGCCCTGTATGCACCTCGCACCAACCTGGCCAAGGTGGTTGGCGAGCTAATCAGCGACCACCATATCCCGTTCATATCAGCCCTGCGCTATAAGCCCTCAGGCCTGAAGAAGCGCCAGAGTTGGGACCACGTCTGGGACATGCAGCGCCAAGAGGACGCCATGCCCGACGGACCTGCCAAGAACGATTACCGCAAGACCATCCCGGTCCCGCCCAAATACACATCTGCCGACTTCCTACGCACGCCGTTCTGGCAAGCCCGTGGCAAGCTCGACGTACCCAAGGAACGCTTCATCTCCTACGGCTCCACCAACGCCGCTACCCCCGACCTATTCGGCTGGGCAGGCTGGGACCACCGCGAACAAGCGATGGCCATCGCCATCTATCTCGCTGACCACAGCCTCTCGACAGAGGAGATCACTCCATTCCTCGCGGGTCTGCTCGAACTGCAGCCATGGCTTGACCAGTGGCACAACGAGATCGACCCAAATTTCGGCATCGCCCCCTCGACCTTCCTCGCAGGCGACCGCCACGACAGGCAGAGCGAACACGGCCTGACCGACGACGACCTCCGCAACTGGCGCCCACAACCCGCCACCCGCGGCCGTCGCGCACCGGCAAAACGCACCACCAAGAAAACCGAAGCAGCACAGGGGGATAACTGATGGACCAGCGCCCACTTCTGCGCGACCTCATCGATATCAAGGAACACATCGCCGGTTCGGACTATGTGCTCACCCTTGCCGACGCGGTCACCGACGCAGGCTCGACCAAAGCGGTCGAAGACTACGTGCTCACCGAGCGCCTGCTCGGCAACTTTGACGAAGCCCTCGCGCTGATCAAGTCCGCGCTCGACGGCAACACTTCGAAGCCCGCCTTCCTGCACGGCTCATTCGGTGCCGGTAAATCGCACTTCATGTCGGTTCTCTACGCCCTGCTCTCAGGTAACCCAGTTGCCCGCTCCCGCACCGAGTTCGACCCGCTGCTCACCAAACACGAGTGGCTCCTGTCGGACGGCAAGAAGTTCCTTATGGTGCCGTACCACATGATCGACGCCAAGGCGATGGAGCAGCGGGTGCTCGGCGGCTACGTCGACTTCGTCCGCAAGCTGCATCCCGACGCGATGATTCCGCCGGTGTATCGCACCGACGCGCTGTTCACCAACCTGCGCTCACTGCGCGACACGATGGGCGAGGAACCGTTCCTCAATGCCCTCAACCGCGACCACGCTGCCGAAGGCGACGATGAATGGGGTGACCCGAAAGCCTTCTGGACCACGCAGAAACTCGACACCGCCCTGGCCGCGTCGGAGGTCCACGACGGCAGCGTCATCAACCTGGTGAACCCGACCACCCCGCAGGAGCTGCGCGCCAAGCTGGTCAGCGATGCCAGCAACACCCTGCTGCCCGGGTTCACCGAGCAGGCCGCCGAGGACGAGACCGGCTTCATCTCCCTCGACAAGGGTCTCAGCGTCATTGCCTCGCATGCGAAGTCGCTCGGCTACGACGGCATCATCCTTTTTCTGGACGAATTGATCCTGTGGCTGGCCAGCCTCATCCACGATGAGAAGCGGGTGGCCCGCGAAGCCAGCAAGATCACCAACTTCCGTGAGGGCGGCGATGCCCGGCGCGCCATCCCGATCATCTCGTTCATCGCCCGCCAGCGCGACCTCCGCGAGCTCGTCGGTGAAGAGCTCGCTGGCGCAGCGGAATCCGCGATCCAGGACGCCCTCAATCACGCATCGGGCCGCTTCGATCTGATCAGCCTCGAAGACCGCAACCTCCCGCAGATCGCACACGCCCGCCTGCTCAAGCCGCGTGACGAAGCCGCCGTCGCCCAGTTCGACGCAGCCTTCGAGCGGACGAGAAAGCTCAGCCCCAAGGTGTGGGACACCCTGCTCGGCTCCGACGAGTCCACCACCGGCGCCGACGAGGCGTCGTTCCGGTTGAGCTACCCGTTCTCCCCCGCCTTCCTCGACACCCTCGTCCACATCTCGGCCGCCCTACAGCGCTCCCGTACCGGCCTGAAGCTGATGGGTCAGCTCCTCGCCGACCACCGCAACGAACTGCGTCTCGGCGACCTGGTCCCCCTCGGCGACCTCTACGAGCAGCTCACCCGAGGTGGCGACCGCCCGTTCGTCGCCGACAAGAAGGTCCTCTTCGACGCCGCCGACAAGCTGTATAAAACGCGACTGCGCCCGTACCTGCTCAGCACATGCGAGGTCACCGAGGACGACATCGATGCCTACCTCAACCGGCGCGACACCATCACCGACGCCAAACTCCTCGGCAACTGCAAGAAGTTCGTCGGCCAGAACCGTCTCGCCTGCACGGTCCTGCTCGCGGCACTCGCACCGAGCGTTCCAGCCCTGCGCGACTTGACAATTCGCCGACTCGGCGCACTCAATTACGGCTCGATCACCACCATGATCCCGGGCCGGGAAGAGGGCGTGATCAAGGACATGATCAGCGAATGGGCTGGTCGTTTTCCCGAAATCAAGCTCACCGGCACCGATGTCAATCCCGGCGTGCAGCTGGCATTGTCCGGCGTCGACGTGGAATCGGTGATCGCCAACGCCCAGGTCAACGACAACCCGTCCAACCGGCTCGCCCTTGCCCGTGACCTCCTGGCGGAGGAGTTCGGCCTCGACCGTGCCAACGGCCGATTCGACGCCGACGAACTGCGCTTCGTCTGGCGCGGCTCCAACCGCATCGTGGAAGTGGTGTTCGGCAACGTCAGCGATGACGACGCACTCCCCAACCACGACCTCCAACCCGCCTACGAAGGCCGCTGGCGCATCGTCATCGACCTGCCCTACGACGAAGGCGCCCACACCCCGATCGAAGACGCCGACCGGATTCGCCGACTCAAGGAAGAGCAGGGCGGCAACCACCCCAACACCGTCGCTTGGCTGCCCACCCACCTGACCAAGCCCCGCTGGGAAGACTTCCGGCGCCTACTGGTCATTACGAAGGCACTCGCCGACCCGTACCGCTTCGACACCCAGTACGCCCAGCATCTCAACCCCGACAACCGGGCCAGCGCCAAGCAGCTCCTGGAGTCGCAGCGGGAGGTCCTTCGTCAACGCGTGCTCGCGACTTTCAAGCAGGCCTACGGCCTCGCCGAGCGCAAGCCCGAGGACGTCACCAACGACCTGGGCGAACTGTTCCACCCCCTGCCCGATATCGACGGCCTGACCGTCTCGATCGGCCAACCACTGCACGACGCCATCCGCAACCTCGCGGGCAAGCTCCTGGCCCACCAGTTCCCCGAGCACCCGAACCTCGACCCGGACGGCACCGGCGTAGCCGTCAAGCCGATCGACGCGAAAGCTGTTCTTGCACAGGTGAAGGGCGCAGCCGAAGCGCGCGACGGCCGGTTCGAAGTGCCCGCCAAGGAGCGCGCCCTTATGCGACGGATCGCCGTACCTCTCGGCCTCGGCCAGCAGAAAGAGGCCTACTTCGAGCTGTCTAAGCGGTGGGCCGACCACTTCCGTCGCGAGGCCCAGAACGCAGGCAGCACCGGCGACCTCTCGGTCATCTCCCTCGGCGACTGGATCGACCGCCCCCAGCCCCGCGGCCTGGAAACCCACATTGCAAACCTGGTGATCGCCTCGTTCGCCGAGATGGATGACCGGATCTGGGTACGCGGCGGCGTCCCGATCGACACCCCGGAACTCACCAAGATCCAACCGGGTGATGCGTTGCGCACGCAGCCACTACCCAGCGAGGCGGACTTCGCCGCTGCGCGTAGTCGGTTCGAGGTCATCTTCGGCGTCAAGGTGCCTACGCTGTTGCGTGGTGGGCCGGTCCAGCAGTTCGCTCGTCAAATCAGCGCTGCGGCAAGCAAATACCAGGACACAGCTGCTCGCCTCGTCGAACAGCTGGAAAAGCACGCGGACTTCCTTCAGCTCAACGACACCGTCGCCGGTGAGCGACTCGCGCTTGCTCGACGCTCGCTCGCGTTGTTGTCCACCCTCGCCACTGTTGGCACCGGTGGGTCCGCCGGTGCGAAGAAGGCGGTCGAGGCGCTCGCTCACTTCGATCTCGCCGACGTCAACGCGGACCGGTACGCGACATCGATCAAGTCCGCCGACCAAGTCACCTCGGCCCTCGCGCACGCGCCGTGGCGCAATCTCAACCACGCCACCGGGCTCGGCGCCCCGGGCGCGTCGCTACTGGACTCGCTCCGTACTGCCGCACAAGCCGACCAACGCTCAGCTGACCTGGCCGCCGCTTTGCGCAAGGCCGACACGCAAGTGACCGAACTGATCGCGCTCCAGCTGAAAAACAACACCGAACCGCGACCCCCATCACCCGTACCCCCCGTCTATCCCGCTCCGGTCGTACCCGGCCCCGGGCCTAGCGATATCACCCTGACGAACCCGGTGATCGACCCAACAAAGCAGCGCCCCGCGCAGCGGTCGGGCATCTACACAACAACAGCGAGTGACGCGGCTGCCAGCTTCGCTGACCGGCTAGCGGAGCTGGCAGCACAGGAACCGACCGCACGCATCGAAATCTCGTGGAAGGTCATCAACGAATGACCACCGCCACGGAAACCACCGCACTACGCATGTCGAGAGCGACGGTTACCCAGTATCTTTCGTCGCAAAAGAAGCTACAGGCCGAGCTTGCCAACCCGGGCGCGCCCGTCATCCTGTTGTTGCGCGGCGAACCGGAGTGGGACAGCGACCCCGTCCTTGCCCTCGCCGAGGACCGGCACGCTCGAGTGTCGATCGCCGCGTCCCCACTCGCCGTGCATGAAGCCGTCCTAGCCCACGCCCGCGAGATCGCTCCCGACCCGCGAGTCCTGGTGATCATCACCAACATCGAGGAACACGACCTCGACCCAGCAATCCTCGCCCGCACCCACCGCGGACGCGTCTACGCGGTAGACCGCTGGGACATCGTCCGAGAGTCCTTCGGCGCCAAAGCCATCGACCCTCGGCTCCGACGTGACGGCTGGGCCTGCGAAGCGCTGCTCGACGCCGCAGGCGCCCAGGACTGGCCGACCGCGATGGCAGGCCGCGTCCTCTCCCGCGTCTCGGCGCTGGCTGCCCTCACCGGCCGCCGACTCCGCATCCACTCGGGATCCGACCGCATCGACCCCATCACCCTGCTCGAGTGGACACAACGCCCGGGCGCCGACCGACAACTACTGGACCTGCGAGCCCCCGAGCGCGACGGACTCATCGAATTCCTCTGCGAATCAGAACAATCCGGCGCTACAGGCACAGCGGTTGCCGCGCTCACGACGGCCGGCCACGGACCGGAAGCACTCGCATACGGCCTCGTGTGCGCCGCTCTCTGGCAGCACGCCACCCCCGGCAACGCGGTCTACCAGGCACGCGGACGGGTCGAACGCTGGCTCGGCGACCGCCCCCCGGTCCAGGGCGAAGCACTGGACCACCTCCTCAGGACCTACGGCCGCACGTGCGAGGACTACGTCCGCGACCTGCTGGTGAAGGCACGCGTCGCCACCGACCTCCACGACGAAGCCGACGACGCCACCCTGACTGCCCACAAAGCAGCGAAAACTGTACTGGCCCAAGCGGACCTGCTCGTTCGCCAGTTCGGCGCAGGTGAGGCGGCAACCCACAGCCCGCTCCTCGCCGCGGGCCTCGAAGCCCGGATGACCGCCGCCGGAAAGGCACTCGGCCGCGGCAACCCCGACGAGATCGACCGAACAGTCGCCGCCCTGCGCGCCCACGACCTCGCCGCCGATCACCGTGTGCGCATCACGCGAGTTCGGATGGCCCAGCGACTCTCCCGGTGGTTGAACACCGACCCCGACCCCAAAGTCGACAGCAGCGTCGCCGCCGCACTGCACCGCCAAATGCACAGCACCGCCTGGGCCGACCGCGCCCTCGACTACCTCGATGCAGGCGGCGACGACGACCCCGACTTGCGCGTCGCCTACGACACCATCGCCACCCGCGCCCGCGACGTCCGCCGCGAATTCGACCGCGAGTTCGCGAAAAATCTTGCGGTATGGACCGAATCGGGCACCTCGCCGGGATCCATGCTGACCGTGGAGAGCTTCCTCCATCGTGTCGTCCGCCCACTGGCCTCCGCACACCGCGTGCTGTTGATAGTCGTCGACGGGATGAGCGCTTCCATCGCCACCGAACTGGCGGGCGAACTGCGCGCCACCTTCGCCGAACACGACCCCTTACCCGACGGCGACGCCCACCGCCGCTGCATGGCCGCAGCGCTGCCGAGCCTGACCGCGGTCTCGCGCACCTCACTGTTCGCCGGAAAACTCATGAAGGGCGACCAGAAAACCGAGCAACGCCTCTTCCCCACACACTCGTTCTGGGGTTCGAAGCGCGCAGCCGTCTTCCACAAGGCCGACCTGCGAAGCAAGCCCGGCGAACGCTTCGGGGCCGACCTCAACGCCGCGCTCAACGACCCCGATTGTCATGTCGCAGTCGTCCTCAACACGATCGACGACCGCCTCGCCAAGGAAGCCAAACTCGACGACTCAGGCTGGGAAGCCCGCGAGGTCGGCGACCTGCGGGCGCTCGCCTCCGCGGCGACGGCCCAGGGCATGGTCGTCCTGATCACCAGCGACCACGGCCATGTCATCGACCGCCACGGCGAAACTGTCCCAGCTGCAGGCATCGAATCAGCCCGCCACCGGCTCCCCGCCGCCGAATTCGACCGCAGAGCCGAAAACGAGATCCTGCTCCACGGCCCTCGCGTCGTCTGGCCCGAACCCGGCGCCGCCATCGTCGCGTTGTGGGACAACGACTCTCGCTACACCGCCCAAAAGGCCGGCTACCACGGCGGCGCCGCACTCGCGGAGATCACCATCCCGGTGCTCGCGTTTCTTCCGTACGGTGCCGAGCGCCCCACCGGCTGGCGCGAACTGGGCGACCAACGCCCGACCTGGTGGCGCGACGACACCGACACGCTGTCCGAACCGGAAACCACGGCAGCCGTCAAAAAGGCGACCAAACGCATCGCCAGCCGAATCACCGAGCAGGCCGCCGCACAGATCACCCTGGATATCCCGCTGCCCAGCGCGGAGCCGCTCCTTCGATCGCCGAATCCGGTCAACGACCTCGTCACCGATCTGCTCGCCTCAGAGGTGTTCGCCGCTCAGCTGGAACAACTGGCCCGCAAACCAACACCAGCTAAGCTGGAAAAGGCCATCCGAGCGCTACTCGACGGTCCGCAGTCCACCACGGCCCTCGCTCAACGCGTAGGCGATCCACCATCACGAGCCAACGGCTTCGCGGCCATCCTCGGGCAGTTGCTCAACGTGGACGGCGTGCAGGTGCTGGAGGTCCTCGCCGACGGTCGAACACTGCGCCTCCATGTGGCCCTGCTTCGCGCACAGTTCGGCCTCCGATGACCGGCCGGGCGGCACTCTCGCCCAGTGCCGCCCGACCATCCGGCAACCTGAAATCAGCCAAAAACTTCGATCCCATCGCGTCGACTCATTCCATGCTCCTGTCGTATTCCGCTGCGGCCCTTTCGCTCTCGTCGAAGTCGGTCATGCAGGAATCGCATAGAACCGGATACGGACGGCTCTTGGATCGCGTGTGCACCACACCCTGCCGCGGACCGATCACACCGCCGCACATCGCACACGTTGCTTCGTATTCGTTTCTCATCACAACGGTCACCCCTCCCACGGGCTCGAACGGCGCACCTGCGCCGGTCTCCATAGTCGCTCTGCCCACCGACAGGCACGCGGCCTCGACAACCAGTGCCGGGCCCGACGCAACAGCGTCATGTCACGGCCGGTTGAACCAAGTCCACCTCATGGCAAGATTGCCTGGTGAATAGCGTCCCTTCGCCTGTCAGCGCAGTCCGCCGACGCGACGTCATCGATGCGTTGCGGCGCGGTGCCGTGCCCGGCAACGGACTCGACCTGCTAGCGACCGGCCTGGACCGGTTCGAGTCGGCACTCGACATCGAACTCGACACGGTCGCCTCCGGCGGTGCGGTATTCAAGGCAGTGCGTGGTGAGTACGGGTCGGGTAAGACATTCTTCTCCCGGTGGCTCGGCGAGCGCGCCCGCAAGAAGAGCTTCGCCGTTTCCGAAATCCAGATCTCGGAAACCGAGACTCCACTACACAAACTGGAAACCGTGTACCGACGGGTCACAGAGCAGCTCGCCACCTCGAGCTTCCCGCCCAGCGCCATGCGACCCGTCGTCGATGCGTGGTTCTACGCGTTGGAAGAGGACGCGCTGGCCGACGGTGCGGGCGAGGACGACCTGCCCGAAGCAGTCGGCGAATTGATGGCAGCACGCCTGGGCGAGGTCTCACGGCACGCACCCTCCTTCGCAACCGCTCTACGCGGCTATCACCGAGCGCTAGCCGAAAATGACGAGGAAACCGCCGCAGCGATTTTGGCATGGTTGGGTGGCCAGCCGAATGTCGCGGCGGCAGCTCGTCGGGCCGCCGGTGTCCGCGGCGAACTCGACCACTTCGGGGCGCTCGGGTTCCTCCAAGGCCTACTCACCGTGTTGCGCGACAGCGGCCATCGCGGCCTGCTCCTCATTCTGGACGAAGTCGAGACACTGCAGCGCGTGCGATCGGACGCGCGAGACAAGGCGCTCAACGCACTACGCCAGCTCATCGACGAGGTTCATTCCGGCCGATTCCCCGGCCTCTACCTGCTCATCACCGGCACACCGGCGTTCTACGACGGCCAGCAGGGCGTTCAACGACTGGCACCGCTCGCCCAGCGCCTCGCTACCGACTTCACCACCGACCCTCGCTTCGACAACCCGCGCGCCGTGCAACTACGACTTTCCGGGTTCACGATGGAATCCCTCGTTGTACTGGGCATCACTATCCGTGACCTGTATGCCGAAGGCAGCGCGAACCCCGACCGGATTCGCCAAGTCGCTGACGACGCCTACATTGCCGACCTGGCCCGCGCGGTCGGCGGAACCCTTGGCGGCAAAGTCGGCATAGCCCCTCGGCTGTTCCTCAAAAAGCTGGTCGGCGATGTGCTCGACCGCATCGATCAGTTCCCCGACTTCGATCCACGCACCCACTACAAGCTCACCGTCAACACCGCCGAACTGACCGACGCCGAGCGAAATCTCGTCAGCGCCGACGACATCGACCTCGACCTGTGAGCAGTGTTTCACACGATCAATCCGGCCGTCGTACACTCTGTCAGCACCAAAGTTGTTGGCATGTAGTTGATCACAGCGATCGATCGGCACCGCTGCCGTTCGGCGCTGCTGGATGGGGGTAATCGATGGCTTTGGACAACCCGAAGCTGGGCGATGTTCTGGGACGGATCGACTCAGGCGAGCTGCAGCTGCCGGACTTCCAGCGCGATTGGAAATGGGGCGATCAAGGTATCCGCGAGCTGATCGCGACCGTCACCCTGAATTACCCCCTCGGCGTGGTGATGACGCTGCGGACCGGTGGCGAAACCAGTTTTCGCGCACGCCCGTTGGCCGGCGCCGAAGCCGCAGCCAACGTAGAACCGCAGTCCTTGCTCCTCGATGGACAGCAGCGGCTGACCTCGCTCTACCAGTCGCTATTCCTGGACAAGCCGGTCGACACCGAAGACGCGCGAAAGAATCCGGTCAAGGTCTGGTACTACGTCGACATCGCAAAGGCGATCGGTTCGGCGACCGACCGAGACGAAGCGATCATCTCGGTCCGCGATCACAACAAGAAGGTCCGGATTCGACATGGTGTCGACCTCGACCTCTCCGACACCGCAGGCGAAGTGGCTGCCGGATACTTCCCGCTTCACATCGTCTTCGACTTCAAGCGAGTGTACGACTGGCAAAATGCCTTCGACAGGCACGATGCCGAGGCCGCCAGAGCGCTATGGCCAACCTTCGAATCGGAAGTGCTGCACAATATTCGGAGCTTCCAGGTGCCGATGATCAACCTTGACGCCGACACCACTCCCGATGCGGTGTGTTCAGTCTTCGAACGGGTCAACACCGGCGGTGTCCCGTTGAATGTTTTCGAGCTGCTGACCGCGACCTACGCCGGGGATCGCGAGTACGAACACCAGCACAGCGGTTTGCGATACGACCTGCGCCGTACCTGGGCGGAGCTGAAATCAACGTTGGTGGTCGGGCACACAGTCTTTGGCGACCAGGACTCCCGCGTCGACGAAGGTATGACCAGCACCGACCTGCTACAGGCAGTAGCACTAGTACGCACCTGGGAGCTGAAACAGAAGCGCCCGGCTGCAGCGGTGTCGTGTAAGCGCCGCGACCTGCTCAATCTGCCACTGCGGGACTTCGACCGGTTGGCACCGATTGTGCGCGATGCCTTTCTCTGGGTTGGTGATTTCCTGACCGAACAGTGCATCGTCACCGCGGGCGACCTGCCCTACCGTTCCCAACTCGTTCCGCTGGCCGCCGTGCGGACGATTCTCGGCGAAGCCACCGACGAGCCCGGAATGCGAGAGCGCATCACTCGATGGTTCTGGTGCGGTGTTCTCGGTGAGATGTACAGCGGATCGACTGAAACCCGATTCGGACACGATGTCGAGCAGCTGGTCGCATGGAATGATCCCGCAGCACCGACCCCCGATACCATCGAGGAATCTGTTTTTCTCCGTAACCGCCTGGATTCACTGAGTACTCGAAACAGCGCGGCATACAAGGGCATCGTCGCCTTGCTGGTCAAGCAGGCGGCCACAGATTGGTACTTCACCGCAGATCCGTTGACCGCGACGACCCTGGTGCAACACGCAGTCGATATTCGGCAGATATTTCCTAAAAAATGGCTACTGGGCCAGAACAAGGAATGGGTTACGTTCGGAAATTCGATCATCAACAAGTCACCCCTTTCTGAGCGTGCCTCTAAAAACATGATCGGCCCACCGAGCAGCTACCTGCCGATCCTGGCCAGCGAGTCGGGTACGCGCGACGAGTGGTTCGATGATGTTGTTGCCACCCATCAGATCGACCCAGAGCTGCTACGCAGAGATGACTTCGTCGCGTTCTACGCCGACCGCAAAGCCCAGCTACTGGCATTGGTCGAATCCGCTATGGGCAAGGATGCCTTCCAACGCGACCAACGGGAGGACTGACATGCACACTTCTCCTCAGGGGGATCAGCTCCACGCGTTGCGCGGAGCGACCATGCCTGTGAAAGACCTGGTCGGCCGATTCGGCTTCGCGGTGCGCACCCATGAAACAGTTCCACTCATCACGAAGGCCCTCAAGGAGGCTGGGCTCACCACTCGCCCAGACTTCGCTCGATGCCGTCCTGGGGTGACGGTGACGATTGTCGGCCTCGAACACCTCCAACAGGAGCAGAACTTCGAATCACCCGAGGCGGAGGTCGAGGTCAAGCCTTTGCTCGGCCCGCAATACCAACTCTTGATCGGCGACCTGCCCTCGGCACGGTGTGCACTGAAGTCGGTCAGCTCTGACGCGTCCGTCGCCGAAGCCGTCAACCTCATGCGTGCCTATGACTACTCGCAGATGCCGGTCATCGATGGAAAATCGGATCTGCGCGGAGTAGTAACCTGGCAGTCCGTGGCTCGACGGCTCAGCAAATCTCATCAGGGCGAGACTCTGGCCTTGGCGGAGGTAATGAACACCAGCGTGGAGAGCGCGGAAACTCACCATAAGTTGTTTCCCCGTCTCCCGCGCCTCCACGAAAACGGGTTCTTTCTCGTTCGCGAGCGTAATGGGGAGTTCAGTGGAATCGTCACGACCTCCGACGTCTCCGACTGGTTCTATCGCGGTTCTCGTCCATTCTTCTTGGTTGGGGAGATTGAAGAAAAGTTGCGCAGCGCACTGGCGCCCGTTACGCCCGAATCGATCCAACTACTACAAGCGAAAGATCGAAAAACTGGCAAACTAGCCGATCTGACGTTCGGTCAGTATGCAATGTTAGTAAGTCCTTTCGAAGTGCTCGACCGGCAAAAAGAAAAATTCGTCCCGCACGCTGACCATAATTGGAAAGTGCTCGGGTGGTCAACTGTCGACCGGGCCGAATTTGTGCGACTCCTCGAACGAGTCCGCATAATCCGCAACAGCATCGCGCATTATGATTCGACCCCACCGTCGGAAGGCGACCTCGATACCTTGCAACAGTTGGGCCGTATCCTCGACGACCACCAGCCCTAGCCCTTGGATGCCGTCGGGAGCATCCACCTCGTGGCAAGATCTGCCTGTGACTGACGAAATATGGGATCGCCTGGATCCAGTAGTGGTGCACCACATCGTCAACACGCTGGGCTGGCCTGGACTGCGCCCACTGCAAGAACAGGCGATCGCACCGCTTCTAGACGGTGAGGATGTCGTCCTACTCGCCCCGACTGCAGGCGGAAAGACAGAAGCTGCGTGCTTTCCGCTGCTCAGCGAGATGGCACAGCAACAATGGACCGGCGTATCGATCCTCTACCTCTGCCCGCTGAAAGCGCTGCTGAACAACCTGGCTACGCGCGTCGACAGGTACGCGCAGTGGCTCGGCCGCCGGGCGGAACTCTGGCACGGAGACGTGACCAACTCCCGGCGGGACAGGATCCGGCGTGAGCACCCCGACATCCTGCTCACCACGCCGGAGTCGTTGGAAGCCATGCTGATCGGTACCAAAACCGATCACAACCAGCTCCTCGGAAACGTCCGCGCGGTCGTGATCGACGAAGTACACGCCTTCGCCGGCGACGATCGCGGCTGGCATCTGCTGGCTGTGCTGGAACGTCTGCAGCGGGTGACCGGTCGGCCAATCCAGCGAGTCGGCCTGTCGGCGACAGTCGGCAATCCGGACGAACTCCTGACGTGGCTGCAAGGCTCAGGAGCAGGTAGTCGTCCCGGGCGGGTAGTTGCACCGGGAGTCACGCTTCCTGTACCAGGCCGGACGTCCTCTCCCCCGCCTGGCGAGGTCGAGCTCGACTACGTGGGCTCTCTGGAGAACGCCGCGAAAGTCATTGCATCCCTTCATCGCGGCGAGAAGCGGCTCGTATTCTGCGACTCCCGACGCCAGGTCGAGGAACTCGGCGCAGCGCTGCGCACGCGCGAGGTGACGGTATTTCTCTCGCACGCTTCGCTTTCGGTGGATGAACGCGCCCGCGCCGAACTGGCTTTCGCCGAAGCACGCGATTGCGTCATCGTCTCGACCTCGACCCTGGAGCTGGGAATCGATGTCGGCGACCTGGACAGAGTCATCCAGATCGACTCACCCAGCACTGTCGCGTCGTTTCTGCAGCGCATCGGCCGCACCGGGCGACGTGCGGGAAGCGCCCGCAACTGCTTGTTCCTGGCCACGACCGATGACGCGCTCATCCGAGCCGCCGGGCTGTTATTGCTGTGGAGTCGAGGCTGGGTCGAACCGATCATCCCCCCGCCAGAACCCCGCCACCTGGTGGCGCAACAAATCCTGGCCGTGACGCTGCAGCACCACTCCATCGGCGACCGGATCTGGTCCCAAGAGTGGAACGGACTCCACCCGTTCGACACCTCCGCAGGACCGATCCTGCGCCACCTCGTGGAGCAAGGTCACCTCGATGACGACGGCGGCCTCCTCCACATCGGCCCCGAAGCCGAAAAGCGTTTCGGTAAAAGACATTTCCTCGACCTCACCGCCGCCTTCACCGCACCCCCACAATTCACGGTCCTCGCAGGCCGCCAAGAAATAGGCCACACAGATCCCTCGGTCCTGACCGACGACCGCCCCGGCCCCCGCCTGCTGCTCCTGGCAGGCCGAAGCTGGCACGTCACCTACATCGACTGGTCCCGACGCCGCGCCTTCGTCGAACCGGCCGAATCCGGTGGCGTAGCAAAGTGGTCCAACACCGGCCTGCGCGGCCTGTCCTTCGAACTGACCCGCGCAATCCGCGACACCCTCCTCGGCACTGATCCCCCGGTGTCGCTGACCAAACGCGCCCGCGTCCAACTCGACGACATCCGCGCGACCAAAGCCCTGAATATAACCAGAGGCAACGCCACCGTGATCGAACGCGAGGGCGACGCCGTCCGCTGGTGGACCTGGGCAGGCTTCCGCGCCAACGCCACCCTGGCCGCCTCCCTACCCACAGTCGTCGACCCCACCCAACGCCCCAGCGACTTCAGCATCCGCCTCCGCCCCGACCTCACCCCCGCCCTGTGGCGAGACGCAGTGTCCGAGCGACGCGGACCGAACTCGGTCCTTGTCCTTCCGGTTGCCGACGAGCGAGCTATCCGAGGCTTGAAATTCTCGGAGGTACTCCCCAACAACCTCGCCGCCGCAACAGTTTCTGCCCGCCTTGCCGATGTGGACGGTGCCCGCCGAGTGCTCGACGAACGAGCCAGTTTCCACCTGTCGTGATCAAGGAACCAGATCAGTGAGGAACTGCTGAGTCTCTGGATCGGTGGAGTAGATCACCACGCCCCGCATCGCGCGAGTGAGCAGGACCTTGTAGATATTTCGGGTCAGCCGGTTGAAATCGTCGTCGAACAGGTTCTTCGACTTCATCGGCTTGTCCTGGCTGCCGTCGCGCACGCTGACGAAGCTGCCATTGCGAATCACCAGGTCGGGGCCGATTATGACACCGGCCCACTCATATTCGAAGCCCTGCGCGGTGTAGATGCAGCCGACCTGATCGAATCCCGCGGGATCAGTCGCCCAGAACAGCTTGGACGGAACCCCACTGACTGCCCTGTCGGACTTCAGATTCCATGGCATCGACCACGAATCGATGCGAACGTCATCGACGAGGCTGTCGTCCGGTTTCGGATCACTCCATGGCCAGCAGTAGCCGGCGGTAATGCGGGCAACCTCGCCGGAGTCATTCTTTGCACGCAGAAAATCCTGCAACTGTTGCGGTGACTCGGCCACTCGAACCTTGAAGTTCGAGTCCCCGACCCACTTGGTCGGGCCGCCGATCCGCAAACCGAGCAGCCGACGCACCCACTCGTCGTACTCCGCGCTTCCTCCGCAGCGGAAAAGCCCGTCCAGGGCGATGGTGTGTACGGGATACCCGGCCCGGGTGGCATGCGAGTAGATCTCGTCGAAGGTCCCCACTTCACCCGGCCGAACAACCTGATGCTCATCGAGGAGGAAGACCGGGACCTTGGCGGCAGCGATCAGTTCGTCGATCTGCGGCCTACCGGTGCGCTTCTCCTTCTTCGTGAAACGGTTGGTCGAAACCGCCCGGATGCGATGGGCTTCGTCGCAGATCAGCACATCGAGCTGGTTACGCCGGTAGTCAGCGAACGTCCTGTAGTACTGGAACAGGCCCTTCAGCTGGGTGGACCCTTTTGCTGGATACTTCCGAAGGGACTCGGTGAACGACTGCGAACCGGTGGCGTGCCGTACCTGCTTTCCTTCGCGGTGCAGTTCCGACAGCAATGTGACCGCGATCAGGCTCTTCCCGCTGCCTGGACCGCCGGTGATGATCACGACGCTCTTCTGATCTTGCTCGTGCGACAACCGGACCTGGTCGAGCACGCGCTGGTAGGCGATCTGCTGTTGATCGAGCAGCGAATACTCCGTCGCGCTACGCAATGCAGATGCGGCGAAGGTCAGCAGGTTCGACCGCGGACGAATCGGGCTCGCCAACAACCGTTCCGCGGCCATTGCGCCCGACGCCGGGGCGAGCTTGCTGGTCAAGAACCTGAGAAAATCCTCGCGCCCGTCAGCGGTGAACATTCGACCCAACCGATCCGGTTGTCGCGCTCTGAGCGTGCTGATCGAGTTCTCGGTCGCGTTGTGCAGATAGGCGACGCCGTGTACCGCCTCCGGACGGTCGTGGAGAACTTCGACGTACTGTGCGAGGTACTTGCAGTAGCCGCGCACCTGGTCGATCGGATGTGCTTGTTCGTCCGGCAGCCCACTCGCCCGCACGATTCGGTCGCTGTTGTACGCCAGCTCGGCTTGACTCCACTGCTTGAGCTCGACGACCACGTAACTGTCTTCGCCGGTCCGCGGATCGACCCCACTGAGCACTACGTCGGCACGAGCACTCGTCACCGGCAGACGAAACTCCAGCAGCATCTCGACTTGGCCCAACCCGACTTCCTGCAAATCCTTCGCCAGCAGAGGGAGGCTGGCTGTCCAGGACCGGGCTTCTGAGTTCTTTTGCTCCGACTTCCGATTCAGATGCTCGGCCAGCATCGCCACGAGCGTTGCCTCCATCGACCATGTCAGCACCTCCGCTGCGGTCGACCGCAAAGCCCTCTCCACCATGCCGAACACCCCTAGACAGCACGAAACCTCGTGCAGCGGGGGCATATCCGTAGAGCGGAAGCCCGTCGGGCCACAACCTGACGAGCAAGATCATATCCCACGTGTAGCCCGACACGATTGTCCTGCAGCACAGGCTATTCAGCAGACCACCACGACAAAGGCTCGATCAGCACGCCGGGAATCGCGCCAACTCCTTCATGTCGACGGCGACAGTTCCGCCACCCAACCGTGACGTAGATCCGGCCATTAGAGTGGGTGGAGCACTTCGACATCGCCCGCACCTACGTGGAAGCCTCAGACCTTCCTACCCCGACCGTGACAGCAAGTGATCAGCGGTCACCCGCACCGACACGCACCACTCAGCCTGTCCGGTACGACATCGCAGGATGGACACCGTTCCGCGGCCACCACTCTCACCGTATTGTCAGCCGCCCGCAGTCGGGCAACCCGCGCTGGCCGCCCCTTCTGAACATTGGCGGGCATCTGGCGGGCGCGTCTCTTTGCCGCGATCCGTTGGAAGATTGCTCTGACCTCAGCCCTGTCCAACTCCCCGTAACCCGCTGCTCGGACGGCCCGCTGGTACTGCCCGAAGGTTGGCTCTGGGTCATCGCGAAGGACGCCTAGAACGATCGCCTCAACGGCAGTACGCCTCTCGTCACCGCAGGGAACCTTGGCAGATGGCGAAACCTGCCGATCGCCGCCCTGCGTTGCCCGCGCATTCCGCCCTTTCACCGCGGCCTTGCGTCGCTTCGCTCTAGTTCCACGACGGGGTTCACCAGTTGCGCGCTGTTCTTGGACCGCACCGAAATTCGAACGGATCGCGCGGATCGTCGTTTGCCGGATCGAACCGCGGATCTTGATCGCCTCGGTGCGCCCGATTCGCATACCAGTCACGTACCATCACGGCCCCGCTTCGTCCGAACATCAGCTCGCGTACTTCGCGCATTCCCGACATTACAAGTGACCATCGACACATGTATGGCAAAGCATCAAGCGGAGAGGTTACGAACTGCTGACCGGACGCAGCACCGATGCGGCGAGCGTCCGGCCACGGGTCACATCCGTCGTGGTGCCGCCATACCCAATTGGCCCAACCCAAGCTCCAGCGTTCGAGCAGTCAACTGGCACAGCGCGATTCGATTCGAACGAATCGGCCCATCGGCCGCGATAACCGGGCACGTGTCGTAGAAGGTGGTGTAAGCGCGGGCGAGATCGTAGATATAACCGGCCAGGCGGTGCGGTTCCAACACCTCGGCCACCTCGGCCAGGACAGTTCCGTAGTAGTCCAGAGCCAGTGCGAGTCCTCGCTCTGCTGGTTCGAGTGGACCGGCAGTATCGACCATGACCTGCGTCGTGGCGTGAGCCTTGCGCAGGATCGAACAGACACGGGCGTGGGCATATTGCAGGTAGACGCCGGTATTGCCGTTGAGCGTCGTCATCCGGTCCAGGTCGAAGCTGTAATCCTTGACCCGCGACGTCGACAGATCTGCGTACTTGACCGCACCGAGTCCCGCTTGCTCAGCGATGGTGTCGAGCTCGACAGGAGAAAGGTCCGGATTCTTCTCAGCGACGACAGCACGGACACGCGCGGCGGCCTCGTCGAGCAAGCCCATCAACCGAACCGTCCCGCCCGCACGGGTTTTGAACGGTTTGCCATCCGATCCCAAGATGGTGCCGTAAGCGACGTGATCGACCTGGATCGCCTCGGTAAGCCAACCCACCCGCCGAGCCGCTTCGAAGATGAGCTGAAAGTGCAGAGCCTGTCGCGAATCGGTGACATACAGCAGCCGATCCGCGTGCAGCGAGCCGATGCGGTATCGGATAGTCGCCAAGTCGGTGCTGTCGTAGCCGTAGCCGCCGTCGCGTTTTCGGGCCATCAGCACAACAGGCTGATCATCAGGGCCTGTGACCTGCTCGGACAACACAACGATCGCGCCGTCGCTGTCGACTGCTACGCCTTTGTCGATGAGTTCGGTGACGGTATCAGCAAGATGGTCGTTGTAGAACGACTCACCGACGTAGTCATCCGGGGTGAGCAAAACACCGAGCCGGTCGTAGATCGCACCGAACGCTTTCTCGGACTCGGCGACGATCTCGCGCCACCGCGCAACGGTGTCAGGGTCGCCAGCTTGCAGTGCAACCACGCGGTTTCGTGCCCGGTCAGCAAAGGCAGGATCGGAGTCGAACTGGGCGCGGGCGGCTTTGTACAGGCTGTCCAGCGCCGACACCGCACTGGTCTCAGCGTCGAGTTCTTCGGCGTGCCAAGCTGATTCGGGGTGCTCGTCGATGTACTGGATGAGCATCCCGAACTGGGTTCCCCAATCGCCGAGGTGGTTCGCGCGCACGACATCAGCACCGAGAAACCCGAAGACCCGGGCAAGGCTGTCACCGATGATCGTGGTCCGCAGATGCCCGACGTGCATTTCTTTCGCCACGTTCGGCGCGGAGTAGTCGATGACCACTCGATGCCCGCTCTCGGTGGCTGGCACACCGAGGCGTTCATCAGCCAGCCGTGCAGCAACGCTTTCCCAGATCGCCCGATCAGCGAGAGAGATGTTCAAGAATCCTGGGCCCGACACCTGCACGTCGGCAATCACACCATCGGCGAGATCGAGACTGGCTGCGAGCTCGCCACCGAGCTGCGCCGGCGGCATTCCGACCTTCTTCGCCAACGACAGCGCAGCGTTGGATTGGAAGTCGGCCCGATCGGATCGTCGCACCACCGGGTCCGCATCCGCCATTTCCGGGCGGACTCGCACGATCGCCTCCGACACAGCGGCAGCGACACGTCCGAGCAGCGGCACAATACCGGCAGAGCTCACCTTGGATTCCTTTCGATAGGGATGGTGAGCCCATTGTCGCAGGTGCGTCATGCGG
This sequence comes from Nocardia sp. Root136, assembly GCF_001427185.1. Classification (NCBI taxonomy): domain Bacteria; kingdom Bacillati; phylum Actinomycetota; class Actinomycetes; order Mycobacteriales; family Nocardiaceae; genus Nocardia; species Nocardia sp. Root136. The sequence continues at coordinate 225,723 of NZ_LMFE01000002.1, forward strand.
CGTGACCAGGACCGACCTGTTCGTCGCGGACATGGCATCGGCGAAACCGCGTACCGCCGATCACCTCGACCAGATTCCGGGCGACCAGCGATGCCAGTCCGGACTGAACGGTCGAGCACAGGCGAGCGCCGGGGGTGTAGCCCAGGAAGTCTTTGCCACGCACTCCTCCGGGCACTTCGGTGAGTGCCCGTACGGCGTCGAGCACGGTCACTTCGGGTACCCCCAGCATCGAAATTGCGAGCACTGCGATCGCCTGCTCCGCCCTCGCCCGGTCAGCGCGATACCGTGCCACGCTTCCGCCGAGGAACACGTGCTCACTGGTCAGAGCGTTGAGAATGAGTCGTTGGGCAAAGGCCGGCGAATTCAACCAGCGTCGGTCGGCAACGACAGGATCCGCGCTGAGCACACCGCTGATTCTCGAGAAGCACCGCAATCCGACTGCGCTGTCGACATCGGCGAAGGTCGCGAAAAGCTTTGTCTCGTAATCGACTTCCGTGTCAGTGCGTAGCCCGAAGTCGTCGTGGATCTTGCATACAGCGGCAACCAGGTCGTTCATGATGTGATAACCGGGGCGATGCCGTCCAACCAACACCAGATCCAGGTCCGAGTCCGAGTAACCAGCGCCGACGGCCTGTGAGCCGTACGCCAATCCGTAGCCGCCGACCGGGGTACTGGTGCGACATAGCTGCGCCGCGGCGGCAAACAGTTCGGGAGTCACGACGCCAACCCGGCCGGAAGCGATGCACGCGGATGCGCGACTGCGTGGAAGTCGATGAAATGGACCCCACTCGGCAGCGCGACACCACCTTCCGGCATTTCGTATCGGTCGATGAACTCTTCCACGTCCCGCTCGAGTTCGAGGTCGTCGAGCAGTCGGGGGTGGTGCTTGAAATGGACGCCGAAGAACCATTCCCGGGCAGATTCCCGTGTGGGAGCCCACGCCACTCCCCCGAGCCGCGTGTGGGTCAGTGTGCCGTCGCCGCGGTTCTCGGCCTCGTGAAGCGCGTCGATCAGGACGTGCCGGGTGTAAGCGCGGCCACCGCCGGGGAATGGCGCGACTGTTTCCCAGGCCTGCGTCACCAACTGCTGTTCGGGGCTTTCAGCGTCGAACAACATCGCCAGCAAGTGCCCACCCGGCGCAGTCAGCCCAACCAGGTCGAGCACGAACTTCCGCGCGTGCTCTGCCGCGTCGGCCTGGTCACCCCGTGGCTGCACGCCCGCCGACGACAGCTCCTCGAAGAACTCGCCGATCGGGTAGCTCAACGACCAGAACGCCGTTACCAGGTCGAAGGTCGCCGCTCGGTCAGCCGCGAGCAGGGAGGTCACGGCGTCGCTGGTGTCCGCGCAGATCGTTTGGGCGTCGGGGAACTTCTGCGCGACCGCGGCCACCATCGTTTCGCTGTAATCGGCCAGCACGAGATTTCGGGCGTAGGGTGCGATCGCGTCAGTGATTCGGCCTGTGCCGCAGCCGAATTCGACAACGTTCAACGCTGCACGTGGTGCCGCATGGTGTTCGGTGAGCCAGTCCGCGACCAGGTCGATGTCTTCGGTGCCGCCGTAGAAATGCTGCAACAGCAGCTTGTCGTAGGTGCCTGCCGTCTCGTACACCGCGCGAAAACTCGAGTTCGTCATGCTACTTGTTCCTCCAGATCCGAGGCGAGATGGTCGAGGTAGGCGAGAACTTCGTGCATATGGGATTCGGTGAGCCCAGGGTTGTTGGCCATGAACCGCAGCGGATACACGACCGATCCTTTCCGTAGGCGACCCAGGTCATCCGGCAACGTGAATTGGTGCAGATGCCAGCGGCCTTCGGCGAGGATCCGCTCATGAAGGGCGATGTTGAGCTGATTGACGCGGTCCAGCACAGGCTCGTCGATACGGCCGAGCATGCTTCCCGCCGGTAGGTAGGCGAAGACAACCGCCGCCAGGTTTGGGTCGTTGAGCCGAACCAGCCGTGGGTGCGCGTCGACCAACTCAGCGAATCGTCGAGTCAGCCTCTGTCGATGGTCGGCAAGTTCCGCGAGTCCCGCTCGGCCGCGGCCGAGCATCATCATCCACAGCTTCAGCGACATCCATCCCTTGGTGCCGACGAACGGAGTGACCTGTCCGAAAGCGAAGTCTTCCTGCATGATCAGATCCGAATAGGTCGAGATCGTCCGCAGCACAGAAGGTTTACGCACCAGCAGTGCGCTCAGCCCGTAGGGCACGGCCAGGATCTTGTGCGGGTCCACGGTGATGCTGTCGAACTCGGCGATGCCGTCGATCTTGTCCCGCAAGTTCGGGCTGAACGCCGCGAGCAGCCCCCAGCACGCGTCCGCGTGCAACCAAATACTCGGGTCAACTGCCCGCACGAGATCGTGCACGGCTCTCAGATCCTCGACCGTCTGAGTTCGGCTGTCACCGGCATAAGCGACCACCGCCATGACGCGATCACCGTCTTCCCGCAAAATTCGGGCGAGTTCGTTTCTGTCGTAACGGAATCCTCGAGTGGGGACTTCGATCACTTGCGCCCCGCACCCGATCCACGTCAACGCCGCCTTCACGCTGTAGTGTCCGATCCCTTTAGGAACCACCACTGCCATCCGGCCTGGGTTGGTGACACCTGTATGCATCGTGCCCGGCGCTTTCGCTTCCCTGGCCAGCATCATCGCGACGGTATTGCTGGTGGTCCCGCCGGGAGTGACCATGCCGCCCACATCCCACACCGTGTGCACCGCATCGACCGGTGGATTCGCGTAACCGAGCAGGTCTCGCAGCCATCGCAACACGGCGATCTCGACAAATGTGGCGCTCGGACTGTCGAACGACTGGTTGATCATGTTCTGCTGCGTCAGCACTGCCAGCGCGCTGCCCATCAGAGCGAGCTGGTCATCGCCGGTGTCACCGAAACCCATGAACCGTGGCGATGCCTCGTTCTTGCACAGCGGCAGCACATGATTCACAAACTCGGCCAGGACCTCCTCACCGGTCATGGACTGCACCGGGAGCTCAGTGACCAGCAGGTCTCGGATCTCGCGTGTTGTGCTTCGCCGACCGAATATCTCGGGGCGGGCCTTGAACTGCAAACCGATATCGACCGCGCGGTGCAACAAGCCGGTCGTTGTTGTCTCTGAATTCTTCACTGCCCCAGCGTCTCTCCGACCAGGGCTGGGATTCCAACAACAGGCTGCTGTACAACAGCCTGTTGTATCGGGTCAGGGCAGGTCAGCGATCGCCAACCGAAGGGCTGCAGCCCCTGCGGCTTGGATCGGATGCTCCGCGATGATCTGCTCGACCCGCTCAAAAGTGAAGGGCTGCAACTCGAGCACACGCCCCTCGTCGTTGTCGGCCACGATCTCGCCGAACAGTTCATCGAAGACTGGTCCGTCGATGATCACGGCGGTCAGCAGGTCCGTGGCGAAGCTCAGGGGATCGACGCCAAGTCCTAAGCAGTAAGCCTCGACCGATCCGTCGCCGAGCCCCTCCGTGAGTTTGGCAGCGAACTCCCATGACTCGTAGGCGATTGGGGTCTTCTCGCTGCCATGGTCTTCATCGGCACCACACAGTTCCTCGGAAAACTCACGGATCATGTTGCGCCAAAGGGAGAAGTCGTTTCCCGTGTTCCACTCGGCGTACCCCGAGGGCTGGAAGACGCCGACCGGAACCACCTGATACATCCCGCCAGCATGTCCGACCTTGCGTGGGTCACGCCAGTGCAGCAGGAACGACCGGTCACCGGTGTCGGCATCGCGCCGGATTGTGAGCGTGCTGATCGCGAGATTCGCCCGACGCTGCCCGAGATCGCATGGGTCGGTGATCGCGGCGCGTACCCCTGGTGCGACCTGTCCGTCGCGGTAAGCAACCGCGAACTCGTGAGCAGCCGCTTCCCCCACATCCACACTGTCGAAGTAGTGCCCCAAGCCAAATCGCAGGGTTGGCGATTGACCAGCCAGCTCCGCATGGAGCAGTCGGTAAGTCGGCCGATTCTCGAAGACTGTTGGTGCCGCGACATCGCCGACGACTGCGGAATATGTCTCATACTCTCCACCGTCGGCGCGCACAGGAAGGACAGAACTTCGCGGTGGATAGGCCGTGGACGACAGAGCTTCCGTGGGGGACCAATCCAACCTGATGTCGTTCACCGGAATTGGCGAAGTCGGCAGCCACTCGCGTCGTGCGAGTAGCACGGAATCGGCCACACGGTGCGCGTCTGGGTACTCCCCCGCCGCGGCAAGGTCCAGTTCGGTCCGGTGTTCACGCAGATAGGAGCGGGTTCGGGCCCACGCCTGCTCGCTGTCGGTCAGGGTGCGCGATTGCGTGGGCATGTGATCTCCAGATTCCTCAGCTGATCAAGCTGTGTCGATGCTGCCATGCCAGCGCCAAGCACGCTGCTCCCGGCGCGGCCATGGGTTCGGCTTCCAGCATCCGCGTCACCGACTCCTCGGTGAACGGCACTCCATCGGCGGCTCGGCCATCACCGATGCCGACTACCTCACCTTCCTCGTTGAACTGCACCATCGTGCCGAAGATTTCGTCGAATACGTCGTCGTCGATGACGACGACAGTGAGCAACGTGGCAGCCAATGTCAGCGCGTCGAGACCGAACCCGAGAAGATGTGCGGTGACTTTTCCTTGCGCACGAGCCGCACTGAGCTGCTGATAGAACGACCAATTCGCGTAGTCGATCGGAACACTTCGTGTCCCGTCGTGCTCTGGATGGCCGAGCACCTCTTCGGAATACTCCCGAACCATGTTGCGCCACAAGGAGAAATCGTTGCGGCGGTCCCATAACCCCATACTCGACGGCTGGAATTCACCTGCCGGAATCACGTCATAGACCCCGGCAGCGGTCGCGACACGAGAAGGGTCACGCCAGTGCAGCAGGAACGACGGCGGTGCTGGGAACCTGCGGAGCCGGATCGTCAACGTGGTGATGGCGGGGATGATCGCGCGCCGTGCCGGATCGAACGGATCTCCGATGAGCCCACGGAAAGGCAACATGCCCCTCAAGTCCGAGACGTCGGCGGTCGGATGAGCCAGACAGGCCGCAGCCAACTCGTGCGCGAGTGCCTCGCTGACATCGAGTTTGTCGAAGTAGCTGGCCAATCCGAAGCCCAATCCGCCGGATGTGACGGTGCCACCGAGATACCGGTAGCTCGGTCTCGACTCGAAGAGTTGCGGCGGGTCAAGATGTTTCACCGCTGCGGAATACGTCTCGAAGGCGAGCCCTGGAACGCGCAGCGGGCGCACGGGCGCGGTCTCTCCCTCGGCTCCGGTGATCTCGGCGAGTTGCGGTCCCTCATCGAGTTCGAGACGAAGTGAATCCAAATCTACTGGGGCAGCGGGTATCCAGCCGTCGCGAGTGATCAGCGACGTCCTCGGAAGCCGGTACTCGTCCGGATACCACGCGGTCGCCAGTCTCGCCAGGTCGTCGCGGTGGTGATTCAACCAGTTGCGTTGAACTCGCCATCGACCTCGACTGGTGGCCACCGCGGGAGTGTCATCAGCGCCCGCGCGGCGGTGAGCGCGACCCGCGATTCCGAGCTCCTCGGGAGGGATCCCCAGAACCCGAGCGAACCCTTGCCGTTGCTCCAGCGTGGCCTTGCGCGTTCCCTTCTCGACCTGACTCAGGAACTGCTGAGTGATCCCCAACGCATCAGCGACCACGGCCTGATTGGTCCCACCCGCAAGTCGGTACTCACGAACAACCTGGCCGACCGTCGGCGCCGCAACGCCGTCCCCGTCGCGCCGCAACCACCCGGACGTCTGCATCCCATCCACGATCGGCTCCTACCCAGCCAGTTCGTGACCGTTGAGGTTCGCGGTCGATGACCATTCGAGCAGATAAAGGGGATCCTGTCACCGCTTTTCGGGGCTGAGCACCCGCTCGTTTTGCAGGCAGCCGGGTTCCGGTCACCAACGCCGTCAACATCGTTGGAGTGATGGGTAAGCGGATCGCGTTTCAGATCAAGCAGACCTACCCGGACGATTACCTGTGCCCACCGGCCGCCGAATTCGCGCCGAACCTCGCTGAGGCTGCGCCGTAGGTCGTGCTCATAATTGACCCTCCCGGTTATGGCGAGGTGTGTACAGCCTGATCATCGCGAGTCACCACGCGGTAGCCTTGGCGGCGGGTGCCCGGCGGTCGGTTACATCGAGACGGGTGGTCCCGTTGACTCGAAAGGAACGCGATGTCTTGGCGCGATACCACCCCTGAACCGGTCCAGGACGATGTGGACAACCTCCTCGATTCCGCGCTGACGCTGGCAGAAGAGCACCTGCGGGATCGGGGCGAGTTCTTCCCGTTCGGCCTCGGTGTCGACCGGGAGGGCGGCGTCCGAGTCATCGATATCGACGCGCCAGATGCACGACAGGCCAAGCCGATGATCTTCACTGCGCTGTCACGAATGCGGGGTGACCTGCGGGCCGCGGCGGTGGTGACCGACGTGGCGCTACCGGAGACGGCGTCCAGCGGTATCGAGATCCATCTCGAGCACGCCCATGGGATCGCAATCGGAGTGATCGAGCCCTACAGGCTTGCCGACGGGACACTTGAGGCCGAACCATTGGAAGGTCACACTGCCATTCGTGCTGTGTGGTGAAGTCCGCTTGAATCAGCTCTGATCGTGGGCGAGGATCCGTTTGGCGAGCTGGCGCATCCGAGGCTTGTCAGCACTCAGGAATGGCTCGATTTTTTCGCGCACACCTTGCACCCGCATTTTCGCCAAGGCCTCCAGCGCATTTCCTTCGACAGATTCATCGTCGACAAGACTGAGCGCGACGGTAGCGGCCTCAGGGTGCCGTGATTTGCCGAGCCAGGTCACGACCATTCCACGACTACGACCGAAGGCGCGGTCAGACGCTATAGCTGCCAAAGCATCGAAGTGTTCCTTTCCAGCCGGAATGTCGTACAGGGCATTGCCTGCCGCCCACCGCGTATCCAGCCCGATGTTCTTGGCGTGGTCGAACTGGGATATCAGCGCTGGTATCGCAATCGATTTGCGGGATTCCTTGACACCGAGGGCTCTGACAATCATCAGCCTAGCCATGTCGCGGCCTCGGGTTTCATCACCCGGCCAGCGGGTTTCGAGCTCGACGAGCCAACCCGAGAGCACACCGATGATCTTCGCGTCGACAGGCTTGTCCGGGAACTGAAATATCGTCCGGGCGTATCCACCTGCGTGTTGATAATCAGCGAGCAGTTCACTTCCGGCCTGATCGTCGGTTGGCGTCAACTTCGGAAATCCATTCTCACGTGTTTGATCTTGCCTTGGTTGACCAAGCTCTGCATCTCGGCGGTCAGTTTGGTGTTGTTGTCAGTGATCAGGACAAATTCATAACCTCGCCGATCACAGTATGCTAGTTCATCCCTGATTTGATCGGTCAGACCCTGATTCTGTACATTCTTGACCTCGGTGAGTCGCTGCTGTCCGTGATCGAGGTCATCCGGCGTGCGGCGTTTTCCGGAGTCACCGATGAGCGACTCCTTCGTCTTCATCGGGTCGATGCCGGCACGCATCTCCGCCTTTTCGCCCTCGAGCCTGTTCCGTTTCGTGGTTCCAGTGCTGGCAGGCGGCGGCGGGTTCTTCAGTTGCTTGTCCAGTACCGGCTGAAACTTCGACGTCATCACGTATCGGACAGTCCCGGAAGCGGCGGTAAATGTGCTCGAGCTCAGAAGCTCCGCTTGCGTCAGCGCCTTCATCGCCAGCTGTATGCGATCGCGGACGATATCGATTTCTATATCGGCAAGCTTCTTCGCCCCAGCGGACACTGCCTTCCCGCCGATCAGCGCACCCAGCACATCGGCTCCCACCGCACCGGAGAGGAGCGTGAGTTGCAATTCCGAGTATTCTTGAACGTCTTTCAGCGTCGCCGAGTACCCGCCGACGGCCCCCGAGATATTTCGCATGGAATCGCTGAGGGCATCGAACGCGTCGATGACGGAGTTGTGGGCATCTTGGATATCGGGCATCTCATCGGTCTGCGATCCGCTGAGGTTCGCCATCTTCTTGCGGAGATCGACATCGAGGGTTCCGTAGGCCGAAGCGGCGTTGAGCCAACTTGTCGAGACTTGTTCCATCAGTGTGGCATTCCCGTCGATCCACATCTCCGGCTGCATGACGATATCCCAGGCAGCAGGTTTGGCCCGGCTTCCGCCCTTGGGTGATTTCAACGGGCGACAGATGAAGGTCTTCGAACCGGGGTCCGACGGGGGCAGTATCTTGCCGCTGTTGTAGTCCTCCGCGTTCTCGGACTGGTCGTGGTTGATGCCGCTTTGCCGCACCAACAGCGCCATCTTCGCAAGTACCTCAGTCGCCCTGCCCGCCGTGACCGTCGCCTCGACACCACAGATGGTGTATCCCCGTCCCCAGCTTTCCCCGCAAGGGTCGTTGCCCGCCATGTTCACCGCGTCGCGCAGCTCGCGATCCATGGTGGTGAGCGCGGCGCTGGCGGTACGGCTCGCCGTGCTGTACTGACCGGAGAGGTCGTAGAACAACTCCGGGTCGACATCGAGTTCGCTCACCCTCGTTCAGCTCCGCCACATCGCGACGTTTGCGGCTATGGCTTCGGTGTAGTTGGAGTGGGCGGCTTGCGCGGCGAGCCGCATATCCTCCACACCATCGCGAATCTCCTTCGCCGCAGCCATCAGTCGGCGATGCGCTGTTGCCTGCGCGGTCGCCGCGTCACCATCCCAGCCCGTCTGCAGCTTGCTGATCGCGATGTCGAATGCTTCGATCTGCTCGTCGAAAAACCCTTCGAAACCTCCCATTCGGGCAATGACGGAGTCGAGTAGGGCCAGGTTCACGCTATGAGACACCGGGTAGATCCAGACTCGAGGCGACTGCTTCGATCGCAGCCGCGTTGGCGCCTTCCTGACCGAGATATGCCTCAGCACTGTCGTCCAACGCGACGGTGGTGTCACGAATTGCATCCAGCAGTTCGGAGAGGCCATCGCGAACATCGGCAAATCCGGCGGCGAACTGCTCGCCCTGCCGTCCCTTCCAGGTGCTGGTCAGCGACGTAACATCTGACTCGAGGGACTTGAACCCCGAGACCATGCCATCGAGCAAGGTCCGCACCGCTGAAGCGGCGGCGGCGAGTTCAGCCGGAGTTGCCTGAAATGTTTGTCCACCGTATGTCACCGGTGTTCCCCCCTTCACTATCTGAAGTCATGGTAACGATCAATCACGAAAGTGTCGCGGGCCCAGTCGATCCGGCGACTGGGAAGCCGAGCCTGTGATCGCCTAGCGAAGCCGCTTCTCAGGTTTCAGCAGGACACGCGCGTCGACAAACGCCTGCGGCCCGTTCGTGGCATCGAATGGGCCGCAGAGCGCACTGACCGAGCTGACCCGGCCGTGGCCGTACTGCAGATGCCGTTGTCCGCCGTCATCTGGTCCTGGTCGAAGACGTACTCCTTGACCCTGGAGGTCGACAGGTCGGCGTACTTGACCGCGCCGATACCCGTCGGCTGATCATCCGGGGCCCTTGACCTGCTCGGACTCGGCGGTAATCTCCCGCCACCGCGCGACCGTGTCGAGGTCCCGGCTTGCAGGACAACAACCCGAGTTCGAGCCCGATCAGCGAAGGAAGGCTCGGCGTCGAACTGTGCGCGGGCGGCCGTATACAGGCTGTCCAGCGCCGACACTGAACTGGTGTGCGCATCGAGTTCTTCAGTGTACAAAGCAAATTCAGGATGCTCGTCGATGTACTGGATCAGCATCCCGAACTGAGTCCACCAATCACCCACATGGTTCGCGGGTACGACATCAGCGCCGAGGAACCCGAAGACCCGAGCCAGGCTGTCATCGATGATGGCGGTCTGGCGTCCGACGTGCATTTCCTAGGTCACGTCCGGCGCCGAGTAGTCGATGAGGACCCGTTGCCCAACTTCGGGGGTAGCGATGCCGAGCCGGTCGTCAGCCAACCGCGCGGCGACGGATTCCCAGACCACCGCCGAATCGGGCAAGGTGATGTTCAAGAAGCCTTGGCAGAGCTAGTTGGATGCTCGCGGACTCCAGGTGAGTTCATAGGTTCGGTAGCGAGTGCCACATGAACCCTCGGGTGTTGTCGGTGTGGCGGCGTAGTGTCACGCATATCGGCGTTGCGGTGACCAACCGGAGGTTCGCGATGGACGTGCTGCTCGGGATCGGAACACGTAAGGGTTTGTTCTTGGCTCGTAGCCGGGATGGGCGAGCTAGTTGGACGGTGTCGCCACCGCAGTTTCCGGTGGCTGATGTGAAGGCGTTGGCGATTGATACTCGGCGGGAGACGCCGCGGGTACTCGCCGGAGTTTTGAATAGTCATTTCGGGCCCACGTTGGTGGTCAGTGATGATCTCGGGGAGACGTGGAGCGAGCCGGATGACGCGCCGCTGGCGTTTCCCGAGGACACCGAGGCCGCATTGGGCGGCGTTTGGCAGATTGCGCCTGCCACCGATGCCGAGCCGGATGTCGTGTACGCCGGCGTCGAACCGTCGGCGTTGTTCCGGTCGGCTGATCGCGGCCGGACGTTCGAGCTGGTCAGGGGGTTGTGGGAGCATCCTCATCGGCCGCAGTGGGAGCCGGGCGGTGGCGGGCTGGCTTTGCACACCGTGCTGCCGCATCCGGTCGATACTCAGCGGATGGCGGTGGCCATGTCCACCGGCGGTGTCTATCAGACTTCCGACGGCGGCGAATCATGGACGCCGACGAACAAGGGCGTCACCGCGGATTTCATGCCTGGCGAATTGCCGGAATGGGGGCAGTGCGTGCACAAAGTCGCCCTCGATGCCGAATCGCCGAGCACCATGTATCTGCAGAACCACGGTGGTGTGTTCAGAAGTACCGATGCAGGGGTGAGCTGGCAGTCGATCGACGGTGGGTTGCCACCGTCCAACTTCGGCTTCCCGATCGTCGCGCATCCGCGTAAGCCAGGGGTTATCTACACCTTCCCCCTGGTCGCGGACATGGAGCGCTTCCGCTTCCCACCCGATGCCACCTGCGCGGTGTATCGCAGCGAGGACGGTGGCGACACATGGTCGAAGCAGAACGATGGGCTCCCGCAGGTCCCGTTCTGGGCGGCGGTCATGCGCGATGCCATGTGTGCCGACGACGCCGAGCCGACCGGCATCTATTTCGGCACCCGCAACGGCGAAGTGTATTGCAGCGCGGACGAAGGTGACCATTGGCGGCTCGTAGCCGACAAGCTGCCGGACGTGCTGTGCGTGCGCGCCGCGGTCATCGGTTAGCGCGATGGCTCGTGTCTGTCTGCCCTCCATGCTGCGCACCTACGTCGACGGCGCCAAGGAATTGGATGTCGACGGCGCGACCCTGAAGCAGGTTCTCGATGCGCTGCGCGAACGATCGCCCGGGTTGGAACGCCGACTCCGCGACGAGCGCGGGGCGTTGCGTCGGTACGTGAACTTCTATGTCGACGGTGACGAATGCCGTCTGCTCGACGGCCAGGACACCGCTGTCGTTGCGGGCACCGAGGTGATGATCATTCCTTCGGTCGCCGGTGGATGATCCGTATTCTGTTGGAGCACAATGCTTACCGGAAATAGGGCGTGGCCTGCACCCAATGGAACCCTCGCGAGACAGCCGGGTACTGCGCGAGGTCGACTTGGTCCAGTTGCATTCGCACCGGTCGACCGCCGAGCGAGCCCTCCAAGATCAGCTGATCCGGTTGTGGCTGAACGTAACTGAAGGTCACGAGCTTCCATTGGTGTGTCGTGTCTTTCGACAGCGTAATGGTGTGCTGGTCGGTGTCGATTCGGGCAGGGAACGAGACAAGTGAATCGTCGAGCCGCTGCATGGTTATGCCCTGGGGGATGTCGAAGATGATGCGGCGAAATCGTTCGGTGGCGCTCGGTATTCCGCCGTTGGGCCGCGATTCGCGGAAGTCGACCAAGGCGGGCACCTCCTCGCCGCCAGCCGAGTACACGGTGACGTTCCAGATGCCGTAGAGCGGTGACTTGGGCCGTGCGTTGCCGTAGGTGTGCCAGCCGTCGTACGCCTCGACGGTCGTGGCGCCGAGCAGCCACACCCCCATCAGTACCTGGGCGGCCAGGAGGATTCGGCCACCGCGCGGTGTAGAAAGCAAAGGTACCTGCGGTCGATCTCCTACGGCCCGGCCGAACAGAGCGCGGACGATGCGAACGATGTCGGGTGCGGCCAACACCGTTGCGTACAGGAACAATTGCAGGGCGAACAGCTTCACCGGCACATCGAAGGTGAGATTCATCAGCAGAACCTGAAGGGCCACGATCACGGCCAGCACAGATCCGAGCCCTGCGGTCACCGGCAGGATCAGCAGCAGCGCCGCAAAGACTTCCGCCGCACCCAATGCCATCTCATACGGCTCCGACAGCGACGACTGCGCCCACAGCACCGCCATCGGGCTCATATGACCGAACGGTTCGACCAGCCGCTCGAGGTTGAACGACATCTGGGACGGCAGCACTTTGATCATTCCGTACAGCAAGAGAGCGCTGACCAGGGAAATGCGCAGCAGCAGTCGGAACCACTCGTACAGTCGCACGTAGTTCGGGCGACGCCGGTCGAGGACCGACCAGGCAGCAGTGACCGGTACAGCGACCAAGAGCAGGGTGAAGACAGCCACCCACTTCGCAGCAGTGTCACCGCTGCCGGTGACCGTGTAATCGATACGCACATCGAAGATTTGGGTGCCGACCCAGTCGCTGAGCGGATGCAACGCCGTCCATTTGGCGACCTCGCTCACCATCTCCTGCGGCACACCGAAAGTGCGCAGCAACGCGTGCAGCAGCCACACCCCGGCCATCCCGATACCGAGAACAACGAACCCGAACCGGAAGAGCACCCGGACAGCCGGGTGCCACCGCTCCACGACTTCCAGTTCGACGTCGACGATGGGCTCCCGCTGAGCCAACACCCCTGTCACCATCCATCACTCCTACGGTCGAAAGCCGTGCGGGTGAAACGCTATGGCAGCAAGCGTGACTCGGAAATCCAGCAAAATCGTTGCCCCGAGCATTCGGGTCACGCGTGTATTCAGAACAGTCCACACATTGCTGTCCGGCCCTTGGCCGAGGCAGAGAGAATGGCGTGCTCTGTCCAGCTGTGTGATGCCAGCGCGGTCCACGGTACTGAGCGGCCACTGGTCGGGTTGCGACATCCGGCTGGTGCCGATGCTCTCGACCTGGGAGCGCACCGCCAAAGCGACGCGGCCCGGAAGTAGCTCGGTCAGGCACTCCGCAGGCGCGAGCGCAATTTCGGTGAACGTGATGGTGCTGACGTTCGCGCCATTGGACGCGTCGGTGAACGCGAAGGGAGTTCCGAGACCCGACGTCGGCGCTGCACTGGCCGAGATCGTGGCCGGCGACTCGGCGCTCCCACACCCGGTGACACCGACCAGAACGACCGAGACGGCGATAGGCGCCAGATAACGCTGCCTGAACGAAATCCCCTCGTGCGGACGCGAGCCGGAAAGCATTGCACGACGCGGCACCCTGCTGGAAATTCGCCGATCACATGACCACGGTCAGGCAGAGGCTCGCCGGAGGTGTAGCTGCCGAGGTCAAGGAGCCCGTCCATCCGATCCGTATGCCGTCCGGTCCGATGTCAACTATGTTGGTACTCAACGCATTACAGCTCCACCTGCTGTACGGAGCTGAGGTATCCGGAGGGGGATCGATGCCGAATATTCATCGCGAGCGGGTAGCACGGTGGGCGGAGCGCACACTCGCCGAGCAGCGACAGTTGACGCCTGGCCAGCGTCGTTTCCTAGCAGCCCTACTCACCAATCCCGGCTGGCATGTGCTCGTGGACCGCGGTTCACCCACACCCGACCGGATCGCGGCGTTCGCGCTGGGGCGCACCGGTGTTTTCGCACTTGTCTTCACCGAGACACTGCCCAACTCTGCCGACATCATGAAAATCCGCAGCGAGGCCGAGCGGACGTTCGCCAAGGTGGTAGTCGGCGGCGCCCAGTTCGTGCCGCACTCCCTCGACATCATGCTGCTCATGCCCCACGGTTCACGGCCCGTGGCAGATGGCCGCTACCTTGTTGTCGATGAGACCAGCTTCGTCGGCACCCTGCTGCGTCGTGAGAAACGGATGCGTGCGGAGCGGGTCAGTGAGCTGGCAGCGACCGCTGCGGAAAAGCTCAGCACGCACAGACACCTCTGCGCCGACGACGCGCCAACAGCGGAAAACGTCGATGCCGGCGGGCTATTCGACCAGGAGGACTTACACGCTGACGCGAGGACGGCCGCGCTTGCCAAGCCATTCAGCGATTGGATGACGTTCCTCGACCCCGAGCAGCTCACGCTGGTTCACACCACTTTTACCGGCCCTGCCCGTTTAAGCGGTCCGGCCGGCACCGGCAAGTCGGTCGTCGCGCTGCACCGCATGGCGTACTTCGCCAAGCGCAATCCAGGGCGACTGCTCTTCACGACGTTCGTCAAGAGCCTGCCCGCCTACCACGAGCGAAGCTTCGCCCGGTTGGAGCCACACGCTGTCGATCGCGTCCAATTCAAGGGGCTACACGCATCGGCGACCGCGTTCCTGCGCCGTCGCAAGGTCGAGTTCGAACTCGACAACGACGCGATCAAGCACGCGTTCAGCAAGGCTTGGCAGGGCGCAGGTGGGGTGTTGGACCGGGTCGAGGGTACCGATCGCGGCTACTGGAAAGACGAGATCGACAGGGTGATCAAGGGCCGCAGGATCACCGACCTGACGACATACAAGGGCGTGCAGCGGGTGGGTCGTGAAGGGATCAGCCTCCGGTCCTCCCGTCGTCAATTCGTCTGGGAGAACCTTTATCTGCCTTACCAGGAGGTCCTGGATGCGCGGCATATCCACGACTTCAACGACGTCATCTCGCTGGCCGTCGACGAGCTCCGAGCACGGCCGCTCGACAGTACCGAGGCATACGCCATGGTGGTCGTCGACGAAGTACAGGACTTCACGCTCACGCAGTTGCAGCTGGTGCACCAGATAGCGGGCGGCGATTCCGACGCCCAACTGCTCCTGGTCGGTGACGGACAGCAGCAGGTCTATGCCGGTGGCTGCACCCTGTCCGAGGCGGGGATTCCTCTTGTCGGCGGCCGTGGTCGAGTGCTTCGAACGAACTACCGCAATCGTGAAGCGGTGCTGCGGTATTCACAGCGCATCGACGCAGGCAACGCCGTAGACGATCTCGATGGCGGTGCCGGCGTCATCCTCCGAGACAGCGATCCCACGTTGTCGGACGGTCGCGCGGACGATGCGCACGTCTCCCGCCGCGATATCGACCGTCTGCTTCCCCTCGCGCTCCGTAATGCACAGCTGGAGCCGGGTTCTGAGATCGCCGTGATCGTGAACTGGCCGAGCGAGGTCTATCGGTACCTACGGGTGCTGCGCCGGGCGGGCTTCGACGCCATCGCGTTGGAGGACGACGACGGCTCGCAGGTCGGGCAGGTCAAGATCGGTACGGTGCGCCGTGCGAAGGGAATGGATTTCACCGCGGTCTTCCACGTCACCGCGGAACCGCCGGCCGATATCGGTGCGCTGTCCGGCGGTGCCAGGGACCTAGCCGAGATGCTTGCCAGACAGCTGCTCGTCGCCACCAGCCGCGCCCGTGACTATCTCTGGGTCGCCTACCTGTCAGACTGAATTAAAGGATAAGGACTGGGAACGCAAAAAGGCCCCCAACCAATGGTTGAGGGCCTTTCGCAATGATGTTCCGGCAGTGTCCTACTCTCCCACACCCTGTCGAGTGCAGTACCATCGGCGCAGGTGGCCTTAGCTTCCGGGTTCGGAATGG
>NZ_LMFE01000003.1:0-162343 GCF_001427185.1 Nocardia sp. Root136
GGCGGTGATGATGCCCTTGATGCGCGGGTGGTCGGGCGCGACGCCGTAGCGGATCAGACCGAAGGGCGCGGGCATGCGCTCGTAGAGGTCGATGCTCACTCCCCCGTCTGAGCAGGCATCGGACTTCATCAACGCGTCGGCGGCGTAGATACCGGCGGGCCCGGCGCCGATGATCGCCACCCGCAGTGGGGTTCTCATTTCTCGTACCCCGCGACGAACGGCGTGTCCACGCCGAGTTCGCCCACCGCACCCGCGCCACCAGGCGAACCCAGCGCAGTGTCGCGGCCGGGGAGCACCGTGTCGAAGAAGGCCGCGTTCGTGGCGACGAACCCTTCCTGGCCCGGCGGGATATCGTCGTCGAGATAGATCGCCTCGACTGGGCAGACCGGCTCGCACGCACCGCAATCCACGCACTCGGTCGGATGGATGTAAGCCATCCTGTCACCGGTGTAGATGCAATCGACCGGGCATTCCTCCACGCAAGCGCGATCCATGACGTCCACGCAGGCGGCTCCGATGACGAAGGTCATGGCTGTAGTTCCTTCTCGTTGGGCTCGCCGAGGGCGGCGAGGATTTCGTAACGCAGACGCGCGAATTCGGGTTCGAATCGGGCGCCGGGTGCGCGCGGTGAGGCGATCTCGATGACGCGCTGAATGCGGGCAGGGCGCGGGGTGAGCAGAACGATCCGGTCGGCCAGCAGGAGCGCCTCGTCGACGTCGTGGGTCACGAACAGCACCGTGGTTCGGCGTTGCTGCCACACCGAGATGAGCAGGCGCTGCATATCCGCGCGGGTCTGCGCGTCGAGGGCGCCGAACGGTTCGTCCATCAGCAGCACCCGTGGCTGCGCGGCCAACGTTCGCGCCAATTGCACGCGCTGACGCATACCGCCCGAGAGCGCACCGGGCAGGTGATCACCGAACTCTGTGAGCCCCACCAGGTTCAGCAGTTCCTGGGCTTCGATGCGGCGGCTGCGCCGTGATACCCCGCGCAGTTTCAGCGCGAATTCGACATTGCGCCGAGCGGTGCGCCACGGCAGCAACGCGTCCTCCTGGAACACCATCGAGCAGTGCTGCGCCGAGGGTCCACCGTCGACCGTGACCGTCCCACCGATCGGCGGCAGCAACCCGGCCATCGCCCGCAGGACCGTGGATTTGCCGCAGCCCGATGGGCCGAGCAGTACCACGATCTGACCCGCGTCGACATCGAGATCGACTTCGGCGGCGAGACTTTCACCGTAGGCGATACGCAACCCGTGCAGCCGCACCGCGGCGCCGGCGCTCATCGCTGCGCCCTCGGAAGCCACCGGTTCACCCGGCGACCCGCCAGTTCGACCAACCAGGCGGTGAACCAGCCGAGCAGGCCGATGGTGAGCATTCCGACGATCACCCCCGGATAATCCAGGAGCCCGTAGGACTGCCAGGTGAAGTACCCGATACCGAACTGACCCGAGATCATCTCCGCGCTGATCACACAGATCCAGGCCACACCCATCGCCACCGACAGCCCGGAGAAGATGCCGGGCAGCGCGCCGGGCAGCGCGATCTGGAACAGGATGTCGCGGCGGCGGGCGCCGAGGGTGTGGGCCGCCTCTTCCCAGACTTTGGGCAGCGCGTGCATGGCGTGGATGGTGCTCACCGCGACCGGGAAGAACGCGGCGAAGAAGGTGATGAACACGATGCCCTGTTCACCGGTCGGGAACAGCAGGATGGCAAGGGGCACCAGCGCGATCGCCGGGATCGGCCGGAACACCTCGAGCACCGGCCGCACGAGCGCGCTGACCACGGCCGAGCGACCCACCGCCATACCGATCAGCACGCCGGACACCGTGGCGAGGCCGAAGCCGATCAGGATGCGGCGGGTGCTGGAGAAGATGTCACGGTAGTAGGTCGACGCACCGAGCTGCGTGCGAAAGGAGTCGAATACCTGTGCGGGCGTAGGGATCTTGTCGAAACGCAACCAGAACACGACCTGATTGGTGGTGAGCAGGTACCAGCCCAGCAGCAACGCCAACAGCGGCACGGCGGTCAGTACAGCCTTGCGCACCTTGGTGGGAACGGCGAATCGGATGGGTGAACTCGTCGGTGTGGCAACGGTTTCGGGGGCCGCGACGGGCGCGGTGCGGGGTTCGGCGGAAATGGTCATGGTGAGCCTCCTGGTCTCACGTGACGGATCTAGCGGGCCTTCAGTGCTGCCTGGTAGTCGATCACCGTGACGCCCGGATGGGCGGCGGCGTACTGCTGTGCACCGACGCGGGTCGCGAACGGCAAGAGCCGATCGTCGGGGCCGACGGCGGGATCGCTGACCCAGGTCGCGGTCGCGGCGAACAGCCGGATCCCGGTGCCGTGGTCGGGCACGTAGGCGGCGCGGACGGTGGCACCCGTGGCCGCGATCTGCCGCAGCAGACAGGTCGGTGTTCTGGCGACCATGGTTGTCGGGGTGTCGGCGAACCACACTTCCGAGGCGGTGGGGATTCCGTCCACCATTCCCCCGCACGCGGCATCGGTACCGGTCAGTGGTGCGGCGGCGGCCACCGACGCGCGGGCGGTGTCGTAGTCGGCGCCGTACACAGCACGCACGTAGCGGTCGTCGACGAACTCGCCGAGGTCGAGGTCCGCCAGTGCGCCGAGGCTTTTCAGGAACGGCAGCAGCTTGCCGAGCGCGTCCACCTGCTGAGGTTTGATCGTCGGATCGAAGCTCACCAGGCCGTTCGGGCCGTTGTAGAGATACACCACCTCGGCGGGCAACCCGGTGATCTCGGCGACTCGCTGCGCGGCGGCCAGTGGGTTCTGGTTGAGATAGTCCGTGGTTTTGCGCACCGCGGTGAGAAACGCGGTGACGATGTCGGGGTTGTCGGTGCCGAAGCGTTCACTCGCGACGACGGCGTGAAAGGTCGGAATGCCCGCGCTGCCACCGTCATAGAGCAGTTTCGCCTTACCGTCGTAGACGAGCTTCTGTGGCCACGGCACGAACTGAGCCAGCGCGGCCACCTGATCACCCTGCAGAGCCGAGGCGCCGACGGCGGGATCCTGACCGAGCAGCTTCACATCGTCGAGGGTCATCCCGGCCGCGGACAGCCCCGTGGCGAGCATGCCGTGCGCGGCCGACCCGACGCTGGTCGACACGATCTCACCGCGCAGATCTGTGATCGTCGCTGCCTTCGAATCCGTCGGCACCACAATCTGATTCAGCGAACCGCGCAGATTGTAGCCGGTGACGGCGATCAGTTCGGATTTCACGTCGGCGTGATCACGGGTCTTGGATCCGTTGACCAGGATCGGTGCGTCGCCCATCGAGCCGATGTCGACCTGACCTGCCAGCATCTGTGCGGTCAGCGGTGGGCCCGCGGCGAAATCCTTCCACTCCACCTTGTAGGTGAGGCCCTTGGTCTTGCCGAGTTCGGCGAGTTCGGCCTCGAAGGTGCCACGATCACGCAGCAGGGTGCCCGCCGTGACGGTATTGATGGTCTTGGACTGGTAGCCGATGTTCACGGTGACGGTCTTGCCGTCGTCGGCGCCCCCGCAGCCGGTGGCCAGGGAGGCCACCGCGGCGACACCGAGCAGCAGCGCGGGGATTCGGATGCTCATGATGGCTCTCTCAACGCAACAGGAACGGGATGTTCACGGTGACGGCGCCGACCGGGCATCGCGCGGCACACGGCCCGCAGTACCAGCACTCGTCGACGTGCATG
Organism: Nocardia sp. Root136; assembly: GCF_001427185.1. Lineage (NCBI taxonomy): Bacteria > Bacillati > Actinomycetota > Actinomycetes > Mycobacteriales > Nocardiaceae > Nocardia > Nocardia sp. Root136. The sequence continues at coordinate 3,689 of NZ_LMFE01000003.1, forward strand.
TACGCCTTGCCCGAATCCGGGTGGATGGCAAGGGAATCGAGCGGACACATGTCCACACAGAGGGTGCAGCCGTCGATACATTTCGCCTCGTCGACCGAGACGGGGACATCGAGGCGGGCATTGACCTGGGCCATCAGAGTTCCTTTCCAGAGTTGGCGATGCCGATGCGGGCGAAGGCACGGACATCGGCGTCCGGGTCGTCGAGGGCCGCCTGCAGCGCCGAGGTGATGTCGCGTCGCTCGGCGATCCGTTCGGCCAGTGCGCGCACTGCCGCCTTGCGGACGTCGAGATTGGGGTCGGAGACCGCCGACAGCAGCGGTGCCGCGGCGAGTTCGGGGTCCGCGGCGGCCAGGGCGATCGCCGCTGCTTGGCGGACCTGCCACGCCGGATCGGTGATGGCCACGGTGGCCGTCGCGGCGGCGTGTTCGTCGCAGCCGGTGCCCGCCAGACTCGACAGCGCGGCCGCCCGGACGAGCGGTTGGGGATCGGCCGCCAAAGCGAGGAGGGTTACCGCGCCGCGCGGATCACCGACCGCCGCGATCCCTTTCGCGACACCGATGCGCACGTCGTGGTCTTCGTCGGCGGCAGCGACGGCGAGTTCGTCGAGCGCGTCGACCGAGGTGAGGCCGCCGACCACCGTGCGCCGCACCGCGGCATTCGGATCGACCAGCCATCGCGCCAGCTCACCCGCGTCCACCCTGCGGTGTCGCCACAGCGCCTCGATGGCGGCCGAGCGCACCGCAGGCTCCGGTGCGGAGACGCATTTTCGCAGGGCGGCATCGAATTCCGGCCCCGGAACGAGCACTTCGAGGAGTTCGGTGAGCAGACCGATGGCGGCGTGGCGCACGTCGACATCGGTATCGGCGAGCGCGGCGGCGAAGATCGGTGCCGCTCGGGACCAGTCGTCGGTGGTTTCACTCAACACCGACAGCGCGGTGCGGCGAACCTCCGGGTGCGGGTCGGTCAGAAACGGGGTGAGCTCGTCGAGTTCGGGGCATTCGTCGGCGAGCTCGAGCAGGGTCAGCAGCCGCGCGCTCATCGGGCACCCCACGCGCCGACGAGTTCGGGGGCAGCCACATCGGCGACTCCGTCGGGCCGCACGAAACCGGGCACGGGCACGATATAGGGCGCGACCGGCCGAGTCTTGAACTCCATCGCACCGCCTGCACCGCGAAAGAGGTTCAGATGGCAGAACCACTCGGCGTCGTTGCTGGCGGGCCAATCCGCACGCTGATGATAGAGCCCCCACCGACTTTCGGTCCGGCGCAGGGAAGCACGCGCCGCCATTTCGGCACAGTCTCGAATGAAGGTGACCTCGGCGCAGCGCATCAGTTCGTGCGGCGTCTGTCCGCCCATCGCGGCGATATCGGTGCTCATCCGTTCGAAGGCTTCGACGCCGAGCGTCAGATACGACTGCGCCTTGGGCGGCTGCAGGTAGTCGTTGACGAAGCGGCGCAGCTTGTACTCGACCTGCGGCTGTGGCGGGCCGTCGGGGTTGTGCAAGGGGCGGTAGATCAGCTCGTGGGCGGCCTCGATCTGATCGGCCGGCAGGTCCGGGTGTGCTGCGCCGCGCGCGAATTCGCTCGCGTGCTCACCGGCGATGTCGCCGTAGACGAAGGCGCCGATCATGTAGTTGTGCGGCACCAGCGCCATATCGCCGGCCGCGTAGAGCCCGGGCACCGTGGTCGCGGCGTGTTCGTCGACCCAGACTCCCGACGCGGAATGTCCACTGCACAAACCGATCTCGGAAATGTGCATCTCGATGTCGCTGGTGCGGTAGTCGGTGCCGCGGCCTTCGTGGAAGGTGCCACGGGTGGGGCGTTCGGTGGTGTGCAGAATGCCTTCGATCTCGCGAATCGTGGCATCGGGCAAGTGGCTCAGTTTCAGGTAGATCGGGCCGCGTGCGCTGTCGAGTTCGCGTTTGACCTCGGCCATCATCTGACCTGACCAGTAGTCGCAGTCGACGAAGCGGTTGCCTTCGGAGTTGACCTGGTAGCCGCCGAACGGGTTGGCCACATACGCGCAGGCAGGACCGTTGTAGTCCTTGATCAGCGGGTTGATCTGGAAGCACTCGATGCCCGAGAGTTCGGCGCCGGCGTGATAGGCCATCGCGTAGCCGTCACCGGCGTTGGTGGGGTTCTCGTAGGTGCCGTAGAGGTAGCCCGACGCGGGCAGACCGAGCCGACCGCACGCACCCGCCGCCAGGATCACCGCGCCTGCCGAGATGGTGACGAATTCGCCGGTGCGCGTGTCGAATCCGACCGCGCCGACCGCGCGTCCGTCGACGGTGAGTACCCGTACCGGCATCACCCGGTTGCTGATGGTCACCTTGGATCGGACGTCTCGGGCGCGCAGGGTGCGGTAGAGCACCTTCTTCACGTCGCGCCCCTCGGGCATCGGCAAGACGTAGGAGCCGGAGCGGTGTACCTTGCGGACGGCGTATTCGCCGTGCTCGTCCTTCTCGAATTTGACGCCGTAACCTTCGAGGCGTTGCACCATCTCGAATCCCCGGGTCGCGGTTTCGTAGACGGTGCGTTGGTTGACGATGCCGTCGTTGGCGACGGTGATGTCGGCGACGTAATCCTCCGGGCTGGCCTTGCCGGGGACAACGGCGTTGTTGACGCCGTCCATGCCCATGGCCAGTGCGCCGGAGTGCCGGACGTGGGCCTTTTCGAGAAGGAGCACGTTGGCGCCGTGGCGGGCCGCGGTGAGCGCGGCCATGGTGCCCGCGGTGCCGCCACCGACGATCAGGACGTCACAGACGAGTTCTCGCCGGTCGGTCAGCGGTGGAACCTGCATGGGGATCAACCCCTTTCGTTGTTGTCGCGGGTGCGCCGCGGGGTCACCGGGACGCGGTCGAGCCGCCCGGACAGGGAGAACCGGTCGCCGCGATAGCGGATGTATTCGAGATCGACGGGTCGACCGGAGTCGGTGTAGGTGAGCCGTTCGACGAACAGCAACGGAGATCCCGCGCGGACCTGCAACAGTCCGGCGACAGTGGGATCGGCGGCGACCGCCTCGATCGCGACCGCGGCCGAGCCGAGTGGCAGACCGAGTTCGGCTTCGAGGAGGCCGAACACGTCGCAGCCGGCGAGATCCTTGTCCAGGAGTGGGATGCCGACGTCGGCGGTGAGATAGCTGGCGTCGAGCGAGAGCGGAGCGCCGTCGAGGTAGCGCACCCGTTCCAAGGCGACGACCGGGTCGCCGGGCTGCAGCTCGAGCCGTTCGGCGACCAGCGGTGTGGCGGGCACGACCTCGGCGAGCAGGACCTGGTTCACCACCCGGTCACTGCTGGTCTCGAAGGTTTCAGCGAGGCCACGCAGTCGGTCGAGGCCCTGTACCGCCTTGTCGGCGACGACGAATGTGCCCGCACCGGGGACTCGGTCGATCAGGCCCTCGTCGCGGAGCAGAGTGAGTGCGTCGCGGACGATATTGCGGCTGGTGGCGAAGTCGGCGGCGAGCTGGGCTTCGGCGGGCAGTGCACGAGTGCCGTAGACGCCGCTGCGGATGCGAGCGCGCAGGATGTCGCGGATACGCCGGGCCGGTGCGCTGCGTCTGCCCGAACCCGGATCGGGAGGCCGTGGCCTCGCCGAGGAGGCTGGAGTGGCTGTCATGCGGCAAATGCTGCGAACGCCGCGTTACGGCGGACGTTTCGGGCAATTACCGGCCGGTTACGCCAGTTCCTGGTTTTACTCCAGGCCCTCGACCTGCGACGATGCGGTCTCGGTGGGGAGTCCCACCACCGAGCTACGGGCGATTTCGAGGCGCGCGGCCCGATCGACGAGCAGTTCACCGGGTCCCGACGGTGGGGTGTTGCGGCGCCAGATGGCGCGGAATTTGCGGGTCAGGCGGGCCGAGTCGGCCGAGGGGACCTCCACCAGGGTGCCGGTGACGAGGTCCGGTGCGGCGATCAAGCGGCTCAGGACCGCGGGAGCCATGCCCGTTCGGGCCGCCGCCACGATCGCGCCGGTCGAGCCGAGTTCGGCCGCCGGGCCCGTGGGTGGGGCCGCGGTGGCCAGGAGGTCCCATACGGTGTCGCGGGTGCCCGAGCCGGGTTCGCGCCACAGCAAGGCGGTGCCTGCCAGCTCGGTCAGCGTGACCGGAGTCTTGCGCTGCGCCCATGGATGATTCGGTGCCACGACGACGACCAGGTCGTCGGCGCCGAGCACTCGGCTGCCGAGTCCGGCCGGTGGATGCGGGCCTTCCACGAATCCGAGATCGGCCGTGCCGTCCCGCACGAGGCCCGCGACCTGTGTCGAGTTCTCGACTTCGAGCGCGATCACGACTTCGGGGTGATCGGCGCGCAGGGCGGCGAGCCAATGGGGGATGCGATGGTCGGCGATGGTCTTGGAGGCGGCGATGCGCAGGCGTGGGGCTTGTGCGGCGCGAAGCCGGGCGACATCGTCCACGAGGTCTTTGACAGCAGCCAGGACGGTGCGCGCGTGAGCGACGACGGCGCGACCCGCGTCGGTGAGTTCGGAACCGGTCGGCGCACGGTCGAGCAGCTTCACGTGCATGCGCCGTTCCAGCGCGCTGATTCGCATGCTCGCGGCGGGCTGGCTGACCCCGTGTCTGCGCGCGGCGGCACCCAGGCTGCCCAGCTCGGCCACCGATACGAGGAGATCGAGGACCTCCAGGTCGGGGGTTCCGGGTGGCAACGTCATGGCCCGATTATGGGTGACCGGCGGCGCGCCACCACATCAGGCACCGTCGCCGCCGTGATCCGGGCCGAATCGGCGGCGCAGCTTCTTGGCCACCCCGTAGAGGGCGAACGCCGGTTTGAGCGGCATCCATTCGCCGAACCGGTACTCCTGTCCGGGGACGAGTCGGACGGCCAGTTCCGGGCTCTGTTCCGTGAGATAGGCGCGGGCGGTCTCGGCATGGGTGGGCAGTGAGATGATCTTGATCCGGTCGACGTCTTTCAGGTACGGAATCGCGAAAGCGATGTTCTCCCAAGTGGATCGGCTCGATTCCTCCAGGACCAGTTCGCCCTCGTAGCCACAGGTTTCCACGGCGTAGCGCCCCATCAGCGCCGCCTCGGTCTCCGGACCCGCGCAGGCGCCCCCGCACAGCACGAGGCGGGTCTCGGTCGCACGCGGATCGATGGATCGCAGACCGGCGCGCACTCGCCACCGGTTCATGCCGTTGGCGCGCGAACCGGTGTTGCGGTACCCGAGGACCACGACTGCTTCCGACCCTGAGCGTGGCGGGCCGACGCCCCGACGAGAGGCGCGCCGATTCGCCCATTCACCCCACAGCATCAATCCGACACCGGTGGCGACAGTCAGCCGGGTTCGTTTCCGCACGTCTCCAGGAAACCACACACCCCATCGACAGGGCCATAAGCGCAAATTATGACCACCTGCGAATTCGGGCTCTACCTCGGAGTCCTCGGTGGCGCGAGGGTGAAGGAGTGAACCGCGTACCCGCTCTCGCTCCCGGCCTGATCCTGGCCGCACTCCTGGCTACCGTGGCCACGCCGTTCGGCAAGGCGCTGCCGATGATCGGCACGCCGGTGCTCGCGCTCGGCGCGGGCGCCGTCGCCGGGATGGTGCTGCGACGCAAGGACGTGACGGGCGAGACGTTCGGCCCCGGGCTCGATGTCGCCCGCCAGCGCTTGCTCGGGCTGGCGATCGTGCTGCTGGGGCTCGGCCTGCCGCTGGGGTCGGTGATGAGTGTGGGGCGCGAGACGGCGGTGGTGCTGATCGGGACGCTGCTCGTCGGCGGGGTGGCGGCGTTCTTCGTCGGACGGATGCTGGCGGTGGACAAGGAGTCGGCGACCCTCATCGCCGTGGGCACCACCATCTGCGGCGCGTCCGCGATCGCCGCGGCCACCGCGGTCCTTCGGCCCGACAAGCAACGGGTCGCCTACGCCCTGTGCACCATTTTCATCTTCAATGTCACGGCCGTGCTGGTGTATCCGCCGATGGGCCGCGCTCTCGGCCTGTCGCAGGAGGCCTTCGGACTGTGGGCGGGCACCGCGATCAACGACACGTCGTCCGTGTTGGCCGCGGGCGTCATCTTCGGCGCGGCCGCTGCCCAGTTCGCGGTGATCGTGAAAATGGTGCGCAGCCTCGCCATCATCCCGCTCTGCGTCGGCCTGCACGTCGGCCGCCGCCACATCGCCGAGGTGACCGATCTACCTAAGCCCTCTCTGCGTCAGGCGGTCCCGCTCTTCGTGATCCTGTTCCTGGCCGCCTCCGTCATCGCGGGCCTCGGCATCGTCCCGGCCGAACTGACCGCACCGCTCGCCGACCTCAGCGGCTGGCTCATCGCCGCCGTCCTCGCCGCCATCGGCACCTCCCTGAGCCTGGCCCGCCTGCGCACCGCAGGTCCGCGCCCCCTGATCCTCGGCGGCACCCTCGGCCTGATCCTCGGCACCACCAGCCTCGGCCTCATGTCCCTGACCGGTTGGTGCTGACAGCAACTGCCCAGCAGACGACTACGACGGCCTCTCGCACCTGAGCCGCACGGTCGCGCGCAGCTAGGATTGCTGGACATCACATGTCGGCGCGGACAGGAGGATGTCATGAACAGTGTTTGCCGGATCATCGCCACCGCGGGTGCCGCCGCGGCATTGACCCTGGCCACCGCGGGCGTCGCAGCGGCTGAGGAAGCCGAGCCACCTTCGTCGCCGTTGGTCGAGTACATCGAGTCGTGGCCGCCCGCCCCCGAGGGGTGCAATACGATCTGGGACCCGATCGAGAATGCCGTCGAGGACTCGATTCCGCCCCAGTACGAGGCGGAGTTCGACGCGTTCGACGACTGGTGCGAGGGCGATCAGGACTGACGCGCCCTGCTCGGGGCGGTCGACAGTGCGACCGCCCCGATAGACCTATTCCGTCGCGTTGACGGCGTTCATCACCGCGTCCAGCGAGGCCGCCAGGACCGAGGTGTCGCGGCCGAACGCCCACCCGGTGCGGCCCGCCGCTCGGTATTCGACGTAGCTCACGGCAGTGCTGTCGGCGCCTGTGTTCACGGAATGCTGGGTCAGGCCGAGGATCTCGATGGGGTGGCCCGCCTCGGCGAGGGCAGCGGCCAGTGCCTCGACCGGGCCCACGCTGTGGCGTACCGAGCGCTGTTCGTTGCCGTGCGCGGCGAGGACGAGCTCGGTGGTGTCGTCGGCGATCTCCCATCGCACCAGCGTGATTCGGTGTTCGGGGGCGGTGTAGGCCCGCTCGAACAGCGTGAACAGTTCCTTGGCGGTGATCTCCGCGCCGGTCTCGTCGGCGTGTTCTTGGACCCGCTTCGCCAGGTCGATCTGCAGACGCCGTGGCAGGGCCAGCCCGTATGCGGTGTGCAGCAAGTAGGCGATGCCGCCTTTGCCGGACTGTGAGTTGACCCGGATCACGGCGTCGTAGGAGCGGCCGAGGTCGGCGGGGTCGATCGGCAGATACGGCACCTGCCACTGCGATTCGCGTTCGGGGATGTCCTCGGCCGCTGCCCGTCGGCGGTGCTCGGCCATGCCCTTGCCGATCGCGTCCTGGTGGGTGCCGGAGAAGGCGGTGTGGACGAGATCGCCTACGTACGGGTGCCTTTCGTGGATGGGCAGGCGGGTGCAGTGCTCGACGGTGCGGCGGATCTCGTCGATATCGGAGAAGTCGATCATCGGGTCCACGCCCTGGGCATGCAGGTTCAGGGCCAGGGTGGCGATGTCGACGTTGCCGGTGCGTTCGCCGTTGCCGAAGACGCAGCCCTCCACGCGTTGCGCGCCTGCCAGCACAGCCAGTTCGGCGCAGGCGATGCCGGTCCCCCGGTCGTTGTGCGGGTGCACCGACAGGATCACGCCGTCGCGGCGAGCCAGGTTGCGGTGCATGTATTCGATCTGGTCGGCATAGATGTTCGGGGTCGCGACCTCCACTGTCGCAGGCAGATTCAGCGTCACCGGCCGCTGCGGGGCCGCCTGCCACAGCTCGGTGACGGCGTCGCAGATCTCGAGGGCGAAATCCGGTTCGGTCAGGTTGAACACTTCCGGCGAGAACTGGAACCGCACGTTCGGCAGCTCGCCCGCCAGTTCCAGGACGTCGCGAGCACCGGCGACGATCAACTCGCGCAGTTGTGCGCGATCCTTGCCGAGAACCACCGCACGCCAGACCGGCGCGGTAGCGGTGTACAGGTGGATCACCACCTCGTTGGCGATACCGCGCACCGACTCGACGGTCCGTTCGATCAGGTCACGACGCGCCGGGGTGAACACGACGACGGCCACGTCCGGCGGGGCGAGCGGGGTCTCGGCCAGCAGTCGCACGAAATCGAAGTCGGTCTGCGAGGCGGACGGGTAGCCGACCTCGATCTCCTTGTAGCCCATGGCGATCAGCAGCTCGAAGAACCGGCGTTTGCGAGCCGGGTCCATCGGTTCGGCCAGCGCCTGGTTGCCGTCACGCAGGTCGACGGGGACCCACAGGGGCGCGGTGGTCATCCTCGCGTCGGGCCAGTCACGGTGCCCGACAGGGACATCCACGCGCCGATGGACATCGCGGTATCGGTACGACGGCATCGCCGAGTGGCGCTGCCGGTTCCACGCGGGCGCGCCGTCGGCGACAGCGCCCGAGGGGGTGGTCAGGGTGGGGAATTCGGTCATGACTTGCTCTGCTTCCTGGCCACGTCGGGCCACGAGACGACGGCGACCGGCCATGACTGAGCCCCACGGCGGGGCGGCCGGTCGGTCAGGCCCCGCCGTGGCGGCCGAGAAGAAGCGCGGTGTTGGTCATGATGGGTACACTTCTACCACAACTCCTCAGACAAGTAGAGAGGTTTATCGGTGGTATCGCAGGTACGACGTCAACCGCTGGCCGCACAAGCGGCTGAACTCCTGCTCGCGCGGATCCGCGCGGGTGAATGGCCGTTGGGCCATCGGTTACCGGGTGAGACGCTGCTCGCCGCCCAGTTGGGCGTCGGCCGCTCGACCCTGCGCGAGGCGATCCGGGAACTCGCGGGCAAAGGTGTGCTCGACAGCAGGCAGGGCTCCGGGGTGTTCGTCACCGCACTCGACGTCTCCGAGGACTGGGATGTCGTGCTGCGTGGCGCCACCATCGCCGCGGTGATCGAGGCGCGCATCGCGATCGAAGCCGAAGCCGCCGCCCTCGCCGCGCACCGGCGAACGCCCGCTGACCTGCGAGCAATCCGGCGCGCCCTGGCGGGTCGCCGCGCCGAGGGCCAGAGCGTCGCCGCTCACGTCGACGCCGACATGGCCTTCCATCGCGCGGTCATCGTCGCCGCGCACAACGACGTGCTCACCCAACTGTTCGACAGCTTCCTCCCGCGCCTGCGCCTGGCCATGATCGACATGCTCGAGCTGCGCCCGGTTCGCTCCGAGCAGGCCGACCACTGCGCGCACGAGCAGCTGACCCAGGCGATCGCCGACCGGAACCCCACTGCCGCCGCGGAATTCAGCCGCACCCACCTGTCCGCCTTGAAGGATGCCTTCACATGACCGGCGCTCCTGTGATCGAACTCGACGAGGTGACCTTCCGTCGCGACGGCAAGAAGATCATCAACGGCATCTCGCTGACCGTGCGCGCTGGTGAGCACTGGGCTCTGCTCGGCCCCAACGGCGCGGGCAAGAGCACGCTGCTGGGCTTCTGCGGCGCGGTCACCTTCCCCACCACCGGGGCCGTGCGGGTGCTCGGCGAACAGTTCGGCCGGGTGGAGTTGGCTCGGCTGCGCCGCTCGATCGGCCACGTCAACCCGCGTCATCCCCTGCGCTACGCCCTCACGGTGCGCGAGGTCGTCCTCACCGGCGTCACCGGCACGATCGATACGCCGATGCGCTGGTCACCGTCCGCCGACGACCTCGCCCGTGCCGATGCGATCATCGACACCCTCGGTCTGTCCGGAAGATCCGACGACATCTGGCCGACGTTGTCCCAGGGCGAGCGCGGACGCACCCTCATCGCCCGCGCCCTGATCAGCGACCCCCGGGTCCTACTCCTGGACGAACCCTCCACCGGGCTCGACCTGGCCGCCCGCGAACAGCTGCTCACCACCATCGACACCCTCGATCACACCCACCCCGAGGTCGCCTCGATCCTGGTCACCCATCACCTCGAGGAACTTCCGAGCACCACCACCCACGCCCTGCTCATCGCCGACGGCCACACCGTGGCCGCGGGCCCGGCCACCGAGGTCATCACCACCGACCATGTCTCCACCGCCTTCGCCCACCCGATCGAAGTCCGCTACGACGGCCGCTGGAGCGCTCGCGCCCGCTGAGAACCCAGCGCCCATGCGGGCAGCGGTTCCCGCGCGGCGAGCCACTCCGCCGGAATTCCCCGGGTGCGACCGCGATTTCCGGTGCCGGTATGGGCTGCCACGATTCCGCCGACGATCGCGGCCGTGGTGTCGACGTCTCCGCCCGCCTCGATACAGGCGCACACCGCCGCCGGATAGTCGTGGAGGTATGTAGCGGCCACCCACAGGGTGAAGGGCACGGTGTCGTGAGCGCTGACCCTTGCGCCGTTGCCCAGTTCATAGGCAGCCTCGGCGACCGTTCGGCCGAGCAGCTGCCGGGCTCGACGCACACCCTGCGCGGTGCGCCCGTCGACCAGATACGGCTCGACAGCCAGCAGCAATTCGTCAGGCGTACAGCCCTTTTCGCGAGAGGCGGCGGCGTATGCGGCCGCAGCCGCGACCGCCATCGCACCGACGATCGCTTCCGGATGCCGATGGGTCAGCTCCGCGGACATCGCCGCCTGCGCCGCGGCCCGGTCCGGATCTCCGGCGAAATGCGCACCGAGCGGCGCCACCCGCATCGCGGCCCCGTTTCCCCACGATCCCCGCCCGCCGAACACCGCACCCGCCGCTTCGGCCCACGGACGCCCGTCTCGAATCTCGTGCAGCACAACCACTGTGCCCGGACCGTAGCCGCGATACGGTTCGCAACGCTCGGCGAACGCGGCCGCGAGAGCATCGCGATCCACCCTGCCGCGTTCTCGGATCTCGGCGTACACCGAACACGCCATCTCGGTGTCGTCGGTCCATTGCCAGGGTGCGACCGGTGGTCGTCCGGCAAGAAGATCGGGGATCGAGCGCCCGGGGACGAAGAATTGCGCGCCCAGCGCATCCCCCACGGATAAGCCTTCGAGGCTGTCGAAAGAGGCTTCGGAATTCAGCATGCTGAGCGCAATCATCGCCCACCTGCAGCAGGCGCCACAAGACGAGCTCCGAGTCGCTACACCAACTCGACCTCGTCGAATCCGACAGTCAGCTTGTGCCGCCGCTCCCGCAGGACATTGCCTTCCCGGTGGACGGTCCCCTCCCCGAATTCGATGCGCAGCTGTGCCCGCCGCGCGTCGACCTCCCGGACGACACCGCAGATGCCGCTGAACGGGCCCGCCGGGAAATACACGACATCGCCCGGACCGTATTCGGTAATCCCCACGGCGCCACTGTAATTCACCTAACCGCTACTCGCCGTTGTGCGATGAGCCAGGGGAAGGTACACCGGTTCGTACAGATTCCGTGCGGTCGGCGAATCCATCTCTTCGAGGTCGAGGAAGTAGCCACACTGCCACTTCTGCGAGCGTCGCGCCTGTGCGTTCGCTGTCTGCGACCACGGTGGGTAGACCCGGAACCCGCGCTTGCCGCCACGACCGGCGACCGACACGATCCCGTGTTCGACAAGTGCGCTCGTGGGAAACACGAACTGCCCGAAACGCGGTCCGGTGCGGGCGGTGATCACCAGCAGATCGACGCCGTCCTCGGCCGCGAAAGGCTCCGTCGAACCGTCCTCGGCACGCCGCCACACGGAAACGAACAAACCAACCTTCGTCGGGGTCTGCTTGCCCACCCGGAACCTGACCGAACCACCACCCACATTCGAGACGACCGCGCCGTACTCGGCGTTGTCCACCTCGGGAACGGCGGCTGAAATGTGCAGCCCCAGAGCGCTGATGAGATTTCGCGCCTCGGCCACGTCAGGATGCACGGCCGTGGCCGGCCTACTGTTCACCGAGGTCGAAATCGAAGTCGGCGTCGAGGAGTTCGTCGGCGCGGGCCAGGGCCTGGTCCAGTTCGTCGGTGATCGAGTCCATCAGGGAGATGCCGTCGAGCATGTCGGTGAGTTCGGTGTGCAGAGCGTGGAGTTCGGCGATGGCGGGATCGACGGTGGTCCAGGCGACAGTGTCGGACCACCAGGTGTCGCGTTGGACCCAGGACCAGACGATGTCGCGGACCAGGAGGGCGTCGCTGGTGAACAGGTGGCGGTGGGTGGGGCCGGTAGTGTGTTCGAGTTCGTAGGTGCCATCGGGGAGGTAGCGGGCCTGGATGTGGTCCGTGGGGGTCCGGGTGAGCAAGAGGAAGGGGTGTTCGGGCGCGGGATCGGTAGCGGTGAGACCCGGCCGGGCGGGGTCGACGGGGTGCGGCGCGTCGGAGCCGTCACCGACGTGGACTACGACTTCGGGCTGGTCGTCGCGTTGGTCACCCATCGGGCCAGTGTGCCGGATCAGCGAGGGCTCCGAGCGGGCGGACCGATGAATCGGTGACGCGACACTCGAAATCGAGCTGCACCGGGATATGGCGGCGGGTAGCCTCGCCTCGATGACGTGGAAAGCACCCGAACTCGAGCCCACCAGGACCCTGGTAGGCGCTGACGAACGGGCGATGTTGCAGTCCTGGTTGGACTTTCACCGCCAGACGTTGCTCGGCAAATGCGGTGGACTCGACGGCGAACAGCTCGCCACGCGGTCGGTGGAGCCGTCGACGCTGTCGCTGCTCGGGCTGGTCCGCCATCTCACCGAAGTGGAGCGGGGCTGGTTCCGGCTGTCCGCGGCAGGCCAGGAAGTCCAACCGGTTTACAGCACCGATGACGAGCCCGACGCCGATTTCGACAACCTCGCGTCTCTGCCCGCCGAGGAGGTCTTCACCGCCTTCCACGCCGAGGTCGCCGCCTGTGACGCCGCCGTCGCCGACCTCTCCCTCGACCATGTGTTCCACGTTCCGTGGCGCAGCGACGACTACACCCTGCGCTGGGTGTACCTGCACATGATCGAGGAATACGCCCGCCACAACGGCCACGCCGACCTGCTGCGCGAGCGAATCGATGGCGTCACCGGCAGCTTCTGAGTCAGACGGTCCCGGTCACGACGTCGGCGGTGAGCTGATCGAGATCGCCGATGACCGCGTCGGCCAGGGCGAGCACGTCGGGCCGCGGCGGGAATTCCGGGCGCGGCGCCGCGATCAGACGCATCCCGGCGCCGTGCGCGGAGAGCAGACCGTTGGTCGAATCCTCCACGGCTGTACAGTCTTTCGGGTCCACACCGAGACGCTGCGCGACGGTCAGGTAGACATCGGGTGCGGGCTTGCCGCGTCCGACCTCCTCGGTGGACAGCACCGTGGTGAACAGGTCGAGCAGGCCGGACTTCGCGAGCACCAGATCGATCACCGTGGCAGGCGAAGAGCTGGCCAGGCCGAGTTTCCAGCTTCCCGCGCACCGCTGGACCGCCTCGACCGCGCCGGGCAACAGCGGGACGTGATGGGCGTATCGGTCGGCCATCAGATCGATGACGTCGGCAGCCACCTTGCCGGCCGGTTCGGCCACACCGAGATCGTCGGCCAGATACGACGACCACTCGAGGGTGTTCATCCCCATCATCTTCTTCTGCGAATCCGGTTGCCACCGGCCACCTTTGAGGACCACATAATCGTGCCTGACCTGTTCCCAGATGGGTTCGGAATCGATCAGCACGCCATCCATGTCGAACACAACCGCCGCGATACCCATGCGCTCAGCCTTTCGCCGCTCACCCGGAGGGGGCACCACCGGTGGTGCGCCGACGCTCCGGTCCGTAGGACCTACTCGGTGATCGGGACCCAGCCTAGTTGACCTGACACCGATCCCCGGCGCGAACATCCAGCTCGGCAGCGATAACGTGTTGCATATGGACGATACACAGGTCGGCAACTCGCTCCCGGACGAGAAGCATCACGAAGGTGGATTCCGGCCGGTCGCCGAGCTGATCCAGGCGCGGAAGAACCGCAGTGCCGACAACCCGGTGGGCGGGCCGCACTACGGCGAGCTGATCGAACAGGTCCGCGTGCTGATGGACCGCGCGCGGCTGGTGAACCCGTCCGACGAGCTCGCCAAAGAGACCATCGCGACCCTCGAGCAGCTCAATGCCCGCCTCGACGAGGCAGTGGTGGACGAGTGGTCCTCGCCCAGCTGGACCCGCACCGACCTGCCCGCGCGCGGCAACATCACCCTGCCGCCGTACACGGTGGTCAGCGGTGACAGCGACGGCGTCACCGCGAAGGTCACCTTCCGCAGCTTCCACCTGGGCGGCAACAACGCCGCCCACGGAGGGCACATCGCCCTCGCTTTCGACGACATCATCGGCATGACCGCCGCGCTGTCCACCAAGTCGGTGACCCGCACGGCCTCGCTCACCCTCGATTACCGCTCGATCACCCCGCTCAACCGCGAACTGACGGTGCGCGCGTGGACCGAGAAAGTCGAAGGCCGCAAGGTGTACCTACGGGCGACGATGCACGACGACGACCGGTTGTGCGCCGAGGCCAAGGGGCTGTTCATCGTGCTCAATCCCGGCCAGCCATGAGCCCCGCGCCGACATTGCGATCGACGTGATCGCAATGTCGGCCGCGCGCCACGAGGTGGCGCAATAGCGGTTTAGCCGCCGATACCCGCAGGTCGCGCGAACCACCGCCCGGCGTAGAAACATCCCCTGACTTCACGTCGGAATCGCGACGGGCCGAGTGCCGCGAAATCGCCGCTATCGTCGCTGTTCATGCAGGTCAGCGAGAAAACAGGGGCTTCCGAGCCCACCCCGATTCGCGGTCAGCGCGCCGATCGGGCGCGCCGGGTCGCCGATATCCTGCGTCACCAGATCCTGGCGGGCGCGGTGGTGGGCACGGTGCCCGGCGAGCAGGAACTCGCCGCCGAGCACGGCACCTCCCGCAACACTGTGCGCGAAGCGCTGGCGCTGCTGCGTGACGAGGGGCTCATCGATCGCGCCCCGAAACTCGGCACCCGGGTCGCCGCCCGCAAGTTCGACCACGGCCTCGACGCCCTGCTCGGCCTGCAGGAGACCCTCAAAGGACACGGCACCGTCCGCAACGAGGTCCGTGCGGCCACCACGATCACCGCTCCCCCGGCCGTCGCGCGCCGGCTCGAGCTGGCGCCCGGCGACAAAGTCGTCTACATCGAACGCCTGCGGTTTCTCGCCGATCTGCCGCTGAGCCTCGACCTCACCTACCTCGCGCCCGATATCGGCGCCGAGCTGCTCACCCACGATCTCGAGACCACCGACGTGTTCGTGCTGCTCGAACAGATCACCGGCCAGTCGCTGGGCGCCGCCGATCTCGCACTGGAAGCCGTCGCGGCCGATCCACACACCGCGACCACGCTCGATACCCCGGCCGGTGCGCCGCTGCTCATGCTCGAACGACTCACCCACCTCGACGACGGCCGACCCGTCGATCTCGAATACATCCGCATGCGCGGTGACCGCATCACCATGCGCGGCAGCCTCACCCGCAGCACCCCCGAATGGAAGGTCCTGTAATGGCATTGGTCCCCCAGCGCGCCGACGTCCCGGTGACGATCGACGAATCGCTGTGCATCACCGGTTGCACCCTCTGCGTCGACATGTGTCCGCTCGATTCCCTTGCCATCCACGATGATTCGGGCAAGGCCTACATGCACGTCGACGAGTGCTGGTACTGCGGGCCGTGCGCGGCACGCTGCCCCACCGGCGCCGTCACCGTCAACATGCCCTATCTGCTCCGCTGAAAACCGGGAACTCCACGCATGAAGATCACTCGATTCGCCCCTGTCGCACTGGCTCTCGCGCTCACCGCGGCGGGCTGCTCGCTCGAAAGTACCGACGCCGCACCGGCGGGCACCGTCAAGGTCGTCATCGGCTACCAGTCCAAGACCATCAATACCGTCACCGCGGGCACCCTGCTGAGAGCGCAGGGGTACCTGGAGCAGCGGCTGCAGAAGATCACCGACGGTGGTGGCGCGAAGTACCAGGTGGAGTGGCAGGACTACGACACCGGCGCGCCGATCACCGCGCAGATGGTGGCCGAGAAGATCGACATCGGCTCCATGGGCGATTACCCGTTGCTGATCAACGGATCTCGCACGCAGGCCAATGAACGCGCACGCACCGAGCTGGTGTCGATCACCGGTTACAACCCCAAGGGCGCACTGAACATGGTGGTGGTGCCCAATGATTCACCTGCTCGTTCGCTGACCGATCTGGCCGGGCAGAAGATCTCGGCCAGCGTGGGTTCGGCGGGCCACGGCACCCTGGTGCAGGCGCTGAGCCGGGCCGGGATCGACCCGGCCAAGGGTGTGGAGGTGCTCAACCAGCAGCCGCAGGTCGGGGCGTCCGCGCTGGAATCGCATCAGGTGGGCGCACTGTCGCAGTTCGTGGCGTGGCCGGGTCTGCTCGTGCAGCAGAACAAGGCCAAGCTGCTCTACGACGGCGCCGAACTGAATGTGCCGACCTTCCACGGCGTGGTGGCGCGCCGGACCTACGCGGCCGACCACCCGGAGGTGTTGCAGGCCTTCCTCGCGGCGCAACTGGACGCGACCACGTTCCTCAACGAGAAGCCCTTCGAGGCAGCCGATCTCGTCGCCAAGGGGTCGGGCCTGCCGCAAGAGGTCGTCTATCTCTACAACGGTCCCGGCGGTACCAGTTTCGACACCACGCTCAAGGCGAACCTGATCGCGGCGTTCAAGGACGACGTGAACTACCTGAAGTCGATCGGAGATTTCGCCGATCTCGACATCGACGCCTTCGTCCAGGACGCGCCGCTGCGCAAGGCGTTCGCCGAGACCGGCCGTACCGACTACGACACCGCGCTGGCGTCGAGGGTCAACCCGAGCAAGGTGACCGGGACCGATCCGATCTGCGCTGTGGCGGTGAGTGATCCGGCACTGGCCGGCGAGGTCTGGGTCGACGGCGCCGACAAGCCCCAACCCGCCGCGAACCCCGGCTGCCTGTTGCGGGCGGTGCAGGCGGCGAAGGCGCAGGGCAAGACGATTCGCGCGGTGTATGTCCCCGATGCCGAACTGGGTACTCGCTGGTTCGCCGACAAGGCCATCTGGTTGCGCGAGGGCACGCAGTTCCTGCCGTTCACCACACAGGCAGCGGCCGACCGCTATCGCGGTACCCATCCCGCCGCCGCGCCGGTCTCCTATGAGCAGGCCGTCACGGAAGTCCGCGGATGAGCACGGCTTCCGGGCTGTCCGCCCCGACCGGGACCGGTGTCGACAGCACCGATACCGCCGCGCTGCGCGCCGACAGCGCTCCCACCAGATCGGTGTGGGTCTCGCGGGTGATCCGAGTCGCCTCGGTGGCCGCGGCCGTCGGTCTGTGGCAGCTGCTCACCGCGGGCAATGTGCGTGCGGGGTTGCGGTTCGACACGCTGCCGACGGTGACCGAGATCGTCGCCGAGTTCGGTGAACATCTCGGGACCGGTCAGTACTACCTCGATGTGGCGCAGTCGCTGATCCGGATCGTCACCGGATTCGGTCTGGCCGCGGTCGTCGGGGTACTGGCGGGCATCGGGCTCGGTCGGTCGCGACTGCTGGCCGATGTGTTCGGCTCGCTGGCCGAGCTGATCCGACCGATTCCGGCGATCGCGCTGGTGCCGGTGGCGATCCTGCTGTTCCCCAGTGACGAATCCGGCATCGTGTTCATCACTTTCACCGCGTCGCTGTTCCCGGTGCTGGTGAGTACCAGGCATGCGACGCGGGCGCTGCCGACCATCTGGGAGGACGCCATCCGCACGCTGGGCGCCTCGCGGCGGGAGGTGCTGACCCGGGTCGTCGTGCCCGGCATCCTGCCCGGTGTGTTCAGCGGGCTGTCGGTGGGCATGGGTGTGGCCTGGATCTGCCTGATCTCCGCGGAGATGATCTCCGGGCGCCTCGGCATCGGCTACCGCACCTGGCAGTCCTACACCATCGTCGACTACCCGGCCGTGTTCGTCGGGATGATCACCATCGGTGTACTCGGTTTCCTCACCTCCGGAATCGTCGAACTGGCAGGCCGTCGGGTGACCCGCTGGCTGCCGCGAGAGGTTGCCTCTTAACCCTTCCTCACGGATAAATCCGGGGGATTTCCAGCTCGGACCGCACCATCAACCGCCCCGAAAGGAGGCCAACAATGTCTTACGTCGTCAACACTGACACGGTCGAGTTCTACCGTGGCCGCCAGGATTACAGCGGCGGCGTTCCGGTCACGGTCTGCGGCGTGCCCACAGTCCCCGCAACAGAAGATCCGTACATCCAACGCAAGCCGCTGCTTGGCTCTCGCTCCACAGCTCGCGCAGGTCATCGTGGTGTAAGCGGGCGGAACCAACACCACCCTTCGCCCCGCCCGCGTAGCACGTTCGATCAACTCTCGTTTCGCGGCACCGATCGCAGCGTCCGCCGCTTTCCGCGCCATCGTGGAACGGGCAAGGAACTTCGGCTTGAAGTCCTCCACCGCAATGGTGTGATAGTCGGCGACGACACGGCGAGCCCATACCCGCGCGGTGTGAGTGTTCTGCCTGGCCGCCTTCTTGTACAAGCGGGCGGCTTCACGCCGAGCCTGCCGGTAGCCGTTGCTCTGCGCCTGCCCCTTCGGCCGACGGCGGCGGGCCATCTTCCGCTGAGCACGCGCGAGTTCGGCGGCGCACCGCTTCCGATGCCCGAGATACGGCAGATCATGGTCGGGGTCGGTTGTGGTCGCGGTCGTGGTTATACCCCAGTCGATCCCGATACTGCCGGTCGCGACAGGAAGCGCGTCGACCGATCGGCGTACGACGAACGAGGCGTACCAGTGGCCGAGGCTGTCTCGGTAGACGCGGACCGAGGTTGGTGCGCAGGGCAGTTCCCGCGACCACACCACGGGGATGCTGACGCCTTTCGGCAGGGTCAAACGACCACCGCTGATACCGAACCCGCGCGTCGTGTATTCCAGCGACGGCAGAGCCTTCTTGCGCGACTTCACGACCGGCAGGCCGCGGCCCTTCACCTTGAACGACTGGTCCAGCGCTCGAGAGTAGGTGCGCAGCGTCTGCTGTTGGGCGACCTGCGATCCCTCACGCAACCATGTGGTGCGGGCGCGCGCTTCGGTGAGCATCTTCGACAGGCGCGAGAAGTTGGGTTTACCGCCCTCACGCCGCTGATGGACGGCTTCGTTCCACAGGAATCGGCAACGATGCCATTCGGATTCGAGCGCGCGCGCCGCGTGCGCGCCGGGGCGCAGACGGTAGGTGTAGCGCACTACTTCATCCACACCAAAAGTTATACAGCCCCCATCATCGAGCTGGAAACCATGCCCGACCATGTGCAACTGCTCGTCTCGTGTGATCCGGAGTTCGGGATTCACCGGCGGGTCAAGCAGATCAAGGGCCGATCCTCGCGAGTACTGCGCGCCGAGTTCCCCACCCTCATGCTCACCGACCTGGCCCGCGCTTCGGCCGAGGCCCGCCTGCCCACCCTGTGGACCAATTCGTACTTCGTCGCCACTGTCGGCGGCGCAACCCTGGAGGCAGTGAAACGCTATGTCGAGAACCACAAAGACGCTTGAAAGGCACTCCCATTCCTCCCCACGGATAAATCCGGGGGTTTCCTTGGAGCTTTCCCGATGACCACGACCACCGCCACGCCGACCGTCTCCGTCGGCATGCGTTTGAGCCTCGAGGCCGTTCGTATCAGCTACGGCCCCAAAACTGTTGTGCGCGACTTCGATCTGACCGTCGCGGCGGGCGAGATCCTGGTCCTGGTCGGCAAATCCGGCTGTGGCAAGTCAACGTTGTTGCGCGCCATCGCCGGACTGCGCAAGCCCGCCGCCGGGGTGATCCGCGCCGACGAGGACACCGTGACCGGCCCCTCGGCCGATCGCGCACTGGTGTTCCAGGACGACGCGCTGCTTCCGTGGCGCACCGCGCGCGCCAATATCGATCTGGCGCTACGCCTTCGGGGAGTGTCGCGCACCGAGCGGGCGCAACGTTCGCAACGCTGGCTCGACGAGGTCGGGCTCAGCGGCTACGCCGACTATCTACCGCGCGATCTGTCCGGCGGGATGCGCCAGCGAGTTCAGCTCGCCCGCAGCCTGGCGGGCTCGCCGCGCGCGGTGCTCATGGACGAGCCCTTCGGCGCGCTCGACAGCCAGACCCGTGCGGAGATGCAGCGACTGCTCGTCGAAACCTGGCGCGCGCACCCGACCACGATCGTTTTCGTCACCCACGACCTCGACGAAGCCCTGCTGCTCGGCGATCGGATCGCCGTACTCGGCGCCGGTTCGCTGCGCGCGGTCGTCGAGGTACCCGACCCGCGCGAACCGGTGGACCGGAGCGCCCTGCGGGCCCGAATCCTGGAGTCTCTGTGAACATTCCCGAACTATCCGACCGTATCCGTCTCGACTGCGATGTGCTCGTCATCGGTGGTGGCACCGCGGGCACCATGGCCGCGCTCACCGCCGCCGAGTCCGGCGCGAACGTGCTGCTGCTCGAGAAGGCACATGTGCGGCATTCCGGTGCGCTGGCCATGGGCATGGACGGTGTGAACAACGCCGTTATCCCGGGTAAGGCCGAACCGGAGGACTACGTCGCCGAGATCACCCGGGCCAACGACGGCATCGTCGACCAGCGCACCGTGTACCAAACGGCCACACGGGGTTTCGCGATGGTGCAGCGGCTCGAGCGGTACGGGGTGAAGTTCGAGAAGGACGAGTACGGCGAGTACGCGGTGCGCCGGGTGCATCGGTCGGGGTCGTATGTGCTGCCGATGCCCGAGGGCAAGGATGTGAAGAAGGCGCTCTATCGCGTACTGCGCCAACGGAAGATGCGCGAGAAGATCCGCATCGAGAACCGGCTGATGCCGGTGCGGGTGCTCACCGCCGACGGACGCGCGGTGGGTGCGGCCGCGTTGAACACGCGCACCGGCGAATTCGTCGAGGTGGCCGCGAAAGCAGTGATTCTGGCGACGGGCCCGTGTGGTCGGCTCGGCCTGCCCGCGTCGGGCTATCTGTACGGCACCTACGAGAACCCCACCAACGCCGGTGACGGCTATTCGATGGCCTACCACGCCGGTGCGGAGCTCTCCGGTATCGAGTGCTTCCAGATCAACCCGTTGATCAAGGACTACAACGGTCCTGCCTGCGCGTATGTGGCCAACCCGTTCGGCGGCTATCAGGTCAACGCCGAGGGTGAGCGTTTCGTCGACTCCGACTATTGGTCCGGTCAGATGATGGCCGAGGTCAAGCAGGAGATCGAATCCGCGCGCGGGCCCATCTATCTCAAGGTCTCGCACCTGCCCGACGAGACGCTGTCGACGCTCGAATCGATCCTGCACACCACCGAGCGCCCCACCCGAGGAACCTTCCACGCCAATCGCGGACACGATTACCGCACCCACGATATCGAGATGCACATCTCCGAGATCGGTTTGTGTGGTGGACATTCCGCGTCCGGGGTGTGGGTGGACGAGAACGCGCGGACCACGGTGCCCGGCCTGTACGCGGCAGGCGACCTGGCGTGCGTGCCCCACAACTACATGATCGGCGCGTTCGTCTACGGCGATCTGGCCGGCGCCCACGCGGCGTCGACGCTGGACCGGCTCGACGCACCGGCCGACCTGCCCGAGGACCAGCTCGCCGAAGCCCACGAACTGATCTACCGGCCGTTGCGTCAGCCCGAGGGACCGCCGCAGCCACAGGTCGAATACAAGCTGCGCCGGTTCGTGAACGACTATGTGGCGCCCCCGAAGACGGCGGCCAAGCTCTCGATCGCCGTCGAGACCTTCGAGCGGATGCGCTCCGAGGTCGACGGCATCGGCGCGCAGACTCCGCACGAACTGATGCGGGCCGTCGAGGTGCAGTTCATCCGCGATTGCGCCGAAATGGCCTCGCGCAGTTCGCTGACCCGCACCGAGTCGCGGTGGGGTCTCTATCACGATCGCGCCGATCTGCCCGAGCGTGACGACGAGTCGTGGAACTTCCATCTGAACCTGCGCAAGACGGTCGACGGGGCGATGGAATTCGTCAAGCGCTCGGTGGCGCCGTATCTGGTGCCGGTGCCCGGTCTTGACGATGTGCCCTCGGCCGAGTCGATCGTCGAGGTGATCGCCCAGCCCGAACTGGTCGGGACGCGGGCGCCACAGCGCGAGGCCCCCGTGCGCGACGAGGTCGCACCGGTATCGCCGTCCTCGCCGCGGCTGGTCACCCTGCTCGCACTGGATTCCCCTGCGGTCGAGGATGTTTCGAGCTACCTGACCGATCCCGATCCGGTGGTGCGCGTCGCGGCGCTGTCGGTGCTCACCGAGAACACCCCCCACGGATTCGCCGAGGAATTGGTGCGGGCGCTGGGCGATGAGGCGGCCTCGGTGCGCCGAGCGGCCACCGAGAGTCTGCGGGAACTGGTCGAGGTGCTCGCGGGGGCCGGTGCCCTGGGCGAGCATCTGGGCTCCCCCGATCCCCTGGTTCGCGCGACCGTCGTCGATCTGTTGCGCGCGCTGCGGGCCGGGTCGGCACCGGATTACCGTGCGGCACTGGGTGATACCGATCATCGGGTCAGGATCGAGGCGGTGCGCGCACTGGTTTCGCTCGACGATGCCGACGCGGTGTCCTCGATCGCGGGCGATGTCAACCGTGAGGTGCGCATCGCGGTCGCGCACGGGCTCGCCACGATCGGTGACGGCGGTGTCGAGGTGATCCGCGTGCTCGCCGGCGATCCCGATCCGCTGGTCCGCGCTGCCGCGCTCTCCGCGTATGCCGCGCTGGGCACCGCCGACGAGGACGACGCCGAACTCGGTGCGGCACTGCGACATTCCGCCTGGCAGGTGCGTGTCGGCGCGGCGCGCGGGCTGGCAGGTTCGACCCCGGAGACGGGCGTGGCGCCGTTGAGCGAGGCGCTCACCGACCGTCACCTCGATGTGCGCAAGGCGGCGGTCCTGGCCCTGTCGACCTGGCCGAGCAGTGCCGCCGCCCTCGACGCGCTCGAGTCGGCGATCGCCGATCCCGACGCCGACGTCCGTGCCTATGCCCGCCGCGCGGTGACCGCCGCAGGTCGCGACCCGGTCGACGCTGTTCGTGTCGACGCGGCACTGGCCGAGGCCAAGGCGTGATCAGCAACTCGTCGCGGCGTTGCCACAGCGCGGATGCGGCGCGATGGTCACTGCTCCGGGCGGGCGGCGTCGGGCCCGGAACACAGCGCCCGAACGCGGGCGAGCACTCCGATGGTCGGGCGTGCGCGACCCCCGATCCCGGTCGGCACAGCTCGGAGTTCGCGGACCCGTCGACGACGCTGTGTCACCGATCAGCGGGAAGCGCGCTCAGGATTATCACAGCTCGCCGTCGGTAGGCTGGCCCGATGAGTGCACTTCCAGCCACGTTGGTGAGGGTTACCGAGGATCTGGACGCGGTGACCACGGTCGGCCACGAGGACGATCCGGCCGATGCCGGGTCGTCGCGTGCCGACGTCGAGGCGATCTGGGCGTCGGTGCGCACGTGGTACGCGATGGGCACGACACCGGCCATTCAGGTGTGTCTGCGACGCAACGGCGCGATCGTGCTCAACCGGACCATCGGTCACGGGTGGGGCAACGCCCCGAGCGACGGTCCCGACGCCGAGCTGATCCCGGCGACACCGCAGACACCGTTCTGCGGGTTCTCCACCGCGAAGGGCGTCGCCGCCACGGTGATGTTCATGCTCATCGAGCAGGGCGCTTTCGCACTGAAAGACCCTGTGGCCGACTATATTCCCGAGTTCGCCGCCCACCGCAAGGGCGTGATCACCATCGGCGATGTGCTGTCGCATTCGGCGGGTATTCCGTTCATCACCGCACCGCACAGCGGAACCGCCGCGGTCCTCGACGAGGAACTCGCCCTCGCCGCCCTCACCGATCTGGTGCCGAGCTGGCCGCCCGGCCGTTTCCGCGTCTACCACGCGTTGACCAGCGGACTGATCCAACGACTGCTCGTCCAACGAGCCACTGGCAAGCGGATGCGCGAGCACCTCGCCGACCAGGTGCTCACACCGTTCGGCTTCCGCTGGAACAACTTCGGCGTCGATCCCGCCGATGTCGACAAGGTCGTACCCAGTGTGAAGACCGGTCCGCCGCAGCCGCGGTTGGCCCGATTCCTGGCGAACAAGGCACTCGGCGGCCATATGGACAAGGCATCGAAGGCGACCAACGACGCCTTCCTCGCCGCCGAACTCCCCTCGGGCAACCTGGTCACCACCGCCTACGAACTGTCGCGGTTCTACGAAATCCTCGCGCGCGGTGGAGAATTGGATGGAAGACGAATCATCGGGCCCGCCACGCTGCGCGCGGCGATCGCCCCCGCCGATCGCATGCCCGGCCTGGCCGGTCGCGTCAGCCGCGCGGGATTCGAGCTCGGCGCCCGCCGATCGAAATTCGGCCGCGATACCGGTTCCCATTTCGGGCGGAGCGGGCTCACCACCCAATACGGCTGGGCCGATCCCGACCGTGGCCTCTCCGGCGCCATCCTGACCAGCGGCAAGGCAGCCACCGACCTCGAACGGCCGTGGCGACTGGTCGCCCAGATCTCCGACACGCTGCGCCCGCTGGCGCCCGCCGATCGGCTCTTTCATCCCTGATCGAACCGATCACGTCGGTCAGAAGAACGTTCCACTGAAGGGCAGGTTCGGCGTGGCGAACAGGTTGTCGGCGGCGTCGACGGCGCCCGCGTGGTGCTCGACGACACGACCGGCGAAGGCGAGCTGGCGCCAGGTCGACCCGCCGAGGTAGATCGCGCCGAGCGTGGCGACATCGACGCTGACATCGGCCGGGTCGTCGACCCTGGTGATCTCGTCCGCGCGGATCCGGTATCGGCCGGTGTTGGCGGTGCGGATCGGATCGTCGACCTCGATGATCACCGGCGGTGCGTCGCGGTAGGTGCGGCGGGCCAGCGCGGTGGGGACATCGACGAGTCGCAGCCAGGTCTCGTCGTGCACCGCGGCGACCTCGACCGCGCGTTCGTCGGCGAACAGGTGCCGCAGCGGCGCGTCCACCGGCGCGAACGCGAAGGTCACCTTGTCGACGAGATCGACCGCGAGCAGGTGTCGGATCAGACCGAGGTAGGACTGCGGGGTGGTCGCCACGAGATCGTCGACGACGATCGTGCGTTCGCGGCTGGTGAACCAGTTCGCGGTATCGACCGGGTGGTAGCGCGCGAACCCGTCCTCGGCGCCGATCGGGCCGTGCGTCACCGTGTACAGCGGTTCGGCTGCGGTGCGTTCCTTGAGCTTCCACCAGTAATCGGGACGATCGATCGCACCGGTCCACGAGATCGCGGCACTCGCGTAGATCTGTGGGAACAGCTTCCACGCGTCGGCCGGTTCGACGAACCGCACCGGGCCGGACGGCGGCACCGTGTCGCGCAGGCGGGCTCGGCCGCGGCGAAGATCCAGGCGCGCGAAGGAACTCGCCACGCCGTAGCCGAAACGCTCGTAGATCGAGCCCTCGGACGCACGCAGGGTGGCCACCACTTCGCCACGCTCGGCGATGTCGTCGAGCTGTCGGCGCAGCAGGGCGGTGAGCACTCCTCGCCGGGTGTGCGTCGGCAGCACACCGACATGCGTCACCGCGGCATGGGCAACGCGCGCGCCGCCGGGGACGACCAGCCAGCTGGTGTAGGACTCCGCGGTGCCGACCAGCCGACCGTCGATGCGCACACCGAGCGTGCGGCCCGGTTCGGACAGGTGATCGCGATGCGGTGGCAGCGGTGGCAGTCCCACCATCGCCGCGCGGAACAGCGCACCCGCCGCGTGCAGATCGTCGTCGCTGTGAAGGGTGTCTACGTCAACAGCCATCCCCTCACTGTTCCCTATCCGGGGCAGTGCCTCTACTCGGGATCGACGAGAACAACGACGCCGGTCTGCGCTTCGAGCAGGTCGAGTGTGCGCGCGGCGGCGGTGTCGACGTGGATGCGGGGATGCGCCGGTGGGGTCGACTCGTAGTACGTTCCCGGACCGTAGAACTGGCCGTATCGCAGCACTACGCCGCCCACGGCGAGCACGGCGGATTCGTGGGTCGCGATCGCGTCGCCGCGACCCGCCGGCGGTGACCAGGCGATGCTTTGGGCGAGAAAGCGTTTCGCCCCGGCGGCCGTGGCGGCCGCGAGCAGATTGGCGGTGCCCTCGGTGCGGATACGGGAGTTCGCCTCCCCGGCGGTGGCCAGTCGCGCCACATCGTCGGGGAGGTCGGTGAGCTGGTGCATGACCAGGTCGGGGGCGAAGTCGACCACGGCGGTGGTGAGGCCGTCGGCGTCGTAGACGTCGTGGACCACCGCGTCGGCTCCGGCCGCACGGACGGCCGCCGCTTTACTCGGGGAACGGGTCAGGCCGGCCACCTCGTGACCGGCGCCGACCAGTAGTGGTAGCAACCGTGATCCGATGACGCCCGTGGCGCCCGCGAGAAAGATACGCACGTCCCCGACAGTAGCGGGGACGGTTCTCAGGCCCCGATGACCGCGTTCATTATCGTGCCCGCGCTGGTGGCGACCGCGCCGCCCGCCATGGCGCTGGCGATCATCTTCGGCGATTGCAGGCCTCCGCCGTTCCACTTCTCCCAGGCGAAGCGGCCGCCGCCATAGGTGATGGCGGTGACGCCGGACAACAGGATCATCCAGGTGAAATACCGGCCCAGCTGCATCACCTTGTCGGCCATCGGCGGTGCCTCCGGCGTGGGATTGCCCACCTGGGCGACAACGATGCCATAGGTGTCGTGCACTGCGGCCAGGATCATGCTCACGATCGGTGCTCCTTCGTCGGTTGTTCGTGGTGAAGCCGATGTCGAGAACTCGTGACGCGGTAGAACCCAGATATGTTGAACATTCAACCTCATGGGCGGATCGGTGACGTGGGCGACACTCCGCACAAACCATGACCGCAGTCACAGCCGCGGATCCGTGCCCGCGTCGCGCCGTGCCCCTAGTATCGAACGTGCGGGGCTCGTTCAGATTCGGCGCGACGAGGCGCTGACCACCACCTTCATCGCACGCCTACCGTACCGCGAGGAGGGCACAATGGCTTTCTTGATTCCCTTGTTCATCGCGTTTCTCTTGGTGACCGCCGCAGTGGTGGCGGCTTCCTACGCCACCGTTTTCCTGACCTATTGGTTTGAATCACGCCGGATCAGTCCGGAACAGTCCGACCCGCATCCCGCACGCTGAGCCCTGTCCCGACTCGATGTCCCGGTATCCCACGCGGTACCGGGACATCGTCGGTTTCGCCCCGATCGAAATCAGGGCAGATCGAGACCGGACTGCGATGCGATCACCGCGGCCTGCACGCGCGATTGCACGCCGAGCTTGCTCAGCACCCGGGAAACGTGCGTCTTCACCGTGGCCTCGCCGATGCGCAGGCGTGTGCCGATCTGGATGTTGGACAGACCGGCGCCGAGGCCGGCGAGCACCTGCCGTTCGCGGTCGGTGAGCGCGGACAGGTCCGGCGGGGGCGGGGTGTCGGCCACGCGGGGCAGCGCGGCGATCACCGCGCGCGTCACCTTCGGGTCCAGGACCGCGTCCCCGTCGGCCACCGCCAGCACGGCGCTGACCAGGTCGTCGCCGCCGACGGACTTGAGCAAGAATCCGCTCGCACCGGCCGAGAGCGCGCCGAGGACGTATTCGTCGATGGCGAAGGTGGTGAGTACCAGCACTTTGGCGCTGGTTTCGGCGACGACGGCGGCGGTGGCCTCCAGCCCGTCGACGCGCGGCATACGCACATCCATCAGCACCACATCGGGGCTCAGCGCACGAGCCTGCCGCACCGCGGCGGCGCCGTCGGCCGCTTCCCCGATCACCCGCACCTGCCCGGAAACCTCGAGCAGCATTCTCAGGCCCGCTCGGATGGTGGCGTGATCGTCGGCCACCAGCACGGTCACTGTCACTTGTCCCCCAGTGGAATTCGCGCCGACACGCGCCAGGTGCCGTCGTGTGGGCCCGCGGTGATCGCGCCGTCGACCGATTCCGCGCGAAACATCATGTTGCGCAATCCGTTTCCCTGCCCCTGAGCCGCTCCCGGTAGGATCGAATTCGTCGCGGTCATCACCAATCTTGTCGCATCGCGGCTCAATTCGATGTCGAGGGGCGCGCCTGGTGCGTGTTTGGTCGCGTTGGCCAGGGTCTCGCTCAGGATCCGGGTGACCACGGCCTCGACCGCGATGGGCAGTTCGAGGTCGGCGGGCCGTCGCAAGGTCACCGCACCGCCTGCGGCCTCGGCCGCGTCGATCAGGCCGTCCAGGGAGGAGAGCCGCGTGGTCACCGCGGTGTCGTCGGGTGCGGTCAGCAGTTCGATGGTGGTTCGCATCTCTTCGAGTGCGGCCAGACTGCCCGAGCGGATGGTCTGTAGGACCGCGATATTGCCGGGATCCTTCTGTGCCACTTCGGCCAGGATCGCCACAGCGGAGACGTGGCCTGCCACCGCGTCGTGCAGGTCTCGGGCCAACCGCCTGCGCTCCTCGCCGATCGCGGCGGACCGTTCGGCGTCGCGCGCGGTGAGCTCGGCGCGGGCAGCGACGCGTTCGGCGTCGACGGTGCGACGGGAGGCGCGCACCGCGCGCGCGTATCCGAGCGGCGACCAGGTGAGCGCGACACCGATCAGAGCGGTGTACAGCGCCGCCCTGAGGCCGACCACGGCCAGCGCCAGCAGCGATCCGCCCAGGGTGACCGTCAGCGAGAACCAGCCGACCACCGCGCCGAGCCGGTCCGATCCGGTGCTGACGGCCAGGTAGATCACGTCGGTCAGCGCGATCCACAGCGGCAGCGAGGGACCGTACACGAAGTCACCGGCCAGCAGGACGATCATCAGACCGAAGGCGAGGGCGGGCCTGCGTTGCGCGGTCATCTGGATCGCGAACGCCGCGCACAGCAGCGCCAATTTCGCGGGCGGGGGGTACAGGTCGCGGTCCACCGCGACCGCCCAGCCCCCGGCGGCCCACAGCAGCAGCCCCACCAGAAACACCCCGACGGCAGCGGAGGTCGCGCTGTCGAAGACGTCCGCGAACCTGCTCAGGAGCGTGCGCGGTGGTGGCATGCCCCATTTCAGCACACTGCCGTCATGCGGCGGGTCCCCCGAAAGGCGGACCGGACAACGACCCGAAGCGGGACGACGGTGGACCGGTGTCGCGGGCACAGTGAGGAAATGGACGAACTGAACAACCCCGTTTTGCTGACGATCGCCGCGTGCGAAGTCGGTTTCTGGGTGCTGGTGGTGGGCGGTTTACTGCTGCGCTATGTGATCCGGCTGCCGCGCGCGAGCACGGTGACGCTGGCGCTGGTGCCGGTCCTGGATGTGGTGCTGGTGGTCGCGGTGGCGATCGACCTGCATCGCGGTGGCGAGGTGACCTTCGCCCATCGGGTCGCCGGGATCTATCTCGGCTGCACGGTGATGTTCGGTGGCCGGATGATCCGTTGGGCCGATGAGCGATTCGCCCACCGATTCGCCGGTGGGCCGGTTCCGGTGAAGGTCCCGAAATACGGGCCCGAGCGCACCCGCAAGGAATGGGCCGATTTCTCCCGGTGGCTCGGTGCGGCCGCCATCGCCGGCGCGCTCACCGTGGTGTTGAGCTATACGGTCGCCGATGCCGAGCAGCGCGAGCAGTTGATGGGGATCTTCGGCAGCCTCGGCGTGATCACCGTGATCTGGCTGATCACCGGGCCGGTGTGGGTCACCGGGTCGCGCGGCAGCTGAGGCCGGCGGGACTCCGGGTGATCGAGCCGATCACCCGGAGTCCCGGCGTTCGGTTCCTCAGACGGTGGCCCCGGCCTGATCGGTGACGACCTCACCGATCCAGGGCAGCACCGCGGACCGTACGTCGACCGTGCGCGGGAGCAACCCGTTCGCCGCGAGGAGGTCAGCGGCGCGCTGCTGCTCGTCGAGGAAGTCCTCGCTCACCGGGTGCACGCCGAACGGGCGGCCGCGCAGCGCTGCTTCCCAGGCGTCGAGGTCGGCGGGGATGCCGCGTGACTCGGCGTCGTCGACGAAATACCGCGCCGCTTCGCGGGGGTTCGCGGCGATCCAGGCATCGGACTCCTGCAGCGCGGCCAGTACCGCTTCCACCGCGGCACGGTTGCCTTCGGCCAGGTCGCGGCGGGTGAACCACAGCGACGGGTGGCTGAACACCGAGGCGGTGTGGACCAGCGTGGTGAGCTCGGTGGCGGCCTCCACCTCCCGCAGGCCGGGGTAGGTGCCGACCCAGGCGTCGAGTTCACCGGCCAGCAGCGCGGCGCCGCCCCCGCGCACATCGACGTCGACCGGTTCGACATCGGCCCAGGTGAGACCGGCCTGATCGAGGGCGAACAGCAGCAGGGTGGTCTGCCACGAGCCGTGCGCGATGCCGACCCGCTTGCCCTTCAGATCCGCGGCGGAGGTGATGCCGCTCGCCGCGGTCGCGACCAGTCTGCCGTTCTCCACCCGGGGACCCGAGATACCCAGATAGACGATGTCGCGCTGGTTGGCGAGCGCGGTGATCGGCGGGGTGAAGCCGGTGCCGATGATATCGTAGCCGCCCTCGGTGAACAGCCAGTCCGAATGTTCGCTGGGCAGCGCGGTTTCGGGATCGACGCGTTCGGGCTGCGGCAGAGCGCGCAGGTCGACCCATTCGACCTCGGGCAGTGACCGTTCCAGGATCCCGCGGTGGCGCAGGACGAACAGCGAGTTGTTGTGCGGGAAATAGCCGACCCGAATGCTCATCGCGCGTCTCCGATCAGGCCGAGGCGGCGGGCTTCGTCGGCCAGACCGCTGCGCTGCCACTGCACGGCGAGGTTGGAGGGATCGAATTCGACCGAGCCGCCGAGGGTTTCGGCGATCGCCTGGTACTGCGCGCCCTCTTCGAGCAGCACGACGAACTTCGCCAGCTCCAGCAGACCGGCACGACCGATCACATTGGCGCCGCCGTTGGCCTCGAAGATCGCGACCAGGTGCGGGTCGACCTCGAGGCGGCCGAGGATGAAATCGCCCGCGCCGATCGTGCGGTCGATGTGCGGCGGGATCTCGCGCGAGAGGGTGAGGCGCTGCGAGGCGGCGTAGCGGATCGGCAGGGTGCGGTGGGTCTGGGCCCAGCCGCCGAGCCACGGGGTGTGGATGTGGACGACGGAGGTGATCTCGGGGTGCGCGCGGAACACCTTCGCGTAGCCGGTGACGAATCCGGCGGATCCCCTGCCGGACAGTACTTCTCCGTCGAAGGTGGCGACGACGGGTTCGACGGTGCGGTGGGTTGCCCACGGGCCGGGTGCGTTGAGCGCGACGGCGATCTCCTCGCCGGGTACCCGCTCGACGAAGTTGACGGTGCCGTTGCCGGTGACGGTTCCGGTTTCCCGGAATACCCGGAACGCGGTGTCGGCGTCGCGGGTGACCGCATCGACGAAGGCCGTGACAGCCTCCGGCAGACGGGTTTCGGTGGTGGTCATCGAAGGACTCCTGGGTTATCGGACCGTCTCGAGGACGGTCTCGGTGGACGGGGTGGTGAGCCGGGAACGGCCGAGCAGTGGGAGGACTTCCTCGCCGACGCGGTAGGCCTCTTCCAGGTGCGGGTTGCCCGCGAGAATGAAGGCGTCGACGCCGAGAGCGATCAGTTCGTCGAGCCGCTGGGCGACCTGTTCGTAGCTGCCGACCAGGCCGAAGGCCGGGCCACCGCGGATCAGGCTGAACCCGGCCCAGACGTTGGGCTGAACTTCCAGATCGCGGTAGCCGGTGATGGTTTCGGGCACCCATCCCGCGATGCGGGCGGCGCCGACGGAGTCGCCCTGGGCGGCGCGGTTGGCGGCGGCGCGGTCGACGAAGGCCCAGCCCTTCTCGATCTCGGCCCAGGCCGCTTCCTCGGTGTGGCGGGCGACGATGTCGATGCGGACCGCGAACTTGGGTGTGCGGCCGGTGGTTTCGGCGTTGCGGCGCACACCGTCGAATTTGGCGCGCAGGTCGGCGTAGGGCTCGAGCCAGGACAGGTAGTAGTCGGCGTGGCGGCCCGCCGCGGCGACGGCGGCGCCCGAGGAGCCGGAGAAGTACACCTCGGGGAAGGGCTGTCCGGCCAGGCCGGGCGGCAGCGCGGCGCCCTCGGTGCCGAAGAAGCGGCCGTCGTGATCGAAGGGCTCGCCGTCCCATACCCCGCGCAGCACGTCGAGGAATTCGCTCGTGCGCGCGTAGCGGTCGTCATGGGAAACCTTGTCGCCCCACCACAATTGGGCCGGTCCGCCGCCACCGCTGATGATGTTGTAAACGAGTCGCCCGCCGGTGGCGCGCTGCAGGCTCGCCGACATCCTGGCCGCCTGCACCGGGTGCAGGAAGCCGGGCTGGAAGGCGACCATGAAGCGGTAGGTGGTGGTCTCGGCGGCGAGCGCGGCGGCCACCGCCCACGGGTCGTCGGTCACCGGGAACGACGGCAGCAGCCCGCCGAGGAAACCCGCCGATTCCGAGGCTTTCGCCACTGCGACGACGTGGTCGAGATAGCTGTACTGGTCGAGTGCGCCGTCGCGGATGGCCGGTGCGATATTGCCCGGTCCGTACCCGCTCGCATTGCCCCGGTTGTAGCGGCGCGGGGTGCGCAGGGAAGCGTGGTCGCCTTCCATGCCGATGCGCCAATAGACGTCGATGGTCATGCGGTGAGCTCCTGCGCGGTGGTGAGGGTGCGGCCTGCCGGGTCGGCGAGGAACAGCAGATGTTCGCCCGCGCGATGGATTTCCTCGATGTTCGGGTGTCCGGCCAGCACGAAGGTCTGCACGCCGGCGCTCTCATAGGCCGAGAGTTGTTGTGCCACCTGCTCGTAGCTGCCGACCAGACCGATGCGCTGGTCGTAGCCGAGGGCGTCGAAGCCCGCCCAGCGGCCGTCGCCGAGCGCGTGTTCGGCCGCAGTGTCGGGGCGGTCCAGCTCGGCCCACTGTCGGTGGACCCTGGCCCAGGCTTCGTCCTCGGTCTCCCTGGCGATGATCGGCAGCTCCAGACCGACCCGTACCTCGCGTCCCGCCGCGGCGGCCCGCTCCCCCAATTCGGTGACGGCACGGGCGATTCCGTCGGGGCTCTCGGCGAACAGGTGCAGGTCACCGTGCGCGGCCGACAGTGCCAGCGCGGCCGGTGAGGTGCCGCTCAGGTGCACGCTCGGGAACGGCAGACCGGACAGGATTCCGCGGAATCCCCCGTCGATGACGTCGTAGTAGCGGCCGGAGTAGTCGAAGCCGGTGCCCGCGAATCCCGCTGCGCCGATCTCGTTCTCGTTCCAGACGCCGCGTGCGACGGTGAGGAACTCCGCGGCACGGTCGTAGCGCTCGTCACCGGTGACGCGGTCGCCGCGCGAGCGGGCCTCGGCCTCGTCGGTGTCGACGGCCAGTCGCCAGTTCAGTCGGCCTGCCGAGTGCCGCTGCAGGGTCGCCGACACCTTGGCCGCGTACACCGGCGTGCCGAAGGCGGGCTGGAATTCGACCGTGACCCGGGTGTAGCGAGTGGCGCGCAGGGCCGCGGCCGCCAGGATCCAAGATTCCTCGCCGAGCGGGTCGTAGGGCGCGAGTACGCCGTCGAAGCCGTTCAGCTCGGCGGCGTCGACGATCTGGGCGAGATCGTCGAACGGACCGAACCGGCCCGGCCGGACATCGGTGGCCTCGGTGGGCGCCGTCGGCGGGCCGAAGCCACCGCGACCACGCAGTTCGGACTTCGCGCGGCGGCCGTCGCCGCGGCTGGGCAGCCGCCAAGAGAACTCGGTCATGCGGGCACCCGCTCGGCAGCGACGAGCTCCTGTGCGCGAGCCAATGGCTCAGGGGCGACCCAGGCGTCGAGATCGAAGTCCGCGGCCAGGAAACCGTGGGTATAGAGGAACTGCTTCTGCACGCCGAGCAGTTCGACGCGTTCGGAGGTGAGCGAGGGATGCAGTCCGCGATGGAATTCGTCGCCGTAGGCCGCGGCGACTCCCTCTGGCCCGGACAGTGTTTCGCGCTGCAGCACCGCGCGGACGCCGTCGAGATCGCCGGCGGCCCAGTCGGCGGCGCGCAGGCTCTGCGCGAGGAAGCCGACGACGACCTCGGGACGGGACTCGAGCAGGTCGGCGTGCACGGTGATCGGACGCGGTGTCCCGTTGTTGACCCGCAGGTGCTTGGTGGCCGAGGCGTCGAGGTCGACCGCGACTCGGAGCCCGTTCTCCTTCGCCACTTCCTGGGCGCGGGCGCCCTTGACGTAGATGGCGTCGACCTTGCCGTCGAGGAGTTCGTCCACACCCCACGTCGTCGAGCGCCGTGCGCTCTGGATCGCGGTGCGCACCTGCGGATCCCGCTCGACATCGAGCTCGACGACCCGGACATCGGCCAGGGTCAGCCCGGCGGGGCGCAGCGCGTTGGCGAAGCCGTGCAGTGCCATCGCGCGTGGGAAGCTGCGTGCCTGGTCCTGAGCCCAGGCGGGGACGCCGACGCGCAGACCGGCCAGGCCCGCCGCGTCGGTGACCGGCGAATCGGGGCCGACCAGGATCGCCTGGGACTCGTCGATCCAGGTGAGCCCGATCAGGCGGGTGGGCGAACCCTGCGCGCGAGCAGCCAGGGCGGGCACATTGCCGCCCTCACGGATCAGGCCGGACAGGTCGTGCAGGAAATGGTGGCCCGCGAGCTCGGGACCGGCGTCCTGCAGGACACCGAATTCGAGGCCCGCGCTCGCGGCGGTCTCGCCGAGCCAGCCGAGGCTGTGCGCGAGACCGCTCGCGGTCGGCACGGGGCAGCGGGTGTACCACAGTGTTTCGGTCATGACAGGCTCCTGGTGTGTGGTCCGACGCCGAGCTGGGCGAGGAATTGCGTGCGGTAACCGAGGGTTTCGGGCGCCGCGTGATCACGCGGGTGGGGTAGGTCGATGACCTCGTCGACGGCGAAACGGCCGTGGTCGAGGATGATCACCCGATCAGCGAGGCGGATCGCCTCGTCGACGTCGTGGGTGACCATGAGGACGGCGGGCCGGTGCCGGGCGACGAGATCGCCGACCAGGTCCTGCATCTGGAGGCGGGTGAGCGCGTCCAATGCCGCGAACGGTTCGTCGAGCAACAGCAGTTCCGGTTCCCGCACCAGTGCCCTCGCGAGTGCGGCGCGCTGGGCTTCGCCGCCGGACAGCGTGGCGGGCCACTGGCCTGCTTTACCGTCGAGGTGGACTTCGTTCAGTGCGCGCAGACCGGCTTCGCGTTGCTGCTTGCCG
Organism: Nocardia sp. Root136; assembly: GCF_001427185.1. Classification (NCBI taxonomy): domain Bacteria; kingdom Bacillati; phylum Actinomycetota; class Actinomycetes; order Mycobacteriales; family Nocardiaceae; genus Nocardia; species Nocardia sp. Root136. Next base: position 38,816 of record NZ_LMFE01000003.1, read on the forward strand.
CGCCGCAGGCCGACGATGACGTTGGCCAACACCCGCTTGGACGGGATCAGCCGAGGCTCCTGATAGACCGTCGTGCGCCGGGAAGGCACCAATACCGCACCGGCATCGGGGGTTTCGAGCCCGGTGAGCAGACGAAGCAGGGTGGTCTTGCCGGTGCCGCTCGGGCCGAGCAGCACCACGAACTCGCCACGGCGGATGGTCAGGTCGACTCCGTCGAGCACTGTCTTCTCGCCGAACGCCTTGCGCAGACCGGTGATCGACACCGCGACCGGGGCCGGTGCTTCGGTCTCGAGCTGGACCGGCGCGGCTGTTGTCGTCGTCATCGGATCGCCACCTGCTTCCGCCATGGCATCGCGTAGCGTTCCGCGAGCCGCACGAGTGCGTCGAACACCAGACCGAGCAGCGCGTAGAGCACGACGCACAGCACCATGTAGTCGGTGCGGTTGTATTCCTGAGCGAGGGTCACCAGGTAGCCGACGCCCTGCTGGGTGCCGACCTGTTCGGCGGCGATGAGCGCGGTGATGCTGATCGACAGGCACACCCGCAGCGCCATCAGAATCCCGGGCAGCGCGGCGGGCACGATCACCTCGACCACCAGCCGGGTGCCGGTGAGCCCGAAACTGCGAGCCGCCTCGACCATCTTGCGGTCGACATTGCGCACGCCGAGATAGGTATAGGCGTACATCGGCGCGGTCGTCGCCACCGCGATGAGCAGGATCTTGTACAGCTCGTCGATGCCGAACCAGGCGATGAACAGCGGAACCAGCGCCAAGAACGGCACGGCCCGCACGATCTGCATGGTCGAATCGACCAGTTCCTCACCGAGGCTGGACAGGCCCGACAACAGGCCGAGCACCAGCCCGACCCCGACGCCGATCGCCACACCGGCGGCCGCGCGCCCGAACGAGGCGAGCGCGAACTCCACCAGCTGGCCGCTGTCGAACAGTTCGACGAACGCCGACCAGACCGCGGCGGGGCCCGCGATCACCCGTGGCGAGATCGCGCCGCTCGCCGAACCCACCCACCAGACCAACACGATCGCGGCGGGGAGAACAGCACGCAGGCCGAGCGACAACCACCTCGGGCGCTGCCGGGCGACGCGCGCCCGGGGCGGGGCCAATGCGAGGCTGCTCACCTCACTTGCCCTTCAAGGCGGCGAGCTGGTCCGGGGTGAGCTTGGACTTCAGGTCGTAGAAGATGTCGCCGGCAGCGATCCGGCGCGAGATGACGCCGTTGTCGGCGAAGGTGTTCACCACATCGGCCAGGTCGGTGGCATCGGATTCGGCGGGCAGGCGGGGCACGGTGACCTCGCCGCCGACCCGGACGGCGTCGGCGAGCCGGTCACCGGTCAGCGCACGCGGGCCGGTCTTCTCGAAGACGTTCTCGAAGTCGGCGGGCGTGGCCTTCTGCTTCGCCGTGAGTCCCTGCAGCACTTCCAGGTACTTCGCGGCGATATCGGGGCGCTTGTCGAGGACCTCGGTGCGGAACACGACCACGGTGTTGTCCTTGGAGCCGACGGACTTCTCGGTGGCGATCTCCTTGGCGCCCGAGGCCTTGGCCTCCTGGTAGGGCACCAGGAACGACGCCCAGGCGTCGACCTTGCCGGTCGCGAAGGCCGACGCGGCGTCCTTCTGCTGCAGGGGCACCCGGGTCACCTTGTCGGCCGGAATGCCTGCCTGGGCCAGCGCTTTGAGCGTGATGTACTCGCCCTTGCCCGCGGGATTCACCGCGATCCGCTTGCCGACCAGGCCCGCCACGGTGGTCACGCCCGACTCCGGGGTCACCACGATGCCGCTCTGATCCTGACCCGCCGGGTCGGCCACGGCGACGATCTTCACGCCGACGTCCTTGGACAGCGCACCGACGACGGGACTGAACGCGGCGCCGGAGACATCGAGTTCGCTGGTGTTGAACAGCTTCAACATCGAGCTGAAACCCGGTGTGGTGCTGACCCATTCGATCTTGGCGCCCAGCGGGGCGAGTGCGGCATCGAAGGTGCCGTCGCGCTTGCCGACCGCGAGCGGGCCGCTGTTGCCCGGATCGGTGACCTTGAGAACGAACGAGGCTTGCGCTCCCTGTTCCGGCGTGGAGTCGGAGCCACACGCCGCGACAAGGGCTACGACGGGGACGATCGCGAGGGCGATCCGCGAGAAGGCCGGCAGCCTGCGGGACATCGGGGCTCCTGTTCGGGGCTGGGGGGTTGATGCCTTCGCAGCGTAGGAGCGGGTGCGGTCTCGAACGAGGTATGCCTTTCCACGGATCGGAAAGCTTGACAGCGGTGGACTTGTCGTTCTATGGCAGGTGATGCGGTTTCTCGGGCATCGACTTTCCATATACCGGAAAATCGGGAGGTCGTGGGCTCGAACACCTGTGTTACCGTCGGCCCTGTGGAGACCTCCAGCGTGCAGACCGTGACCAGGGCCCTCTCGGTACTCGACTGCTTCCGCGGTGGCGAGGAGCGTGGGGTCTCGGAAGTCGCCCGCGCCCAGGGCCTGGCTGTCAGCACCACCCACCGTCTGCTCGGCGCGCTCGTGCAGGCCGGGTTCCTGGAGAAGGACGCCGAGTCCAGTCGCTATCGGATGGGCGGAGCGCTGGCCGAATACGGTCAGATCGCCTATCGCCAGCACCGCATCTACCTCGCCGAGCCCTACCTCGAGCAACTGGCCGCCACCACCGGAGCGACCGGTTCGGTCGCCACCCGCCACGGGATCCACGCGGTACTGCTCGGGACCAGCCGGTGGCGCGAGAGCGACGGACACAAACTCCAGGGCGTGCGACTTCCGTTGCACGCCAGCGCACTCGGCAAAGCGCTGCTGGCCTGGTCGGACGCCGACGATGACGAATTGCGTTCGCTGCCCTACGAAGAGGGCACCGAGCGTTCGGTGTCGAGCCCGGAGGAACTGCGCGCGGAACTGATCACCACGCGCGAGCGCGGCTACGCGTTCAACGATCGTGAACTGGATCCCGGGTTTCGCACCATCGGCCTGCCGATCCTGGATTCTCAGGGTCGCTGCCGCTTCGCACTCGGCATGCGCGGACCCGCGACGCTGATGATCGACGAGCGGGTGCCGTTCTTCGTCGAACTGGCCAAGGTCACCGCGGCCGATATCGCCACGCGGTTCGCCGCCGACTGACGCCCTCCCTCGACACCGATCGCGTCACACCCTCGAAAAATGCCGCGCGGAAACAGTCGCGCCCCCGATACCGTGAACCCGAGTGGTTAGTCGATGCAACGAAAGGACCTCGGTGGCTACCGATACCGCGAGCCCGGCTGTCGGTCTGCGATCCGAACGAGGTCCGATCCTGGCCTCGCTCATGCTCTCCACCGGGCTGGTGGCCCTCGACTCGACCATCATCGCGACAGCGGTGCTCACCATCACCGACACTCTCGGCGGGTTCGCGATGTTCCCGTGGTTGTTCTCCATCTACCTGCTCGCACAGGCCGTGACGGTGCCGATCTACGGCAAGCTCGCCGACATGGTCGGACGCAAGCCGGTGATCCTGTTCGGGATCGCGGCGTTCGCGGCGGGGTCACTGCTGTGCGGACTGGCCACGAGCATGGTGGCCCTCATTGCCTTTCGGGCGATCCAGGGCATCGGGGCTGGCGCGATCCAGCCGATGACGATGGTGATCGCCGGTGATCTGTACACACTGACCGAACGCGCCAAGATCCAGGGCTACCTGGCCGGGGTGTGGGCGAGTTCAGCCGTGCTCGGTCCGCTGCTGGGCGGAATGTTCGCCGACCATCTGAGCTGGCGGTGGATCTTCCTGATCAATCTTCCGCTGTGCGCGGTCGCGGCCTGGATGTTGGTGCGCCACTTCACCGAATCGGCGGTGCGCCGCACCCAGCGCATCGACTATCTCGGCGCGCTCCTGCTCACCGTCGGTGCGGGGGCCATGATCCTCGCCCTGCTCGAAGGTGGCCAGGCCTGGGAGTGGACCTCGCCGGTCTCGCTCACCCTGTTCGTGGGGAGCGTGGCAGTGCTGGCGCTGTTCGCGGTCGTCGAACTGCGGACCGCGAATCCGATTCTGCCGCTGTGGATCTTCACCCGGCGCGTGGTGATCGCGAGCAGCACCGTCTCCCTGCTGGTCGGCGCCGTCATCCTCGGATTGACCTCGTACGTGCCGACTTTCGCCCAGGGCGTGCTCGGGACCACCGCCCTGGTGGCCGGACTGGCCGTCGGCGGGCTCACGCTCGGCTGGCCGCTCGCCGCGACCCTGTCCGGACGGCTGTACCTGCGCTGGGGGTTCCGCATCAGCGGCATCGTCGGCAGCACGATCGCCGCGCTCGGCTGCGCGACCACCCTGCTCGTCGGCCCGCAGTCGAGCCCCTGGCAGATCGCGGCGTCGTGCTTTCTCATCGGCTGCGGTATGGGTCTGGTGGCCTCCCCCACCCTCATCGCCGCCCAGGCCAGCGCCGAATGGCACGAACGCGGTGTGGTCACCTCCGCCAATATGTTCGCCCGCTCCCTCGGCAGCGCACTGGGCGTCGCGGTGTTCGGCGCCATCGTCAACGCCGGCATCCACGACCCCGACCGCCCCGCACCCGGTGAACTCGCCCACGGCATCCACCTGGTCTTTGTCGCGATGCTCGCCATGGCTGTCGTCATGCTGATCGCCGCAGCGACCATGCCGGGCCGCAGCCACGGCGCATCGGCGGTCAGTGCGCCGTGATCCACTGCGCGATGTCGGCCACGACCGCACCGTCGACGTGCTGCGGCCGCGCGTAATCGGCGGGCGTCGAGGGTGAGTCGCCGGGAAAGAACAGGTGGTCATCGGCGGGGTAGGTGCGAATGTCGACATTGGCTCGATCGGCGAGGCCGGCTCGCCACTGCGCGAGATCGTCCTCGACGGTGACCTGATAGTCGCGCCCGCCCTGCAGGATCAGCATCGGGATGTCGAGGGTGGCCGCTACCGCGACCGGGTCATAATCGCGCAGGTCCAGCCAATAGGCGGCGGACTGGCCGAACGGGAGATCCTCGGTCGGCGTCTCGAGTGACAGCTCGGGACTGTCCACCCGTTTCGCCTGCTCGATCACCGTCGCGAGAGGTGGCAGTGCCGTGATCGCGGACGGATCCACCTCGGCGAGGTGACGCAGAACGCGCACCAGAGCCCACCACATCGGCGATGTGTCACCCGCCAAGGTGATGATCCCGGCAATCTCGGGGGCGGTATCGGCCACGCGCGGAGCCATCCTCCCGCCCATACTGTGGCCGACAAGATGGATTCGACTCGCGTCGATATCCTCTGTCGCCCTGAGGATGTCGATGGCCGCGAGGGCGTGGGGCAGGTACTCGTCGCGGACGGTGAACCCCGCGGTGGCGGCGACCGCGTCGGCGTGGGTGAGAGTGACCTTGTCGAAGCGCAGGACCGCGATGCCACGAGAGGCCAGTCCCCACGCGATGTCCCGGTAGATCCGGTTCGGGCCGACGGTACCGTCGCGGTCGAACGCGCCGCCACCGGACAGGATGACAACCGCCGGGTGTGGCCCCGGAGCCGACGGCACGCTCAGGACGCCCGCGACGGCGAGTTCGTCGGAACCTATTGTGACATCGCGATCAGCGAAGGCCGCCGGATTCACATACTCCGGGATCTGCCACGACTCGATACCCGCTTGCGCTGTCTCGTTGCCACCCATGGGTGCCCTCCACTCATCGTTCTCATCTTTGCGAAAGGTAGCACATGTGAGAATATTGACGCATGGACTCGTTGGAGCTACTGACACACCCCGTGCGCCTGCGCATCGTGCACGCGATGTCGGGCGGTCGGACGCACACGACCGCGCAGCTGTGCGCGCTGGTGCCCGAGTCCTCGAAGGCGACGGTGTACCGCCACGTCGAGCTGCTGGCGTCCGGTGGCGTGCTCGAGGTCGTCGACGAACGTCGCGTACGCGGGGCGGTCGAGCGGCGCTACCGATTACGCCGCGAGCGCGCGAGCATCGATGGCGCCACCGTGACGCCGGCGGACCATCGCCAGATCTTCGTCGCCGCGATGGCCACTCTGCTCGCCGAATTCGACGCCTACATCACCGACGACCGCGCCGACCCGGTGGACGATCTCGTCGGCTACCGCCAGCACTCACTGTGGCTCGACCCCGACGAACTCGCCCAGCTGATCACCGGCATGCGCGCCGCGATCACCCCCCACCTCGACAACGCGGCCACCCCGGATCGTTCGGAATACCTACTCAGCCCGATCCTGTTCCCGCTCGACCGTCGAGGCGATGCCACGCGGTGACACGCACGCTCCGGACGTAGCGGACATTCGACATGACCGACCTCAACCGAGGAGCTCGGACTGCTGGGCAGTCACATCGGAGGTGTCCCTCTGACGAACTCGTGGCGCCTGCTCCTGAGCGTGACGAGGTGGCCGTCGAGATCGGCATCGACGCCGGGTTCGATCCCGAGATCCTCCCGGATCGCTCGACGCAGGAGGCGGACACCGAAGCCCAGCGAGTCGTCCACGAAGTGATAGAGGGCCGCCACCGCCACGGCGTCGTTCCCGTCGAGCTCGAGCGCCGCGCGATGGCCGACGTCGAGGCACCGATTCACCTCGGACGCGAAATCGAGCGCTCGGTCCGACACCACCATCTGCGCACGGGAATAGGTGTCGCGCAGCGCCTCCCGCGCTGCCTCGAACTTGGCGAGATCAGGTGTGCGCCCGCCACACTTCTCGTCGAGGTAGTGCCGGATAGCCGCTCGACAGGAATGCGCCGTGGTGTTGAGGCCCGCGTAGACCGTCCGCTTCTCGTCGGTGGCCTCTTTTCGGGTGAGTTCGCGCAATTCCTCCGCCCGATTGTCGCGCTGTACCTTCGCATCGATTCGCTTGCTCCGAATCGCGAAAGCCTGGGTCACGATGCCGCCCCCGAGCGTGCCGACGACCGTGATCGAGGCAACCGCCACATTGGTCCAATCCATAGTGGCCATTCTCGCTGCACCCCAATAAAATTCACCACCCGCGCGATCATTCCGCAGCGCCACGGCGGTCTGTAGCTTCCTACTCATGGTGGGATTCGGGAATTCTGAGGACGGGACCGCGGACGAGATCCAGCGCCGGAAGCGACGGGCGGGCTCGTTCGGCGCGCAGGCCGCCGTCTACACCGAGCATCGGCCGGACTATCCGGCGGCGGGGATTCGGTGGGCGCTAGAGGCTGTCGCGGAAAGGGCGGGGGTCGTTGTTCTGGATCTGGGGGCGGGGACGGGCAAGCTCACCGGAGGTTTGCTCGCCGCGGGGGTCGAGGTGATCGCGGTGGAACCCGATGAGGAGATGAGGGCTGAACTCGTTCGTCTCCATCCCGGGGTGACGGCGCTTTCCGGTGCGGCGGAGGCAATTCCGCTGGCCGACGGGTCGGTGGACGCGGTGCTCGCCGGGCAGGCGTTCCACTGGTTCGACCAAGCGCGGGCCTTTCCCGAAATCGCGCGGGTGCTGCGCGCGGACGGGGTGTTCGCTGCGTTCTGGAACAACGACGACGACAAGGTCGAGTGGGTTGTGGGGCTGCGGGATGTCGCTCGCTCGTCCGCCTCGTTTCCGCCGTCGTCCGATGACGCGCTGCCCGCGCATCCGCTGTTCGCCCCGTTCGAGTACGCCGAGTTCGCACACAGCCAGCGGCGGACCGCCGAATCGCTGACCGCGTCCATCGGCAGCCATTCACACACCGTGGTCATCTCCGCGCAAGAACGAGCCGAAGTGCTCGGCCGGATTCTCGACTACCTGCGGGCGACACCGGAGACCGCCGAGGGCGAGTTCGATTTTCCCCTGCGCACCGAGGTGATCCGCGCGGTCCGGCGCGCGAATACACCCCGGTGAGCCCATTACGCCGAGCGTTCCTCCGCTCTGCGCACCACATCGACGACCTCGTCGGCGGCGAATTCGACGACCCGACGGACGCGCGAGTTGGCGACCGGCGCCAAGTCCACGACGATCGATGCTCTCGCGGCGGGTTGGCTGATCGCGGTGACGCGGTCTTGTAGGAAGCCGCCGTCGGGGACCGGGACACGGATGATGTCACCGACCGTGAGCGCTTCGGCGCGGATTCGGCCGCCGGTGGCGGTGGAATCGTGTGTGCCGCACCGGGTATAGCCGACTGTTGCGCCGAGGCCACGTTCGGCGATGGTCCACCAGACGGGTGGTGAGTCGGGTTCTTCCGGGCCGATTCGGGTGTGCCAGGACAGGATTCGGTCGCGTTCGGCTTCGGCGTCGGCACGGGTCTCGTGCAGGGACAGCTGGCGCCGGACCGGGGCGTTGCGGGGCCGGGTGGTGCCCGAGGCGCCGTCGACGACCAGGATCCAGCGGGCGCCGACGGCTTCGTCACGGCGGGCGGTGACCCGTTTGGCCAACGCGAGGCCCGGAGTGGCGCCGAGGCGGTCGGCGGCTTCCTCGATGCTGTCGACCAGCCCCAGCGAACGCAACAGCTCGGCGACCGAGAGTTCCGAGGTGGCCAGTTCCTGGGCGAGCGCGGGCATGGGAGTGCGTCTGCGCCAGCCGATCCGGGCACAGTGCTCGTGGCGGGTGAACCACAGGCCGCCGCGGGAGCGGCGGTGATGGTCGATCACCACCGCCCACCAGTCCCATTCCGGCTCGGCGACAAGGCGTGTGCGGATCCAGCGTTCCCGTTCGGCGGTCGGTACCCGTTCCTCCGGCGGCACGAAATTGCGCAGTGCGCTGCGCACCGCCGATTCGGTGCGCCCGACCGTGATCGCCGTGCGGGCCAGATCGACGCCCGCGCGCAGATCGTCGGCCAGTACCCGGTATTCCGATTCCCGCCAGGTGGTTCCGTGCTGGCGTGGCGGTCGCAGATCGCCGCTGTTCTCGTCACTCATCTCGTGTGCCCCCGTTCTCGCACCGCCCGGCCACACTCGCGTCCGGGCTGGTTGTGTGACACTTCGACGATACCGGGGGGGTATGACAGAAAATGGCTCTCTGCCAGTGGCTTTCCAGCAAACGGAGCTATCCGGTGTGCACGGCGTCGCGGCGGCCGAAGGCGTAGTAGCCCGCACACACCAGTGCCGCCCACACCGCGCCGACCACCAGCGCGGTGCGGCCACCGTCGGTCCACAGCAACAGCACCACGACCAACCCGAGGAAACCCAGTGCGGCCCACGTGGTGACGGGCGCACCGGGCAGTCGGTAGTCACTGCCGGGCAGCTCGCCGGCACGAACCTTGGCGCGATACTTGATGTGGCACAGCAGGATCACACCCCACACGACGATGATCCCGACGGTGCTCACCGAGGTGATGTAGGCGAAGGCCTTATCCGGCGAGACAAGGTTCACCACCACGCCGATCACCATCGCGCCCGCCGACGCGCAGATACCGGTGAACGGCACCGACTGCTTGCTCAGCGTCGCGAACTGCGCGGGCGCTTCGTCGCGCAGCGCGAGGCTGCGCAACATCCGGCCGGTGGAGTAGATGCCGGAATTGCACGACGACAGCGCCGCGGTGAGCAGCACGAAGTTGATGATGCCCGCGGCGGCGGGGATGCCGATCTGTTCGAAGACCTCGACGAACGGGCTGCGGCCCGCGTGGAAACTGCGCCAGCTCGCCACCGACATGATCACCACGAGCGCGCCGACATAGAACAGGCCGATGCGGAACGGCAGGGTGTTGATCGCCTTGCGCAGGGTGGTCTTCGGATCGCGCGCCTCCCCTGCGGTCACACCGACCAACTCGACACCGACGTAGGCGAACACCACGATCTGCAGCACCAGCAGGGTCTGCCCGAAGCCGTGCGGGAACATCCCGCCATCGGCCCACAGATTGGTCACCGTCGGGTCGGCGGCATGACCGAAACCGAACACGAGCACGCCGATGCCGATCAGGATCATCGCCAGGATCGCGGTGATCTTGATGGCCGAGAACCAGAACTCCCCCTCACCGAAGAACCGCACCGAGATCAGGTTGGCGGTGAAAAGCACCGCGAGCACGACCAGCGCGGTCACCCACTGCGGGATGTCGAACCAGTACTGCACGTAGTGGCCTGCCACGGTGATCTCGGCCATGCAGGTGGACACCCAGACCGCCCAATACGACCAGCCTGTCGCGAACCCGGCGAACCGGCCGAGGAACTCGTGGGCGTACTCGGCGAAGCTGCCCGAGACCGGGCGGTAGGTGAGCAGCTCACCGAGTGCGCGCATGATGACGAAAATCGCCAGGCCGGCGGCGAGGTAGGCCAGGATCAGCGATGGGCCCGCCTGTTCGATCGCCGCGCCGGAGCCGTAGAACAGGCCGGTGCCGATCGCACCGCCGATGGCGATCATCTGGATGGTGCGCGGGTTCAGGCCGCGTTCGTATCCCTCCGATTCGGCCGTAGGGGCGGACGCCACGGGGACATCGGTGGATAGGCCGGGGCCATCGGCTGACATGGAGCAGTCCTTCCTTCGCGCGATCAGTCGTGCACGCTACCGCCCCGCTACCGTGGCCGGTGTCACCACCACCGGTGCGCGGAAATACCGGCGGCCCGGCGCGGGTTGGCTCCGAGAGGGGCAATACACAACTCGAGGAGGCTCATGAGCGCCGTCACGCTGTCGGTTCTGGATCTGGCACCGGTGCAGTCCGATGCGACGGCGGGTGCGGCGTTGCACGCGACGACGCGCTTCGCACAGCACGCCGAGGAACAGGGCTTTCGTCGATTCTGGGTGGCCGAGCACCACAACATGCCCGGCATCGCGAGTGCGGCGCCCGCGGTGGTCCTGGCTCATCTGGCCGCGTCCACCTCGCGGATCCGGGTCGGTTCGGGTGGGGTGATGCTGCCGAACCATGCGCCCCTGGTGGTCGCCGAGCAGTTCGGCACGCTCGAGTCGCTGCATCCCGGACGGATCGATCTCGGGATCGGACGGGCACCGGGCACCGATCCGGTGACCGCGCGCGCCCTGCGCCGCAGTGCCGAGGGACTCGGTGGTGACGAGTTTCCTCAGGAACTCACCGCGCTGATCGGCTTCTTCCGTGGCGCCGATCCCCACGGGATCGTGGCAAGCCCCGGACTCGGCGCCGAACCGGAGGTGTGGCTGCTCGGTTCGAGTGGTTACAGCGCGCAGGTGGCCGCGGTATTGGGACTGCCGTTCGCGTTCGCCCATCACATCGCGCCGGACAACACCGTGGCCGCGCTGACGCTCTACCGCGACAATTTCCGGCCCTCGCAGACCCTGAGCGAGCCGTACACGATCGTGGCGGCCTCGGCGATCTGCGCCGACACCGACGCCGAGGCCGATCGCCTCGCCGCACCCCGTGATCTTGCCTTCGCCAACTTGCGCTCGGGGCGCCCGCAGGCGCTGGCCACGCCGGAGCAGGCCGCGGGCTTCCCCGGCAACGACGCCGAACGCCACTTCGCCGCGCAACGCAGGGCCGCGCAGTTGCAGGGTTCGCCGGAGACGGTGCGGGCCCAGGCGGCACAACTGCTCGACGCCACCTCCCCCGACGAACTGATGCTCAACACCCTCGTCTACGACCTCGACGCCCGCATCCGCTCGCTCGACCTGACGAAGAAGGCGATCGACGGCTGAGTGGTCCGCCTGCTCAGCGCAGTCGGAATCCTCTCAGGGCCAAGGATTCCCGCAGGCGGTGGCGTCCGTTGAGCGAGGCCGCCGAGGCCAGGCGGGCCAGGGTGCGCTCGGTCCACGAGAACGGCAGGCCCTGATCGGTGTAGATCTCGCCGATCCGCTGTTCGTACTCGGCGACCGGCTCGCGCTGGGCGGGCAGGTCGTAGGTCTCCTGATGCAGAACCGCCGCCTGCGGTAGGCGCGGCTTGACCCTGGTGCCCTCCGTCGGGTCCGGGTGGCCGACGACCAGGCCGAAGACCGCGAAGACGTGATCGGGCAGATTCAGTTCGGCCGCAACCGCTTCCGGGTCGTTGCGCAGCGCGCCGATGTAGACCGTCCCCAGGCCGAGGGATTCGGCGGCGACCACCGCGTTCTGGGCGGCCAGCGCGGCATCGACGAAGCCGACATAGCTGGATTCGAGATAGTCCGCGCCTTCCAGCGGTGCGCCGTGATCGTCGGCGAGCTGACGCAGCCGGGCGAAGTCGGCGGTCCACACCAGCAGCACCGGCGCCTGCTCGATATGTGCCTGACCCCCTGCTATCGCGGCCAACCTGGCCCGGCGCGCCGGGTCACGCACCTCGATGACGCTCCACACCTGCAGGTTCGACGAGGTCGGCGCCGATTGCGCGGCCGAGACCAACAGCCGAATCGTCTCCGGCGACACGGCATCCGGGAGATAACGGCGCACCGACTTGTGGGCGTGCACTACCTCGAGCACCGGATTCCACTCGGCGGGGATCTCGGTGGCCGGGTCCGCGTAGCGCTGCTGCACGGGGTGGACGGGGCTTGGAGCGGTCTGCGTCATAGAAGACATCGTCGGATACGGTGCGGGTCGCCGTCTGCGGTAACCCTCAGCGTGAACCGAACGGTCGTCGCGGTGGGGGCCGTCGATAGGGTGGATGCGGGGAGCCTGCCGACTGGCGGGACGAGAGAGTGCGTCATGGGCAAGGTGTTCGATCGGATCGACGACAAGTTGCGGGCATTCATCACCGAACAGCCGATGTTCTTCATCGGCACCGCGCCATCGGTGGGCGGCCACGTGAATGTCTCCCCCAAGGGTTATCGCGACACCTTCGCCGTGATCGACGACCACACCGTCGCCTACCTCGATCTGTTCGGCAGCGGATCGGAAACGATCGCCCACCTGCGCGACAACGGCCGGATCACCGTGATGTTCTGCTCGTTCACCCGGACCACCCGCATCCTGCGACTGTTCGGTACCGGCCGCGTCGTTCGCCCCGACTCCGACGAATTCGACACGCTACGTGAGCATTTCGGCACCGGACACCCTGGTGTCCGCGCGGTGGTGACGATCTCGGTGGAGCGCATCGCCGACTCGTGCGGCTGGTCGGTGCCCACACTCGACCTCGTCGAGGAACGCTCCATCCTCGACGAGGCCCACACCCGCCGTACCGACGCCGACTTCGCCCGTCGCATCGCCGGCGACAACTCCACCAGTATCGACGGGCTGCCCGCGCTCGAGCCGGACCACCCGCTGCCGTCCACCGTTCGCCGCTGAGGTCAGCTCACCGGTACCGAGGTCACCGCGATCGCGGATTCGGACAGGCTGCCGAGGTAGAGGGTGCCCTCGTGTTCGGCCACCGCGGTGACCAACGCGTAGTCGGTGCCATCGCGCTGCAGGTCGTGCACGATGGTGCCGTCGAAGTTCACAGCGAGCACCCAGACCGAGCGGACGGGCGCGGGCGTCAGTCGGTCCGGCAGCGCGTCGACGATTCGGCGCAGGATGCCGGGGAGCGGAAAGAGACTGTCCAGCAATGGGTTACGTGGCGAGACGATGCCGACCCAGACCAGTCCGTCGCTGCCGAGCAGCATGTTGTCGGGTGAGCCGGGCAGGTTCTCGGCGAGGTAGTCGGTGGTACCGGCGCGCGGACCTGTCAGCCAGTATCGCGTGATCCGATAGGCGCCGGTCTCGGCGACCAGCACACTGGATCGGTCCGGGGCGAGCACCAGGCCGTTGGCGAACTGGAGACCGTCGACGAGCACCTCGAGGCGTCCGTCCGGATCGAGACGGACCAGCTGTCCGCTGCCGGAGTGTTCCAGGATGTCGGTCATCCACTCCTCGAACGGCCACCGCCGCGACGAGATGGTGAAGTAGATCGTGCCGTCGTCGTCGCGAATCACATTGCTGGGGAACGCGATCGGAGCCCCGTCGATCTCACCGACGACGACTTCCAGGTCCGCGCCCGCCTCGGCCAGGCGAAGGATGCCTCGACCCGCTACGCAGATCAGCAGGGAGCCGTCCGCGTCGACGTGCATGCCCAGTGGCCTGCCACCGGCGTCCGCGATCCGCTCGACCGCGCCGCCCGCCGGATCGACGCGCCAGATCGCACCGTCGTCGGTTCCGGTGACGAGCCGACCGTCGGGCAACACCACGACATCCTCCGGGCCACTTCCCGGCAGCGGCAGCAGTCGGACCGGCGGCATCGGCGGATCGCTGTGGGTTCGGCGCGCACGCGCGGTGGGGCGCGGCGGAGTCCAGCGGAGAGGGCGCATCTGCATGCCCATTGCTACCACGAGGAGAGGCGCCGCGGGCAGATGCGACAAGGGCCGCGACCACATCGGCTCGGTCGGAAGTGTCACTCGCGCAGCGAATGTCCGCGTCGCCGATCGAGTAGAGCGCAGCCGCCTGCGCGGCGGGCCCGCGGACGGCTAAAGTGCGGCGGTGAACACCGGATCCGCCAGCTCACTGCTCGATCATCTCATCGCACCTCAGCCCGCTCCCGCGTGGTGGCTGGTGCTCGCCACCGCCGCGTCGGCGCTGGTGCTGGTCGGGTACCGGCCACTATGGCGGCTGACCCGCAACGCGGTGACGGTGGCGCACGAGGGCGGCCACGCGTTGGTCGCGCTGCTCACCGGGCGCAGGCTGCACGCGATCACCTTGCACACCGATACTTCGGGACTGACCGTGTCCAGCGGCAAACCGAGTGGTCCCGGCATGATTCTCACCGCGGCGGCCGGGTATCCGGCGCCCGCGCTGCTGGGGCTCGGCTACGCGGCGCTGCTCGGGACAGGCCGGGTCACGGTGATGTTGTGGGCGACGCTGGTGATGCTGGCCGCGGTGCTGATCAAGGTGCGCAATATGTACGGGCTGCTCACCGTGCTGGTGCTCGGCGCGTTGGTGTTCGGGGTGTCCTGGTTCGGCAGCGATCTGCTTCAGGCCGCGTTCGCGTACCTGACGGCGTGGTTCCTGCTGGCCGCCGGGGTGCGGCCGGTCTTCGAACTGCAAGGGAGTCGACGGAGACAGCCGGGGCGTACCGATTCCGATGCCGACCAACTCGCCCGGTTGACGCACCTGCCCGCGGTGCTGTGGGTGTTGTTCTTCAGCGCTGTCTGCCTGGCATCGCTGGTCGTGGGCGCGATGCTGATGCTGGCGCCGGTCGAGGAGCTACATCCGCTGCTTCAGCGGTGATCGGCGATCCAGGCGTCGACGGCCTCGGAGACGAGCGTGCTCGGCGGTTGTAGCGCGTTGAGGGTGATGCCCGCTTCGTCGGATTGCAGTGGTTCGAGGGTGTCGAGCTGGGAATCCAGCAGGATCGTCGGCATGAAATGGCCGAGTCGGCCGGTCATCCGGCGCAGCAACTCGTCGCGGGTGGCCGCCAGGTGCACGAAGTAGGTCTGCGGCGCTTTCGCGCGCAGACGGTCACGGTAAGCCCGTCGCAACGCCGAGCAGCTTGCCACTCCACCGGCTTCCTGGTGTTCGGCGAGCCAGTCCGCGACGGTGTCGAGCCAGGGCAGCCGGTCCTCGTCGGTGAGCGGGACGCCCGCGGCCATCTTCTCGATATTGGCCGGCGGGTGGAAGTCGTCACCTTCGGCGTAGGGGACTTCGAGCCGGTCGGCGGTCAGCGCGCCGACCGTCGTCTTCCCGCATCCCGACACCCCCATCACCACGATGACAGGTTCGACCACAGCGACCTCCTCGTCGAATGAACTCCGCACGGCATGCCTGCGCATCCCGCTCGATCGAGGGTAGCCGGGGGCGGTGACTCCCCGGGTCGATCAGGGTATCGGTCGGTCGGTGGGCAGGTTGACGAAGCTCGGCGACGCGGGGTCGAGAAGAACGTGCTGGGGCTCGAGGCCGCTGGCGTTCAGCATCGGCCGGAACGGTAATGCCTTGGGCGCGTTGCCCGCGAAGACGTCGATGCGCAAGCGGTGTCCCGGTGCCAGTACCGCCTGGGTCGGGATGACGGCGACATCGATGTCGGTGGGTGCGCCGGGTACCACCGGGAGCAGCCGGTCGACGGTGAGCGGGTTGAAGGGCGCGGTGAAGTCGCCGTTGATCGAGCGTGCGCTGCGACGCTCGTCGACGGCCCGCATCGACGAGGTGAGCTGTCCGGTGGTGAGCACGGTCGAGGTGCCGTCGGGTGCCACGTCGTTGACGGTGACGTTCCAGAATCCGTCGGTGGCGTCGTGGATGGTGTTGAGCCGCACGTTGATCGGGCCCGAGATGACCGTCTGTTCGGTCAGCGGGGCGCTGGTGAAGGTGAGGCCGTTGCGTTCGGCGATGCGGGAGTCCTTCGCGCAGGCATCGAATGCGGCGGTCATGCCCGCCGAGCCCTGCGCCGCGTCGCGCGAGCAGACCTGATTCAAACCCGGTGCGACGGTGAGCGTTTCGGCGTCCGACGGCCCGGTGGCGCTGAGCGATCCGTCGTGCAGGCTGTCCTCGGTGCTGCCGCTCGGTGCGGCGGAGAGATAGACGCGGCGATGCGTCACGCCCGGCTGGGGGAACTCCCGCAGCGTAATCCAGCTCCCGCCTTGCTGTTTCACCGTGACGGGCCCGAATCCTTCGACGCCGCTGTCGATGTCCTTGAGCCACTTGTCGAACCAGGCCCGCTGCAGAACGTCCAGGCGCGGAGGTGCGCCGGGAACACCGGTGCCCGCACCGGGATTGGCGTGATAGGTGTCGCCGACGATCAACTGCTTGCGCCCGGCCGGTAGCGGGATCTGCTCGTAGAGCTTGGTCGCGCTGTTGGCGAAGATGTCGTGCCAGCCGCCGTAGACGAAGGTCGGCACCGTGACGTTCTCGGGGTGGCCCATGATCGCCTCACGGAAGGCCGAGGTGTCGTCGAGCGCGCCGTCGAGCGCGGGCGGCATATTCGACAGCGACGGCGTGAGCAGCGATTGGGCGAGCAGGTCGAAATTGGTAGTCGGGTCGGCGATGCGGTCGTTGAACCAGGTCCAGTCGAAGCTGCCGTCGACCATGGAGGCCACATCGGGGACGAGTTTGAGCTGGTTGACAGAGTTCAGCCACATCGGCAGAAAGGTGGTGCCGACGCCGCCACCGGGAGCGACCACGTCACGCATGAGGTCGCTGCCGGGCTCGACCGGGAAGATCGCCTGCAGCGCGGGCGGTGCGTTCTCGGCGGCACGCAGCTGGTTGATGCCGGAGTAGGAACCGCCGCTCATCCCGACGCGGCCGTTCGACCAGGGCTGCGTGGCCGCCCAGTCGATCACCTCGCGGGTGTCGAGCTGTTCGCGCGCGCCGAGGGTGTCCCATTTGCCCTGGGACAGACCGGTTCCGCGCACATCGGCCACGACGACGGTGTACCCGGCGCGGACGAGTTTGCGGTCGACGCCGAGCATGGTCTGGATCATGCCGCCGTCCAATGCCTGCATGAGGTCACCGAAACCGCTGATCGGGGTGGTGGACAGGTTCAATCTGCGCACGATGTCGACGGCGGTGGACTGTAGGCCCGGGATCGCGGCGGCCGATTCGATCAGGCCCGTCATCAGTTTCGAGTACGGGGTGAGGCTGAGGACGGTCGGCAGCGGCTTCTGCTCGATCACGCCCGCGGCATCGGCGGGGCGGTAGACGTCGGCTTTGAGCACCACGCCGTCGCTCATCGTGATCTGGACGCCGCGCTCCACCCGGACCTCGGGGTAGGCGCCCGGCCCGTCGTGCAGGGCGGTCCAGTCGGCGCCGGGCGCGTGCGCGGGCTGCCCGCCCGCGGGACCACCGCCGCAGCCGAGCACGACGACCACCGCGAGGATCGTCACCAGTATCCGGCCGAACCCGCGTTTCGAACCTCTACCCAGCATGTATCGCTCCCGACCGGTTCGTCTCCACCGTTGACCGAGCCACCGCACGATCGGCGCAGAAACCGTAACAGCGGTAACGAGTTCGCCGGGCGAGCGTCGGCCCGCTCGGACTGTCGCTGTGAATACGCGTTGTTCCAGTTCAGAGCGGTGGCGGGGTTCCACTTCTTGTCGGTTGCCGGTGGTTGACTCGGTTCGTGCCGGTGCGATCGGGACCGGACTCACCCATCGCCGAGGAGGACGTTCGACAATGCCCACACGCGACGAAGCTTGGCCGCAGGGAACTCCCTGCTGGATCGACTGTCAGGTGGACGACACCACCGCCGCCCGCGATTTCTACAGCACGCTGTTCGGCTGGGAAATCCAGGACGGTCCCGCCGAAGCCGGCGGCTATCTCATGGCCACCCTCGACGGCCGACCCGCCGCGGGCATCGGCCCGAAACAACAGGGCATGGAAGCGATGCCGTCGGTATGGACCACCTACTTCGCCGCGCGCCGTGCCGACGAGATCGCCGAACGCGTGAGCAAGTCCGGTGGGCAGGTGTTCATGCCACCGTTCGACGTGCTCGACGTGGGACGCATGTTCGTCGCCGCCGACCCGGCGGGCGGCGTATTCGGCGTGTGGGAAGCCAAGGCGCACACCGGTTGCGGCGTTTACAACCAGAACGGCGCGTATTGCTGGAACGAGCTGCACACCCCTGCCTACGATCAGGCACACCACTTCTACAACGAGGTGTTCGGCTGGCAGTACACCGAGATCGGCGACGGGGCGAACTTCACCTACTCCACCTTCGCGCTGCCCGGTGACAGCCACGAAGTCGGCGGCATAATGGACGCCTCAGCGCTGAGCACCCCGCCCTACTGGCTCACCTGGATCCAGGTCGACGACACCGACGGCCTCCTGGCCAGGGCCACCGAGCTGGGTGCCTCGGTGATCATGGGCGCCGAGGACGGCCCCTTCGGCCGGACGGGCGTCCTGGCCGCACCGCAGGGCGAGGTCTTCGCTGTGATCGATACGGCCAGAGCGGTCGGCGAGGTTCCCACCGGGTCCTGACACCGTCACGGGGTGACGATGGCGAAGTTCGGGTCCGGCTTGTCGATCAGGCCGGGCAGCTTCGCCAGTGCGGTGACGTCGCCGTCGATGGCGATGTCACCGCTCGCGACGCCCTTGCGCAGGTCGGCGCCGCCGACCAGGGTGGCGATCAGGGTGCGGCGGGTGAGGGTGATCGTCGCGTCGGGCGCGGGCAGCGCGTCATCGGGGAATCGGTCGTGGTGTACGAGGACGCCGTTGCGCAGTTCCACGCGGTGGACGCGGTTGTCCTCGTCACTGATCCGCCAGTCCGTGGTCATTCGGACATCCCAGGCCTTCGGACCGTCGATCCGCAACGACACCGCGTCGAAGACCTGCTCCACGCTCAGTGCGGCGGCCATCGCGGCGGAGTTGGCGGTGGTCGGCGTGCCGAAGGAACCGTGGCGCAGTTCGTGGGCGCCGCTGAGATAGAAGTTGCGCCAGGTGGCGTTCTCCGCGCCATAGGCGAGCTGTTCGAAGGCGCTGGCCTGCAAGTCCTTTGCCGTCTCGTTGGCCGGGTCGGCGAAGATCACGTAGTTCACCAGTTGCACGACCCAGCGGAAATCGGCGGCATCGTAGGCCTTCTGCGCGGTCCGCAGTGCCGCGTCGGCCCCGCCCATCGCCTCGACGTGGCGGCGGGCGTTGTCCACCGGCGGGTGTTCCCACAGGTGCGCGGGGTTGCCGTCGAACCAGCCCATGTACCGCTGATAGACCGCCTTGACGTTGTGGCTCACCGAACCGTAGTACCCGTGCGTCGACCACGACGTGGTCAGCGCGGGCGGCATCTGCAGCATTTCGGCGATCTCGGCGCCGACGTAGCCCTGGTTCAGCAGTCGCAGCGTCTGATCGTTGAGGTAGCCGTACATGTCGCGCTGCGACGACAGGAACTCCACGATCCGATCGGTGCCCCAGACCGGCCAGTGGTGCGAGGAGAACACCAGATCGGACCGGCGGCCGTAGCGGTTGATCGAATCGGTGAGATATTTCGACCAGACATGCGGGTCGCGGACCAGCGCGCCGCGCAGGGTCACGATGTTGTGCATGGTGTGGGTGGCGTTCTCGGCCATGCACAGGATGCGCCGATCGGGGAAGTAGAAGTTCATCTCCGAGGGCGCTTCGGTGCCCGGCGTCAGCTGGAAGACCATCCGCACGCCGTCGACCCTTTCCTCCTGGTCGGTGCGGGTGACGTGCACGGTGGGCGGGATCAGACTGATTGTGCCGACCGACGTGGTCTGCCCCAGGCCGGATCCCACCTGGCCTTTCGGACCGCGCGGCAAGGCGGCGCCGTACATGTAGGCGGCACGACGGGCCATCGCTGTGCCCGTGTAGATATTCTCGGCGACAGCGTGCTCCATGAACCCCGAGGGTGCGATCACCGGGCAGCGCCCGGCCGCGACATCCTGCGGGGTGATGACGCCGTAGCTGCCGCCGAAGTGGTCGACGTGAGAGTGCGAGTAGATCAGGCCGGTGACCGGCCGGTCGCCGCGATGTTTGCGATAGAGCGCGAGTCCGGCGGCCGCGGTCTCCGCGGAGACCAGCGGATCGATGACGACCACGCCGGTATCGCCTTCGATCAGCGTCATGTTCGACAGGTCGAGACCACGGATCTGGTAGAAGCCCGGCGCGATCTCGTAGAGGCCCTGCTTGACGGTGAGCTGGGACTGCCGCCACAGGCTCGGGTTCACCGACTGCGGACAGGAGCCGGCGAGGAAGTCGTAGGAGTCGTTGTCCCACACCACTTTCCCTGCCTGGTCGGTCACCTTGCCCGGTTCGAGGGAGGCGATCCAGCCACGGTCGGCATCGACGAAGTCGGTGGTATCGCCGAAGGGCAGCGTGTCGGTCAGCGCGCGGTTGGCATTCAGGATGGCCTCGGTCGGCTCGGTCTGGGTGCTCGACGCAGTGACTCCGCTCGGTTGGTCACCACATCCGGTGACGGTGGCGCCGACCGCGACCGCGGCGGCCGCACCGACTCCGACACCCAGCATCCCGCGCCGCGACAGCTCGCCGCGACCCCTGTGTGCACTGTTCACCGCTACTCCTTCGTTCCACGACTGTCCGACCCGGACAACTATTGCAGACTAACTGCAATATCTGTGTTACTTCTGAGCAATCGCCATTGTCGGCAGTGCGGCCAGCTGGATGTCGAGCAGAAGCCGGTCCTCGGGATCGGTCAGATCGATGCCGAGGACCGTCTCCACTCGCCGCAGTCGATAGCGCAGCGTGTTCGGATGCACGCGCAACGCGGCCGCGGCGGCGCGCACCTCACCGTGCGCGCGCAGATACGCCTGCACCGATACCCGCAGTTCAGCGGCATGATCACGGTCGTAGGCATCGAGGGCTGCCAGACGCGGATCGTGCAGGCGCGGGTGCTCACGGATCAGCTCCATGATCTCGGCCAGCAGCACCGCGGTCCTGGCGTCGGCCAGCGTGGCGACCCGGCTGCCCGACGCATCGGCGACCGGACTGTCCAGCACCCGGTCGACCTCGGCGCGCGCACCGGCGACCGCGGTGAGCCCGGCGACCGGTGCGGCAATCGCGGCCCGCACCACCAGTTCGCGGGTCTGCTCGAGTTGAGTGACCAGCTCGCGCACCCACGAGCCGACGCTGCGCTCGGAGTGGTAGGCGGGCAGCAGGACATAGACGCGCTCGCCGATCGACTCGGTGACCGAATCATCACGGAAAGCACTGGCGTACAACCGGATCAGGCCGCTCGAAGCGGCCGGTCCCGCGGCGGGACCCACCGGCGCGAAGCCGATCACCGCGGCGGGACCGATCGTCGGCAGGTTGAGCGCGGCGGCCACCGAGGGCACGTCGACGCCGTCGCCGTGCGCGCCGAACAATCTGCGAACGAGCAATGCCTCGGTCGAGGGGGCGTCCAACCGCCGCGCGATGATCCTGGCCGCCACCGCCGACGCGCCTCGCAGCACCTGCGCCGCGTCGGGCCGTAGTGGTCGCGCGCCCTGCTGCAACCAGATGGTCCCGAGCATTCTGGACCGCGCGCCGTCGGCGCCACGCCGGATACCGACGACGAGTCTGCGGCGGATATCGAGCTCGGGATGTTCCGGCACGTCGACGACCTCGTCGCCACTTCGCACCCGGTCGAACACGCCCCACTCCCGCAGGATCCGCAGGTAGTCGCTCGGGCCTTCCCGGCCGAGGATGGACTGGATGCGCAGCTGGTCGGCCGACGCGTCGGAGGCCGAGTAGGCCAGCACATGTGACTGGGGGTCTTCGATCGAGACCATGCCGCCGGTTTCCTTGGCCAGCACCTGGGCCAGTCCGAACAGATCGGTGTCGGGGGCGAGCAGGTCGTGCTCGTCGGACGCGGCGCGCTGACCGGGTGAGCGGGCCAGCGTCCGGCGGATCAGCGAGAACACCTGGTCCCAGCGCGCCTGCCGGTGCACGTGCACCAGCGCGATGCCCGCGGTATGGGCGGCGGCGCGGACCGCGGGCGAGTCGTTGGCGCTCTTGGTCATCAGCACGCGGGGTCGCTGAGCGGGGTCGCGCGCACCGATCTCGCGCAACCAGCGCTCGGTCGCGACGGCATCGACACCGACGAGCAGGTACACCTCGGGCAGCGCGCCCTCGCCGTCGAGGTGTTCGGGCAGGTCGGCGGGCTCGGCCAACGCGACCGTTCGCACCGCGACCGCGTGACCGGCGGGCGCGTCCACGAGCGTGGCCACGGTGTGGTCGAGGGCGGCGAGCAACTCGCGCAGCGTTGTGGCCCCTTCGGACATGGCGCACCTCCATTGGTCGATCGGACAAACAACTGCCGGGATCTTCATCCGATCAGATGATTATGACTGCTCCCGATCGGTGTTGACTACGTCACATCCCGCTCTCCCTTACGACGCAGGAGCCGCACTCATGGACGCCATCGCGACCACCCCGCCGCCGGTCAACGAGCCCGTCGGCACTTTCGCTCCTGGCAGCCCGGAACGGGCTCGCCTCCAGACCGCGCTCGCCGAGTTGTCCGCCTCCCCCACCGAGATCGCCCACGTGATCGGCGGCCGCCACCTGCCCGGCGACGGCCCCGCCTTCGATGTTGTCCCACCGCACCGCCACGGCGCCGTCCTCGGCACCCTGCGCGACGCGAGCACCACCGAAACCGCCGCCGCGGTCGAGGCCGCCTGTGCCGCGGCGCCCGCCTGGCAGGCGATGCCCTTCGACGACCGAGCCGCGATCTTCCTGCGCGCGGCCGATCTGCTGTCCGGGCCGTGGCGCGAGAAGATCGCGGCCGCGACGATGCTCGGGCAATCCAAGTCCGCCTATCAGGCCGAGATCGACGCCCCGTGCGAGCTGATCGACTTCTGGCGCTTCAATGTCTCGTTCGCGCGCGAGATCCTCGCCGGCCAACCGCTCTCCTCGCCGGGTGTGTGGAATCGGATGCAGTACCGCTCGCTCGAGGGATTCGTCTACGCGGTGACACCGTTCAACTTCACCGCGATCGCGGGCAACCTGCCCACCGCACCCGCGCTGATGGGCAACACCGTGGTGTGGAAGCCGGCCAGGAGCCAGGCCGTGGCGGCCTACCTGACGATGTGCCTGCTCGAAGCAGCCGGACTGCCGCCCGGGGTGATCAACCTGGTCAACGGGCCCGGTCCGGTGATCTCCGATGTCGTGCTGGCCGACCCACGGCTGGCCGGCGTGCATTTCACCGGATCCACGGCGACGTTCCAGCACCTGTGGCGCGAGGTGGCGCAGCGCTTGGACGGCTACCGCACCTATCCGCGGCTGGTCGGCGAGACCGGCGGCAAGGACTTCGTGCTCGCGCACCCGTCGGCCGATCCAGCGGTGCTCACCACCGCGCTGGTGCGCGGCGCGTTCGACTATCAGGGCCAGAAATGTTCGGCCGCCTCCCGGGCCTTCATCCCGCGTTCGGTGTGGGCGGCGATGTCGGAGGATCTGATCGAACGGACGTCGAACCTGCGCTACGGCGATGTCGCCGACTTCACCAATTTCGGTGGGGCACTGATCGATCGACGCGCCTTCGACCGCAATACCGCCGCACTCGAGCGGGCCAAGGCCACACCGGGTCTGACCGTGGTGGCGGGCGGACACAGCGACGACAGCGTCGGCTGGTTCGTCGACCCGACCATCGTGGTCGGTGACGATCCGGCCGACGAGATGTTCCACACCGAGTACTTCGGTCCGATCCTGGCGGTGCACGTCTACGACGACAGCACCCCGACCGCGTTCGCCGACGCGATGGACCTCGTCGACAGCGGCAGCCCCTACGGCCTCACCGGCTCGATCATCGCCCGAGACCGCACCGCGATCACCGAGGCGACCCAGCGGCTCACCTTCGCCGCGGGCAATTTCTACATCAACGACAAACCGTCGGGGGCGGTCGTCGGCCAGCAGCCCTTCGGCGGCGGGCGCGCGTCCGGCACCAACGACAAGGCAGGTTCCCCACAGAATCTGCTGCGCTGGACCTCCGCGCGCACGATCAAGGAAACCTTCGTCGCGCCGACCGAGCACCGCTACCCCCACCAGGCACCGGAGGTCGACTGATGTCGGTGCTCCTGCGTTCGACCATGCTCGCCGCCGCGCGCTCGCCCCGGCTGGAACGCACCGTCACCCGGCTGCCGGTCAGCCGGGCCGTGGTGGCCCGCTTCGTCGCGGGCACCACCACGGAGCAGGTGGTGCGTGCCGCCGAAACCCTGTTGCGCTCTGGGCGTTTCGTCAGCATCGACTATCTCGGCGAGGACACCACCGACCTGGCAGGCGCCGAGGCGACCCTCGCGCAGTACCGGACCTTGATCGCCGCGCTCGGCGCACTCCCCCAGTCCGAGGTGGCGACGGGAGCTGTTCGGCCACTGGAGGTTTCGGTGAAACTGTCCGCGCTCGGACAGGCCGTGCCGAGCGACGGTCACGCCATCGCGCGCGAGCACGCCCGCCAGATCTGTGCCGCCGCCGAGGCCGCGGGGATCTGGGTGACCGTCGACGCCGAAGACCACACCACCACCGACTCGACGCTGTCGATCGTGCGCGAACTCCGCGCCGACTACCCATGGTTGGGCACGGTGCTGCAGGCGTATCTGCGCCGCACCGAGGACGACTGCCGCGCGATGGCGGGTCCGGGGTCGCGCATCAGGCTGTGCAAGGGCGCCTACGACGAACCGGAGTCGGTCGCCTTCCGTGACAAGGCCGAAGTCGACGCGTCCTATCTGCGGTGCCTCGGCGTGCTCACCGCGGGCGCGGGCTATCCGATGATCGCCTCGCACGACCCAGCCGTGATCACCGCGGCCGCAGTCGGGGTGCAGGCGGCGCAGCGCAAGGCCGAGGAGTACGAGTACCAGATGCTGTTCGGTATTCGGCCCGACGAACAGCAGCGACTCGCCGCCGCGGGCAACCATATTCGGGTGTATGTCCCCTACGGTGACCAGTGGTACGGGTACTTCATGCGCAGGCTGGCCGAAAGGCCCGCCAACCTCGGGTTCTTCCTCCGCGCACTGGTCGGCTCGCGCGGAAGATGACCGGCTCGGTCGAACAATCATTGCCGCTGAACATTATTCACTCTCGGTGACCGCGCCGCGCGCGTGGCGGTGTACTCGCAGGAGCACACCGTGACGCGGCGGTGTGCGCCGATGGAAGGAAACGCGAATGTCTTTCGCAGAGCTGCGCACCCAGATGTTGCGTCGCAAACCACTGGTGGAGGTCGACGACGAGATCCCCAGTGACGAGCGGCTCGCCAAATCACTCGGGCTCTGGCAGCTCACCGCGATCGGCGTCGGCGGCATCATCGGTGCGGGCATCTTCACCCTGGCGGGCTCGGTCGCGCACTCGGTCACCGGTCCTGCGGTGCTGATCTCGTTCCTGATCGCCGGTGTGGCCAGTGCCGCGGCAGCGCTGTGCTACGCCGAATTCGCCGGCATGGTCCCGAAAGCCGGGTCGGCCTACACCTACGGCTACGTCTCGCTCGGTGAGCTCGCCGGCTGGTTCATCGGCTGGGATCTGCTGCTCGAGTACATCGCGGTGGCGGCGGTGGTCGCGATCGGTGTGTCGGGGTACTTCGGGTTCCTGCTCGATCAGATCGGCCTGACCCTGCCGGAGTGGATGCTCGGCGCGCCCGACACCGGCGACGGCCGGGTGATCGACCTGTTCGCGGTGCTGTTCTGTCTGGGCACCGCGTGGGTGCTCTCGCGCGGTATCGCCAGCGTCGGCCGGTTCGAGACGATCGCGGTCGGCATCAAGGTCGCCCTGGTCGCGCTCATCGTGGCGCTCGGGGTGTTCCACATCGACAGCGCCAACTACGACCCGTACTTCCCCTTCGGCACCGGCGCGGTGTGGACGGGCGCGGCGACGGTGTTCTTCGCGGTATTCGGCTACGACGCGATGAGTACCGCGGCCGAGGAATCCATCGACGGGCGCAAGCATCTGCCCAAGGCGATCATCTACTCCCTCGCCATCGCGATGGTGCTCTACGTGCTGGCCACGCTCGTACTCACCGGCATGCAGAAGTACACCGAGATCAGCCCGACCAGTGGTTTCTCCACCGCGTTCGAATCGGTCGGGATGCCGGGCGTCGCCAATATCATCGCGGTCGGCGCGATCGTGGGCATCGTCACCGTCGTGCTCACCTTCATGCTCGGCGTCACCCGGGTGTGGTTCGCGATGAGCCGCGACGGGCTGCTGCCCCTCTGGTTCGCCAAGACCCACCCCACCCGCAAGGTGCCGACCAGGGTCACCTGGATCGTCGGCTTCGGCGCCGCGATCCTGGCCGGCGTGCTGCCGATCAACACCGTCGCCGAGCTCACCAATATCGGCATCCTGATGGCCTTCATCGTGGTGTGCATCTCGGTGATCGTGTTGCGGCGCACAAGGCCCGACGCCCCGCGCTCGTTCCGGCTGCCGTTGATGCCGGTGATCCCGCTGGTCGGGATCGGTTTCTCGGCCTACCTGATCTGGTCGCTGCCGTGGGAGACCTGGGTGCGGTTCGCCGGGTGGCTCGTGGTCGGGCTGATCGTGTACTTCGCCTATTCGCGCAAGCATTCGGTGATGAACCGGACCGCGCCGGAGCCGAGCAACTAGGTCCTCGGCCGACTGTGCTGTGATGGGTCGATGAGATCGGAGCGGGACGCCGCCACGGCGGGCGCGAGACAGGCGCGCG
This sequence comes from Nocardia sp. Root136, assembly GCF_001427185.1. Classification (NCBI taxonomy): domain Bacteria; kingdom Bacillati; phylum Actinomycetota; class Actinomycetes; order Mycobacteriales; family Nocardiaceae; genus Nocardia; species Nocardia sp. Root136. The sequence continues at coordinate 65,587 of NZ_LMFE01000003.1, forward strand.
CGCCGCGGCGGCGGGATCCGGCGAAAACGCGCGAAGCCATCATCGACGGGCTGCTCGCCGCTGTCACCGCGGGCGATTTCGCGCCGACCGCGCGCGCGATCGCCGCCAGGGCGGGTACCTCCGAACGCAGTGTATTCGTGCACTTTCCCGATCGGGAAGCGTTGCTGGTGGCCGCGACCGAACGTCAGTCCGAGATGGTCGAGGCGTGCCTGGTGAACCCCGATCCGTCGCCCGCTCTGGCCGAGCGGATCACGAGCGCGGTCCAACAGAGCGCCGCGATCTTCGAGCTACAGCGGGTGCCTCGGCTGCCCGGTCTGCAGGAGTCCCGATCGATCGACGCGATCGACGCGCGGATGCGGCGCACCGACGAAACAATCCGCGCCGTACTGGCCGCGCTGTTCGCCCCCGAACTGATCCGACCAGACGGTGGGTTGGACGACGGGCTCCTCGATCTGGTCGACGGCGCCCTCGGCTGGCCGATGCGCCACCATCTGCAGGACCGGCGCGGACTGACGGCCGAGCAGGCCTCGGCGACGATCGAGCGCGCGGTCGGGTCGCTATTCGCTCAGCGCTGACCCCGGCACGAGCACCCGTTTGAGGATCTTGCCGGTCTCACCACGCGGCAGCGCGGTCAAGAACGTGACGTCGCGCGGGACCGAGAATCGGCTGAGGCGGTTGCGGATATAGCTCCGCACCATGTCCGAATCCAGGCCTGCCCCTTCGCGTTTCACCACGAACGCGGCCAGCCGCTGGCCGAACTCCCGGTCGGGAACGCCGACGACGGCGACTTCGCTGATCTGCGGCAGATGGGCGAGTGCCTCCTCGACCGGGCGCGGGAAGACGTTCTCACCACCGGAGATGATCATCTCGTCGTCGCGGCCCGCGACGAACAACCGCCCCGCGGCGTCGAGATAGCCGAGGTCGCCGGTATCGAGCATGCCGTCGGCCTCCTCCGGCGGCGCGGAGTTGACATAGCCGTCGAAGAGCATGTGGTTGGCGACGAAGATGTGCCCCGTGGAGCCGACCGGCACCGGACGCAGATCGGGACCGAGCACCGCGACCCGGGTGCCCAGCGGCGGGCGGCCCGCGGTGGTGGGTGATACCCGCAGGTCGTCGGGGGTGGCGACGCTGGCCCATGACACCTCGGTGGAGCCGTACACGTTGTAGAGCACGTCGCCGTAGCTGTCGAGGAATCGCAGCACGGTGGCCCCGGCCAACGGCGCGCCACAGCTGACCACGAATCGCAGACTCGACAGATCCAAGCCCGCGCGCACCTCGTCGGGTACTTCGAGCAGCCGTTCCACCATGGTCGGCACCACGATCAACGTGGTGATCCGATGTTCGGCCACCGCGCGCAGGCACTCCATCGCATCGAAACCGTTTGAGAGCACCACGGTGGCACGCAGTGCGGTGCTGAGCTGCAAGCCGGCCAGACCCCAGGTGTGGAACAGGGGCGCGGGAATGAGCATCACCTCCTCCACGCGCAACGGAATCCGGGAGAGCAGTGCGGCGATGGTGCCGAAACCCTTGGCGTGCGGGCGCCGCGCCCCCTTCGGCGAACCGCTGGTGCCCGAGGTGAGCACGATCAGCCTGCCGGGATGGGCGGGGACCGGGAAGTCGGTGTGCGCCTGGGCGATCAGGTCGTCGACCGTCGTGCGGTCCGGGTGCGGCGGGCAGTCGTCGGTGGTGTAGCGCGGTACCTCGCTGTGCAGGTAGCGGATCAGCGTTTCCAGTGCACCGTCGACGAAGACCGAGCTGAGCCGGTGCCGCTGCACGATCTCCTCGATCCGCCGCCCCGACAACCCCGCGTTGAGCAGCGCCACGTCGACGCCGAGTTTGCCTGCCGCGACCATGGTTTCGACCATGCCCGTGTGATTGCGGGCCAACAGGCCGATGGCGTCGCCCTTGCGCAGACCGATCGAGTACATCGCCGCGGCCAGCGCGGTGGATCTGGCGTCGACCTCGGCGAAGGTGCGGTGCCCGCCTGCATCGATCAGCGCGACCCGATCCGGGGCGTAGGCCGTACCCGCCGCGTAGCCGCCTGCCAGGTTGAAGCCCCACTTCGACAGGGACCGAAGCTGTCTCATGATCGACACCGGCTCGGGCCGCATCAGCCCGGTAGCCGCGATACTGCGAGCCACCCCGGCGTTTCGGCGCACCATCGAGCGTTCGGCATTGACCACCACCGAGGAACGGGTGCCCGCGATCGAGTCGGCGGTGCGGCGCAGTCCCGCCTTCACCCAGTCGGTGACCAGCGAATCGCCGCCCTGCTCGAGCAGGGGATGGATACGCGCCACCGCGAAGAGGGTGATGTCAAGACGCGTCCGCTCCTGGTCGCCGCGCAAACGAACCGCGGCGAAGCTGCCGAGCTCGGGGCTGCGCAGTTCGAAACTCTCGTACCAGCGGCCGATGACGAGGATGAACTCGTGCGTGCGGATACCGCCGCTCGCCGACCCGATCCGCACCTGCCAGTGGACCGCACCGTCGGGACGTTCCACCGGTTCGCAACTGCCGATACCGGTGAACATGCGTGGGTAACTCTGGGGATCGAGTAGTACATCCCACAACGCTTGACGCGCGATCGTGAAATCCGCGCTGACATCGATGACGTCGGTGACCAAACTCCGTGCTCTACTTCCCGTCGGCCTGTTCGACCCAAGGTGGTCGGCGGGCAAAAATGGGCGCTGTGGTCGATACCACCTCGCGGGTCGCCACGCTACCCCGCAGCGGCGCCCCGTCATCAAGAATCGGACAAAACCGGTGGTTCGGGACCGTTTCGGCCGGATTTTGGTCGGAGGGCCACACCCGCCGACATCGCCGATGTGAAACTGTCCAATCCCTTGCACACCCTTCGGGGATGCCGAAGTATTGCTGGCAGTACCGACCCGATCTGCAGGAGTCGCCGCGATCCGCGGCACGACGAGCGAAGAGGTGTGGACATGACAGCGAGCTGGCCGAGTTCTCGGGACCCTTTCGACGATATCTTCCAGCGATTTTTCGGTTCCGGAATGTCATCGAAACCACCGGTACAACGCATCGATCTCGGCAGACTCATGACCGACAACGCGAAGTTGCTGGTCGGTACGGCTCGCGAGGCGGCCCAGGATTGGGGCAACCCCGACATCACTCCCGAACACCTGCTGTACGCGGCCACCGAAGCGGAACCAGGGCGCAGCATCGTGGCCGAACTCAGCCTTGACCCCGACCAGGTCGCCGAGCAGATGCAGGACTATCTCGACACCGGCCGACCCAGCGAGGACGACCTCGCCGACATCACGCTCAGCCCCGCCACCAAGGTCGCGCTGCGTGCGGCCCAGCGGCAGGCGGCCCAGTCCGGCGCGAGCTACATCGGCCCCGAACACATCCTGCTCGGCATAGCCTCGCTGCCCGACAGCGTCGCGGCGCAGGCCCTGGTCGCCGGGATCGCGGCCACCGAGAGCGGCGGTGTGCCCGCGCCGGGAACCCCGATGGCGACCGCGCCCTCGAAGCGTCAGCAGCCGGAATCGGACACTCCCACCCTCGACGAATACGGTCGCGATCTCACCGCCGAAGCCCGCGAGGGCTTGATCGACCCGGTCGTCGGCCGCGCGGAGGAGATCGAGCAGACCATCGAGATCCTGTCGCGGCGGCGCAAGAACAACCCCGTGCTGATCGGTGATCCCGGCGTCGGCAAGACCGCGATCGTGGAGGGGCTGGCCCAGCGCATCGTCAACGGTGACGTGCCGGTCACCCTCGCCGACCGTCGCGTCATCGCCCTCGATGTCGGCTCGCTGGTGGCGGGCAGTAAGTACCGCGGCGAATTCGAGGAGCGCCTGACCAAGATCCTCGACGAGGTCCGCGCGCACAAAGACGAGCTGATCGTCTTCATCGACGAGCTGCACACCATCGTCGGCGCCGGTGGCGGCGGCGAGGGCTCGATGGACGCGGGCAATCTGCTCAAGCCCGCACTGGCCCGCGGCGATCTGCACGTCGTCGGCGCGACCACCATCGACGAGTACCGCAGATACATCGAGAAGGACGCCGCCCTGGAACGCCGGTTCCAGCCGGTGATGGTCTCGGAGCCCTCGGTGGACGACACCATCGAGATCCTGCGCGGTCTCGCCGATGTCTACGAAGAGCACCACCAGGTGCGCTACTCCGACGAGTCGCTGGTCGCGGCCGCGCAGCTGTCGGATCGCTACATCACCGACCGGTTCATGCCCGACAAGGCGATCGACCTGATCGACCAGGCGGGCGCGCGAGTCCGGCTCCGGTCGGGCACCCCCGATCCGGCGGTGAAGGCCAGGGACGAGGCGATCGCGCGCCTGTACCGGGAAAAGGACGCCGCGGTCGACAACGAGGACTACGAGAAGGCCAAGGCGCTCAAGGCCGATATCGCCGCCGCCGAGGAGGAGCTGGACGAGTCCGGTGCGACCTCCTCGGAGCCGATCGTCGACGTCGTCGACATCGCCGAGGTGATCTCCAGGCGCACCGGCATTCCGGTGGCCGATCTGACCGCCGAGGAGAAGCAGCGCCTGCTCCAGCTCGAAGACGTCCTGCACAAGCGGGTGATCGGGCAGAACGAGGCGATCGTGGCGATCGCCGAAGCGGTCCGCAGGGCCAGGGCCGGGCTCAAGGATCCGAACCGGCCGATCGGGTCGTTCCTGTTCCTCGGGCCCACCGGTGTGGGCAAGACCGAGCTGGCGAAGGCCCTGGCGGAGGCGGTCTTCGGCGACGAGGACCGGCTGATCCGGTTCGACATGAGCGAGTTCCAGGAGAAGCACACGGTCTCGCGGCTCGTCGGTGCCCCGCCCGGATATGTCGGCTACGACGATGCCGCGCAGCTCACCGACAAGGTGCGCCGTCAGCCGTATTCGGTGATCCTGTTCGACGAGGTCGAGAAGGCGCACCCCGATGTGTTCAATGTGCTGCTGCAATTGCTCGATGACGGCCGCGTCACCGATTCCAAGGGCCGCACGGTCGATTTCAAGAACACGATCGTGATCATGACGTCCAATATCGGTTCGCACGTGATCCTCGAGGCACCTCCCGGCGACCTCGACTCGATCGTGCCGCAGCTCGAAGAGCTACTGCGCCAGCACTTCCGGCCCGAGTTCCTCAACCGCATCGACGAGCAGATCGTATTCCACCGCCTCGACACCGAGCAGTTGGAACAGATCGTGGAACTGATCCTGGATCGCACGCGACGCATGCTCGCCGCCCAGGACATCGAACTCGAGATCAGCCAGTCCGCGGTGGACTGGCTGGGCAAGCGGGGTTTTCAGCCCGAGTTCGGTGCGCGCCCGTTGCGGCGCACCGTTCAGAAGGAGCTCGACAACCGGGTCTCACGGTTGTTGCTCGACGGCGGGTTGGAGCCGGGTGGCACGGTGAAGGTCGATACCGCCGACGACGATCTGGTCGTCACCGCGGTGAACCCGGCAGGCACACCGGAGACCAACGGTTCTGTGCCCGCGCCGAGCCCGAAGAAGGCGGCGAAGAAGCCCGCCAAGAAGTCCTCGGGCAAGAAGAGTGACGACAAGAAGCTCGCATCGAAGTAGCGGATGAACGACTGTGGCCCGGTTCGCGAGAACCGGGCCACAGTGTTGTCGCGTGGGTCAGCCGCCGCTGACCACACACGATTCCCCGAAGCGGAAGCCCCGGCCCACCGACACATTCGCGCCACTGGCGATGCCCTCCTGGACGGCGATCAACGCGTGGGCACCGGTGTAGGACGGCACCCAGTTGTACATGGCGACGCCGTCGGTCGGGGCGACCACGGCCAGCAGCACGCCGTTGTCGTAGAAAGCGACAGGAATGATGCCGACGCTGAGCCTGGCCAGCAACTGATGGGTGCATCCGGTGCCGTAGTTGGTAGCCGAGCCGACGCTCAGGTTGGGTTTCACGGTCAACTGCGAAACACCGGCCGAGGCGCTGGGAGCGCCGATCGTCGTGGCCAGCAACGCCGTCCCGATGGCGGCGACGGCGATGGCGAATTTCCTGTCACTCATATCTCACGTCCTTGTGCTGCGGGGCCGACCGAACGCGAGGCCGGCGAGTCGGTCTCATCCTCACCCCATCGCGGGACCGATGGTGGGAGAACACACGAACCGTTTCGCCGACCTCGTGGCGCCGACTACACCCGAGACCAGAGTGCGGGCGTATTCGGCGGCGTCCAGTTCGGGTCGTGCACCGTGTGCGCCTGCCTGCAGCTATAGGTGGCGCCCTGGTAGGTGACCTTGTCGCCGATGGCGTAGGTGGCGCCCTGACGCCACGACGATCCGGCGGGGGCAGTCGTGGTTGTCGGGTGCTCGTGCCCGGGGATGGTCGTCGCCGGCGGTTTCGTGGTCGTCGCCGGCGGCGTGGTGGTGGGGCCGGGGGTGCTGGTGGTCGGCCGGGGCGTGGTGGGCTTCGGAGTGGTCGTAGCCGGAGGGGTGCTGCCACCGCCACCCACCTCGAGATCGACGCAACTGTAGAAGGCCGCTGCGGTATCACCGATATTCCATACCGCACGCAATTTCTGACGACCGGAATAATTCGACAAATCAACCGTGTGGGTCACTTCCATCGCGGGCTGTTCGTTTCGACCGTCGAACACGGCAACCCTGGTGTTTCCGATGAAATATTCCCAATTCAATGTGCGATGGTTAGCGGTATTCTTCCACGTGAAACTCGCACTGCTGGAGACTTTCTGCGGGACCCACCCGAGACTGTCGTCATCGAGCTCGGGATATTTGTTCGCACTGCAGTTGGTGAGCCCCTTCGAGCCCTCCACGCTCTGCGGTTCGTATTTCACCGCACCGCAGGGCACAAGGCCACGGGCGCATTGTTCCTGCCTGCTCGCCGGTCCGGCGATCCAGCCGTGCGCAGTGGCACTTCCGGCGGGAACCAGCGCTGTGACGATGGGTGCCAATGCCATTGCTCCGGCAAAGAACAGAATTCGACTTCTCACTATCAATACTCCTTGGAAACGCACACGGAGGACGGCAGGGGCCGGCTTGCCGTCCGGGAAACATTTCGAGCGATGACACTGAACACTTCGATATCGAACTGTGACACCGAACATTAGGGTGACGAAGATCAACCGTCAACCGTTCCAGTAGCGAAAAATACTGCTACCGGCCGGTATTCACAGACGGTTTCGCAGCCGTGCGAATTCAGCGAACAACTCCGTTTCGAACCAACCGGTACTCATTGATGGCAACCGATTGGTTAACCCCGCAGCTATTCAGGGTGTACAGATTTGCCAGGAGTTGTCGATAGGTAGCCATGTTGACAACAAGCCGCCTTACCGTTCGGGCGCGGGCAACTGTCGCAGGAGCCTGGCGAACTTTGCGCGACTCCTCCGAAATCGGCGGGAGGCCGTCTCGAATCAGCCGAGAAACGCGAGGATTCCGGCGGTGATGAGCTCGGCGTAGCGGGCTCGCCCCTCGGGGGTCTCGATGAGCTCGGCATCGGTGGCCGAGCGCATGTTCCCGCACTCGACCAGGGCGCTCGGCCGCTCGGCCAGGTTGAGCCCGGCCAGATCAGCCCGCGGATCCAGCCCCGCCGACCCCACATAGGTCGACGGCACCGCACCACCGGCGACCATGGCATCGCGCAGCGCAGTCGCCAGTCGCGTCCCGGCCTCGGCCTGCACCGGGTTCAGCGGGGGTTCGGCATAGGCGATGTGGAATCCGTGCGCGCCCGCACCGGTATTGCCGTCGGCATGGATCGAGACCACCGCGTCGGCGCCCGACTCATTCGCGATGGCGGCCCGCTGGTCGACGCACGGTCCGACGCCGGTGTCGTCGGGGCGCGTGAGGATCACCCGCACACCTCGCGCGGCGAGGGCGTCGCGCACCCGCAGAGTGACGTCCCAGGTGAACTCGTGCTCGGTGTAGCCACTCGCGGCCGAGGTGCCGGTGGTGTTGCAGGCTTTCGTTCCGCCGCGCCCGTCGGGCACCGGTGCGTTGATCTGCGCGAGATGGTCGGCATTGCCACCGTTGTGACCGGGATCGAGGACAACGGTGCGGTTCGCGGTGGGGGAAGTCGGCGGCACGGCACTCTCCGAGGAAACAGGCGTCGCGGTCGGCGTCGGCGGGTTCGCGTCCGTGGTGGTGGACGCGCATCCGGCGAAAAGCGCTGTCGTCGCGAGCAGGCAGGCGGGCAGGAACAAGCGGGGGCGCACCCCGCCACCGTGCCACACCCGGCGACGAGGCGGCTTCATCCGCGTCGTGTCAGGCTCGCAGCCCGAGGCCGACCGTCTGCCTGACGCGGCATCGCTGCCTGAGAGATGGCTCGCGGCCGACACCGTGAGAACCAGCTCCGAACCGTGCTCAGACGTGGGTAACGCGCAGGGGAAGAGTCGCGTGGCGCCGGGCGAACAGACTGGGCAGCCACCGGGGCGGCTCCGCATCGATCAGGCTGAATCGCGCGGTGCGGTCGAGGAGCAGGGTGAGCGCGGCGGTTGCTTCCAGTCGGGCGAGCGTGGACCCGATGCAGAAGTGGGCACCCGCGCCGAATGCCGCGTGGGCACGTGCGCGCGGACGGTCCAGGTCGACGACGTCCGGATTCGGATAGGCGGCGGGATCACGGTTGGCGGCTCCCCACAGCAACAGCAGGTGACTCCCGGCGGGCAGGTCGACGTCGGCGAGCTGCGTGTCGGCGACGACGTGGCGGTGGTGTCCGCGGAAGGGCGACTCCAGGCGCAGCGCCTCGTCGAGGAACGCGGGGACGAGCTCGGGGCGTTCACGCAGACGGGTCTGCAGGTCGAGGTCGGTGGCGAGCAGTCGCGCCGACGACGCGATCAGACCCGCGGTCGACTCCCCGCCCGCGCCGATCAGCTGCACCACGATCAGCACCGCCTGCTGTTCGTCGATCGTGCCCGCCGCCATTGCCGCGACGAGCACTTCGAGCAGTGTGCGCGGCGAATCGCGATCGTCCACGCGATCTTTCGCGTCGCTGATCGCCAGGTAGGCGTAGTGAGCGAGCTCGGCCGCGGAGGTGATCAGCGCCGTCATCCGGCCGTCGGCGACGACACCTCCCAGCATCTCGGTGGAGTCGTAGGCCAGCGAGAGCAGTGTCGGCACATCGGCGCCCGGCAGTCCGAGGAGTTCGGCGATCAGCGCCAGCGGCAACCGATCGGCGACCCCGGTGGCCCAGTCGATCCGGTCGCCGTCGAGCTCCTCCGTCCACAGCTGTTCGGTCAGCGCGGTGACGACCGGGGCCAGCGTGCGGACCCGTTTGGCCAGGGCCGGTCCGACGATGGCGCGGTGCGCGGCGTGGACATCGCCGTCGGCAGTGGCGAGCACGTGGACACCCTGCCCGGTCGCGTCGAGATCGAAGGTCATCGGCGCCGCACCCGGCTGGGCGACGAGCACGCCGGTCAGATGCGAGGAGAACTCCGCCGGGCGCCGGGTCGCCTCGGTGACCGCGGCCCACGAGGCGACGAGAAAGAAGTCGGTGCCGGGCACCCGATAGACGGGAGCTTCCTCGCACAGGGTGCGATACATCGGGTACGGGTCGTCGAGCACCGCCGCGTCGAACAGGTCGATCGCTTCGAGGTCTGTGGTCATGGCCGCCGCCTTTCCTGGTCAGGCTGTCGGCGCTCACGGTGCATCGCGGAGAAGCACGCGGTCAATGTCTGTCTCAATATGAGACGGTGTCGCGATATCGTCGTCGCCGAAAACGCCCATGTACTTCTTCGAAAAGTCCCACTGCCTTGCCTGATTCGGATAGACAGATGTGGCGGAACGTCTCACTCTGAGACAGAGCCGTGGGAGGATTCGCCGATGACCGACCATGTGGACTGGTTGACCGGCGGTGACCGACGCACCATCGCGGTCGACCGCATCGAACGCGCCGCCCTCACGCTGTTCCTCGAACACGGCATCGACAACGTCACCGCGGAGGACATCGCCGCGGCCGCCGGCTGCTCGCGCGCGACGCTGTATCGCTACGTCGGCGGAAAACCACACCTGGTGCGCGCGGTGATGGTCAGGGCCGCCGGGTCCGTGGTCGCGCGGGTCGAGTCGGTCGTCAACTCGGTCCCGCCCGCCCGACGGCCTGTCGAAGCCATCCTGGCCGCCGTCGCCGCGATCCGCGCCGACCCGGTGCTACGCCAGTGGCTGGTCCGGCACCGCTCCCCCGGCACCGACGAATTCCTCGCCGGCGCACCGGAACTCGGTCACATCGCGACCGCGCTGACCAGGATCGCCCCTGACGACGAGGCCGCCGGCTGGGTCGTGCGCGTCGTCTTGTCACTGCTCACCTGGCCACTGCCCGACGCCACGGCGGAACGTCACCTGGTCGAACGATTCGTCGGGCCCACCCTCCGCGCGGGCTGACCCCCGGCGGGAACGCCGCTCAGCCGCGGTGGTGGCGACTCTCGTAGGCCACGCGCTCGACCTCGGCCCGACGGCGTTCGGCCTCGTTCGCCAACTCGGGATCGAAGCCATGGCTGACCAGGCGGTGCCGACGGTACACATAGACCAACGCCACGGTGAAGTAGACCAGCGGCAGGTACAGCAACGCCATCATCGACAGCCCGATCCACAGCGGGCCGGGTACCAGCAAGAACAGACACAGCACCGGAAGCACGGGCAGCAGAAAACGCATCAGGTATCGGCGGGTCGCGCCGGGGCCGGTGAGGTCGGCCAGCACCCAGTCCGCCATCGAGGGCGGCAGAGTGCCGCCGGTGACGTAGCGAACGCGCTGCCAGAGATTCGGGGTCGAGTTGCTCATTACTGCTCCCTCACGTCGGAGGCGCGTCGCGCGGCGGCGTTCACCCGGCCGAGGACATCGCGTAATTCTTCCAGATCCGCCAGGCTCACACCGAGGCGTGCCACGACGGCCGGCGGGATCTGCTCGGCTTGTTCGCGCAGGTCACGACCTGCTTCGGTGAGGTCGATGTGCAGCGTGCGCTCGTCGAGCGGATCGCGGCGGCGGGTGATGAGACCGGCGGATTCGAGCCGCTTGAGCAGCGGTGACAACGTCGCGGAGTCGAGCTGGATCGCCTCGGCCACGGCCTTCACCGACATCGGCGCCTCACCCCACAGGGCGAGCATCACCAGGTACTGCGGATGTGTCAGGCCGAGCGGTTCGAGCAGCGGCCGGTAGACCGCCAGCACCGATCGATTGGCCACCGCCAGGGCGAAGCACACCTGTCGGTCGAGCCGCAACGGATCCTCGAGCTCTTGCATCGGCCACCACCTTCCTTAGCCCACACACTATTATGCCACTAATACTTAGTGCAATAACTATTAGTGGCGTCACACAAGGCGGAGGGACGATGCGCGTCAGTCCTCGTCGACGACCAGCGGCTCCCCGGCGGCGGCGCGACGCACCTTCTCGCGGCCGTTGTCCTCCTCGGTACGCCCCTGACGCCAGTACCCCGTGAAGGTGATCGCACGCTTGTCGACGCCTCGGTCGCGGACGAGATTGCGCCGGGCGAGCTTCACCAACTCGGCCTCACCGGAGATCCACGCGTAGGGCGCGCCCACGGGGAACTCGGCGGCGCGGACCGCGTCGACCACCGCGTCGCCGTGCGGACGATCGCCGCGATGCACCCATGCGATCCGCACGTCGCCGCGGGTCTCGAAGCCCTGCTCGTCGGCCAGGCCGTCGACCTCGATGAACGCTCGCACCGGCGCACCCACGTCGAGGCGTTCGATGATCGCGCCGATCGCCGGAACGGCGGTTTCGTCACCGACGAGCAACTGCCACTCGGGATCGACCGGCGGGGCGTAGAGCGCGTGCGGCGGGCAGAGCAGGCCGATCTCGTCGCCCGGCGCCGCGGTCGACGCCCAGTCCGAGGCGGGGCCCGCATGCTCGGCGTGCAGCGCGAAATCGATGTCGAGCTCGCCGAGTTCGGGTCGCTGCGCGCGGACGGTGTAGGTCCGCATCGGCGGGCGGATCTCGTCGGGCATCGCGAGATAGCGCTGGTACCAGCTCATTACGCTGCCCGAGTCTTCCAGGGGCGGCGGCACCACGGGATGTGACTGAGCCGGGAGGGGGAAGAAGAGCTTCGTGTACTGGTCGGGCCCGGCGTCGACGAGGGCGGCCGGATCCTGACAGCCGAGGGTTACCCGCACCATGCGCGGCGTCAGTCGTACCGTGCGATGAACCGTCAACGGCGCGTAGACCATAGCCGGTCGATTCACAGTCCCAGTCGTCATTAGGCAAGCCTAACCTACTTCGACGCGGCGCTAGCTGTCCCGGTCGACGGCCAGGCCGGAAACGAGCTGCTCGATCACCGCGCGGACAGCGACGATATCCCCCGCGTCCGCCGAATGCGCCAGGTATTGCGCCGCCTCGTCCAGCGCACCGACCACCACCAGCGCCAGCGGCCGTACCGGCTGCTTCCTGACCCGGCCGGCGGCCATGGCCCCGGCCATCGCGTTCTCCACCAGACCGATGGTGTGGCGCAGTTCGATCTCGCGCCAGCGGGCCCACCCGAGCACCGCGGGCGCGTCCAGCAGCGCGATCCGGCGCACCTCGGTCGCGGTCGAGGCCTGCAACCACGCCAGGCAACCCACGATCAGGCTCGCGATCGGATCCTCGGCGCGCGCCTCGGCCACGGCGGTGGCGATCACCTCGACCAGACTGCGCTCGAGATCCTCGAAGACCGCCTCGAACAGGTCCCGCTTCTCACCGAACTGGTGATAGAGCGCCCCACGACTGACCCCGGCCGCCTCGGCCACCGCGATCGTGCTCACCGCGCCGTACCCGAACTGCCCGAACAGCTCTCGCCCGGCACGGATCACCGCGGCACGTGTCGAGGCCGAGCGTTCGGCTTGGGTCCGGCGATCAGGATTCATGGCGACGTCGAAGTCTAGGGCAGAACGAGGGCCGCAGCAGATCCGAGGCCATTCGCCCCTTGACCGGCCACACCGAGTTCGGGAACATACAGTCATCCTGTTTGTATATTGGAAGGGCTTGGGGACCATGTCCGATGCCACCAAGGATCTGTTCGAGCGCTATCACGCCTGCTGGGCCGAGCGCGACCCCGACCGGATCGCCGCGCTACACACGCCCGATTCGGTCTTCCACCTGCACTCCGGGGGCGCACCCGCGCACGGTCGGGCCGAGATCCGCACCGCCGCGGCGGAGACCTTCGCCCTCGTTCCCGATCTGACCTTCACCCAGGTCGACCTGCGCGTCGGCGACGACTTCTGGGTCGTGCGATGGAAGCTGTCCGGCACCTCGGTCACCGGTGGCGCCGTCGATGTGGATATCGCGGATATGGTGACCGTCGAGGACGGCGCGGTCAAGGCGAAGCACACCTACGTCGACGGTGTGGCCATGCAGGCCGCACTGACCGCGCCCGCCGAGATCGCCTGAATCTCGTGGAGCGAGCGCTGCGAGCGGTCTGATCTCAGGGCATCGGCAGCGGCGGTGTCTGCGGGAATCTCACCGGCAACGCCGCGAGCGACCGATGGAACGGGCCGGGCCGCCACACCAGCTCCTCGACGGGCACGGCCAGGGTCAGTTCCGGGAGGGCATCGAGCAATTGGTCGATCGCGTCCTGCACGATCAGGTACGCGACCGGCTTGGCCGGACAGCCGTGCGGACCCGCGCTCCAGGCCAGGTGCGCCCGGTTGTCGACGACATCGCGCCCGGCGATGGCCGGATCGTTGTTGCACGCCGACATGCTGATGACGACCGGTTCGTGCGCGGGCAGCCAGGTGTCCTCGACCAGGATCGGCTGACGCGGGTAGGTCATGCAGAAGTTGGCCAGCGGCGGGTCGGTGAACAGCACCTCGTCGAGCGCGTCGCGCGTGGACAGGCTGCCGCCGAGCACATTTCCCGCGAACCGGTCGTCGGTGAGCATCAGCCGCAAGGTGTTGACCACCAGGTTCAGCATCGGCTCGATCCCCGCGCCGTAGAGCACCAGCAGTTGGTGCACCATCTCCTCGTCGGTCAGCGCCGCCTGGTGATGCAGCAGCCGGGTGGCGACATCGTCACCGGGTTCGCGCTGACGCAGCCCCACCAGATCCGCCAGCGCGGAGGCGAGCAGGTTGTTGCCCGCCTCGGCGTCGTCGCCTTCGAAGATCTGCGCCATGCCGGTGGCGACCTGCTGCCCGATCTCGGGGGTGCACCCGAGCATCGAGTTCAGCGCCTGGAACACCAGCGGAAACGCGTACTGACTCAACAGGTCCGCGGATCCGGTCGCGCAGAAGCTGTTGATCAGCGGGATGGCGAACTGTTCGACAGTGCTGTGCATCGCGTACAGATCCACCCCGGCGAGCCCGGCGACATTGGCCTGCCGATACCGGGTGTGCTCGGCGCCGGTGGTGCGCAACGCGGCCGGACGGAATTGCAGCATCGGCAGTACCGGGCAGTCCAGCGGGATATCGCGTTCCCACATCCGTGGGTCGGCCGGAAAGTGCTCCGGATCGTTGAGGATGCGCACGGCGGTGTGGTAGCCGACCACCAGCGTGGCCCGGATGCCCGGCGACAGCTCCACCGGCACCACGGAGCCGAACCGGCTCCGCATCTGCTGGTAGGCCGCCTGCGGATCCGCCGCGAACTCGGGTGCCCACATCGCCACCCGCTCGCCGGCGGCGATATCGACCGTCATGACGCTGTTGCTTCCTGTCTGCGAAAGAGATATTCCGCCAAGGTGATCAGTGCGCGCAGCCCTTGATCACGGCGACGTGCGTCGAGTGCGATCACCGGAGTATCCGGTGCGAGGTCGAGTGCCTCACGCACTTCTTCGAGGGGATAGCGGCGGAATCCTTCGAATTCGTTCACCGCCACCGCATACGGCACGCCGCGCTGTTCCAGCGCCGAGAGCACGTCGTCGGCCTTCTCGATGCGCCGGGTGTCGACGAGCACCAGCGCGCCGAGGGCGCCGCGAGCCAGTTCCTCCCACAGCGGGGCGAACCGTTCCTGGCCCGGTGTACCGAACAGATACAGCGCCAGTTGGGAATTCAGGGTGATGCGGCCGAAATCCAGGGCGACAGTGGTGGAAACCTTGCTGCCCAACCCCGCCATGTCGTCGACACCGATGCTGGCCTCGGTGATCGTCTCTTCCGTCCGCAGTGGCCTGATCTCGGACACTCCGCACACGAAGGTGGTTTTGCCGACACCGAAATTGCCTGCGACCAGGATCTTCACCGACCGTGTCACGGTTTCCGCGACGTAGTCGACCTCATCCCGCAATGGCGCGGAGGCCATGCAACACCTCCTTGATCAATGCGAGTTCCGGCTTCACCTGTGCCGGGGTGGGGCAGTGCAGGTGACCGCTGTCGAGCAGATCGGAGACGATGATCTTCACGACGGAGGCGGGTAGGTCCAGATAAGCCGACAGTTCGGCGATCGACAGTGCGCCGCGGCGGCTGGTGAGTGCCAGCAGGCGACGCTCGTCGGGACGGTGATCGGGACGCGCGTCCTCGACGGCACGGACCAGCGTCACCAGATCCAGGTCATGGGCGGCGCGCACCCGTCCGCCGGTGCGCACATAGGACCGCACCAGGTCGGGATCTCGCCTGCCGCGGCTCAATTCCTCCCGCCTAGGCGGGGCGCGCTTCCGATCTCGTGACCAACGCGCGAAGCCAGTTCGTTCATCCGATGGGCCACCAGCGCCACGTCGACATCGGCGGTGGTGGCAACACCGAGCAGGGCGCCCGCGCCCGCCGCGGTGATCATGATCATGCCCTCGTCGTACTCGGTCATGTTCTGACGCACCGTATTCGTGGGGCCGCCGCAGAATTCGCCGAGCGCCTTGCCGAGCGAGCGCAGGCCGGAGGCGGCCGCGGCGAACCGTTCGGCGTCGTCTTTGCTCACGCCACGGGAATGGGCGATGCGCAGTCCGTCTTCGGACAGCAGTACCGCGAAGCGGACCCCGGGGATCTCGAGATCCTCGAGCAGCCACGCCAATCGGTTGGTGCTATCGGCTACCGGTGTGCTCATCGGCTGTTCCTTCCGTGGTTCGCTCGGCCGCAGCGGCACGACCGCTGCGGGATCCGCTGCGCCAGGCAGCGGCGAGGTCGGGGCGCGCCTGCCCCGACTCCGTGATTACCCCCGCCGAATCCGGGGCAACCGGTCTGCGGCGACGCTTGGGCAGCCCGCCGCTGGTGATCTCGTGGACATCGGCGCCGGGCGATTCGACCTCGGCGACCGGCACCGGAATGTGGGCGGGCGCGGCGAGTTCGGGCTCGGGCAGCCGCGGTGCGTCCCCACTCACGAGCAGCGCCGACGGTACGTACACCATGGCACGCATACCACCGAAGATGTTGGGCCCGTCGACGTGCACGGAGAATCCGTAGCGCCGGGCCAAGGCCGCGATACCGGGGAAGCCGACCTTCGGCGCGGGACCGAGATCGTGGATGTCGACCGGACGTTCGCCGCTGAGCACCAGGCGCGCGTCCTCGAGCTGCTCGGGGCTCATGCGCATGCCCGCGTCGTCGATGATGACGGTGACGCCGTGATGGCCCTCCTGGAAACCGATCTCGACGAACGACGACGGCGGCGAGTAGCGCAGCGCGTTGTCGAGCAGCGTCGCCATCGTGTGCACGAGCGGTTCGACCGCGCGGCTGATCACGATCCGATCGGACTGTGCCGCCCGCACGCGCAGGAATTCCCTGACCCGCCCGGTGGCGCCACCCGCCACATCGGTGAGCGACTGTTGTGGCCACCGACGTCCGGGCAGTCCACCGGAGACGATCACGTAGGACTGCGCCTGCCGGATCATCTGCTGCACGGTGTGGTCGATCCGGGTGAGCGTCTCGTAGATCGCGTCGTCGCGGTGTTCACGCAGCGCGGCACTGACGACCTGGCCGAGGTCGGTGCCCAGACTCACCACCGAGGTGCCGAAGGATCGGACCGCGGCGCTCGTGGCTGCCCGCGAGGACGCCGAGAGATCGCCGCGGGTCTGCTCCTGCGCGGCCTGTATCTCGCTCAGGCGACGTTGCTCGCCGTAGCGTTCGACCATCGCCCTTGTTTCCTCGGCGACCACGCGTAGATCCTCGGCATGACCCGTGGCGATCCACTGCAGCGCCTGGCCGAACTGTGAATCACCCAGTTCCACCGGCAGATCCACAGCAACCGACGGGATCTCGTGTCGACGCACGGCGGCGGTGATCGCGGGCAGCGTCGCCTGCGCGAGCTGCATCAAGGCGTTCTCACACGCGAGGCGTTCGCGGATGGCGGCGTCGGCTCGCTGTCGCTGGCGACGCTCGTTTCGCATGGCAAACACACTGACCGCGATCGCGAGCAGTAACAGCGGCGCACCGATGACGAGCAACAGCACCGCGATTCCTGAGTTCATCAGATCTTTCGTCGTCCTCGACCACACGCGCTGTTGCCGGTGGCCCTCGCCGGCCGGCCCGCCGAGGCATTCGCTTTCCGCCGCAGGGTGATTTCGGATACCCGATTCACACGCCCCGCTTCGAGCGACCCGCACACATTAGCAGCACACGTAACGATCGCGACACGGATCACACTGTCAGACATCATGATTCCCGCCCGAATCATTCCACGCTACTGGACGGTTGATCTATTCTGGTTCGCTATGCTTCGAGCCGATGGTTGCGGAACCCCGGGTACCGGATAACATCCCGACGTGGCGAAATTGAAGCTCTCCGTCGATGTCCCCGTCCCGCCGGACCAGGCCTGGGCGCACGCGTCCGACCTTCCGCACCTCGGCGATTGGCTGACCATTCACGAGGCGTGGCGCGGCACGCTGCCCGAGGAACTCACGCCGGGCACCGTTCTCGTCGGCATCGCCCGCGTGAAGGGCTTCCGCAACAAGGTCACCTGGACGGTGCGCACCGCCGAGCCGCCGCGCAAGCTCGCCCTCACCGGCACAGGCATTGGGGGCACCAAGTTCGGCCTCGGCATGCTCGTGGAACCGAACGGCACCGGGTCGAAGGTGAGTGTCGATATCGACCTGGGCGGCGCCCCGCTGTTCGGCCCGATCGGATCCGCCGTCGCGAAGGCCCTGCGCGGCGATATCGAGCGCTCGCTGGAAATGTTCGTCAAGCTCTACGGCTGAGCCGCTCCGCGAAAGCCCGGACAGAACACGATGTTCCGTCCGGGCTTTCGTCTGCGCGGAGTCAGGCCAGTGCCACGGCCTCGGCGTCGATCGGCGCCTTCGGTTTGGTCCGCGGCAGGAAGAACGCCGGGATCAAGGTCAGCAGCGCGAGCACCACGGTGACCCAGTAGGTGTTGCTGAACGCTGTCGCTGCCATTTCCAATCCCTGCTCGATGACCGAGGGCGGAATCTGCGCGGCGAGGTCGGGATCGGCGTTGGCGCCGATGGCCACCTTGGCCCCGGGATGATCGTTGAGCTGAGCGGCCAGCACCACCGACATCGTCGCCGTGCCGATCGACGCCGCGGTCTGGTTGATGATGTTCATCAACGTCGACCCGCGCGCTACCTGTGCGTGCGAGAGCGTCTGGATGGCGGCGGTCATCACCGGCATCATCGTGCAGCCCATGCCGAGTCCCATCACGAACAGCGCGCCGCCGATCAGCAGGTACGAGGTGTCGGCGCCCAGCTGGGTGAACCCGGCCAGGCCGAGGGTGATGAAGGTGATGCCGAACATGACGATCTTGCCGGGGCCGATCTTGTCGACCAGGAATCCCGCGATCGGCATCGTCAGCATGGCGCCGATTCCCTGTGGCGCCATGAGGAGACCGGAGTCGAACGCGGATTCACCGCGAACCTGCTGCAGGTAGTTCGGCAACAGGAAACCGGCGCCGAAGAACGCCGTCGCGAACAGCGACATGGTCAGCACGGAGAAGCGCAGCGACGGGTTGGAGAACAGCCGCAGGTCGATCAGCGGATGCTCGGTGCGCAGCGCGTGGAAGACGAACCCGATCAACAGCGCCGCGCCGATGACGGCCGGAATCAGCACGCGCGCGGCCATGACAGTGCCCTTCTCCGGAATAGAGGAGACACCGAACAGGAACAACGCGAGGCCGGGCGAGGCCAGCAGCATGCCGAGGAAGTCGAACGATTCCGACGGCTTCGGCTTGTCGGGAGCGAGCACGATCCACGCCAGGATCAGCGCGACGATGCCGAGCGGCAGGTTGATCAGGAAGATCCAGTGCCAGCTGAACGCGTCGATCAGCCAGCCACCGAGAATGGGGCCACAGATCGGGCCGAGCAGCATCGGCACACCGAGCACCGCCATCACACGCCCGATCCGCTGCGGGCCCGCGGCGTGGGTCATGATCGTCATGCCCAGCGGCATCAGCATGCCGCCGCCGATGCCCTGGATGACGCGGAACGCCACCAGCGACTCGATACTCCACGCCATCGAACACAGCACCGACCCGATGATGAAGAAGGTCAGTGCCGCCATATAGAGGCGTTTGGTGCCGAATCGGTCGGCGGCCCAGCCGGTCATCGGGATGACCGAGGCCAGTGCCAAGGTGTAGCCGGTCATGGTCCAGGCGACGACCTCGACGGAGGCGTTGAAGTCCTGCATGAAGGTCGGGATCGCCACGGTGACCACCGTGATGTCGAGAATCGACATCACGGCGCCGAGGACGACTACGCCCGCCACCTTCAGTACTGCGGCATCCAGCTTGTCGGGAGTGCGATCGGGCGCGGCGGCACCGATATCCGGAGGTTTCGTCACCGGTTAACCCAAGCACTTTTCGGTCCCGATGACCAGTGAAATCTAGTGTTCGTAATCCCTGGTGTCACACCCGCGTGATCGTCGCCGCCTCGCTCGCCGCCAGCGCCGCGCTGGTCGCCGCGTTCGAGGCGGGCAACATCGGCAACCGAACCGCCGGACTGGAGATCTGGCCGCGCTCGGCGAGTACCGCCTTGATGACGGTGGGGTTCGGTTCGGCGAACAGCGCCGCGCCGAGTGCGTCGAGGCTGTTGCCGAGCGCGCGGGCCCTGAGCACATCACCGGCGTGCCACGCCTCGATGAGATCGGCGTATGCGCGGGGCGCGATATTGGCCGCGGCCAGGATCGCGCCATGTGCGCCGAGGGCGAGCAGGGCAGAGGCGAATCTGTCGTCGCCGCTGAGCACCGTCGCCGGGGTCTGCGCGGCCATCAATTCGACGCTGGCCGCGTCGATGCCACCGACGGCGTGCTTGAAGCCGGCGATATTCGGCGTGTTCGCGAGGCGAATCAACGTGCTCCCGCTCAGCGGGCGACCGGTGCGGTGTGGCACGTCGTAGACCAGCAGCGGAGCCGGACTGATCGCCGCCAGCTGCGTGAAGTGCGCGATCACGCCCTCCTCGCTGGGCCGCACGTAATAGGGCACCACCGCCAGCACCGCCGCGACCGGCCGTCCGAGTTCGGCGATCGATCTGACCGATTCCGCGGTGGCGTTGCCCCCCGCACAGGCGATCAGTGGCGCGTCGCGGTCGGCGCAGACGCCCGCACAGATATCCAGGACTCGCCCGCGCTCGGCGGCGGTGAGCGCCGAAGGCTCCGCGGTGGTGCCGAGCGCGACAAGCCCGCTCGCCCCCGCGTCGAGCACAGCGTGCGCGTGCCGCTCCAGCGCGCCGGGCTCGAGTGCCCCGTCGGCGGTGAACGGGGTGATCAGGGGGACGAAGAGGCCGTGTAGCGATGTCATGGCACTATCTTCGAGCCGTACCCACCATCAGGTCTAGTTCACATTCATGACGGCCACCGTAAGCTGAACTGATGCTCGATGTACGCAAACTTCGCCTGCTGCGCGAACTCGCCCATCGCGGCACCATCGCCGCGGTCGCCGAGGCGCTCAGCTATACGCCTTCGGCGGTGTCCCAACAGCTCACCGCGCTCGAACGCGAAGCGGGCGTCGCGCTGCTCGAACGTTCGGGCCGTCGCGTCACTCTCACGCCCGCCGCCCACCTGCTGGTCGGCCACACCGAGACGATCCTGGCCGCCCTCGAACACGCCGACGCCGAATTATCCTGTACCCGTGACGAATTAGCGGGCACCCTGCGTATCGGTACCTTCCCGACCGCGGCGCGTACCCTGCTGTCCCCCGCCCTGGTCACCCTGAGTACCGAACACCCACGGCTGGAGCTCACCGTCACCGAGATCGACCCCGCCGACATCCCGAACGCCTTACGCGCGGGCACGTTGGACGTCGCGCTCACCCACGACTACGACCTGGTCCCCGCCGACGCCGACGCCTCTTTGCAGACCGAACCCCTGCACACCGAAACCGTCTTCCTCGCCACGCGAACCCCGGTGCCCACCAAGGACTCGCTGGCAGCCCACCGCCGATCCCCCTGGATCGCGGGAACTCCGGGAACCCTGTGTCACACCTTGACGATCCGGGCTTGCCAGGCAACCGGATTCACTCCCCACATCCGTCACCACGCCGACGACTTCGACACCGTCCTCACCCTCGTCGCCGCAGGCGCGGGCACCGCGATAGTCCCCGCCCTTGCCCTCTACGCGCCCCCCGAACAAATCATCCTCACCCCCCTCCCCATCCGCCGTCACACCCAGCTCGTATACCGGAACGGCACCGGCCTACACCCCGCGATCCACGCCGCCCGCATAGCACTGCACGCCGCGGCCTAGATCCGGGGCGAGCGATGCGCCACCGAACTCAGCAGGTCATCCGCTACCCGGCGTCAACCGGCCGCTGCGGCCGGACTCGCGGAGCGCTGGAGGCGAGCACCGAACAGTGTCAGACCGAGGGCGAGCACCAGGAGCAGGGCCAGGGTCCAGGCCAGGGCCGAAAAGCCGTGTGGCGCAGCCGCTGCCGCGACGATCGGGCCGATGGTCGCGCCGACGTAGAAGCTGAACATGGCCACCGAGGAGGCAGCCGCGCGGGACTCGCCGCCGAGTTCCCCCGCGCTCTGCAGGACCGCGGGGGCGATGACGCCGAGACCGCCGACCAGGATCGCCAGCAACACGGTCAGGACCGCGAGGTGCGAGCCTTCGAACGTGGCCGCGACCATGGCGGTCGCCGCGATCAGCACGCCGAGCACCATCTGGGTGGGCTTCGACAGCCGGGCCAGCGGGATGGCGAGCAGCGGCAGCGCCATCATCACCGGGAGGGCGCCCGCCCGCAGAGTCAGCAGTTCGCCGGAACCCGTTACCAGGCCGGTGATCTCGATACCGGTGTAGATGCCGACCATCACGGCCATGCTCAGGGCGCCCGCCACGAGCATCGGGAGCAGCGGCTTGATCCGCAGCACCGCGGGGATGGCGGCGTAGCTGTGGCGCAGCGGGAGGTCGCGGCCGGTGGGGGCGTCATCGAGCATGACCGCCCGCAGACCGAAGGCCAAAGCCGCGAAAACCACTGCGGAGCCGAGGAATACGGTGCGCCACGGGAACGACGCGACCACCGCCTGCGAGACGATCTGGGCGATGACGGTGGCTGCCAGGAAGGAGGTGGCCACCGACATGGTGACCACGGCCCGGTGCGCCGGCGCGATGCGCGTGCCGACGTAGGCCATGATCGCCGGCGGAATCGAGCCGACAACGAGACCCTGCACGATCCGCAACGCGACGGCCACGGGCGCACTGAACGCCAAACCGGTCAACAGGGTGACCACTGCGGCCACGAGCATGCCGGTGACCAGCACCCGACGGTGTCCGTATCGATCCGACAGCGGGCCGAACAGCACGAAGCCGCCCGCATAGCCGAAGGCGAAGGCACTGATGACCCACGTCATCACGCCCGCACCCACGCTCCACTCGGCTTTCATGGCGCCGAACAGCGGAATCGGGGTGTACATCTGGCCGGTGGCCAGCAGGGCGGACAGCACGAAGACGGGCAGGGTTCGCCCGGTGTGAGCACGCGGCGAGGTGCTGCGAGCGCGGGCAGGAGCCGGACTTCCGGCCGGAAGCTGAACTGTCGGTGTCGCCATGCCGACGACAGTAGGCCGCTCACCGGCCACAGTCAACCAAATAGTTGGTTTAAAGGGCTGGTAAAGTCGGACCCATGACGGCGAGCACCATCAAACGCAGCGACGCGACCAGACAGGCACTGCTCCGCGCGGCGCGGGCCGAATTCGCGCAGTACGGCCTGGCCGGAGCCCGAGTCGATCGCATCGCCGAGGCCGCGGGCGTCAACAAGGAACGCATCTACGGCCTGTTCGGCAGCAAGGACAGGCTTTTCGACGTCATCATCGTCGACACCATGCGCGAATTCATGGAGGTCGTCCAGCCGCTGGCCGAGACCGAGCCCGGCGACTACGTCGGCAAGCTGTTCGACTACCACCGCGACAACCCGCAACTGCTGCGCCTGCTGCTCTGGGAGGGCTTGCACCGCGGCGCCGACGCGCACGATGTCGACGGTTGGCGCGCCGAGCACTACGTGCGGAAATTCGACCGCGCCCAAGAACAATTCGGCGTCGACGAGCAGCAGGCGGGCCGTCTCCTGCTCGCCCTCTGCGGCCTCGCCAACTGGACCCACGCCGTCCCGCAGACCACCCGTCTACTACTCGGCGAGGCCGCGTCCGACACCGACGCCACCCGCGAGTTCGTGAAGGAATTCGCCCGAGCCGCCATGCGAAACAAGGCGACCACACCCACCGAGCACTCCCCGGACGTCACCCCCGATCCGATCTCCCCCGAATCGGTCAATACCTTGACCACACCGGTGGATGCCGCCGCGCTCCGCCTCCGCGATGCCCAGGCCGCCGCCGACGCCGCGCGCGCGGAACTCGCCACCGCCCTGCGCGCCGCCCATTCCGCCGGGGCGGGCGCCAACCAGCTCGCCCGCCAGGTCGCCGGCACCATCTCCCGCCCACTCGTCCTCAAGCTGCTGGCCGAATAGACCCCCGGATACCGCGGCTTACGCGGTCTTCTCGCGGTGGGAGCTGCGCTGACGGGTGCGGGTTGCCGAGACGGGGTCGATGTCGGGCATCGACCATTGGGCCGAGAGGGCGAGGCTGGGTTCTCGGCCGGAAGCTACATGGCGGTAGGCGATTTCGGCCGCGGCATCGGGGTCGTTGGCGGCGATAGCCGCGTACAGAGCTTCGTGTTCGTCACACTGGGTGCCGGGGTCGCGTTCCTTCGTCAGGTGGAACAGCCAGCGGACTCGAGATTCCAAGGGGCGCAACAGCGACTGCAACAGCGGGTTGCCCGAGACTTCGACGATCACCGCGTGGAAGCCGGCGTTAGCGGCGGCGATCGCGGCCTGATCGCCACGGGCGGTCGCCTGACGCGCCGCGGTCAGCTGCGCGCGCAGGGCGGCCAGATCGGCCGTTCCGGCGCGTTCGGCGGCCAGACGCGCCGCGAGGACCTCGAGGCTCTCGCGAACATCGAAAAGATCGCGCACGTCGGTCACCGTGAACGGGGCGACGATCGCGCCCTGCCGCGGCACGATCACGACCAGACCTTCTCGTTCGAGCATCTGCAACGCCTCCCGCAGCGGGATCCGCGAGATGGCCAGCTCGGTCGCGAGATCGCGTTCCACCAGCCGCTGACCAGGACTCAATCGCAGATCGATGATCCGGTCACGCAACTCCTCGTAGGCCCGATCCCGCAGCGACTTCTTCGCCGGTTCGTCTCCCACCGCACCATCCTTCTGCTCCTGCACAACACCAACGGTAGCCCGCTCGCGGCGTGCGACCGTTTCTTACTTTTCCGTAATCCGCCTGTCATCTGCGAGCCCCAGGCTGACACTTAACGGTATACCGCTAAGTGAGCGGTTCGTTCGAACAAGGAGTACCCCGTGCACAAGTCCACTCGGCGCGCGATCGCCTTCGGCTCGGCCGCCCTCGCCACTGCTGCCCTCCTGTCGGCCTGCGGTTCCGCCGACACCTCGGCAGCGGGGGGCAAGCTGAAGGTCGGTGTGTTCTTCCCCGGCTCGCTCTCCGACACCGGCTTCATGCAGTCGGGGTATCTCGGCTACCAGCGCATCGCCGACACGCTCGGCGACAAGGTGGAACTCAGCAAGGTCGAGCAGGTCGCGGCCAGCGACTACCAGCAGGCACTGGTCCGCTTCGCCTCCACCAACGACCTGGTGATCTCCCTCGGCGGCCAGACCGACGCCGACGTGCGCAAGGTGGCGCCGCAGTTCCCGAACGTGAAGTTCGTCGAGATCGGCGGCCCGGCCGACGCCAAGCCCATGGCCAACCTCGCCTACTACGACCCCCAGCAGGCCGAAGCCGAATTCCTCAGCGGCGCGGTGTCGGCGGCGGGCTCCAAGTCCGGCGCGGTGGCCTTCGTCGGCGGTGTCGAGTTGCCCGCGATCGTCAACGCCGCCAACGCTTTCGGCAACGGTGCGCGTTTCGCCAAGCCGGACGCGAAGGTACTGACCCCGCAGTACGTCGGTGACTTCAACGACCCCGCCAAGGCCAAGCAGGCCGCGCTGGCCGACTACGGCGCGGGAGCGGGCACGCTCGGTCAGATCGTGAACCTGGGCAAAGCGGGCATGGAGCAGGCCGCGGCGCAGTCCGGCGCCACGATGGTCGGCGGTCCGATCCCCGGTGACTGCACCAACCCCGTGTACCTGGGCTACGTGCACACCGATATCGGCGCCGAGGTCGAGTTCGCGGTGAACGCCGCGCTCGACAACTCCTGGAAGGCCGAGAACGTGCGTTTCGGGCTGACCTCGCCCAACGACGGCACCGATTTCGTGTTGTGCAGCAAGGACTCCGGGGTCGCCGACGCACTCGCGAAGGCGAAGACGGCCCTGTCCACCGGCGCGGTCAAGCCGTACTGAGCACCATGAGCACTCCCGCATTGACCCTGCAGGGGGTCGGCAAGCGCTTCGGTGACGTGCAGGCCCTCCACGATGTGGACGTCACCGTCGAATCCGGCACTGTCCATTGCATTCTCGGCGAGAACGGCGCGGGCAAGTCGACGCTGTGCAATCTCGTCTTCGGCGGCTACCGCCCCGACGCCGGTCGGATAGAGCTGGGCGGCAGCGATTTCCGCCCCGACTCCCCCGCCGCCGCGATGGCCGCGGGCGTCGCGATGGTGCACCAGCACTTCAGCTTGGTCACGACCATGACCGTCGGCGAGAACCTGTTGCTCACCCAGCGCGGACTCCGGATGCGCCGCAAGGACCTGACCGACCGGCTCACCGAGATCGCCCAGCGCTACCGCCTGCGGATCGATCTCGACCAGCAGGTCGCGACGATGCCGGTCGGCGCCCGGCAGAAGGTCGAGATCGTGAAGGCGTTGCTCCGCGATCCGGCACTGATCCTGCTCGACGAACCGACGGGAGTGCTCGACCCGGCCGAGATCGACGCGTTGATCGACACCTGTCGCGCCATCGCCGCCGACGGCAAAGCGGTGGTCCTGGTGACGCACAAACTCGGCGAGGTGGCCAGGGTCGCCGACGCCGCGACCGTGCTGCGACGCGGCACGGTCGCCGGTGGCGGGCGGATGTCGACCACCACCATCGCCCAGTTGCTCACCGCCATGGTGGGGCGCACCGCTGCCGACCTCGACCCCACTGTCGCCGCGACCATCGGGCTCGATCCCACGACACCTGTCTCGACAGCGGAAGCCGTCGTGCAGGAGTCGGCGAACGAAACCGGTTCACCCACACCGGTTCTCACCGTCGATCGAGTCACCGTGCGCCGCGCCGACGGTAGCGCCGCGCTCGACGACGCGCGACTGGTCGTGCGGCCCGGCGAGATCGTCGGGATCGCGGGCGTCGAAGGCAACGGGCAGAGCGAGCTGGTCGCGGTGCTCGCGGGCAGCACCCCGGTGAACGCGGGCACCGTCACCCTCGACGGCGTCGACATCACCACCGCACGACCGGCGGCGCGCACCGAGCGCGGTCTCGGCATCGTGCCCGAGGACCGCCATCGCGACGCGATGGTCGCCGATATGACGTTGGCCGAGAACCTCTTCCTCGGTCAGCTCAGCCGATTCCGGCGCTTCGGCCTGCTCGACAAACGGGCCATCGGCCGCGCCGCGCAGACCGAACTCGATCGGTTCGATGTGCGAGCGGCCGGCCCGTGGGTGCGGATGGGCTCGCTCTCGGGCGGCAATCAGCAGAAGGTGGTGCTGGCCCGCGAGTTGTCGGCCACGAACCTGCGCTGCCTCGTCGCCGCTCAGCCGACGCGCGGATTGGATATCGGCGCGGTCGATTTCGTGCTGACCCAGCTGCGGCGCGCGGCTGCCGACGGCTGCGGCGTGCTGGTGGTGTCGAGCGAGGTGCCCGAGCTGCTGGCCCTGTGCGACCGAGTGTTCGTCGCCTATCGCGGTGCTCTCGCGGGACCGGTGGAAACCTCCGATCCCACAGCGGCACAACAGATCAGCGAACTGATGATGGGAGTATCGGTATGACAGCGGCGAACGCGAGCCGTCCCGCGCGGCGACCAGCCACTACCGGACTCGGCCGGATCGACCTGCGGCAGTGGGCGCATCAGCCGATCGTCGTCGCCGCCGCGGCCATGGTCGCCGCCGGTGTGATCGGTCTGATCCTGGCCGCCGTGGCGGGCGCGGCACCGGCCGCGACCATGACCGCGCTGTGGGAGGGAATGTTCGGCAGCGACTACGCCATCGGCGCTTCGCTCA
This sequence comes from Nocardia sp. Root136, assembly GCF_001427185.1. Classification (NCBI taxonomy): domain Bacteria; kingdom Bacillati; phylum Actinomycetota; class Actinomycetes; order Mycobacteriales; family Nocardiaceae; genus Nocardia; species Nocardia sp. Root136. Next base: position 92,949 of record NZ_LMFE01000003.1, read on the forward strand.
ATGTCGCCGCCACGTTGATGCTGGTCGCGGTCGGTTTCACCATCGCGCACCGCGCCGGATTGGTCAATGTCGGCGGCGAGGGGCAGATCTGCGCGGGCGGTATCGCCGCCACCGCGATCGGCACCACACTCACCGGCGCACCGACCGCGATCACCCTGCCCGCAGTCCTGATCGGCGCCGCGGCGGCCGGCTGGCTGTGGGCGGCGATCGCGGCGTATCTACGGGTCCGACGTGGAACCAGCGAGATCATCACCACGCTGTTGCTCAACTTCGTCGGCCTGGCACTGGTGCTGCTCGTCGTACACGAGCCCGCGCTGCTGCGTCAGCCGGTGACCTCCTCGGAGACGCTCCCACAGTCCGAACAGCTCACCGCGGCGGCACATCTACCACTGCTCGGCATCGAACGCTCCCCCGCGACGATCGCCTTGTGGATCGCGGTGATCGCCGCGCTCGGCACCGCGATCCTGGTGCGCCACACCGCGCTCGGCACCCGCCTGCGCGCGGTGGGACTCAATCCCGACGCGGCCGCCCGACTCGGACTGCCGGTCGGCCGGTTGCGTTTCCTGAGCCTGTCGAGCGCGGGCGCGTTCGCCGGTGTGGCAGGCGGGTTACTGGTCGCGACAGCGCCTTTCGTGCTCGCCGAAGGATTCTCCTCCGGCTACGGCTTCTCCGGCCTTGTCGTCGGCCTGCTCGCCCGCGGCTCGTTGTCGGCGGTCGTGGCCGTCTCGCTGTTGCTCGGCTTCCTCGTCTCCGGCGGGATCAACCTGCAACTGGCGGCCAACGTGCCCGCCTCGACCATCGCCGTCGTGGAGTCGCTGATGATCGTGTTCATCGCGGGCGCCGCGCTCTGGACAAGAAGCGCCCGCAAGTCCGAACCCTCGGCACCACAACCGGTTTCCCCGGTGGATACCGCCGACCTGGCAGGAGCACCGCGATGAGCCTCGACACGGTCACCGACATCGCCACCAGCGGCATCGGCTTCACCCTGCCCATCCTGGTCGCCGCGAGCGGCGAGCTGGTCAGCGAGCGTGCGGGCGTGCTCAATCTGAGCCTCGAGGCGATGATGCTGACCGGCGCGTTCGCCGGTGTGCTCGGCGCCGTCACCACCGGTTCACCGGTGCTGGGCGCGGCCACCGCGGTGATCGCCGCACTGATCTTCGGCGCGCTGCAGGCGATCTGGAGTATCGGCCTGCGTGCCGACCAGATCGTCGTCGGCATCGCCAGCAACGCGCTGGCGCTGGGCGCCACCACCTACGGTGCGCGGCTTCTGCTCGCCGACGGCAAGGGGCACAGCGTGCCGGGTTTCGACGCGCTGAAGATTCCACTCCTGCACGACATCCCGGTGATCGGGCCCGCCCTGTTCGGTCAGACCGCACTCGGCTATCTGTGTATCGCCGTCGTCGCCGTGCTGGCGTTCGTGTTCTCCCGACGCACCAAGCTGGGCCTGGTGATCGATGCGATCGGTGAAGACGCCGTCGCCGCCGACCGCACCGGCCTTTCCGTACGGGCCGTGCGCTACGGCTGTGTCCTGCTGGCCGCGTTCGCCGCGGGCCTCGGCGGTGCGCAACTCGCGCTGTCGGAGGTGCATTCGTTCAGCGACAACATGACCGGCGGCATCGGCTATCTCGCCGTGGTCGCGGTGATCGCGGGCCGCTGGCGCGCGCTAGGCGTGATCTGGGCATCGGTGTTCTTCGGCATCGCCCAGGCGTTGCAGTTCGCCTTGCCCGCACTCGGTGTGGACGTGCCGTTCGCGCTGCTGGTGATGCTGCCCTACCTGATCGCGATCGTCGCCGTCAGCGGCTTGGTCGGCAACAGCCGCTCGCCGCGCGACCTCACCGTCGCCTTCGCCCGAACCTCCTGACCCGCCGCTACTTTCGTAGGAGCCACCGTTGACTCTGATCCTGTCGCACTCCGATGTGACCGCCGTCCTCGATCGCGGCGAGGTGTTCGCCGCCGTCGAGCGCGCACACGCCGATCTGGCCCTCGGCACCGCGTTCGTGCCCGCCCCGCCGGCGATGACCCTGGGCGAGGCCGCCTTCGTGCCGATGGTCGCCGCCGCCGAGTCCGCCGGCGCCGCCGCGGTGAAACTGCTCGCCGACCTGCCTGCCAATCGCGAACGCGGACTGCCGGTGCAGCGGTCGGTGATCGTGGTGACCTCGGCGGCAGACGGTGCGTGCGAGGCACTGATCGACGGACGCCTCGTGACCGCCGTTCGCACCGCAGCCGCCAGCGCTGTGGCCACGAAATACCTTTCCCGGCAGGATAGTTCGGTCCTAGGCGTGATCGGTGCGGGCAATCTGGCCGTCGAACACACCCGCGCGATCGCGACCGTGCGCGAGCTCGAGACCGTGCTGGTCTGGTCGCGGACCGCGGCCACGGTCGACCGATTCCGCAGTGCGATAGCCGATCTCGGCCTCGAGGTGCGCGCCCTCGACAGCCCGGAGGCTGTCACCCGAGCCGCCGATGTGCTGTGCACCCTGACTCCCTCCCGCGAACCGATCGTCCAGGGTGCCTGGTTCGGCGACGGCCTGCACGTCAATGCCGTCGGAGCGCCGCCGCGTGCGGATCACCGGGAGGTGGACGGCGAAGCGATGCGCCGGTCCAGGGTCGTCGTAGACTCGATCGGCACCACGCTCACCAAGTCCGGCGACACCCTGATGGCCATCGCCGAAGGCGCGATCACCCAGGACGCGGTGAGCACCGAGCTGGGCGAGGTGATCGCGGGCCGGGCACCCGGGCGTCGCGGCGACCGCGACATCACCCTGTTCAATTCGGTGGGCATCGGTCTGCAGGATCTGGCCGCCGCCCGCCTGCTCATCGACAAGGCCCGCGCCAACGGCATCGGAACGGAAGTGGATCTCACCGCATGAGCGAGCTGACCGATATCGACATCACCCACCTGCGCCGCGCCATCGACCTCGCCGGGCACGCGGCCGCGCTCGGTGACCGACCTTTCGGCGCGGTCGCGGTCACCCCTGACGGCGCTGTCCTCGCCGAGGGCGTGAACGCGGTGAACTCCACCGGCGATGTCACCACCCACGCCGAACTGGTCGCGATCACCCTCGCGACCGCCGCGGGCCACGCCGAACAATTGCGCGGCGCCACCGTCTACGCCAGCGGCGAACCGTGTCCGATGTGCGCCGCCGCGATGGTGTGGGCCGGGGTCGGTCGCATCGTCTTCGCCGCGGCCGCAGCCGAATTCGGGCCGATCCTGCCCCCTGGTCCCAGCTTCGAGCTCACCTGCGCCGAGGTCGTCGCGCGCTCGAACGTGCCGGTAGAAGTCAGCGGACCGCACCTCGGCGAGGAAGCTCTCGCCGTGTTCCGCGCGGCCGCGAAGAACTAGTCCCGGACACACCGAGGGCGCGGCGCCACCTCGACGCCGCGCCCTCGGTGTGCGGTCACTTCGCCACGACGGCCTCGACGGGCTCGCCCAGTTCACGCTGTTCCTCGATCGCCTCGGGAGTGCCCGGCACCTGCGTGCCGCGCAGCGAGACGCCCTTGGTCTCGATGAGGAAGAACGACGCGATCAAGCCGACGGCGCACGCACCGAACATGTAGAACGCCGGAATCATGTTGTTGCCGGTCGCGCTGATGAGCGCCTCGTTGACCACCGGCGCGGTACCACCGAACATCGAGGTGGCGACGTTGTAGCCGATCGCCACACCGGCGAAACGCACGATCGTGGGGAACATCGCGGGGAAGGTGGCCGAGATCGTCGCCAGCTGGGGAGCGTAGAGCAGACCCAGGATCGCGAAGCCGACGATCGCGCCGGTGAGCGAGGACCCGATCAGGTGGTAGACCGGGATCACCGCGATCATCATCGCCGCGCACGAGAACATCCACATCGGTTTGCGCCCGATCCGGTCCGAGAGCGCACCGAGGAACGGCAGGGTGCACAGCATCGCGACCTGGCCGATCAGCGGCACGAGCAACGCATCCGATTCCTCCATGCCGAGCGTGGAACCGAGGTAGGTCGGGGTGTAGCTGAGCAACGAGTAGTTGACGACGTTGAGCGCGATCACCAGGCCGAACAGGGTCAGCACCGGGCGCAGGTACTTCGTCACCAGATCGCGGTAGACACCGGAGACTTCCTCGGTCTCGTCCTTGCGGTCGACCTCGCGGAACACCGGGGTGTCCTCCACCCGGCTGCGCAGGTACATGCCGATCAGGCCGAGCGGACCGGCGATCATGAACGGAATGCGCCAGCCCCACGAATTCATCGACGCGTCGTCGAGCACATTCACCAGCAGCAGGGCGACCAGATTGCCGAGGGTGAAGCCGGCGAGCGTACCGACCTCCAGGAAACTGCCATAGAATCCGCGCTTGCGATCGGGCGCGTATTCGGCCATGAATGTCGCGGCGCCACCGTATTCGCCGCCGGCGGAAAGTCCCTGGATCATGCGCAGCGCGTACAGCAGAATCGGGGCGCCGATGCCGATCATGTCGAAGCTCGGGATAAGACCGACGGCGAGCGTCGATCCGGCCATCAGAATAATCGTGGTGGCGAGTACTCGCTTGCGCCCGATGCGGTCGCCGAGCGGACCCCAGATCATGCCGCCCACCGGCCGGATCAGGAACGATACGGCGAAACCGAGCAGCGTGTAGACCATCCCGGACTCGCCGTCGCCGGGGAACAACGATCTCGCGATATATGTCGCCAGATAGGCATAGACACCGTAGTCGAACCATTCGACCGCATTACCGATCGCCGACGCACCGATAGCCCGGTGCAGCACCGATTTCGATTCCCTGGACATCCACAACACCTCTCGTCGTCGCCTTTCACTAATACCCGACCTCTTTGCGAACAAACGTTACGAGCGCGCGAAGACCCGCCTTTATGGCCTCTATACTGCGAATATGGCGCTGCGACACGGGGTATATCTGCCGCCGTTCGGCGACTTGGCCGACCCGCGAGTGCTGGCCGAGGTCGCGGTCGAGGCCGAGACCGCGGGCTTCGACGGCGTCTTCGTCTGGGACCACGTGGCGCGTCCGCACGACCGCGGTCTCGCCCTCGGCGACGCCTGGATCGGGTCGGCCGCGATCGCCGCCGCGACGACCACAGTGGTGTTCGGTCCGCGCGTGACCCCGCTGTCTCGCCGACGTCCACATGACGTGGCCCGCGAGACCGTCGCTCTGGACCTGCTCAGCAACGGCCGACTCGCCCTCGGCGTCGGACTCGGCTCCGAGGCGACCGGCGAATTCTCCCGCCTCGGCGAGGTGAGCGCTCCCCGCGAGCGAGCGAAGCGGCTCGACGAGGCGCTCACGGTGATCACCGAGCTGTGGTCAGGAGAGGCCGTGCACCCGGCGACCTGAACGGGTTCGAGGTCGTGGTCGCCGCAGCCACCGATCACGACCGCGACGCCTACGAAAAGGCAGGCGCGACTCGGTGGTTGGCCGAACTCCCGATGTCGTGCACGAAGGCAGAGGCGATCACCCGCGTTCGCCGAGGCCCCGGCTGAGGCGGGTCACGCGAGAGCAGCGAGTTTGTTTGCGAGGACGGCCTTTTCGCGTTCGTTGCCGCACCGGCGAATGGCTTCGGCCAGCTCCGCACGAGCGTCGGTGGTGCGGCCGAGTCGGATGAGCAGTTCGCCGCGCACGCTGGGCAGCAGGTGCGAGGTGGACAGGGCGCCGGCCGCGGCGAGCTCGTCGACGATCGGCAAGGCCGCCGCGGGCCCCTCGGCCATCGACACCGCCACCGCCCGGTTCAGGTCAACCACCGGTGAGGGCGCGAGCCTGCCCAGCGCCTCGTACAACACCACCACCCGTTCCCAATCGGTCCGCTCGACCGAGGGCGCGACCGCGTGACATTCGGCGATCGCGGCCTGCAGACCGTAGGCGCCCAGACCACGCCCCACTGCACCGGCTTTCACCAGCGCGGCCCGGCCGCGTCGAATCGCCGAGCGGTCCCAGCGGCGGCGATCCTGCTGTTCGAGCAACACCGGCTCGCCGTCGGGACCGGTGCGAGCGGGGAAGCGCGCCGCGGTCAGCTCGAGTAGCGCGAGCAGGCCGTAGACCTCGGGTTCGGCGGGCATCAGCCGCGAGAGCACGCGGGCCAGCCGCTGTGCTTCCCCCGCGAGATCGAAGCGGATGAGATCGTCGCCGGTGCTGGCCGAAGATCCCTCGGTGAAGATCAGATAGATGACGCCGAGCACCGAACCCAGCCGCGCCCGGCGCTCGGCGGCAGGCGGCACTTCGAACGCGACCTCTGCCGCGCCGAGTGTCTTCTTCGCCCTGGTGATCCTGGCCTGCACGGTCGCGGTGGGCACCAGGCAGGCCTTGGCGATCTCGTCGCTGGTCAGACCACCGACGACGCGCAGCGTCAAGGCCAGACGCGCCTCCCGCGACAGCACCGGGTGACACGAGATGAACATCAACGCGAGCACGTCGTCGTCGATCTGATCGGGATCCCACAGCACGTCCGCCGCCGCACGCACGGGATCGCCACCGGTGTGCGCATCGCCCTCGCCGAGTTCGGCGGCGAGGGCGGTGTAGCGGTCGTCGAGGGCGGCGCGACGACGGAACGCGTCGATCGCACGGCGTCTGCCGACGGTGAGCAACCACCCGGCCGGCTGACGCGGCACGCCTTCACGCGGCCACGTCACCAGTGCCTCTGCCAGCGCTTCCTGGGCCAGATCCTCGGCCATCGCGAAGTCGCGGGTGTAGCGCGCGAGCGCGCCGACGATGCGGGCCGATTCGATCCGCCAGACGGCGGCGACGGCCTCGCGGCCGGTGTGGTCGCTCATCGCGGTTCAGAGCTGGCCGGTGGCTTCACGCCAGGCGCGCTCCTTCTTGATCCAGATGTTGTCCTGCGGGAATTCGTCGATGCTGGTGACCCGACGGATCTCGGTCTTGGTGCCGGGGCCGACATAGGGCATTCGCTTGGCCCACTCGATCGCCTCCTCCTTGGAGGCCACGTTGAGGATGTAGTACCCGCCGAACAGTTCCTTGGTCTCCCCGTAGGGCCCGTCGGTGATCACCGGGGTCTCCGACGAGTAGTCCACGACCACGCCCTGGGCCGCATCGTCGAGCCCCTCGGCGGCGACGAGTACCCCGGCACTGATCAACTCGTCGTTGAACTTGCCCATGGTCTCGAGAATCTCGTTGAAGTCGATATCGGCCATGGCGGCCCAGGCTTCGTCGGTGGCGCGCATGATCAGCATGTACTTCATGGTTTCGTCTCCTCGGATCGGTGGGGACCCGCCTGCCGGGCCCTGCGTTCATCCCTAGGTCGAACGGGCACCACTGCAGATCGACACCCGGCCGAAAATTCTTTTCGCGAGTGTTCGGCAGCCTACGACGAGTGCGGGATGCGCGCGTCGACGACGGACACGAATCCCCGATTCGGATATTCAAGATCGTCCGGCGTGATACAGATCGAAGAGGTTTGTCATGCTGACAGCCACCTAGCGAAGGAGTCACTCGTGAGCGCAGTCCTCGTCGAGCAACGCGAGCATGTGCTCGTTATCGTGCTGAATCGGCCCGAAGCCATGAACTCGGTCAACGCCGAAGTGAGCACAGGGGTCGGCGAGGCGCTCGAGCGAGCCGAGGCCGACCCGCAGATCCGCGCGGTGGTTATTACCGGTGCCGGCGAGAAGGCGTTCTGCGCCGGCGCGGATCTGAAGGCGCTCAGTCGTGGTGAGTCGATTCTCGCCCCGGGACATGAGGATTGGAACCTGGCCGGGTACGTCCGACACGCGATCAGCAAGCCGACCATCGCCGCGGTGAACGGTTTCGCGCTCGGCGGCGGCACCGAACTCGTCCTGGCCAGCGATCTCGCGGTCGCCGCCGAGACCGCCACATTCGGCCTGCCCGAAGTCGCCCGCGGCTTGTTCGCCGCGGCCGGTGGCGCGTTCCGCCTGCCCGAGCAGCTGCCGCGCAAAGTGGCGATGGAGATGATCCTCACCGGCGAGCCGATCACCGCGGCCCGCGCGCTGGAGCTGGGCCTGATCAATCGTGTCGTCCCGGCCGCCGAGGTACTCGACGCGGCGCTGGCACTGGCCGGTCGGATCGCCGAGAACGCGCCGCTGGCGGTGCAGGCGAGTAAGCGGGTGGCGCTGGGCATCCTCGACGGCAAGCTCGCCGACGACGCCGCTTGGGACCAGTCCAACCGCGAGATCATGGCCGTCGCGGTGACCGAGGACATGCGTGAGGGCGCCATCGCTTTCGCGCAGAAGCGCAAGCCGAACTGGCAGGCGCGCTGACCCGATGCGGATCCTGATCCTCGGCGCCTCCGGTTTCGTCGGCAGCGCGCTGCACGCGCACTTCGCCGAGAACCACGAGGTCGTCGGGACCAGCCGGGGCGGGCACGGGCTCGCCCCGGTGGATCTCGCCGACACCGGCGCGGTGCGGACACTGCTCGAGCAGGGGTTCGACGTGGTGATCCACACCGCCGGTGTCGTGGATCTCGCTGCCGCGCAACGCGATCCCGCCGCCGCCTACGCGGCGAACGTCACGCCGATGGTGCCACTGCTCGAGGCCATCGGCGATACCGGCGCCAAACTCGTCTACCTGTCGACCGACAATGTCTTCGACGGCACGGCTGACCATTACGACGAAAGCGCAACGCGCACACCGATCAACGTCTACGGCGAGACCAAGGTGGCCGCCGAGGATCTGGTCCTCGCACACGAGCGCCACCTGATTGTCCGCCTCCCGCTCGTGTACGGGCGCAGCCCGTTGTCGGACAAATTCCTGGCCCGCTTCGCCGCAACCGAGATCCAGGCGCGCACCGACATCGTGTGCAATCCGCTGTACCTGCCGAGCCTTGCGCCCGCGCTCGCGCAGCTCGCCGACGAATCGGGCGTCGTGCACATCGCGGGCGCGGAAACCCTCAGCCGCTACGCTCTCATGACCCGGGTCCGCGACCACCTCGACGCCCCGGCGCGCATCGTGGCAACCGATCGCTTCAGCGCAGCACCGGACTGCCCAAGGCCATTACGCCTGGTCATGCACAGTAATCGGCACAACTTGACCGGCCCGGACGTCGATACCGCCCTCGCTGATCTGCACTGATCCCCTGGCTGGCGTTGACGCTCAACAAGGAGTGAGTGTACAGTCACTCACATGACCAAGCGCGGTGCCACACTCTCCACCTCGGACGTCCGGCGAGACGCAGTTGTCGACGCCGCGATCATCGAGTTCGCCAAGACCGGCTACCACGGCACCCCGATCAACACCGTCGCCGCGCGCGCCGACATCTCCCCCGCTTACGTCTTCAAACTCTTCCCCGGCAAGGTCGCCCTGTTCGTCGCCGCGCTCGATCACTGTTTCGACCTCGTCGAACGCGCGATGTCCACGGGCGCGGCCAACTCCACCGCCGAGGACCCGGCCGGAATCCTGCACGACATGGGCGGCGCCTACGCCGAACTCATCGCCGACAAGAGCCTGCTCATGCTGCAGGTGCACGCCCAATCCGCCACCGACATCCCGGAAATCGCCGACGCGCTGCGCCGCGGCCTGGCCAAGGTGACCACGTTCGTGCAGCGCCGCTCCGGCGGCACCCCCGAACAGATCCAGTACTTCATCGCCTACGGCCAGCTGTGCCACCTCGTCACCACCCTCGGACTCGACGGCAACGACAGCCCTTGGGCCACCGCCCTCACCACCGGTATGCGCCACCCGAAGGCCCACTGACCCCCTCGCTCCAGCCCTTTCAGGTTGGAGCTTTCTTTTCCACCAAGAGTGATTGACCAGTCACACACCATGGAAGGCAGCCTGATGAACACCATTACCGCCACCGAGATCGTCCTGCCCGGGCGAGTGGATCCGAGCGGCCTGCTCGTCACCCGACGCGAACTCCCCGCACCAGGCCCCGGGCGCGCCTTGGTCCGGGTCGATGCCTCCGGAGTGTCCTTCGCCGAGCAGCAGATGCGCCGCGGCAAGTACTTCGACCAGCCGCCCTTCCCCTTCGTCCCCGGCTACGACCTGGTCGGCACGGTGATCGCGGCCGACGACGCGACGCTGATCGGGCAACGAGTCGCCGCGCTCACCAAGACCGGCGGCTGGAGCAGTCACGTCGACCTCGACGCCGCCGACCTGATCCCGGTGCCGGACACGCTGGATGCCGCCGACGCGGAAACCTTTGTCGTGAACGGCATCACCGCCTGGCAGATGCTGCACCGCACGGCCGACGTCCGACCCGGCGACACGATCCTCGTCCACGGCGCCAACGGCGGCGTCGGCTCGACACTGGTCCAATTGGCCAGGGCCGCGGGCATTCACGTGATCGGCACCGCGTCCGCTCGCCATGCCGACGCGGTCTCCGCACTGGGCGCCACCTGGATCGACTACCGCGGCGATGTGCCGCAACAGGTCCGAACTCTCGCACCACAGGGCGTCGATGCCGTCTTCGATCACGTCGGCGGGCCCGGCATCACCGACTCGTTCGACCTGCTCGCCGACGGCGGCACGCTCGTTTCCTACGGAACGGCGGCCACCAAGAACGACGAGGGCGACTCCCGGCTGCCGGTCTTGAAGCTGTTCGCCCGCCTGCTGTGGTGGAACATGCTGCCCAACAAGCGAAGTGCGCACTTCTACAACCTGTGGGCGGGCAAACGCAACCTCACCCGCTTCCGTGCTCGTCTCGCCGAAGATCTCGCCCAGGTCTTCGCGCTCGCCGCCGCGGGCACCGTCACTGCCCAGGTCGCGGCCCGCATCACCCTCACCGATGCCGCCCGAGCGATGGAGCTCGCCGAATCCGGCACCGTCACCGGCAAAGTCGTCCTCGTCAGCGCCTGACCCGCTCACACACTGGAGATCGATCATGTACGTTTCCCAGCCCGTTCGCACCGTCCTCGACAATCGCCCCATCTACCTGAGCTTCGGCCTCGCCTGGCTCGTCGGCCACGGCGCCTTCGCCCTCAGCCATGGTCCGAACCCGCTGCTCGATCTACCGAGTTTCGTGCCGAGCGCGCTCCTCGGCGTCGGCTTGCTGGCGGCCATGATCGTGACCACTGTGGTCTCCATGAGAGCCCAGCGGGGCGCGACGGGACAGGAAGCGGTCGTGGGCAATCTGCTCGGCGCCTCGTGGCTGATCGGTTTCGCGGCACTGTTCTTCCTGATCACGGCGCTCGGTTCCACACTGAGCCCCGATGCCGCCGCGACCCTGTGGCCGACCGGATCCGGGCTGATCGTCGGACTGCTCTACCTGGCGGGCGGTGCCGCCTACCGCGACGTCCTGCAGTACACGCTCGGCGCATGGCTTGCCGTGAGTTCCACGGCCGCACTGTTTCTCGACGGCGCGTACCTGTACTGGGCGCTGGCGCTGGCCGGTGGCGGCAGCTATCTGCTCGCCGCCGCGATCGAGCCGCGCCGGATCGCCGCCGCGGCGGCCTGAGATTTCAGCAACGTGCCCGTCCGGCTTCCGGGCGGGCACGTTCGGCGTTTCAGCTCGATGGCCGCGCGCTGATCGCGGTTCCCATCCATCGGTGCAGGTAGCGGCGCAATTCTTCGTCGGAGCGTGTCGGACTGCCCGGTGACAGGAAGAACGACTGCATCGTGCGCAGGACGTACTCGACGAGTTCGCGCAGGGCGGGCTCGTCGTAACCATGAGCGGCCCAGTCGACATCGAAGCGGCGGATCATGGTCATGCCGAAAGCTTGGGCCTCGTCGGAAGTGATGCTCTCCGGGTGGACGTTGGAGTACGAACTCGACAGCAGAATGCCCAGGTGGGGCGTACGACGGACATCGGTGAGGGTGAAGACGACGGCCTCGGTCATCGCCTCGACGGGGTCAGCGAGGCCACTGACCTGGTTGGTGAGTCGGTCGAGGAAATCGTCGACCGAGGCGATGGCCGCGGCGGTCATGAGCGCGTCGGCGCTGGGGAAATATCGGTAGACCGTCTGGCGGATGACGCCGAGCGATTCGGCCACGTCGGCGATGCTGATCTCCGCACCGGTCCGGCCGATCAGTTCGACTGCCGCGGCGACGATCCGGCGGGTCGCCTCCGCATCGTCCCCCGGCGGACTACCGCCCCACCCACGTCTACGTGCCACCGGGTGGACGCTAGCACAACCCCAGGTCAGAGCGAATTCCGTCAAAGTGATCATACACTCGGCGGCCTCTTCGTATGATTGCTTCAATCAACCGAGTGGCAGACAACGAGGTAACCCCACCGTGACCGATCTTCACGTCCGCAAAATGGACTTCGCGTTCTCCGACTACGACGTGCCGTTCCTGTGGAACCCACAGAACCCGGCGTTCTCGTCGATGGCCAATGCCGTCTCATTCCTGGCGATCGGCTTCGAGAAAATGATCGTGCAGCTGATCACGCAGGCGAAACCGCAGATCACCGACCCCGAGGTAGCCGAGGAGGCCGACGCGTTCATGCGCCAGGAGGGTCAGCATTCCAACGCCCACCGCCAGCATGTGAAGGCGCTGATCCGCCGCTACCCGGGCCTGCAGGAGACCCTCGACGCGGTGATCGGCGAGTTCGACAAGCTCACCGCCGAGACGCCGGTGAAGTACCGCCTCGCCTACACCGCCGACCTCGAGGCGACCTTCACGCCCGTGTTCAAGCTGATGCTCGACAACGACAAGAATCTGTTCGCCCCCGGCGACGATCGTGTCGCCTCACTGTTCATCTGGCATTTCGTCGAAGAAGTCGAGCATCGGAGCTCGGCACTGATCATCTTCAACTCGGTGGTCGACAGCGAGCTGTACCGCATGCGGGTGGCGGCGTCGATCTTCCGGCACGTGCTGCAGGTGATCCGGGTGGCGTGCGAGGGCTTCAACGAGCATGTGCCGCTGGAGGATCGCCAAGTCGACGCGCTGTCGATGTTCGCCAACTACCGCAGGGGCCAGACTCTGCGCCGCTGGCTGCCCTTCCTCCAGCCGGCCGACAACGGGACGATGCCGCGCGCGTTCGACGATCTCGGGCTGGGCGAACAGCTCGTCGCACTGGGCGGCATCATCCGCAGCCAGATGCCGCGCCACAATCCCGCGCACGAGAAGCTGCCCGTGCTCGCCGACCAGTGGTTCCGCCGCTACGACGAGGGCTATGACGTCACCCGTTGGTACACCGCCGATTCCGTCAGCTCGTAGAAGGTATCCCGATGGCTGATCACTGTTCCCCCACCTTCGCCGACCTCGCTCACGAACTCGGCTTCTCCTGCGAGGAAGCGGGCGGTCTCGTCGAATTCCGCAGCCCGTTCGCCCTGGAGAACTGGACCCTGCCGGTCCTCGAACTCACCATCGTCGTCGGCGCGATTCTCGCGCTCTGGTACGCGATCGTGCGCCTGCGCCGCCACGGCGACCCCACCAATCTGGTCCTGTGGTTCGGCGCCACCGCCTATTTGTTCATTATCGAACCGCCCCTGTATTTCCCGGCCGCGTTCGGTATCGAAGACCACATCGACACGATGTTCGCGCACAACGTGTTCACCGTGGACTTCCTCTGGGGCCGCCTACCCCTCTACATCATCGCGATCTATCCGCTGATGGCGACGATGGCGTTCGGCATCGTCCGGATGCTCGGCATCTTCCGTCGATACGGCGTTCTGATCGGCGCCACCTGCGTCGGTTTCGTCCACCACGCCTTCTACGAGATCTTCGATCACCTCGGCCCGCAGCTGCGCTGGTGGGAATGGTCGGTGGACAACCCGATCAATCAGCCGATGTTCGATTCGGTCCCGATGGGCAGCGTCGTGGTATTCGCGGCGCTGTGGCCGATGTCGCTCGCGTTCTGCGTGCAATATTTCGTCGGCCGCCACGTCGACGACGGCAGAAGTTTCTCCGGCATCGAATTGACTTGGCGCACCATCGTCATCGGCCTGCTGGCCTCGCTCGGCACCTTCCTGCTCCCCCTGCCCGCAACCGTCATCGGCTTCAGCAGCGACACCGTACGTGGCGTCGTCTACGCACTGGAGCTGGCCGTCCTCGCCGTGGTCGCCGGATTCGTGATGATCCGCCAGTGGACCCAATTGCGCCAGGGCTCCGCGACCCCCTCGCAGTACACAGATCCGTTCGTCCAACGGTTCGCCACGCTCTATCTCGCCGTCTTCGCGCTCCTCTGGATCGCGTCACTACCCGACTTCTTCGACGCCGTCGACGGTCGGACCAGCAACGGCGATCCCATCGGAAACCTCTGGTACACAGCGGCCTGCTTCGTCATCGCCATCGCATCGGTCGTGGCCACCTTCACCGTGCCACGCGCACAGGCCAGTCCAGAGGCCCCTGTTTCGGCGGCTTCGAACGTGCCCAGCTGATCCAGCACCAGCGGTGCGAGGGCCAACCGGCATTAAAGGCGATGATGTCGGCGCGCAGTACAGGCGCCGACATCATCGCCTTTGACTCAACCGGCGAATTCCGCGACAACCGGGATGAACAGGATGATCAGGTTGCCGTCGGAATCGTGATCCCCGACTATCGTCCGATGCCACAAGCGGTAGGACCGATTGCCCGGCAATATGTTTCAGGAGCTGCCACGATCGCTGTCGGCACCTGCCACTATCGTCAAAAGGCGTGGATGCGATCACCGATGCCCAATTCACTCTTCTACTCACCGAACTGCACCCATTGCGGGTCAGCGGTTACAGCTCGAGCGAGATCGAGGACGAATGGGACCGTTTGGGTTGGCAGCGAGGCGATTCCATCTCGGCGCTGATCCCGGGCACCGACTTCCGAGGCCGCATCGAGCCCGCGCCGGGTCCGATGCGCAGCACGTGGACTACCCAGTTCACCGTCCCCCTCGGCAAGAGCAGTCCTGAACAGTTCCGCCACCTCCATGATCTGATGATCGCGACATGGGGTCCGCCGTCGTGGTACTGCGGGCTGAGCAATCTCGAGGTCGCGTGGGTCGACGGGGAAACGCTGCGCAAGTTCGACCTGTCCGAGCACGGAACACTGGATCTGACCGTCTGCGCGGTCGAAGGTGACAACCACCGGCGGATGCACTGGTACGAAAACCCGCACGAGTACCTGGAATCCATCGGCGAGGACGACATGGACCTCACCGATGAAAACGATCTGGCCTACTCGGTGGCCGACGATTACGAGTTCTCCCACCTGTGGTCCGCGGGCGGGAGCCCCGGATATCAGAAATGGCGGATCGAGACACCCAAACAGCTGCGCGGAGTGCTCACCGAACTGCTTGCCGGCGTCCACATGGCAATGCGCGCGGTCGGCCGCGGGACCGACGACCTGCGCCTCGAATTCAGCAATAGCCTGCTACCCGCACGTCCAGTCGTCGAGTTGGACGGCGAGGAGATCCGGTTGTGGGTGAGCCGGCCCGAACTCACCGCCGACCACTCGACCGCGCACGGGCTCGTCGACAGCGCACAGGGTCCTGCTCTGCGCCGGTGGCCGGCGACGCCCGAACAGGCCCGCGTGGCGGCCACCGCCACCGTCGTTGTCCTGCACGACCTCGGAATCGCCGACGACATGCTGCACATCATGGTTTCCGGCGAACCACTTGCGGTCGAAGGATTCTCGATGGACATGTACCTCGAATTCGTGGACCGGTACGCACAGGACTGACCCCGTACGGGACTCCCCCACTAATTCGGTTCAGGATGCCTTCGGACCACTGAGGCTCGACGAGCCGACGCTCAGCAGTTGCAGGATGTTCTGGAAGAAGTCGCACCCGCCCGGCGCGCCGATGGGGAACTCGACGCACCCAGCGACTGGGGCAACCTGTTCGGTGGCGGCCTGGGCGGTAGCCAGCGGCGCCGACATCAGCGCACCGGCCAGTGTGGCCGCAGCCAGTGATCGTCTCATCGAAATCCCTTACTGCTCTTAGCTTTCGAACTGTCCCACTGCTCCGAGCAGCGAAGGTCACGCTATTGCGGCATCACCTGAGCCACTAGCCCCCGGTTCCGTGGCCAACGGATCCGGGGGCACATGTTTTCGACTGCACCGATGAATTTTGGATGGATCCGTCGTCGATACAGCTGGAAACACCCACAGCGGTGGGCCTGTACCGGGACCGTTCCCGTGCGGGCGGAGATACAGGAAGCAGTGATGGGCGTCGACGATTCCGAACAGGGGCACACGATCCGGACGAGCGGCCCCAGGGTGCTGGTGGCCGGGGCGAGCATCGCCGGGCCCGCGCTGGCCCACTGGTTGAGCCGGTGGGGAGCCGAGGTGACTGTGGTGGAGCGGGCGCCCGCCTTGCGTCCAGGAGGGCAGGCCGTAGATGCGCGCGGGGTAGCCAAGGAGGTCATCCAGCGCATGGGACTGGACGCGTCGGTCCGCGCGGCGCGCACCGAGACCGCCGGCGCATACACCGTGGACGCCGACGGAAATGTAATGGATACCTTCCGTGCCGACGACCACGGTGGCGACGGATACATCGCCGAGATCGAGATCCTGCGCGGGGACCTGTCCCAGGTGCTCTACGACGACACTCGCGACGGCGTCGAGTACATCTTCGGCGACCGCATCACTGAACTCACCCAGGACGCGGACGGGGCCGACGTGGCATTCGCCGGCGGCGACCAGCGACGCTTCGACCTGGTGGTCGGGGCGGACGGACTGCATTCGCAGCTACGAGCGATGGTCTTCGGGCCGCACGAGCGGTTCGTTCGCCATCTCGGGCACATGCTGGCCTTCTACAGCGTGCCCAACGAGTTCGGGCTGGACCGATGGCTGATCGACTTCCAGGAGTCCGGTCGCTCGGCCGGGCTGCGGCCCATCCAGGACGCCACCCGGGCGATGGCCATGTTCTCCTTTCCTTCACGAGACTTCGACGTCGACTACCGCGACGTCGCAGCCCAGAAGCGCCTGCTGCGTGAGCGAATGGCCGACCTGGGCTGGCTGACCCCGAACATCCTCGCGCACTTGGACGACACACCGGACTTCTACCTCGACGAGGTCGCGCAGGTGGTGATGGACCGCTGGTCGAACGGGCGGGTGGCGCTGCTGGGGGACGCGGCGTTCAGCTCTTCGCCGCTGTCCGGGGCGGGCACCGGGCTGGCCCTGGTCGGCGCGTACGTTCTGGCCGGAGAGCTGGCCGCCGTCAGCTGGGAGCCCGAAGCCGGGTTCGCCGCCTACGAGAAGCGAATGCGCTCGTTCGTCGAGGCCAACCAGGAGATCGGCCGGTTGCACGCGCGCACCCGCGACCTTCCGGGACCAGATCCCGAGCCGACCCCCGATTTCGACAGTGAATGGTTCACCGAACTGATCGAGCGTGCGATCAACGGCGTCGAGCTACCCGACTACACAGGCGTGCCGCACTCCGCGGCCCCGACCGAGCCGCCGATCACCTCGTCGGCCAAGCCTTAGGTGTCACACGACATGACGAACGGTCCGACACTCCGACAGGACACAGTCGGACCACGTCTGCTCATGCCGACTTCAGGGCGTTGTCTGGGTCCGGGAATGATTGTGCTCATGACCGAATGGCAACTGCATGTGCCCCTGGCTGAGCTGCGAAGGTCCATCGACTTGCTCATGGATCATGTCGAGGCTGCCACCGACGGCGACACTATCCGCTTGGACCAGGACTACTTCTGGTCGATTCCGCAAGATGCGCTGTACGACGTCAACCACACTCCGGCCGATCTGACGCTGGGCCAACTCTCGTGGTCGTGGGAGCATCTGACGGATCTACTGGCCGATCCGGATCGAGCGATCGGATACCACCTGGTTTGGCTCTCGGAGGTCCTGCGGGCAATTGGCCAGAAGGTCGACTGACTTGCCGCACTGCTTTGCCGCGAGCCCCGCGACCCCGAGGGCCGCGCGGTACCAGCCGACGAACACACTCAACTGCCGCTGATCGCGCGGTCACGAACGTCCGCATCTGCCGATTTGCGTGTGGTGCCGGAGTCTCCGAGCCGGCGGTGACCGGCTCGGAACGCCGGATCAGACGCGGGTCATCGTGGAGGAGTACCCGCCGCCGCCGGGATAGACCCATTCGCCGGTGACGGTTACCCCCGCCGGATCGAAGGTGCCCCGGTAGTAGGCGGGACTGTCCTTGGCACCAGCCCAGATGGTGAGGGTGTCCCCGGTCAAGTCGTAGACGTAGTCGAAGCTGCGTCCGACGGAGTCGTAATACCGCGAGACCACATCTGGCCCGGTCGGTTCGCCGAACGGGCGCAAATTGCCGATTACTTCCATGCCGGTAACAGGTTGGCCGTCCTGGGCCAGATCGATGTGCTGGAGCAGAAAGAACCGGCCCGCCATCCATTCGTACCGGACTGTTCCTTGCGCGCCACCGCTGACTCGCCAGGTGCCAACCAAGCGGTCTAACGCGCGCAGCTCGGGAGTGGGCTGCGGCCGGGTCTCAATCATCTCGTTCTCCTCGGTAGTGGTGTGCGTTCGTTGCTACCTCGGAGCCGCAGGGCGGTTCCCGACGCCAACACATGTGATCTGAATCACTGCCGGGTGGTGTCGAGATCCCGCGGTCGGCTCCGAGGTAGCAGCGAAAACCCCGATCGAGGAAGGAACACAAGGATGACCCTCACTGCTGACGCTTCCACTACCCGACACACCACGGGACGGGTGTCCGACCGTCTGCTGATCGCCGGCGTGGCCGCCGGACCGCTGTTCTTCGCTTCGGCGATCACTCAGATGCTCACTCGTGACGGCTTCGACATAACCCGGCATCCGATCAGCCAACTCGCCACCGGAGACCTCGCCTGGATCCAGATCGCGACCTTCGCGATCGCCGGTGCGGGCGCGCTGGCGCTGGCCGTGGGCCTGGGCCGCACCATGTCAGCGGGGACCGGCAGGCTTGCATTGCCGATCCTGGTAGGAGTGTTCGGGGCGGGGCTGATCGCAGCCGGGGTGTTCACCATGGACCCCGAAAATGGCTTCCCGGCTGGAACTCCGGATGAGCCGGCAGCACAGATGTCTTGGCACAGTATCGCCCATTCAGCCGCTGCCGCAGCGGCTTTCACCGCGCTGGCTATCGCAGCTCTCGTGCTGAGCGTGCGGTACGCCCGCCGCCGGGCGGCGTTGCCCGCGGTAGCGAGCGGGTTGGCCGGGCTCGTTCTGCTGATACCGATCTCGCCCGAGTACATGAGCATCCAGATCGCGGTCAACGGCCTGGTCGCGTTCACCTGGACCACCGCGCTGGCGATCTCCCGGCGCCGCGTCGCCTGACCGATCGCCCCGCGATACCGTCACCACAACCACCTATCGGGAGGACAGAACATGAAATATCTACTGCTCGGCTACACCCCCGCGACCGACTGGGACGCTGAAAATGCCGACAGCCCCTCGGCGGAAGCTTTGGCCGCTTTCGCCACCTATCAGCAGCTCGAGCAAGAACTGATCGCCTCCGGGGAATTGGTCGCCACCGAGGGTCTGGGCCATCCGGTGGTGAGCACCACTATTCGCAAGACCGCCGACGGCGTGATCGCCACCGACGGACCCTTCGCCGAATTGAAGGAGGTTCTGGCCAGCTTCGCTGTCATCGATGTCGCAGGCCACGAGCGCGCTGTCGAGATCACCTCCCGAATCGTCGAGGCCCTCGGCGAACCGATCGAGATCCGCCCGATCATGGGTGCGGAGTTCACCGCGTGACCCCCGCGATCGAGGACCTGCTGAGAGCCGAAGCACCGCAGGTCCTCGGGGCTGTGGTGCGCCGATTCGGGCACTTCGACATCGCCGAAGAGGCGGTGCAGGAGGCGCTGCTGAGCGCGACGCGGTCGTGGCCGGTCGATGGTATTCCGGACAACCCACGCAGCCGCCTCATCCGGATCGCTTACCGGCGGATGATCGATATGCTGCGTGCGGAGCAGGCCCGCCGCCGCCGGGAAATCCACGCGGCGGCCAAGGCCGAGCCGCTGCAGACCGCGCACCCCTCGAATGTCGACGACAGCTTGACCCTGCTGTTGCTGTGTTGTCATCCCGCGCTCAGCCACACCGCCCAAGTAGCCTTGACGCTGCGTGCAGTCGGTGGACTCACAACGGCCGAAATCGCGCACGCCTACGGCACGACCGAAGCCACCATGAGCAGACGGATCAGCCGCGCCAAACAACAACTCGCCAAAGCCGGGGCACGGTTCACCCCACCGGTCGACGCCGACCGCGACAGGCGCTCGGCCGCGGTCCGGCGTGTCCTCTACCTCATCTTCAACGAGGGCTACACCGCCACCACCGGCGGCGAACTGACCCGGGTAGACCTCACCGCCGAAGCCGTCCGGCTGACCAGAATGCTGCTCGACACCGGCCCCAGCGACGCCGAGACGACTGGCTTGCTCGCGCTGATGCTCCTTACCGAATCCCGCCGCGCGGCACGCACGCACGCCGGAGAACTGGTGCCCCTGGACGAGCAGGATCCCGCTCGCTGGAACCGCGATTTGATCGTGGAAGGCACCGCACTCATCGACAGCGTCTGGAATCGCGGACCGGCAGGCCCCTACCAAATCCAGGCCGCCATCGCCGCGCTGCACGCCGCAGGCGAGCCGGGCGGGACCGACTGGCCCCAGATCGCACTGCTCTATCTGTGGCTCGAACGACTCACCCCGACCCCGTCCGTTCAACTCGCGCGGGTCGTGGCCGTCGCCCGCGCACACGGCCCCGCGCGCGGGCTGGCGCTGCTCGACGACCTCAACCGACACCACAACCTGGATTGCAATCCACTCACCCGGCAGCGTGAACACGCTGTTCGCGCTCATCTTCTCCAGCTAACCGGCGACCGCGGCCCCGCGGCCCGGCTTTTCCGCCAAGCCGCCGACCTCACCAGTAACCAGGTCGAACAACGGTACCTACGCGCTAAAGCCGATCACCTCGACTGACTGCAGTGTGCTCAGGTGAAACCACCAGACGGACGCCGCACGTAATGCGAACGCATCCGCCCATGCTTATGGCGCATGCACTCTCATGCCGATTACCGTATAGATGTCGAGCGATGCCGGGTGACGGGAGGGCGAAGTCTGGTGATGGTCCGGGTTGCGAGTCCTGCGCCGCGCATCAGCCATTTGAAAGCCGTGGTCGAAGGCCCCGGTACGATTCCGGCCAGTTGAACTCCGTCGAGCAGGTCGTAGAGCGTTTCGCCTTCGTACATCAGGTGTTCGGCGTTGAAGTGATACCGGTCCACGGCGGTGCACTGGATGAACGCGCCGTTGCCAGGGATCGCGGGGGCGTCCGCTCCGTAGGGATGAAGCTTCAGCGGCCCGACGATGTGACCACTTCCGTAGTAGCGCACGACCATTCTGACCTCACCGTCCGGTGACAGGTCGATGTAGCACTGTCCGGGTATCGGGTCGTAGCGCCAGTCGGGGATGGCATCGAAGAACGCGAAGTTGTAGGCCACGAATTCGTCGAGGCCGACCATGGTCGCGCCGAGAGTCGTCACATCCTTGTACCTGAGATCGTGTGTGTAGAGCTCGTGGTTGTGGCTCATATCCCGGGTCTGCCAGCTCCACCAGTACTTCTTCGCCCAGTCGAGGGTCCAGGCGATATCGAGGCCGTGGTCGGCATAGAACTCGATCTTCTTCTCGTATTCGTCGAACCACGTCTGCGTCATGACGGTCAACGCGGCCTCATCGAGAACTTCGACCGGCTCGGCGCGGTTCGTCAGCACTGTCGGTATCGGCTGCGTCAGGCGCGGCTGTCGCAGCGACAGTTGGAACTGCTCGTCGGTGAACATCACCCTCTCCATCCGGAAGCAGATGCTTCCTGATGAATAATCGTTGTTGTAAAGTGTTGCCGTGTCAAGGAGTTACGGAGGGCAGACGGCTGAGAGCCGCGCCGCCGACCGACGGGCGCGGCTGATCGATGTGGGTGTCGAAATAGTTGGCACGCAAGGTGTTTCCGCCCTGGGCATGAGGTCCGTCTGCCGGGCGGCGGGCCTGAGTCAGCGGTTCTTCTACGAGAGCTTCGCCGACACAGACGTGCTGCTGCACGCGGTGTACCGGGCGGCGCTGTCTCGCCTACAACAAGCTGTTGCGCAAGGGGTGGCATCCGAGGACCTGCACGCGGTGTTCGAGGCCGCCGCCCGCCTGATGGAGGCCGATCCTCGTGTCTGCCGCATCCTGTTGGTCGAGCCGGTGGCGGATGTGCGACTGCGGGGCTATGTGCGAGAAACCATTCCGGCTATCGCGACAGCCGCACTGGGTGATCGGATCGTGGGTTCCCCTGACGATCCCAGTGTCCGCATGCACTTTTCGGCACTCTTCGGCGCCTTGATTTCACTGTTCGTCGAGTGGACGGAAGGCAGTCTCGGCACCGACCGGAATGCCTTCGCCAGCCATGTGACTACCGTCGCGACACAACTCATAAGCGAGATCAGCTCAGCCGAAACAAAGCGCCGATCATGACGCGAGCCTCGTAGATCGCAAGATGGGCGTGTCTCGCGGGCTGGGCGTCTCAGCTGAACGTCCGCTCGCGGGCGCTTATTGCGCAGTCACGAACGTCCACATCTGCCGAATTTCATGCTTAGTGGTCGACATTGAGCCCTCGCCCAAGGAGTTGGCCGACGGCTCGACATGAACACCCGCTCCCGAGGGCGCAGCACCTCACATTCCGGGCAACGTCTGTACTCACCCGAAACAGGATCCGACCAGGGCACACCCGGAACGATGAATCGTGTGGTGGTTCCACAAACGGGAACGCCTCCGGGCGGAGCCGCAGCATGCGCGAGCGGCTCGCCCTCCCTGACGAATCGCACACCGGCATACAGGTTGTCCGGGTCATCGCTGCCCTCGTCCACCGCGTGATAGATAACCGAGTAGACCGCCTCGTACTCCACACACACCGAGCCTATTCGCGAACGCAGCTATCTGCCGATGCATCCACCTTGCGGGATGGGCGAGTGCTGGATACGTTAATGCCGTGATTCTTTCAACTGAGAAGGGCGTCGTGCGCCTCGGGCGGTGATCCCCGTAAGAGCCCAGACACCCTACGCGCGCCGTCGCGCGGGTATTGGGCGGATCGACCGCGACCGGAAGCGCGTGCAGCGCAGGCGTTTGACAGCCATCAGCGAGATCGGGTTCGAATATCGGCCAGGACCGCCCGGACGTACCGACGTCCACCGGATCATGCCCCACATCGACACCATCCCTCTGACCGATCTCATCGATACCTTCGAAATCTGCGCTGGTATGGAGCCTGCGGGTGACGCGTATGGAGGCCTTGTTCCCCTATTCTTCCGGTTCGCGTCGGCGACCGACCACTTCCACGGTTCCTCTTCCCTCAGGGGAGAGAAGACCCCCGTACTTGCCTGCAGTTGCGGGGAATTGGGCTGCTGGCCGCTGCTGACGCGCATAAGCCTCACCGGCGACCTCGTCGTGTGGGACTGCTTCGAACAGCCCTATCGCACCACTCGTGACTACACCGCATTCGGCCCATTCCTGTTCGACCGCGATCAGTACGACAATGCTGTCCAGGTTCTCGACGCCGCAGTCACCGCCCACGACACGCCCGAGTCGCAGCGGACCGTTGGGCAAGCGCATCACCGAGACCGCTCTTGAGAACACCCTGTTTGCCACTCCCGTGCGGTTCGTCCGGCCGGACCGAGGCTCGGCCCGACGCACGATACCCGCAGCTCACCAGTCTCGCCCGGCGATCAGTTCCTCGGAATCCGCCTCCGTGAACCCGTAAGCCGAGGCGATCAAGCAGAAGTCGGCGGCGATCGATTCGCGCGCGACCGTCTCGATTTCGCTACCGGCCGCCTCGAACTCGGCCTGCAAGTCGTTGAACTCCGCCGTCGCTGCTCGGGTAAGCACGTACAGGGTCGCCAGATCAGATGGCCGCTCCGACTCGATCGTCTCGCACAGCCGATGCAAGACCGCCCTGCACTGGTCGAGCACGGCATCGGGATAGTAGGGGTCCTCGTACATCTCTCGCAGGAACGCATGCCCTGCGGTCTGGTGGTTTGTGATCGGCATGGCACTTCTCCGTCTCTCGGCGTGACGCGTCGATCATGTATGACACCACCGACAGTTGCGCGGTCACCGCCGCCCTCTGACCCCGCTGCCCGAACTGACCACGAAGTGTCAGCGACGTGCGCATACGGACGAAGCGCACCTGGCTGCTCACAGCTGCTGACCCCAATCGGGCTGACCAGGTGAACCCGACGTCCCGCCGAAGTACCGTTCCGGCGGGGGCGTTCTCCCCGACTACTGGAGGAGTTTGGCCCGCAGTGCGTCGACGACCTCAGGGCGCAGGCCCAGACCGTCGCGCAGGTACTTGTCGACGGTGCCGTAGTCCGAGTTCAGCTGGGCGATGCCCGCCTCCAGATAGGTGCGGTCCACCACGAGGAACGGGCGGTAGACGGCCGCCGCCTGGGGTCCGCGGGTCGCCGAAATCTGGGCGATCGTAGCCTCGATCGAGGCTGCGGAGTACTCGTTGGTGAGCAGGTAGTCGTTCATGCTCGTGTCCGCGTCGACGCCGACCAGGCTCTGCAGCAGGTACGCCGTCCAGCCGGTGCGGTCTTTGCCCGCGGTGCAATGGATCACGACCGGACCCGGCTGCTCGGCGATGCGAGTCAGACTCTGCGCCAAGCCTTCTCGGGCTGCGGCATCGGTGACGAACATCCGGTTGGCGGTGCGAAGCAATTCGGCTGCCTGCTCGGGACTGGTGATACCGCCCGGGATCTGGCTGACATCGCCGGCCAGGATCGGAATGTTGACATACGACGCGCCCGGCGGGACCCGGTCGGGAGCCTTGGCGATCTCCGAAGCATTGCGCATGTCGATCACATCGGCGATGCCGAGCCCCTTGACCGCCGCCAAGTCGGCGTCGCCGAACGTCAACGCGTTGGACCGGTAGACCGCGCCCTTGCGCACGCGGTGACTGCCCTGTGCCACGTATCCCGCACCGGTGCCCGCTATGTCGCGGAAGTTGTCGGCGCCGGCCAAGCGCGGCGCGTCGGCGGCGACAGGCTGTTGCGGGTTCGCGGCGGTGCAGGAAATCGCGGCGAACAGGCCGCAGCACAGCGCGAGAGCCACGATGGCACGGCGAATAGTTCTGAACATCTGGGGCTCCTCATCGAGAACCGATCAAGCGATTGGTCATACGAGGTAACCACTCAGTAGACATTGAGTCCAGCGAATCGGTGGGTAACGTTCGGTAAACGGAGTAGTCGTCTGAACGACAGGCCGTGCCCGATCGGCCTTTCGGAGAACAGAAATCCGGTGCGAGTCGGCCGTCGACTCGCACCGGATTTCGTTGTCTACCAAGTTACTTCAGCTCTGATCTGGTTCTGATGTACTGCCTACAGAACCGCAGACGGACTCGATACCGATCAGTTGCGGCAGCATCCCGCTGCCTTGTTCCTTCGCGGGCGGCCGTGTTAGCGCGCCATGAAGCTGTCGAGCTGACGTGCGTGCTCACGAACAGTGGCGCTCCATTCGAACTCGCCGCCGTCGCCCGACAACGGACTTGAACGAACCTGCACGTCTTGCATCCCGCCCGTTCCGCCGTCGGCCAGAGCAGCCCAAGACATTGTGATGCCAGCCCGCTCGGCAATGACCAACAGCGTGGCGAGAAACCCGTCAGACAACGCCTGCACAACAGCATTACCAGTACGGCCACGCCAGGCTAGAACGGTCGCCAAAAACACTTCCAGCACAACAGGAGTGACCTCACACGCGTCCGATTCCATCGGGCCGATCCCTGAGGAAACACCGAGTTCCTCCTCGAAGAATCCCACCTGGTTCAAGAACAGCCGTGAAGCGCCGTTCGAGGGATTCCACAGTGTGGTCCCGTCCAGCTCGTAGTACTGACTCATCCGACCGCCTGTCTGCCACTGAACAACTCATGGTCTATCCAATTCGAAGCCGCTCACGGCAACAACTGGGCCGTACACGATCCCAGATTGCCGCACAGTCGTCTCGACTCGGACGTCCGCTTGCCGCGACTCGCGCGTTCGCGAACGCACTGGTCTGCCGAATATCGGATGTGCAGCCGATGTCATTGTCCTGCAGCTGACTACGAGAACGGAAGGATTCTCACCGCTGTGCCCTCACCAGGGCACTCCTCCAGCGTCGTCGAAGAATCCGCCGGTCGGTCCGTCATCGGGCAGGGTCGCGAGGTGAATCGCGATCGCCGCCCCCTGCTGCGGTGTACGGACCCCGCGCAAGCCGTTGAGGTCAGTGGCGGTGAAACCGGGGCAGCCGGAGTTGATCAGGATGTTGGTGTCGCTCAGTTCCTTGACGTATTGGAGAGTGACGGCATTGAGGAAGGTCTTCGACGCCGAGTACGCAGCGGGGACCGGGCCCATGTCGATGCCGGGCGTGGTCTGCAGGGCGAGCGAACCCACGCTACTGGACATGTTGACGATTCGCGGTGAGGCCGAGCCGCGCAGCATGGGCAGCATCGCGTTGGTGACCCGGATGACGCCGATCACGTTGGTTTCCACGACAGCTCGCACGGTCGCAGGATCGACCGCCGTGGGTGTCTGTGGCATACCGCCGGTGATCGCGGCATTGTTGACCAAGACGTCGAGCCCTCCGGCATAGTCGGCGATCAGCTCGGCCGCGGCAGCGACACTCACGTCGTCGTCCACGTCGAGCGGCACGCCGAACGCGTCGGTCCCCGCCGCGCACAGTTTCTCCACCGCAATCTCGCGGCGGTGTCGATCCCTCGCGCCCACCCCGATTCGCCAGCCAAGCGCGCCCAGACCTACCGCGATCTCGTATCCGATTCCTTTGTTCGCGCCGGTCACCAGCGCGATCGTCGGTTCACTCATGCCGTTGATCATGTTGCGAACTCGGGTGGGGCGTCCAAGACCGATCGGGTGGGCGACGATACCGCACGGGTATCGGTAGTGGTGAGCGCCGGATACGATCACCCGGTGGAGACGCGGGAGTTGCGATACTTCGTCGCGGTCGCCGAGGAGTTGCACTTCGGGCGGGCGGCACAACGGCTCGCGATGGCGCAACCGCCGCTCTCGCGGGCGATCCAGCAACTCGAACGGCGACTCGGAGTCGTTCTGCTGCACCGCAATACTCGCGCGATCACGTTGACCGAGGCCGGGTCGGTGCTGCTGCGGGAGGCCCGGATCGCTCTCGAAGCGGTCGAAGCCGCCGAGCGCCGCACCCGCCGCGCCGCTGCCGACCTGCCCGGTGTCGTGCTGGCCACCAAGGCGGGCGCCTCGCGCGAACTGTTGTCGAAGCTGCTGGACGCCTACGCCGCCGATCCCTGCGCTGTCG
This sequence comes from Nocardia sp. Root136, assembly GCF_001427185.1. Classification (NCBI taxonomy): domain Bacteria; kingdom Bacillati; phylum Actinomycetota; class Actinomycetes; order Mycobacteriales; family Nocardiaceae; genus Nocardia; species Nocardia sp. Root136. The sequence goes on from NZ_LMFE01000003.1 coordinate 119,993, forward strand.
CAGTCGAGGTGGTGCTCTGCGGACCCGGCGAACCGGAGAGACTGCTACGCAACGGGAGTGCCGACGTTGCTCTGCTCCACCGGCCCTACGACACCACAACCGGATTCGACACCGAGGACTTGCACACCGAACAGCAGATCGTCGTCCTACCCGCGGGACATCCTCTCGCCATCCGACCCCACCTATCGATGGCCGAGGTCGACGCCCTGACCGACCTGCCGCTGCCGCGCTGGCCTCGACCGGATGGAAGTTATCCAGACGGCCCCGGACCACAGGTTCGCGACCACACCCAGTTGACCCAGCTGATCACACTCGGACGGGCCTGCGCGGTTATGCCTGAGTCGCTCCGCGCCCAGCTACGCGACGATCACGCCATCGTGCCGGTGCCGGACGCACCGGCCGTGACGACCGTCATCGCCTGGCCACCACAGAGCAGATCCAAAACCGTCGCCGCACTGGTCCGTACGGCGACACGCCTTTAGCGATAGCAGCCGCAAATTCCGCCTGTTACACGGTCACGAACGTCCACATCTGCCGATTTCAGTGCGGACTGCGGCGCGCGTGCCAGACGGATCGCGACGCTTCGAGCAATGATCTTTCAGGGAAGCGATTCACCAGACTGCCAAGTGATCGGAGAGGGCACCCTCGATTCTGCCGTTATCCGCGCATCATCAACCGAACGGTGCGGCCCGGAATCAGGCCAGAATGACGCATCGTTGCGGAGGGCTTTGAAAGACACGTAGTAGGCATGCCCGGCCGAATCAAGGAACGGCTCCTCATCTTCCGCGAGTGTGCCCGCGTCTCGGGCCACCTCGTACCAGAGGTCGTAATCGAGACGGACGACTAACACCGGCATGAGAACGACGTCGTCATACAACCACGAACCCGTAGCTACGATCTCCCTGCCGTCCATGATGACCAGATGCTACGCAGGGCTTGAGAGACACTCGATTCGGCGCCTGGCCAATGCCCTATTGCCGCCTCTCGTGCAGTTCAGCCCGGCCGGACGAAGGCTAAGCCGAACGCACCTAAATGCCGATGATCGGGCTGGCCCCCGATACACCGCAGGAACTCCGTACAGCGCGAAGCATTCCGGAGCTCCCGCGCGACGCCGTAAATTGGAGGACATACCCGGCTGATTCTGCTTCAGTGGCCAGGTGATCAAGATGCAGGCTGTCGTCGAGGTACCGAACTTCGACTTCGAGCCGCCACAACCATGGCCGGTCTCCTCGGCCGACCCCTATTCATGGGTGCCGATCAATGGTGGTTGCTCAGACGCTGAAGTTGGTTTGTTCGTCAGCGGGCTAACTCTTGGGCTAGAGGTCGCGGAACCGGGTGACCGAGAGGATGTCGTGGCGAACCTCCTGGCCGCGGAGACCCTCTTCCAACCTGGGGGGGTGGCCGTCTAAGCCCGCCCCGCAAAAGACTCTGGTCCGCGTGCTGGTGATGTGCAGCGGAACACCCGGACCTGCCTCATGCCGCTGTTCGAATCGACCATCCGGCAGGTCCGAAAGCCAACGGCCCGAGGTGATCTCGAGCGTTAGAGCGCGCAGGTGCTTGCCGCCGGCTTCGCAGCGAATCGGTCGCCGAGATAGGTCAGGGCCGTCGACAATCCCACCACAGCTTCGGTACCGTGCTCGCCGACCGAATTCTCCACCAGCTGCACCGGAACCCCAGCGGCACAATACTTTCCGGCCAGCGCCCGTGCCGAGCCGATGGGCGCGAACTCGTCAGCGACGGCGTGATGGAGCAGCACCGGCGCGGCGGGTACGCCCGGGCGGAACAAAGGACTGGCCATCCGAACCACCTTGCTCAATTCGGTGTTGTTCGTAATCGATCCAGGCCAAGCTTCCAGCGCCGCCGCATCGAGGAAGGGATACGCGATTGCGGCGTCGAGCAGGCAATCGCCTTGGCTTGCGGCCAACATTCCGCGGCCGGATTCATTGAGGTACTGAGCCACATCGGCTTCCGGATAGGATCGGTTCAACCCCACCAGCCCGACCACAGCCGCCCCGCCGGCGATTCCACCACTGAAGCCGGACATGGTGGCCTCCAGGTCGGCGACGATCCCGCCCAGCGCCACACCTGCCAATCTCAGATCCGGGGCGTAGGTAGTTTGCGCTTGCGCTGCGATAGCGGTGGCCTGTGCCCCGCCGGAATATCCCCACATGCCGATCGGCCCTGCGGGGTCGACATTCGCCGGCGCGAACGCTCTCGCGGCGCGAATGCCGTCCAGGATGCCGTGGACATAGCCGTCGGCACCGAACAGATCGGAGTCGGGCCCCTGATAGTCCGGCACGACCAGAGCCCACCCTTGTTGCAGTGCAAACCGAATCATGCCGGTCTCGGTATACGCGTTGCTCGGGACGCCCTCGATCCCACCGCGCAGCGCGTAGGAGGGTGCGCATTTCGAGCCGACACCGTCTTCGGCGACCTGGTACGACAGGAGCGGACGCGGACCGCCTCCGGTCCATTCTTGTTGCGGTACAAGAACTGTCGCGATGTAGGCGCGGGGTGACCCATGATTGTCGATCGTCTTGTACTGCACCTGCCACGCATCTGCCGGCAGCGGCTGCAGGAACGACTCCGGTTCGATCACTCGAGACGTGAGCACTGTCCCGTTGGGTAGGTCCGCGAGACCACTTGGCTCGGCGTAGAACGAATCCTGTTCCGGCAGTGGCACTGCCATTGCCGATCCTGCGCAAGCCGTTACCAGCGCGAAAACTGCGCCGACTACCGTCGCCCGCAAAGCCGCCACCGTCCGCATCCCACACTCCCACCCCGAGAACCTGTTCTAGTTTGCGTCCGCGAGCGTAGTGCATTCGACGGGATTCGATACCCGAGTTGCGGGGAAGTCCCGCCCACAAGGCCGGGTACGAACCCCTCCCCCAGCGATATCCCGATGGCCGGTCTGGCGCTACACAGAGTCAGCTACATCTTGGTGTATCGCGCCATGGCGAAACTGTAGAGGCCGTAGGTGATGATGCCCAGGCCTGCCGCGATCAACAGGGTCGCTCCGAAAGGCTGTGCCCCCAGGGTTTTGAACGCGCCGTCGAGTCCGCTGGCTTCGTTGGGATCGGATCGACCCACCGCGATGATCACCAGCAATCCGATGGCCGCGACGGCCAATCCCTTCGCGATGTATCCCACCGTGCCCAACCGACGAACCAGGTTGCTCGGGGAGCCGTGCAAGTCATCGAGGAAGCTCTGGGTCGCACCCTTGTACACGTGATAGCCGCCGATCGCGATGATGATCAACCCGGCGGCGACGAGGGCGATCGTACCCACGCTCGACTGCATCATCGCAGCGGTGATTCCCGTGCTCTGCTCGCTGCTGGATTTGCCCGCACCGCGAGCGAATCCGAAAGCGGAGATGGCGAAACCGAGGTAGACCACCGCCAAGGAGAATGCCTTGACGCGATTGACGGCCTCGGATTTCTTGCTGTCGGAGTCCGGTTTGGAGGAGCTGCCGAGTGCCGCTTCGGCGAGCCGCCACAACGCCATCAGCGAGAACGCCACGACTCCGATCCAGAGCGCGAGGACACCGCCCGGCTTGGCGGCCAGTTCGGCCATGGCCCCCGATTGGTCGGCTGTGCCACCCCCGCCGCCGAGGGCGAGCCGGATGGCGATGTAGCCGATGAACAGGTGCACGAGCCCGCTCATGACGAAGCCCGCGCGGGCGAATCGTTCGAAGATGCTGTTCTGGGCCACCTTGGCCACGGTGCTGGACGAGTTGTCGTACGACGATGGAGAGACAGTGTTGTTCGGCATGGTGATATACCCCCGTGTGATGGATCCGTCGAGGTGGTCCGCAACGGTCGGCGCGCGAGATCTACTGTGAGGTCTCGTTCGGGGGAAGCTAGTTCTTGAAGGCGTCTTTGATCTTGGCGGCGGACTGTTTCAGGTTGCCCTTGACCTGTTCGGCCCGACCTTCGGCCTCTAGGCTTCGGTTGCCAGTGGCGCGACCATACGCCCTCTTCATCCGCCCCTTGGTGGCCTCGACGGAATTCGCGATCTTCTTGCTCATGCTCATGGCGGTTTCCTAGCTGTGTGAGATCCAGTCAAGACAGGGATACCCCCGATCGAGGAGAGAGAACACACGTCGACCGGGGAGCCAGGATTACGGGCGCTCGCGGGGCGAGTGGACACCGACAGGTGGCGACTGACCGCATTCTCAGCCAGGGAAGATCGCGGTCTCAGACGCTGCATGTACTCCATCGCCGCGGTGAAACCCGGATCAGTGAAACGTCGCTCCAACTCCTCTGGCGACACGGCCCCGGCGGCCACGGCCTGCCGGTGCGCGGCGCGCGCATCCTCCACGTACAACCGCAGAAACGCCGGGGTCGCGGGCCAGCTCGTGTCACGGTCGAAAAGCATCACCACGGCATCCCCGATGCGCACCTCGGCATGCCCGCTGCGCCCGCGAGCGTCGACGACTCGCCCCAGTTTCTCGGCCCCGAAAGCCCGCGGGGACCTGTTCGACAGCCATGATTCCTCCTGCAGATCGGCCTACGACTCGTCTTCGACCACAGGAACCATGTAGGTCAGCTTCTGTCCTAGATTCACGCCGACGTCACCGGTAATCGACATCTCCGATTTCGCCACGGCGGTGGGTATGGCATGGCCGATCTGGATCGCCAGCAGTTCGACAATTAGTGACATGTCCGCGCTTGCCGCGAGGTTCGGCCGACCGGACCGAGGCTCAGCCCAACGCACGGTAGTGCCGATGAGCGTGTGTCGCGGAATGACCGATTGTGCCGTCCGATTATCGCCAGCAAGCCGTGGACAGCACACCGATAGTGATAGCCATGACCGCATCTTCCGAAGACTCGCCCAGGCTCGTCCTCGAGCGCATGTACCAGGCCGAGGCCGAGTATCTCGCTGCTGGTGGACCCGGCGCAGCTTCGTTTGCCACGCTTGCTCCGTTCTTCGCGCCGGCTGTCGTGCTGTGGCAGGCAGACGCTCTCCCTTACGGGGGAATCTGGCACGGCCATGACGGTCTGGAACGCTTCTTCCTTGCGATGAGCGCGACCTGGGACCGATTCGAATTGGCTGAACAGACGTTCCTGTCCGATTCCAGTCCGCTCGTCGTCCTGACGCACGTGCACGCCCGGTCCCGGGCCAGCGGTCAAGAGCTGGATTTCCCTATCCTGCAGACAATCACCGTGACCGGTGGGCAGATCACCGAGATCCGACCTTTCTACTGGGACACCGCGACAATCGCCGATGCCTGTTTGCCGTCTACAGGCGAGCTCGACAGCACGACGTAACCAAACACACGGAAATGCCGCTGGGCGAAGCGTTCACTCGAGGTGGAGACCGGCTGACCGAATCGCACTCCCCCGCCGACGCCGCGGAGAAACGGCGTCGGCGGAGTTCACGCGGTACGGCTACCGGTCATGATCGGGCTAGCCGTTGAAGACCACAGCTGCGACGAGAGGACCCGTAGTGGTTGTCATGTCCGGCTGGAGGACGCTGATGCGGCTGCCGCACGTCGCGTTCGAAAACAGTTGAACCACAACATCGGTCTGGTTGTCCATCTGCCGTGCCGGAGCCAGCAGTGGGATGCATTTTCCAGCAGGTGGGTCGATCAAGGCGCGCGTCAGTCCCTCGACGTTGAGGTCGCGGTAATCGAACCCGCCGGTAGCGGCACTGGCTGGGCCGCACAGCCCCACCACCACCGCCGTCGTGCTCGCCAGGACAGCAGCGAGAGATCCGTACCGCCGGACACCGCTAGTGATCGTCATGCCTGTTCTCCCATCGGTCGAATGGTCCACGGGGTATTCGAAGACAGCACAACTGGTGACAAGCACTCGGGCCCAAGCGCTGGATAAGTGTCCCACCTGGTATGACGCCGAAGCGGACTCGACCACAACCGGCCGCTGGTCCGGCGCGTCAGCCGAAATCGCTGAGGTGAGTGCGGTCGTGGCGCCCACTAGCCGAACGCACGGTCGTCAGTGCCAGGCGTGGCGGGTGTCGTACCACTGGTCACCGACTGGCTCACCGGCGAGGTTCCAACTCCAGGACTGCACGGGAGTTATTCGTAGATAGAAGCCCGGCCCCACCATGCCCACTCGCTCGACGGGCGGTTCGGCGCGACCGTAGACGCGGAGACCGCGGGCTATGAACGGATCGATCGAGATCACGTCATCGACGACCAGTGCCACCTCGACGTTGCCCGCAGCGACATTGCGTGCCTTGCGCGTCCCGGGGAACGTTGCACCACCGCCGACCCAGAAGCAGGTGCCGTCGAATTCGACAGCGACTGGCACAACGTCGGGCTGTCCATCCGCAGCTCGGGTGGCGAGGCGAGCGAGCGGCTGTGACCGGAGATAGTCGACTTCGGCATCCGTGAAGCTCATGCCATCGGATTATCCCCTATCGACCACGCATTTCGAATCAGTTGAGTTCGCTCAGGACATATCCGTCCTGAAATGCCGCGACCCCGAGCGAATCGGCCGATGTTCTGCGCCTCGTCGAATGCATGACTAATTGATCGGATATCGACGTCACCTTCGTCGGTGAGCCCGCGACCAACCGTTTGTCGGCGATAAACACGGCGGCGTCTGTGTTCATCCCAGCCATAATGGCCGACGTGAAAGAAGTCGAGGTCCTTGTCGCCCATCACGAGCGCGCGACCTTGCGGGTCGGCGATGTGTTCCTGAAGATCGATGCTGATCAGTCGAATACCGATGTCGAGGTCGAGGCAATGGCCATGGCGCCGATCCCGACTCCGGAGGTCTTGTGGCGCAAGCCGCCTGTGCTCGCGCTCGCCGCGATACCGGGGAAGGCGCTCGGTCGCCTCGGTGAGCCGTCGACCGCGTCGTCGGCGGCGTGGGCCGCCGCAGGTGCCGCCGTCCGTATGCTGCACGACGCGCCGCTCCCGCCGTGGCCCGGTCGCAGCGTCGACGAGATCGCGACGGAACTCGACCACGAATGTGCATGGCTTGCCGAGAGCAGGGTGGTTGCCGCCGACGTGGTCGCATACAACCGCCGAGCTGCCGAGGCTGCGCTCCGACCGTGGACACCCGCCTTCACTCATGGCGACCTCCAGGTCGCCCACGTGTTCGTCGACGGTGACGAGGTCACCGGCATCATCGACTGGTCCGAGGCAGCTCGCGGCGATCCCCTGTACGACCTCGCCACCTTGACACTCGGACACGAGGAACACCTCGGCGACGTGGTCGCCGGTTACGGCAGCGACGTAGACCTCGACGTGATCCGCGCGTGGTGGTCGTTGCGCAGTCTGCGCGGGGTCCGCTGGCTGGTCGAGCACGGTTTCGACCCGACCTCGCCAGGCTGCGAGGTCGACGTGCTGAGAACCCAAGCGATGCGAGGCTGACAGGAACGCCCCGCCCTGCAGATTCGATCAGGCACAAAGGTGATGCGCCGAACGTTCGACGACAGTGGGTCGGGTGCGATGCGGAGCAGTTGCTTGCCATGTTACGGCGCTGATCGGATCAGCCCGCGACGGCAATCAGCCGACACCGGGTTCCGTGTTCAGGAGCACCACGAGATCGCGGGGCAGACCGTGGGTATCGTGCAGGTAGTGGTAGTCGTCGTCGGTCAAGGGGCCGGTGAATCGGCGGTGGGACAAGACTTTTCGTCCGCGTTGGAGTAGTAGGTCGAATTTTCGTTCCTCGTCGAGCAGGACGGTGCGCACCTCGTGGGGGTCAACAGATTGCTGGAAATGCCCGAGGGTGTGTTCCACGAGCTCGATCGGTAAGTCGGACAGGGTGCGGGTCGGATCGTCGCGCCACAGCGTGGTCAGGGTGCGGCGGATCAAGCGGCGGAGTATGTGACCGCGGCCGGACGGGGATGGTGTGACGCGATCGCCGAGGACGACGATGCCCGATCGCAGATGGTCCGACAGCAGTCGCAGCGACCGCTCGTCCAGTGGGCCCCAGATTCTGGGCAGGGTGGTGAGCCAGGGCTCGAAAACATCGATCTCGAAGACGGACTGCGTGTTCTGCAGGATTCGCACCAGCCGTTCCACACCAAGGCCGGTGTCGATACCGGGTTGGCGCATCGGTTCGAGACTGCCGTCGGGATGCCGGACGTAGCGCATCATGACGTGGTTCCACACCTCCACCCACCGGTCATCGGATGTCGGTGTGCCCTGCGGTCTTTCGTCTCCCGTCCAGACGAAGATCTCGGAATCGGGCCCGCAGAGTCCGGTCGGGCCGTTGGACCACCAGTTCTCGTCAGTGGTCGGTTCGACCGGCAACCCCAGTTCATCCCACGTGCGCCACGACTCGTGGTCGGGCTCGACCTGGTCGTCACCGCCGTAGACCGTCACGTGCATCCGGCAGGGGTCGATGCCGAAGCCGTCGCGCAGCAGTTCGAATCCCCAACGCAGGCTCCGCGGGCCGCCGTAGTCGCCCAGTGACCAGGACCCGAGCATTTCGAACACGGTGAGGTGGGTGTCGTCGCCGATCTCATCGAGATCGGTGGTGCGCAGGCATCGTTGCAGGCCGGTGAGCCGCTGGCCGAGCGGGTGGGGTCGGCCCATCAGATATGGAGTCAACGGGTGCATCCCGGAGGTGGTGAACAGCACCGGGTCATCCGGCGAGGGAATGAGCGATCCGCCTGGCGTGATTTCATGCCCGCGTTCGCGGAAGAAGTCGAGGAAAGTCTGAACTGTTTGTTCTGTCGTGATCATGGTGGTTGCTCCATCGATGTGAAATCGACCGGAAGCGACCGCACACGGCAAGTCCGGCAACATGACCGACGCAAACCAGCGGACCGTTTCCGGCCGCCGGCGTGGAAGAAAGAGGTCAGGCAGCGACCGGCGAGCTGAGAGCTCGTGCGGTCGCGGCAGCGATTCGTGAAGTGACCTTCATGCTGTGACGGTAGCAACGGGGCTGTGCCGAGCACCACCGATTTATGGGCTGGAGGTAGTCGACGAAATGCGCCCGGCTCGGGCAAGGTGGCTGTATGGGTAACATCCTGACAAGCGCCACCCGCACCGTTGTCGAAGAGCTTCTGCGTCGAATCGGTTCGGGTGACCCGGACGCCACCTCATCGCTTTACGCTCCGGTCGTCGACTGGAAGTTGGATTGGCCGGAGGACGAGCACGGCCGGACCGAGACCCCGTGGATTCGGCATCGGTCCACGCGCGCCGACGTGGCTGAGCACTACCGCGAAATCTCGCGCTACCACGTGCCCGAACAGAACGGAACCGTGATCGAACGGATCTTGATCGACGGCACGGAGGCGGTGGTCCTGGGTGAAATCCGCCAAACCGCTCGACCTACCGGCCGCGCCTACCGTTCCCGTTTCGCGCTGCACCTCACTGTCGAGAACGACCTCATCACCCGCCACCACGTTTACGAAGACAGCATCGCCGTAGCTCAGGCGTTCGACCCACTAGCGGCGGAGCCCGGTGAGAATTCGGACCGGGCAATCTCTTAGCCCGCACTCCGCTACCGCAGCAGATCGACCGAAACCTCATTAACTGCCGTCTACTGACGGGCTCTTGTCGGGGGCATCGCGGGCATCAATCGTGGCACCGGCGGCAGCGGCACCGACGCCGGTGAGGCTTGGAACGCTTGGATCATGAGGGCGGCGAAGCGGCGGGAGGCCGCGATTCGTGCTGCCGGTGTGCCGGCATGGATGCCGTTGTTGGCCATGATCATGAGGATGAGGTCGTCCACCACGATGTCGGGGCGCAGGCGGCCGGTGTCCTTGGCGCGACGGATCAGTTCGGCGGCGCCGGTGAGCGAGGAGTTGCGGATCGCGGCGAAGTCCAGCGCATGCGGATAGGCGGACATGAAGGCCGCGGCGAACCCGTGGTCGCGGGCTTGCAGCTCGCAGAGCTTCTCGACAGTGCGGCAGAAGCCGTGCCAGGGATCGGGGTCGGCGAGCCCTTCGTCCACGAGCGTCCGGCAGGCGAGCATCTGATCGGTGAACGCCTCGGCGACCAGCATCTCCTTGGTCGGGAAATGGCGATACAGGGTGGCGGGGCCGACCTGGGCGCGCCGGGCGATCTCCCGCATCGGCACGTCCAGGCCGTCGATGACGAACACCGCGCGGGCCGCGTCGAGAATGCGTTCGCGGTTGTCGCGGGCATCGGAACGCAGGGTGTGAGGCAAACCAGTGGTCACCGCTCTCACTTTAGCTAAACGGACGGGGGTGTCCGTTACCGTCCCACTGGTCAGTTCCGCTCGAACAGAACATGGAGGCACCGATGAAGGCGGTCATGGTCCAAGCATTCGGAGGTCCCGAGGTCCTCGCGGTGGTCGAACTCCCCGACCCGAAGCCGACAGTCGGACAGGTGGTGATCACGACCGAGGCGATCGGCGTCGGCGGTGTCGACACCCTTCTCCGAAGTGGCGCGCTGGCCGCCTACGGAGCTACGCCAGGTCGCATTCTCGGCCAAGAGGTCGCCGGCACCGTGACAGAGGTCGGCGAGGGTGTCGACACAAGGTGGATCGGTCAGCGCGTGTGGGCGTTCACCGGCGAGGGCGGCGGATACACCGAGCGCGCCGTCGCCTCGGCCGAGACGCTCGTCCCCCTCCCGCAGACCCTGTCGGCTGTCGACGCGGTCACACTCGGCAGCTCGGCCATGGTGGCCCACTTCGCTTTGCGCCATGCGCATTTCGCGCGCGGCGAGTCGGTGCTGGTGCGTGGCGCGGCCGGCGGAATCGGAGTGGCGGCGGTCCAGCTCGCGGCTGGTGGCGGTGCCGGTGCGGTCGCGGTCACGACCTCCTCGCGCGAGCGCGGCGATCGCCTGCGCGAGCTCGGCGCGACACACGTGCTGGACCGCGCAGGTCGGGGCGCGGAGAACGCCCCGGCGGGCTATGACGTCATCATCGACATCGCCTCGGGCGCGGATCTACCATCGTTTCTCACCATGCTCGAGCCGAACGGTCGCATGGTGGCTGTCGGCGTGATGGCAGGCATGCCGCCGGCGGACTTCGGTATGGAAATGGTCAAGGCGTTCAGGAAATCGACGTCGTTCGCGACCTTCAGTGCCGATACCGTGCCTACATCCGACCGGCGGGCCGCGACCGCCGAACTCTTCGCCGCCTCGATTCGCGGCGAGCTGAAAGCAGTTGTGCACGAGACGCTTTCCCTGGAGGAAGCCGTGCTGGCGCACCGGAAAATGGAGGCCGGCGAGGTACTCGGCAGAATCGCACTCACCCCATCGGCGAGCAAGAAGCGCCAATGAGATCGTTTGCTACGTGATGCACCTGAGTGACCGAGCCGCGCTCGCCGCGGAACTAGAGATGGTCACTGATCTGCAACACTGGCTCGCGAGCCAATCTGGAACAGGCGCAAGCACTTTCGCCCGTTGTCATCGTCGATACAATGCGGACGACGACGAACTCCGCCTCTACGGTGGACCGATGGCATCGATCAAACAGATCCAAGTCACCTTCGACTGCGCAGAACCTGAGCGCCTCGCTCGCTTCTGGTCGGCGGTGTTGGGATACGAGCATCGGGGTTCGGCATGCGTTGATCCCTCCGGTGTGGGCCCCCGCCTGTACTTTCAGCGCGTGCCAGAAGGCAAGGTTGTCAAGAATCGGGTGCATCTCGACGTGCGGGTCGGTACCGGGCTCGTGGGGGAAGAGCGCGTCACCGCGCTCGAGACCGAATGCACACGACTGGTCGCGCTCGGTGCGGTACGTGTTCAACTAATTCGTGCCGATGGTGTCAACGAGTCGTGCCTGGTGATGCAGGACATCGAGGGCAACGAGTTCTGTCTCGACTGAGTGGCCGTGAATGCGGCGCTTTCGGGAGATCGTGGAACCGCTTGTCGTAAAAGGACTCTCGACTATTCCCGGCCCACGTTCAGAATACGGCCGAGGCCTTCCAGCACCGCGCGGGCATTCGCGATGCCGATGCGGGCGGCGATGGTGGGCGTGAGTAGTGCGCTGGGTTTGTCGACGAGTCCCATCACCCGGTACAGGGCGGTCGCGACCGCGGTGTCACGTTCGGCGGCGATCAGCACCGGATCGAGCGCCGCGACGGCGGCTCGGACCGGCAACGAGGCACTGGCGCTCACGTGTGGCATGGCGCCGTCGGCGATCACGGTGAGTTGCCAGGCATTGTCGATCTCGGGCTTGACCGCGCTGTAAAACCTTGCGGCAAGGTTGTTTTTACCCCGAGCGAGGCACTCGCGCAGCACGGCCATCTGGATCGCAGCGACGGTCATGCCCTGTCCGTAGACGGGGCTGAAGCTGCACAGGCTGTCGCCGACCGCGAGCAGTCCCTCGGGAAAACGATCGAGCCGCTCATAGCGGCGGCGCAGGTTGGCCTTGTACCGGAAGGTCGAGATGTCGCCCACCAGTTCACCGTTCTTGATGGCATCGAGTACGTCGGGCGGGGCGATCACTGCGGCGAAGTCGAGGAATCCGGCCGCGTCCTTCGGTGGTTCCTCGCCGTCGTGGCCGATCAGGGTGAGGATGTGGCGGTTGCCTTCGACGGCGAACAGGGCGAGGGCACGCGGGGGTAGGTCGCGTACGCCGATCGTGACCAGCTTGTCGTGGGGCAGTGCGTTCGGCGGCAGCTGGATGAGGGCGCTGCGGTAGATGATGTCGATCGTGGTGCCTTCTTCGACCGGGCGGTCGTAGCCGAGCTTGTCCAGCCATGCGGGAACGACACTGGCACGGCCCATCGATGCTACGACCAGGTCCGCGTCGATGGTTTCGCGCGCACCGTCCGAACGGTCCAGGATCGCGACGCCGGTGATCCGCGTGCCGTCGGCGTTGACGACGGGCGCCCCGGCGTCGCACCTGTCGCGAATGGTGACGTTGGGCAGCGCCTCCACTCGCCTGCGGAGCTGATGCTCGAGGTGTGGGCGACTTGCCTGAAAAGCTTTGTGCCCGGTCGAAACTCGCTTGAGGGTGCGGCCGGCCATGGTGAAGCGGACTTCGCGCAGCGCGTCGCATTCGACTACGCCGCTCGTTCGCATGTCGTCGCCGAACCCCGGGAACAGTTCCTCGAGGATGTCCTTGCCCCGCGGCAGCAGCCCGTGTACGTGGCGCCCCTGCGGGACGCCTTTTCGCGCCTCGGAATCCGGGAGCAGGGCATCTCGCTCGATCACCGTCACTCTCGAGTAGGTCTCGCTGAGCACCCGAGCGGCAAGTAGCCCGCCGATGCCCGCACCCAACACGACCGCGTGATCGCCGATTTTCGGCATGCCCGTACCTCCGAACGTCGATGTTCCGAGTCCTATACACGGATCGATTCGCGGATCCGTCACTGAGACTGAAATCGAATATAGTCTCAGTACCGACTCGACCGCAACCGGTCGTGCCGCCCCGGAGCGAGGAGCATGCAGAATGACCGGCATGACCAATGCGACACAGTCGTCCTCGTTGCTCGCGGACACCGCCTTGGCGATGATGGCCGAGACCGGCCTGGACGACCTGACGCTGACCGCGGTCGCTCGCCGGGCGGGCGTCTCACGCGCGACCGCCTACCGCGAGTTCGGAGACAAGAACGGACTCATCGCGGCCGTCAGCAAGATCGAAGTAGCCCGCATGATGAGCGCCGCCTACCAGGAGATCGACATCTTCACTCCGGTCCGGCAGTTGGCGAAAGACGCTGTGGTCTTTGCTATCTGCTACCTGCGCCGACACCCGGTGATCTCCCGGCTGCGCGACCAGGAACCCGGATGGCTGATCAATGTCGCGATCGAGCACGAAGGGTCCGAGCTCAACCTGATCGAGACAGTCGGCGCCTTCATCGCGCCGCTACTGGCGGCTCGCGACGACAGTGCGTCGCTCATGGTCACCCCGGCGCAGGCCGCGGAGATCGCCGTCCGCACCGTGCTGTCGCATGTGCTGATCAAGCGCAGCAGCCTCACCGACGAACAGGTCGGCGACGCGGTGGCCCGCGCCATCAGCCGCTAGCGGATCCCATACTGCGACGGTTTGCGCCATTCGTATCAGAGAATGACGCCCCGCCGGACGGAGTTCAGTGCTGGCAGAGCCATTCGGTGCCGTAGTGCCCGGCGTTGTCTCCGTCCAGGTGGACCCAGTGGCCGTCACCCTCGCAGGGTGCGCCTTCGACCTGTCCCGAGTTCTGCGGGGTGGTCGAGGAGACCTCGACCGTTGCGGGGGTTTCGGCGGGTGCCGTGGTGCCCGGGCCCGCGCCATGGGTTCGGGTTGGTGCAGATCGTTCCCTCGCAGGGCACCCAGGTACCGTCGCCGTTGGGGTTCTGCATGGCGTCGGGGCCGACGTAACTGCCGAGCGGGCAGCCCGGATCTTGGTTCTTCGCGCGATATTCGGCGCCCAGGTTGTTGCCGGTGGAGCCGTCGGCGCCACGTTGTCCCGGGTCGGTGGTCGGCCGCGACGGGACCGAAGTCGCCGAGGCCGGGCAGCCTTGGTCGATGAAGCGGCGGTCGTGGCCGACGGCGGTCGTGCTGCTGGGCGCCGGCGAGGGTGTCGAGTCCGTCGAGCATGCAGCGGAACCCAGATTGAGGGCCGTTCCGGCGAGAAGTGTCAGCGCACGCTTCATCGAAGCTCCGTTTCAGATGGTGTCCGGCGGCAGATATCCGCCAGTGGGGATGTGGTCCTGAAGGATTCGGCTCGGCAAGCCCACCCACTGACTTCACCCGGGCAACGGGGCGCGGTCAGCCGCGCTCGGCCCCGTGCGGCCACACCACATCGACTGGGACACCTCGCTCACGCGCCAGGGCGACGACGGTCCCGGTACCGGCACGCTCGCCGGCCTGGCCGTCCCACACCGCGATCATCCGGTCGGCCTCGCCGACGAGGACCTCGTTGGCGGCCTCGTAGGCTTCGCGGCCCGCAGTGTCGAAGTCCATCACCCGAACCGTCGTGGATCGCTCGATGAGCGTGTCGAACTGCGCCAGAGCGTCCGGCTTCACCTTCGCCTCTCGGTAATCGCGCGACGGCAGCACCACCTCGAGGCGGCCTCCCGCGTCGAGGACGGCTTCGGCGAACACGCTGTCGGCGCCGCGGGCGAGGCACGAGATGCCGACCGGATTAGGGGTGTCGGCGATCAGATCGGCGATTGCCGCGCGAACGATCGGGACCGTGTCGGCGGTGATGTTCGTGTGCCCGGTGACGCCGATTCGCAGTGCGCCATGGCGGCGGACCGGATCACCCGCCAGGCCCTCGATGTATTCGGCTCCCCATCGGTTCAATTCGGTGACGAAGCCGCGCAGCGCTTTCCCGGTGGTGGTGAGCGAATACTCCACGCGTGGTGGAACTTCGGCGAAGGCGTGCCTGGTCACGATGCCGTCTTGTTCCAGCTCGCGCAGTTGGCGGGTGAGTACGCGCGGAGTCACCTCGCCGACCTTGCGGCGTAGTTCGCCGTAGCGCAGGGGCTCGTCGAGGAGGTATTTGACGATGGTCATCTTCCACGCGCCGCCGAGCACGGCGATGCTCACCTCGACGGGGCAGCTCCGCATCGCTCGCACAATCGGAGCCCGAATTTCGTCCTCGTCAGCCATACGCCCGATGGTATCCAACTCGTCCATATGGACAATATTGTGCATACTGTCGATCCAGTCCAGTGGTTGATAGAAACGAGGGTAAGGACGTCGAGCAACGCGAAGGATTCCGGTGAGCATTTCCGAAGTCGATATCGAGCAGCGCGCGAACCGGCGGGTGCTCCGTGTTCATCCCGCGTGGACGATCGTGGCCGTGGCCGCCCTCGCGCTCATCGCAGCGGGGAGCTTCGCCACGATCGCGGGCCTGATCACCGAACCGTTGGTCGAGACGAAGGGGTGGACTCGCACCGGCATCGGTGCGGCCGTG
Source organism: Nocardia sp. Root136 (assembly GCF_001427185.1). Lineage (NCBI taxonomy): Bacteria > Bacillati > Actinomycetota > Actinomycetes > Mycobacteriales > Nocardiaceae > Nocardia > Nocardia sp. Root136. Next base: position 135,731 of record NZ_LMFE01000003.1, read on the forward strand.
GCGGTGAACATGGTGCTCTACGGGGTGGTCGGGCCGTTCGCGGCGGCCATGATGGACCGCTACGGCATCCGCCGCGTGACGTCGTACGCACTGCTCGCGCTGATCGCGAGTTCAGTTCTCACCGCGTCGTTCACCCCGTCGGTGATCTGGTTCGTTTTATGGTTCGGCTTCGCAATCGGTATCGGAACCGGGTCGATCACCACGGTGTTCGCCGCGACGGTGGCGAACCGGTGGTTCTACCGAAAGATCGGCCTGGCCACCGGAATACTCACCGCGGCAAGCGTATTCGGCCAGTTCGCGATGCTGCCCCTGCTGTCGGTACTGCTCGAACGGTCCGACTGGCGCGCACCCGTTCTCGCGTGCGGCGCCCTGGCGACGGTGGCCCTACTCGGTGTCCTGTTCTTCCTGCGCGAAAGCCCCGCCGCGGTCGGCGCCGTCCGGTACGGCGCGGATCCGGACACCGAACCGGTCGACACGGACCACCGAGTCAACCCGTTCGCCCGCACGATCGCCGCCCTGCTGCGCGCCGTTGGCGATACTCGATTCTGGGTTCTGGCCTCGATGTTCGCGCTGTGCGGGGCCACCACGAACGGCCTGATGTGGAGCCACTTCACGCCGGCCGCGCACGATCACGGCATGGCCGCCACCGCCGCGTCGGGCCTGCTGGCCATCATCGGCGTCGCCAATATTCTCGGCACCGTCTCCGCGGGGTGGCTCACCGACCGGATCGAACCGCGGCTGCTACTCGCGGTATTCTTCCTCGGCCGCGGCCTGTCGCTCGCCCTCCTTCCGGGGCTGTTCACCAGCGGATGGTCGCCGGACCTCGTCGTCTTCGCCGTGGTATTCGGCATCCTCGACGTCGCGACAGTGCCACCGACACTGACCCTGTGCCGCCGCTACTTCGGCGCCGACAGCGCCCTGACCTTCGGCTGGATCAGCGTCTTCCACCAACTCGGCGCGGGCGCGATGGCCCTCACGGGCGGCCTGATCCGCGATATCAACGGCTCCTACACTCCCCTCTGGATCGCCGCTGCCCTTGCCTGCCTCACCGCGGCCGGCCTCGGAACCGCCGGCTCCCGTTTCAGATGAGTCCCGAGGTCCATCAGGTTCACCAGCCTCTCACTGGGCGAATACTCAGTAACATAGGCCACATATAGTCGACTGCTACGCGACTTATGGCCAATAATTGGGATCCTCACACCAGAATGTGCATTAACTTTTTGGGGCTCGCGCCGAAGGTCGGCGCGTGCTGAGGAGGCCATGATGTCCGCAGTCTTCGTCGATGTCGACCGAACGCCGTCGGAGCGTGCGAGGTGGGCGACGAGCGCCTCGATCACCGAGCGGTCGAGATGACCGGCGACAGCGTGGCGACTGCGGTCGCTGATCTGACCAAGAAGACCAAGTTGCTGGTGCGACAGCTGATCTTGCCGGTCGAGGAGCAGCACGGCGGGAATGCGCACGACCTGCCCGGCGACGTGCGGCGCGCGTTGCAGACTGCGGCGAGGACAGCGGGGGTCTTCGCTCCCCAGGTGGGTGCAGCGTTCGGCGGACTCGGCCTGAACATGCGTGATCGCGCGCCCGTCTTCGAGGCTTCCGGGTATTCGCTGTTCGGCCCTATCGCACAGAACTGCGCAGCACCCGACGAAGGCAATATGCACCTGCTCGAACGAGTGGCGTCGCCGGATCAACAGGATCGATACCTGCTGCCCTTGGCATCCGGCCGAGTCCGCTCCTGTTTCGCGATGACAGAGCCGGTGCCCGGCAACGGGTTCGACCCGTCCACCCTGAGCACGACTGCCGAGAAGACCCGGTACGGGTGGGTGATCAACGGCCGGAAATGGTTCGTCACCGGCGCCGACGGCGCCGCGTTCGCCATCGTGGTGGCGCGCACGAGTGGCGAGCCGGATTCCCGGGGCGGCGCGACGATGTTCCTCGTCGACGCGGGTGCACCCGGTTTACGGGTTCAGCATGACCGGGCGACCGTGTTCGCGCGGGAGTCGGAGTTGATCTTCGAGAATCTCGAGGTGAGCGACGATATGGTCCTGGGCGAGGTGGACCGCGGATTCGACTACGCCCAGACCAGACTGTGGAACACCAGGCTGACCAATTGCATGCGCTGGCTCGGCTCAGCGCGGCGCGCTGCCGACATCGCGGTGGCGCGCGCCGCCACCCAGTCGTCGTCCGGGGGCAGGCTGGGCGATCTCGGCATGGTCCAGCAGTTGATCGCCGACAACGAGATCGACATCGCGGCGTCCCGCGGATTGGTGGACCGGGCGTGCCTGTTGCTCGACGCGGGCGAGCCGTCGGCGCAGGCGACCTCGATCGCGAAGACATTCGTTGCCGAGGCGGTGGGGCGGGTGGTCGATCGGTCGCTGCAGATCTGCAGTGCGCCAGGTAATTTCGAGGACGCGCCACTGTCGTGGCTGTATCGCGAGGTTCGGCTGTTCCGCATAGACGACGGCCCCTTGGAGACTCAACGGTGGGCGATCGCACGTCGGGCGCTTCGCGCAGCCGACGGACGGGCTTCATGAGCACCATGTCAATCAGGCAGACTGGGAGAATTGTCAGATTCCGAGATCTCTCTTCGATGCGATAAGTTACTATCTATTCCAGCTCTGAACAGCTAGAGTATCTAGTGCTATCTAGCCTAGATCACTACATATGCTGCACTGATGCAGCATGATGGCCGGGTTAAGTAATGGATCATTTTCAGCATACTCGGTGCAGAAACGCGGAGGTCACACGGTGTCGGCAGTCGAGCTATGCCTGCTACTCCCGAAGCCGTACCGCGCACACAGCCGCCCCGGCGCGATTGTCGACAGTAGAGGCTGATGCCACTGTCTCGATCGCCTCGCCCCGAGGAACCCGACACTCACCTGCGAGTGATCAGTGCCGACCTGGTGGTGGATTTCTGCGGTTGCCGCACCGCTGTGCGGAACTACTTGCGCGACAGGCTATCCCACCCGCATCCCTCTATCGTCGCCATAGAGATCAGCGATGGGTTTCTCCCGATCCGGCGAATGCCCTGCGAGGCGCTATGGCTGGACCCGTGATCGAATCCCGATGAGCTCTCACCAACTGCCGGTCCCTCGATATCGGCACACCGTCTCCCCCACGCAGTGCGCTACCGGTTGCGAGTCGGGCTACTCGCCCGTCATCCGCAGGAACAGCCTTGTCGAAATCGTCGTCGCGGAAGTGAATTCGCGCTCACAGCCAGGAAACGGCCCGGCTTCTACGTCTCGGCGGCGCTGCCGATCGCGGTGCTGGCCCACTCCTGCTGGCCACCGGGGCACATCGCGGTGCGCGTGGCCGTGCTACCGAGCTAGCCGAGCGCCTGTCGTTTCTTGGACGATCAAACTATGGATACTGGGCCACAAACCGAGGCATTTTGATAGCTTCATAGCAGTTCAACTATCACAGCGGTCTGTACGTCATCCGGTCTTCGCGCTGATCGTGTGCGATCCCGGCCGCGGCAAGATCCGCATCCGGGCCGCCACCACCGGGAACACGCCGATCTCCGGAGACAGAAGGAAGACGATGACCACCACCACTCACCGAAATACTGGCTCCGGCAACGAATCCGAACCTCCAAGCGCGAGAGGCCGAATCGATGCCGCTGACCCGATCGAACTGGTCGCCATCGATTCGATGACCGCCGAGATGGTCGGCCACTGGACCTACCTCATGGTCGAAGGCGCCGCCTTCGCCATGCAGGGTCTGCACCCGACCATCCGCGACGTCGTCGACAAGTACTCGGTCTCGCGCACCGATCCGGCGGGACGCGCCATTCGGTCGGTCGACTCGGTGCTGCGCTGGACCTACGGCGGTGCCGAAGCGATCAAGGAAGGCCAACGCCTGCGTTCGCTGCACGAACCGTTGCGGATGAAGAACGCGGACGGGAAATCCATCAGCGCCCTGAATCCCGATGCCTACCAATGGGTTATCGCCACCGCCTACGTCACCACCGCCAAGGCCGGACCACTGCTGATCGGGCGCGAGTTCACCGCCGCGGAATTGGACGAGTTGCTGGCCGACAATATTCGCATCGCGCGGATATTGCAGGTGCCGATGAGGGGTTACCCACAGACCAGGGCCGAGTTCGACACCTATTACGAGCACATGGTCCGCGACGTACTGTGCGCCACCGACGATGTGCGCGAACAGTTCCGGCAGCTGCGTGACGGCGAGATCGAACAGCTGGCGAAGATGCCGTTTCCAGCGGATCGGGTGTTGCGATTGGCGCTGCTGCCCATGCTGCGGTTCAACTATCTGTCCATCGTCGGTCTACTCGACCCGCGACTGCGAGCCATGATCGGCGTCGATTGGAGCCGCGCCGAACAGCGCAGCCTGGAGCGCATTTACACGGTGATCCGGTTCGCCTACCGCGTGCTGCCGGAACGGTTGACCTATTTTCCGATCGCCTACCATGCGCGAAAGCACCACCAGTCCATCGAGCGGATGAAGAAGCGGGAGCTGAAATCGGCCGCGTACAAGGTGCGCCCGAAGCAGTAACCCGCCCCGCCCGCTATCGAATGGCGTGCGGAAACAGCAGCGGAGCGAGGTACTGCCGGGCGAAATCGCGTGCGGCATCGGCATCATGGAGCGGAAGTACCCCACCCGGATTCGAGATGAAGGACATGGTCAGTCTGACGAACAGCTCGGCCACGACGTCGGGGTCGAAGTCGCCGAGCTCGCCGCGTTGCTGCCAGTAGGCGATGAACCGGGCGACACCGATGCGCCCGTGATCGACGAATTCGTCACCGGTCACGAAATCGGCCATCTGCTCGGCCGCGCCCGAGGTGCGCAGGTTTCGCGTCAGCAGCCGTGGCGCGGAAGCTTCACTGACGAAGGCCGAGAACATCTCCGCGAGCGCACCGACCGGGCCCGCCGATTTCCGCATGGCCTCGTAGATGATGTCGCCGACTCGTTCGGCCTCGGCCATCAGCGCGTATCGGACGATCGCCGACTTGGTTCCGAACCTGCGATAGACCGTCGCGACGCCCACTTCGGCGCCGTCGGCGATGTGCACCATCGTCGTTTCTTCGAAGCCGACCTGCACGAAAGACTCACGGGCGGCATCGACGATGCGCCGGGATTTGGCGTCCAGTCGACTCAGCTCGGCCCAGGATTCGGGCAAGGGGGCTGGGTGGTCGTTCACCGCTGACACCCTACCGGCTGATTCGGCCATCTCGAGCGGAGCGCGGCCACCCGTGAGCAGGCGGAGACACGAGAGCTTCACTGCCGATAACCGAGACTGAATGATAGTCTGATCGCAGTACTACTATCACAATGAGGTGGCGAAGTGACTCGGGACGCGAAGATTCGAGAGGTCCTGGACTCTCAACAATCCCCAGCCACGCAGAACTCGATCCGCCCCGAGGTGATGACCGAGTTCCGCAAACACACCGCCAGCGCCCTGTCCGCCGTCTTCGCCGGCGCGGCGTTCGATCAAGTAGCCCTGGTGCCCGTCGCGGCCGCGGTGGATCGAACCGGCAGATTCGCGGACAACTTCGCCAATCGTGGTGTGCGCAGCGGGTTCTCGTCAATCCTTGCCATCTGGGGCCACCCGGAGGATAGAGCCGCCGAGGCAGACTGGCTCAAAACGCGACACCGTGATGTCCACGGCCGCGGCACGGGTGACTATTCCGAGATCCGGTACAGCGCACTGAATCCGGATGCGTGGGTGTGGGTGGGCCTCAGTGGCGTCTACCTCGCGTTGCGAACCTTCACCTACTGCACCGGCACCGTGCTGCGGCCCGCAGAGCAGGAAGCGGCCTATCAACTGCTGCGGGAATCGTTCTCCGACCTGGAACTGCGCGCCGAATCCGGGAAATTGCCCGCGACGCTGGCGGAGGCGACCGCGTATTACGACCGGATGGTCGACACCGAATTGCAGACCAACCCCTTCTTGGTGGAACAGTTCGCCGCGCTCACGAGGCTGCCGCTGCCTACGATCGGGATCTCCGCGCCCGCGCGAGCAGCGCTGTCGCCGATGTGGTTGCTCATTCGGCCGATCGTCGGTCACGTCATTCAAGTCTGCTCGTCCAAGGCGATGGTTCCGGAAATGCAGGCACTCACCGGTTTCCGGCTGCGCCCGCGCCACGATGTGGAATTCGCCGTCTACACGACGGTGTTGCAGGCGGCGTGGCGACTTCTGCCGGACCGGCTACTGCTGGCGCCACTCGCGCACAACCGACTCCAGTACGAGAAACTCGTCCACGTTCATCGCAAGTACGCGCTGGACACTTTCTCGGTCCCCGCGGAGCGCAACGGCGGCTGCCCGATCTGACCACGGTGGGAAACCTGCGAAATAAGGCTTCTCACCTCGTATTTCACGCTCGTGATGAGGTTCCGAATTCAGCTTGACACGCGTGTAAGGCTGGGTTAGCTTCTAGTGGCCCAGATCACAAGTAGCGGTCGGGTCGCTGAATCGCCAACGGGCGATCAGGCGTCGAACATGAGATCGACAGGTTGACCGGCGCTGTTCGCCAGGACAACCGGCCTGGAAAGGCATTCAGAATGGCCAGTAATTCTCGCCGGATCGCCGCGGCTGCGGTGGCCGCAGCGTGTGTGTTCTCCGTTGCTTCGTGCAGTGACGACAGCAGTTCCGAGGCGGGCGGCAGCACGACCGCCATCGCGCCGGGAGTCAAGGCTGCCGGCGCCCCGATCAAGATCGGCTTGTTCAATCCCTCGAAGGGCCCGGCTACCCAGGCGGGTGTGACCACCGGCAGGAACGCCGCGGTCGAGTACATCAACAACCAGATCGGCGGGATCAACGGCCGCCCGATCGAAATCGTCGACTGCGGTATCGATAACACCTCGCCGGAGTCCACGATCTCGTGCGCCAACCAGTTCGTGCAGGCAGGCGTGGTGGCGGCGGTCGACGGCTACAACGCCGAATCGGCCGCGGCGATGCCGATTTTGACGTCAGCGGCAATTCCGCTGATCGGCCAGATTCCCTTCAATACCGCGACCGGTGCGGTTCCCGAGAACCGCGTGTTCTTCGGTCCGCCGCCTGCGGCGTTCCTGGTCGGATTCCTGCAATCACTGAAGCAGGCAGGGAAGAACTCGTTGACCTTGGTCAATTCCGATCTGCCCCAAGCGCATCAGGTGTTCGACGGTCTCCTGACCCCGCTGGGCAAACAGTTGGGAATCGAAGTCAAGAGTGCCTATTACCCGCCGGCGGGACCGAACTTCACCGCCCTCGCGTCCACGATCGCGGACGGTTCTCCCGCCGCGGGCGGTCTGATGACCGCGCCCAACGACAACACCTGCAACAAGCTGGCCCAAGCACTGAAGTCCGTGAAGTATTCGGGCACAGTCTTTCTGGCCGCGTGCACGGAATACGTCGACGTGATGGGCGCACAGGCCGTCGGTGCTCAGTCCTATTCGCCGGTGTGGCTGCCGCCTGCCATCGACTCGGCTCCCGAGCCCGCGAAATCGAATCTGAAGACAGCTGAACAATTCATCGACAACGCCGGTGGAACGGCGGGGTTCTACGCGTACGGCACCTTCGCCACTCTGATCGATCTCGCCAAGGCACTCACCGCCGCTCCGCCTGCCGAATTCACCGGTCCGGCGATCCTCACGGCGCTCAAGGGGCTCGTCGACTACCAGAGTTTCCTCGGCCCGAAACTGAACTGCGGCAAAGCCACGACGCCCAACTGCACCACCGACATGTTGTTGTTCGAGGTGACCGGGGACAAGAAGACGACACCGGTCTCCGGTGGGTACATCACGCCCAGCCCCGAGGTCCTCAAATTGATTCCGGGTGCGGCGTAACCGATCCGGATGACCTCGGCGGACAGGGCGCTCGCACTATCGGCGACCTGTCCGCCGGGGCCTGGGCTATCCACAGAAAACAGGGCACATGGGCCAGTTCTTGCAATTCGTCTTCCTAGGTCTGTCGACCGGCGCGGTATACGCGGTCTTGGCCACATCACTGGTGGGCGTGCACGCCGCGACGGGAATCATCAATTTCGCGCAGGGCGCGTTCGCCCTGTGGGCGGTCTATGTCGTCGCGGCCCTGCGCACCGACGGGATATTCGTCCTGCCGCTCGGCAGTATCGCGCTCGGCAGTGAAGATCACCCAACGCCCATGGTGGCGGCGATCGCACTGGGAATCGCCTCCGCGACGGTGTGGGCGTTGCTGGCGCATCTGGTGGTATTCCGCCCCCTGCGTCACGCGCCGGTGTTGGCGCAGGTGGTTGCCTCGGTCGGACTGATGTTGTTCATCCAGGCATTGGTGGGACTGCGGTTCGATACCGAAAACCTTTTCGCCACACCGATTCTGCCGGAGAGCACGGTGACGGTGGCCGGTGCGCTGGTCAACGTGTCCGATCTCGTGTTGGCCGCGATCGCGATCGCGATCGCCGTCGGTCTGCGGGCCTATTTCACGCTCACCACTGTCGGCATCGCGACTCGCGCGGGCTCGGAAGACGAACTCGCCGCACGCCTGACCGGGTATTCGCCCGACCGGCTGGCCGCGATCGTCTGGGCACTGACCGGCGCCGCGTGCGGACTGATCGGGGTGCTCGCGGCCTTCACCATCGGATTGAACGAGACGAGCTACACGTTCTATGTGATCCCTGCGCTGGCGGCGGCGCTGGTCGGGCGACTGTCGTCCTTCGGCGTTGCCTGTGCGGCGGGATTGACGTTGGGGTCGTTCCAGGCGGTCATCCTCTGGGTCGACACCAAGGACATGTGGCCGAATTGGGCGCAGTCCGGGCTCTCCGACGCCGTGCCGTTCGTCATCGTTGTCGTGGCGTTGTTCCTGCTCGGTGGCCGGATACCGGCTCGCGGGTCACTCGGGGCGGTGAAGATGCCCGCCGTGCGAATCCCCCGGGTCAAGATCACCCCGACCGTCGCGGTGCTGGCAGTCGCGGTCCTCGCGATCGTCATGACGACCGGGACGTGGCGCTACGGCGTCGTGACCTCGATCATTCTGTCTCTGATCGCTCTGTCACTGGTTTTGCTGACCGGGTACCTCGGTCAGATCTCGCTGGCCAGTATGGCTTTCGCCGGCACGGCGGGCTTCGCCCTGTCGAAATTGTCCACCGAATGGGACGTTCCCTTTCCGCTCGGCATCATCGCCGCCGCCTTGGCGGCCACCGCGTTGGGCATCCTGGTCGCGGTGCCGGCGTTGCGTATCCGCGGCGCCCAATTGGCGGTGGTGACCTTGGCTGCCGCATTGGCCATTCAAAGCTTCGTCTTCAACAACCCCTCGTTGACTCCCGCGCAGGGCAACATCATCACCGACCCCACCCTGTTCGGTATCGACCTGGGGGTTCGTGACGGCACCAACCTTGTCACGCTGCCCTTTTCGCTGATGGTCCTGGTGGTCGTCGCGATCTGCACATTGGCGGTGATGCGGATCATGGCGGGTGCGACCGGTCGGGCGATGTTGGCCGTGCGGTCCAACGAGCGGGCAGCGGCATCGGTCGGAATCGACGTCGCCGCAACGAAATTGCTCGGCTTCGCTGTCTCGGCGTTCCTGGCCGGCATCGGCGGTTGCCTGATCGGCTACAGCAGGGGCCAGCTCTCGGCGGGTTCGTTCACCGTAATGATCGGCCTGACGCTGTTGGCGATGACGTACGTCGGCGGCATCACCTCCGTGTCGGGCGCGTTCATCGCAGGCACCCTCGGCCCACTGGGAGTCGGCTACGTATTCCTCAACCAGACTCTCGAATTCGGCGAATACTACGAAGTCATCGCCGCGACTGTGTTGTTGCTGATGGCCGTGCTCAACCCGGTCGGCGTCGCGGGGGCGATGACCTCGGCATTCGAGTGGCTCAGCGCGACGATCCCACGCCGGAGCGGCCGTGACATCACCGGCGACGAGGCCGCTGAGCCGGGAAAGAAGGCAGTAACGCATGTCCGATAGCGTGCAACCTCTGTTGCGGACCCACGGATTGTCGGTTCGCTACGGCGGTGTAGCGGCCAACACCGACATCGACATCGCCGTCGGCTCCGGCGAAATCGTGGGTCTGATCGGACCCAACGGCGCGGGAAAGACGACGTTCGTCGACGCGGTTACCGGGTTCACCCCCTACACCGGAAACGTCACCCTCGAAGGCACCGCACTCGACCGACTCGGCACGCATCGACGACGACGCGCCGGATTGGCCCGAACCTGGCAGGCGGGTGAGCTTTTCGGCGACCTCACGGTGGCGCAGAATCTCGCCGTCGCGATCCAGCCGACCGGTCTGCGCATGCTGTTCGCCGACATCGTCGGCGGTTCGGCGCCGCCGAGCGAAACCATCGACGCAGCACTGGAATTGGTGGGTGTACCCGGCGTCGCGGACCAGCGCCCCGGCGAATTGACCCTGGGCCAGCAGAAATTGGTCGGGGTGGCGCGCGCGCTGGTCGGCGGTTCGAAGGTGGTGCTCCTCGATGAGCCCGCCGCTGGACTCGACACTCACGAGAGCCAGGACTTCGGTCGGCATCTGCGGCGCATCGCGACCGCGGGTGTCGGTGTGTTGCTCATCGACCACGACATGTCTCTGGTTCTCGACACCTGTTCGCGGCTCTACGTGCTGGACTTCGGTGTCGTCATCGCCGCCGGCGAGCCTGCCCGAATCCGGGAGGACCCACGGGTGATCGCGGCGTATCTCGGCACCGCCCGCACCGACGACGACGCGGCCCGACCGGTAGGAGACAGCAAATGACCACATCGGCAATGCCGGAAAGGCCGCTGATCGAGGTGAAGCCCGCCCTGAACATCGAAGGGCTCACCGTCGGATACGGTGGCGTGCCCGCCGTACGCGATCTGAACGCCCAGGTGCGAGCGGGTGAGATCCTCGCACTCCTGGGGCCGAACGGGGCAGGCAAGACCACCACTCTGCTCGCGTCGGTCGGAGCGCTGCCTGCACTGTCCGGCATCATCACCGCGCTCGGCGAACCGCTGGACCGCCGGGTGGAAGCCAACGCGCGCCGCGGCGTCATCCTGGTCCCCGACAGCCGGGGCGTCTTCCACCGCTTGTCGGTCGACGACAACCTGCGCCTGGCCCGCCGCAAGCACGGCCCCTCCGTCGATGACGTCTTCGACTACTTCCCCGCGCTGCGGTCGATGCGGTCGCGCCGATGCGGCACTCTCTCCGGCGGCGAACAACAGATGCTCGCGTTGGCGAAAGCACTGCTGTGCGCACCCAAGATCCTGCTCGTCGACGAACTCAGCCTCGGGCTGTCGCCGATCGCCGTGGAGGGCCTGCTCCCCCGGCTGCGTCAGATCGCCGACGACCAGCACATGGCCGTGGTGCTGGTCGAACAACACATCGAACTGGCGTTGTCCATCGCCGATACGGCCGTCGTGCTCCATCACGGCAGGGCCGTATTGTCCGGCTCCGCGGCTGAGCTCCGTGGTCGCCGAGATATGGTCGAGGCGGCCTACTTCGGTAATGCCGAAGGTTGACACCGCCACGAACGGAACGTGGGACAGCATCGAGGAGGAAGGTTGGCCGGAACCGGGCACCCTGATCGCCGCGCGAAGGCGCCCGCGCGCCGCAGCACCCGCAATCGCCCGAGCGACTCCGTGCTCCTGGATGCGGCGTGCGCGGTGATCGCCGAGGTGGGTGTCGATCGAGCCACGATGGATACCATCGCTCAGCGCGCCGATACCTCCAGAGTGACCCTCTATGCCCACTTCGGCTCCCGCGACGCACTCGTCGACGCTGTTATCGAACGCGAGCTCGCCGCGTTGACCACCTGGATGTTCGAGATCTATGACAACGGCGAGACGATGAGCTACGGGCAGCGGGCCCGCTATTCGATCGAGTCGCTCTTCGATTACGCCCGCCGCCACCCCGAAGGATTCCGCGTCCTGCTCGACAACCGATACGACGACAGCCACCCCGGGCGTCGGTTGTCCGCCGCTCTCGAACCGCGTATCGCCGAACGATTGCGAGCCAACTACGCCGAGCGTGGAACTCCCATCGACGGCGGCGCGGACACACTCGCCACGATGCTCCTCGGCATCAGCTTGGACGTTGCCTACCGCGCCGTCATCCTCGCGGGAGCCGACATCAGCACGGCCTGCGATCTGGCGATCACAGCGTCACTGGCGGTTCTGCGAGCCGTCGACCCCGAGCAACTGCGGGCGATCGACACCCCCGCGCCGACTACGCCATAACGGCTGGAGCGCGGCGGCGAGGCGAACGCCTCACCTGCCGCGGTCATCGGCCCCGTTCGATCAGACGAGGGCCCGCTGCTTCCTGATGCGGTTGCGCACGTCGCGCATCATCGCGTTGGTGCCGGCGAACCTGACGAACTTCGGGATGAAGCGGTTGACGAAGCCGACGAACTGGAAAAGGTGCTCGAATCGGCGCTGATCCGAGGTGCTCCATTCGACCGCCATCTGCTCGCGGAAATGCGGCGGCAGAAAGCCCGCGGTGAGGAACCGCAGAAGGCTGCCGAACATCACCCGGATGGACCAGTGGACCATCCGCAGGTGCAGCAGATCGTCGATGTAGGCGCGGAATTCGTCGTCGCACACCACCCCCGTGCACGCCTCCAGCCAGTAGTCGTCGAACTCGGCGCGCGTCTTCGGCCACATATCGGGGTGTACCTGGAGCGTGGTACCGAAGGTGTCCGAGCCCTGGTAGAACGCTTCGAGTTCGTCGTCGGTCATCTTGCCGCACAGCAGTTGGTGGGTGTCCTCGAAACCGATGTAGATCGCCGCGGCCACATACATCTGCAAGTTTCGGTCGAAGGCGTTGTATTTCACCTTCGAATCCGGCCGCGACCTCACTTGGCGGTGCGCGACATTGACCGCCTGCCGCATGGCCAGCTTGTCCTCGTCGGTGCCGAGCACGGCCACCGCGAGGTAGGCGGAGGTGGTCCGCAGCCGCTTCCACGGATGCACCATGAGCGCACCGGATTCGACCTGACTTTCCATCACACCCGCCGCGACTCCCTGGTGCGCGAATTGCATCGCCACGTTCGCCGCCGCACCCGCGAACATCCAGAAGTCCAAGGCATCGGCCAACTGAGCGGGCCGTTTGCGCGGGGACCGGTGGGTGTCGGGAATATGGAGGCGAACCCGATCGAGAGTCAGCGCATGCTCCGGCGCCGTGAATTCCACCGCCGGGGTGGCCGACCCACGCCACACCGGGGCCGCGCCTTCGTCGACGTAGGAATCACTGTGTGGGTCTACGTAATTGGGTTCGCCAGGCTTGATTGCCGTGCTCATCGTCATCCTTTCCCAGATGTGCCGCGCGACCGAGCAGCCGAGGCGACGCACAGCAGCCCGACGCACCTCGCGAACGCGGTTCGGTGCCAAGGGTACACCGACATACCCTTTATGTTACTGGCTATTCCGCAACTGAAGAAACGTGATCCAGGAACCGGAAGAGCGATTACACGTGATTGACAGCGTCGCTCGCGATCAATAAGTTGATGACCATTCAACCTTGCTGCGAAGCGGGCATGCACCGCGGCGCCGGGTGGACACGACCGGGAGTTCACTCCCGGAGCACACGACTCGCGGCGTGGGATGTCCAGGCCCTCTTGTCCCCACTGCCGCGAGTCCTGTGTCCCCGCACTTCACGAACCAGCCCGCCGATCGCTCGTCGCGTCCGGCGGGCACTCGCCTATCGGCGCGCTCTCAGAGACGTTCGATGATGGTGGCGTTGGCCAAGCCGCCCGCCTCGCACATGGTCTGGAGTCCGTAGCGACCGCCGGTCTGTTCCAGATGATTGACCATCGTCGCGAGCAAACGGGTCCCGGAAGCACCGAGTGGGTGACCGAGCGCGATGGCGCCGCCACGCGGATTGACCCTGGCCGGGTCGGCGCCGAGCTCGTGCTGCCAGACGAGCGGGACCGGGGCGAACGCCTCGTTCACCTCGAAGGTATCGATGTCGTCGACAGTGAGGGAGACCCGTTCGAGCGCCTTGCGGGTCGCGGGGACGACGGCGGTGAGCATGAGTGTGGGATCGTCGCCGACAACGGCGAAGGAGTGGAAGCGGGCGCGGGGGGTCAACCCCAGTTTCGCCGCCATCGCCTCGCTCATGATGAGCGCCGCCGACGCGCCGTCGGTGAGCGGCGAGGAATTGCCCGCGGTCACCGACCAGTCGATCTCCGGAAACCGGTCGAGGAGAGCGGAATCCGTGAAGGCGGGGCGCAGGTTCGCCAAACCTTCGACAGTGGTGCCGGTCCGAATCGTCTCGTCGGCCACGAGGTCTCCGGCGGCAACGAGCTCAGCGTCGAAGCCGCCCGATGCCGCGGTGGCGGCTGCCAGCCGATGCGAGCGCGCCGCGAACTCGTCGAGGACCGCGCGGTCCAGCTTCCAGCGGGCAGCGATGATCTCGGCCGCGATCCCCTGTCCGATCAGGCCGGCCGGGTAGCGAGCGGCGAGCGGGCCGCGCAGAGAGTCTTTGCCCTGGGTGTTGGAGAACATCGGGGTGCGGCTCATCGACTCGACGCCACAGGCTATCGCTACGTCGTACGCGCCGGCGAGCACACCCTGGGCGGCGAAATGCACGGCCTGCTGGCTCGAACCACACTGTCGATCAACCGTGGTGCCGGGCACCGACTCCGGGAATCCCGCCGCCAGCACCGCGGTCCTGGCGATGTTGTTGGCCTGTTCGCCACTCTGGGTGACGCAGCCGGCGATCACATCGTCGACGAGGGCCGGGTCGATCCCGGTGCGCGCGACCAACTCCGCCAACACACCGGCCAGCAGCGTGGCCGGATGTACCGACGACAGTCCGCCGCCGGACTTACCCCGACCCGACGGTGTACGAACCACATCGACGATGACAGCTGACATCATGAACCTCCTGCACAGTCGCCGACCATACGACGACATCCCTCGAGTAAGTTAATATTCATTCTTATCACTTGTCGTCGAATCATGGCCAATACCAGCCATTAGCCCCCTATTGACAAATTATGTTACCGTCGATTCCGCAGCATCACGGGTTGGGGGCATGATGCGCGGACCGCATCGGCACCGGCACGCACCCCTCAGTGGCGTCCGGTGCCGATGCGGTGGCCCCTCCACTCGCCATCGGTCACGTCGGACGACCCGCGAGCCGGGGCGCCGCGGGCGCGACCTGCGACGGCCTACGATTCGACGCCCTATAGGCAATCCCGAATCTATGAGATATGTTACCGGTAATTCTCATCACAGCGTTGAGAATGAGTAGTAACTTGATCTTCGATGGTCGGCCTCCCGTGCCACAGAAGCGTCGTGCTTCTGGAACGACTCGCCGGAAGGCGATCGCTCTTCGGGTCCACCCCTGAAGAACGCTCGACAACAACATCGCACCGCCAACGACGGCGGCCGACAGGCCTGACGTCGTCCAAGGTCCCGAGGAAGGACACCGGTACCACCATGTTGCGACGGCTGGACAGGTTTCTCAGCTATGAGATGAAGGTGTCCGAATTCCTCGGCACCCTCATCATCATCGGCATCCCCTACGGACTGGTGGGAGTCATCTGGACATTCACCCACACCAGTCATCTGAGTGACCTTCACGGGGTCGACCTGATCGTCTCGTTCATCGGATCGATCATCTGTTGGCCGGTCCTCATCTTCGCGAATGTGACGATGACCTGATGATGGCGCTGGTCTGGGTCATCGACATCGTCGTGATCATCGTCAAGATCCTGGGCGGGCGGACACAGGTAAATCCTGTTCTCCGATTCGGCATGTGGATCGCGCTGCTCTGCGTCATCGCCCTGTGTCTGGCGGCCGTCGGCGCACTCGTCGTCCTCCTCGAACACTGGCTGAGCTCGCTCTGAGCAGCCGGGAACACAATCCCCCGCAGCAAGAAAGGATCGGTGCAGCGTGACGCCGCAACCGGCCACCGAACCGTCCGAGATCGGACGGCTCATCGACAGCGCCACCGGGCTCTGGCGACGGCATCCCCAGCAGTCGCTCGAGACCCTAGGCAGGCAGGTCCTGCTCGGCAGGGCAACGATCGCGCAGCTGTTCCTGTCGCTCGTGCAACGGCGATTTCCGTTCCAGGAGTTCATCAAGCAGTGCGCGTTCATGGCCAACGTCTCGGCGTTGCCGACCGTGTTCGTCGCGATTCCGGTCGCGGTGGTGGTCTCGATCCAGGTCGGCGCGCTGGTCAATCAGGTCGGCGCCACCACCTTCATCGGCGCGGTCGCCGGGCTCGGCATCATCCGCCAGGGCGCACCACTGGTCACCTCACTGATGATCGCGGGCGCGGTCGGCTCGGCCATCTGCGCCGATCTGGGCTCCCGCACGATCAGGGAGGAGATCGACGCGATGAAGGTGATGGGCGTGGACCCGGTGCGCCGACTGGTCGTCCCGCGACTGGTCGCCGCCGTCCTGGTGAGCATGCTGTTGTGTGGGTTCATCGTGTTCGTCGGCTTCGCCACCGCCTACATGTTCAACGTCTATGCCCAACAGGGCACACCGGGATCGTTCATCAGCTCGTTCGCCTCGTTCGCGGTCGCGAACGACCTCGTGGCCGCGCTGTTCAAGGCGGCGATCTTCGGCCTGCTCACCGCGATCATCGCCTGCGACATCGGCCTACACACCAAAGGCGGTCCGGGCGGTGTCGCGAATTCGGTGAACTCGGCGGTGGTCACCTCGATCCTGATGCTGTTCGCCACCAACATCATCGTCACCCAGCTGTACAACATCTTCTTCCCCGCGAAGGTCGTGTGAGATGGCCGCCGAGTACATCCCACCGGCACTGCGTCCGGTCCGCGCGATCAAAGCGACCGCCAAGATCCCCGTCCACGCCAATCAGCGCCTCGGTCACCAGGCCATCGTGTTCTTCCAAGCGCTGATCGCCATCCCGTTCACGCTGCGCCACTACCGCAAGGAAGTCGCCCGTTTGGTCGCCGATGTCGGCTGGGGTAACGGCTCGCTCATCGTCGGCGGCGGCACAGTGGGCGTGGTCATCGCGCTGTGCGCGTTCGGCGGCATCACCGTGGGAGTCGAGTCCTATACCGCGTTGAACCTGCTCACTATGGGACCGCTGACCGGGGCCATCTCCGGCTTCGCCACCACCCGTGAGATCGCGCCGATCCTGGGCACGCTCGCCTTCGCCATCCAGTCCGGTTGCCGATTCACCGCGCAGCTCGGCTCGATGCGGATCTCCGAAGAGATCGACGCGCTGGAATCCATCGCGATCCGGCCGCTGCCCTACCTGGTGACCACCCGGATGATCGCGGCCACGATCACCATCATCCCCCTGTACACACTCGGCCTCGCGGTCGCCTACATCGCGACCAAGCTGTCGGTGCTGTTCCTCGGCGGGACGACCGCAGGCACCTATGACCACTACTTCTTCCAGTTCCTGATCGGCGGAGACGTGTTCTTCTCGATCTTCAAAGTGGTGGTGTTCGTCCTCATCGCGGCGTTCATCCAGTGCTACTACGGCTTCGTCGCCTCCGGCGGCCCCGAAGGCGTCGGCGTCGCGGCGGGCCAGGCCATCAAGATGGTCATCGTCGTCATGGTCTTCACCAATCTGTTTCTCACCCTTGCGATCTGGGGCATCGACCCCGGATTCCGGATCTCGGGATAGGTCGATCGAATGATTCTCGATCTCAGCGGCCGCGGCCCCAAACCCCTGCAGCTCACGCTCGCGGGACTGGCGGTGATCACCGCGTTCGCGGTCGCTCTGTATCTGCTCGCACTGCGCTACAACGGCGAGTTCGAGGACACGGTGGTGGTCGGTGCCGACCTCACCAGTACCGGCGACGGGCTACCTCAGCGCGCCGACGTGAAGTACCGCGGCATGCTGGTCGGCTCGGTCGGCTCGGTGGAGATGGTCGCCAAGGGCGAACGCCAGCACGCCACCTTGGAACTGAAGCCGGGTCTGGCGCAGACGATTCCGAACACGGTCACCGTGCGCGTCATCCCCGACAACATCTTCGGCGTCTCCTCGCTCCAGCTCGTGGACAACGAGGGGACCGCCGAGGGGTTGCGCGAGGGTGCGACCATCCGCGAGGACACCAGCCAGGCCACGATCCAGCTGCAGACCACGCTCAACACCCTGCGCGATGTGCTCGACACCATCCAGCCCGAGAAGCTCGGCCGGGTGCTGGCCACCCTGTCCGCAGCGCTCGATCCGAGCAGTCGCGTACCGGGTTCGACGGTGGAGCGCCTCGACACCTGGCTCACCACCATCCACCAGATCCCCGAAATCGGTCACCTGCTCGGCAATTTCGGTCAGGCGGCGACAGCGCTGAGCCAGTCGGCACCGGAACTGGTCGGCGTACTGGCCGATTCGGTGACGACTGCGCGCACGCTCAACGAGCACCGCACCCAAATGGTGGAGCTGCTCACACAGGGCAACTCCACCATCGAATCGGTCAACGCCCTGTTCGCCGCGAATCCCGATTCGGGCAAAGAATTGGTCTCCGGCCTGGACCAGCTACTCGGTGGCATCGCCAAGGATCCCAGCGCACTGCAGTTGACAGCGGCCAACCTCAACAACTCGTTGCGCAGGCTGCAGCAAACGTTCAACTTCGGCCCCAGCAAGCAGATGACCTGGCGTATGGATGTGACGTTCACGCCGTTCCAGCAGTACACCGCCAAGGACTGCCCGCACTACGGCGACATGGCCGGACCCCGATGCGGTGGCCCGACCGTGCCAGAAGTCGCACCGCCGCAAGAGTATCCGGCACAGATGCTGCCGAAGCGACTCGAGTCCGCCGGCCCGGCACCGGCACTGCCGATTCCCGGGCTACCCACACTGCCGAGCATCACCGTGCCGACTGTTCCCGGCCTGCCGACGATTCCGGGTCTGCCTGCCATTCCGGGCCTGCCCGCTATCCCGGGAATCACCGCACCCGCCGCATCTCGCGATCCCGCGCCCGCCGCCACCCCGGCGGCGCAGTCTCGGCTGGGCGGCATCGCCGCGGTGGCGGCACTGGTCGGCGGTAAACCGACGTTCAGTCAGCTGCTCCTGCTCGGGTCGATCCTGGGCAACATTGCCATCGTCCCCGACGCCGAAGGTGGTGTCCAACAGTGAAATCCAGCAAAGCACTGCTCGGGTTCAGCTTCTTCGCCGTCTTGGCGACGCTGCTCACCTACACGATCTGGTCGACCCTGCAACGCAGCGTCCCCGGCAACACCACGAGCTATTCGGCGGTCTTCACCGATGTTCTCGGATTGCGCATCGGCGACGACGTCCGGATGGCGGGTGTGCGAGTCGGCCGGATCGACAAGATCGATTTCACCGACAACTACATCGCCAAGGTCGACTTCCAGATCGAGGCGCGCCAGCACCTGACCGACACCACCAAAGCCCTGGTGCGATACCAGAATCTGATCGGTCAGCGCTACCTGGCGCTGGCGCCGGGCACCGGCGAGGGCACCGTTGTCCCGGCCGGCTCGCAGATCCCGCTCGAGCGCACCGAGCCGTCGTTCGACGTCTCGGCGCTGTTGTCCGGATTCGAGCCACTGTTCAGTGTGCTGCAACCCGACCAGATCAATTCGCTGTCGGAAACGCTCATCCAGGCATTGCAGGGCAACGAGGTGTCGCTGGCGGCGCTGATCACCCAGGCTGCCCAGTTGGCCAGCACTTTCGGTGAACGCGATCAGATCATCGGCGATGTGCTGAGCAATCTCAGCTCGGTGATGGCAGGTCTGGCCAACCGCAGCGACGAGCTGGAGACCCTGATCACGCAGACTCGCAGTTTGATGGACGGGCTCTACACCGAGGGCGAATCGTTGAAGAGTTCGGTCGAACGGGTGGCGGGCGCGACGAACGGCCTTGTCTCGCTCATCGAGCAGGTCAAGCCCGGATTGGCCGACGCGCAACGCAACGCCACTACCGGCGTGATGATGTTGCTCTACAACGGCGCCGCCCTCGATCGCGCTGCGGTCGAATTCCCGGACTTCCTCAACGGCGTCGCCAGGTTCACCCAATACGGCACCTACGGCAATGCCTACATCTGCCGCCTCGACGTCTCCCTGTGGGGCGTTCTCCTGCCCGAGGGCTTGTTCTCGCAGGTCGGCGGCACCTCACAATCGGAAGTGTGCCGATGATCAAACCACGCGTTCCAGCATTTCTGCGGGACAACCGGCACCTGCGGCTCGGCCTGATCGCGGCCCTCGCGGTACTGATATTGCTCGGCGGTTCAAGTCTGATCAACCAGGTCCAACTCGGCGACAAGACCGTTCACGCCGAGTTCGCCCAGGCCGCGGGCCTTCGGCCCGGCGCGACAGTCGATGTCTCCGGCATCGAGGTCGGTGAGGTCCAGGCGGTGAAGCTGGTCAACGACCGGGTGGAGGTGGCGCTGCGCATCCGCAAGGACATCCGCCTCGGCGCCAACGCCCACGCGGCGATCAAGATGTCGACCATCCTCGGCAGGCTGCACATCGTGCTGCGGCCCGGCGACGGAAAAGAGCTCCCCGACAACCGGATCCGGGTCGACAACACCGAGGTTCCGTACAACCTGAGCAAGGTCATCCAGGATCCGCAGTACACCTCCTCGTTCGAGCGGATCGAACGGATCGACCCGAACAAACTGCGCACCGCGCTCGATGTGTTCAGTGCCCAGCTGGGCGATTCACCCGCCATGGCGGTGCAGGCCCTCGACAGCATCGGCGCGCTCGCCCAGGTGATCAACAGCAGGCGCGACGAGGTCGACACCCTGCTCAAGAGCATGGATCAGGTCTCCCAACTGGTCTCGGACAACCGCAACAGCGTGCTGGTGTTGCTCACCAGGGGCGAAGCGATCGGGGCCGCTGTGCAGAAGCGCCAGACCCTGCTCACCCAGCTGCTCGACAACGTCGCCGACATGTCGAGGCTGCTGCAGGACATGGGCATCGAGAACAACGGTGAACTCGGACCGCTGATCGCGAACCTCAACACGATGTCCGACGGCCTGACCAAGAACAAGGAGAACCTGGACCGGATCTACGAGTACGCCCCGATCACGTTGCGCCAGTTCAACAATCTGCTCGGCAACGGCCCCTACGGCGAGATCTGGGCACCGTGGATTCTTCCGGACAACTGGCTGTGCTTCGCACAGGCCGTACAGGGGTGCAACTGATGAGGACCACACGCACGAGCAAGCTCGCGGCGGTCTGCTTGGCCGCGACACTCGCCTCGGGCTGCGCCCTGCTGCCCGACAGCCTGACCGGACTGGGTAACCAGGTGCTGGGCGCGCAGAAGCGCATCAGCGCCGACTTCGAGAACGTGGCCGGACTGTACGCGGGCAACGAGGTCTCCGTGCTCGGTGTGCCGGTCGGTGTGGTCGATTCGGTGACGCCGCGCGGCAGCTATGTCGAGGTGGTGATGTCGGTCGACCGTGATGTTCGCATTCCCGCCGAGGCGATGGCGGCGCTGGTGTCGCCGCAGCTGATCACCAACCGCCATGTCGAGCTCGCCCCGGCCTATACCGGCTCGGGGCCCGAGCTCGCCGATGGTGCGCATCTCCCGCTGGCTCGCACCAGGACCCCCGTCGAGCTGGACCGGATCCTGTCCAACTTCGATCAGCTGGGCGAGGCGCTCAAGGGCGACAGCCAGAGCGGGCCCATGGCGAGTCGGGTGCTCTTCCCGCTGCTCGACGGCAACGGCGACCGGTTGCGCGAAACGCTCGACGAACTGTCGGCGGCCTTCGAGCTGACTTTCGCCAACAAGGATCAGATCGCCAACACCGTCATCGAACTCGGCGAGATCACCCAGATCATCGCCGACAACGATCAGACCGTCCGCGATTTCAGCGGTCGCATCACCGAGTTGGTCGCGCTGTTCGGACAGCAGTCCCCCGGTCTGCAGGCGGTGCTGACCCAGCTCGACGACTTCATCACCAATACCTCCTCGGTGGTCGGCCAGAATCAGGACCAGCTCGCGGGCGCACTCACCAAGTTCGTCGCGATCGCAGCCCAGATGCGGGCCAATGCCCGCAATCTGACCGAGATCATCGATGTCGGTCCGCTGATGTTCCAGAACTTCGACAACGCGATCAGCCGAGAACACCAGGCGCTGCGTCTGCACGGCCTGCTCGACAAGATCGTGCTCGACAGCGAGGTGGTCTCGCTGTTCTGCGAGCGCGTCCAGATGCGTCTGGACGGCTGCCGCACCGGCAAAATCTCCGATATGGGCCCGGACTTCGGGCTGACCGCCGCGCTGTTGGGACTGACGAAATGACTTTGCGCACCACGTTGGCCGCGGCCTTCTGCGCCGCCGCCGTGGCCGCATCGAGCAGCGGCTGCTCGATGACCGTGGCCGAACTGCCGATGCCCGAACCGGGCATCGGCGGGCCCGGCTATACCTTGCACGCCACTTTCCGGGACGCGCTCAACCTGCCCAACCGCGCCCACGTGAAGATCGGCGGCACCGATATCGGTGTCGTCACCGCAATTTCGACGACGTCGTTCCTCGCCGATGTCGAGATGCTGATCCGCACCGACATCCAACTGCCGCAGGGCACCACCGTGGAGCTGCGCCAGGCGACCCCGCTCGGTGACATCTTCGTCGCCATGACCCTGCCCACCGCCGAGGCCGCTGGGCCACCGCTGCGCGAGGGCGCGACCATCGGCGCCGAGCTCACCGCATCGGCCGCCTCGGTCGAGCAGTTGATGATGTCGGTGTCGATGCTGATCAACGGCGGCGGACTCAATCAGGCAGCCAAGGTCACCTCCGAACTCAATTCCATCTTCGCGGGCAAGGCGCCCCAACTGCAGCACTTGATCGGGGAAATGACCTCGGTCATCGCCGCGCTCAACGCACGTACCGGCGACCTCGACGCGACGCTCACCGGGTTGTCGGTATTGACCGGCGAATTGGCTCGGCGCAAGGCCGAACTCGGTGCCGCGGCCGACGACTTCCCGCAACTGATCGGGCTGTTCGCCGAGAACAACCAGGCCATCGTCGACCTGATCAACAAGGTGGCGGTGACGATGGACGCCCTCGGCGACTTCAGCGCGACGAACGGGCCGCAGTTCGTCAGCCTGTTCCAGAGCATCCAGAATCTGATGTCCGGATTCGCGCAGATGGGCGATGACCTCACCGGCACGCTCGATGGCCTCCACAAGATCTACCCCTCGGTCATGGACAGCGTGCAAGGACCGACGCTGGCCGTCGGAGCGATCCTGTCCTACCTCGATATCGGTGCGATCACCGATCCGGCCGGCAGCCGCTGGCCCGACGGCACCGATGTGCCCGCGTTCATCGGCAGCATCACCGACGTGATCGCCAAGGTGACCGGCCGCCTCAACAGCACACCGCAGCAGCCGAACCAAGAGGGGCCCCGATGAATTCACCGTTGTGGGAGTGGCTGGTTCGCCGTCGCATCGCGGTCGCCAATGCCGGCCTGGTCGTCGTCCTACTGCTGGGCAGCGGGTACCTGGGCGGTGCGGTCCTGCGGATCGACCCGACGAACAAGCGCTACGCCGTCACCGTCGAACTGGCCATCTCGGGTGGACTCACCAAGGGCAGCGACGTGACGTTCCGTGGCGTTCGGGTCGGCCGGGTCGATGACGTGCGGGTCGCCGGCGACGGGATCGCGGCCGTGGCCGAGATCGAGGAGGGCACCCGGATTCCGCTCGGCGGCACGGTCGCCGTCGCCCGTTTGTCGGCCGCGGGTGAGCAGTACCTGGATTTCCGACCCGAGACCGATACCGGGCCGTATCTGCGCGACGGCTCCGTCATCGCCCGGGCGGACACCGGCGTGCCCGTGCAGGTGCAGTCGGTGCTGTTGAACATGTCGGGCCTGGTCAGCGGATTGAACCCCGAACGCCTCAATGTGATCGTCAACGAACTCGACAAAGCGCTCGCGGGCGGTCCGGACGGCTTGCGCAACATGATCTCCGGGATCAGCCGCGCGATGGCAGGGCTCAACGATCTGCTACCGCAGACCGAGCATCTGCTGCGCAATCTCGAGGTCATCGCCTCGACGACCGCGAACGCGCAACCCGACCTGGGAACTCTGACCAACGCGGGTAGCGCCCTGTTCCAGCAGTTCTCCGCCGCCGATGCCGAATTGCGGCACCTGCTCCAGGAAGGGCCGGGGCAGCTAGCCACGCTCGGGGGCTTCATTTCCCGCACCCAGAACCCGATCACGGACCTGGTGACGAACTTCGTCGCGATCACCCGGGCGGCGAAATTGCGTCAGCCCGCGATCGAGCTGCTGTTTCCGACGTTGAGCCGCTTCTCCGAGGCAGTCGGCATCCCGGCTCACGACAACGCCTTCTACACCCTCGTCGACCCGTGGCCGCGACCGACCTGCGACTACGACACTGTCCCGATTCTGCCCACGCAGGCCACCGCCGATACCAGGGTGCGGCTCTACAACTACTGCGTCACCGACAATCCCGCGCTGCAGGTCCGTGGGTCGGCGAACGCGCCACGGCCCGCCGGACCCGACAACGGTGCGGGACCGCCGCCCGGTGTGACCGGCGACGAATTGTCCCAGCCCTCGGTGCCCGCACCAAGATAAGGAGCACGAAAAGCAATGACCAACGACGAAACATCCACCAGCACAGCACCATCGGAAGGGCTCGCCACGGTCGATGCGAAGTCGGCCACCAAGGACAAGTGGTGGGCGATGGACCGCAAGACTCTCGGCCTGCGCGGCGCCACCGCGATCGTCCTCGGCGCCTCGCTGGCGACCTCGGTGTTCCTGTTCGTGGAGAACAAGAGCAACACCGATCTTCTCGAGGCCCAACAGCAGGCCCTCGAGGCCGCGTGCCACTACGCGCCCGCGTTGGCCGACTACGACAGCAAGAACCTCGACACCTACTTCAAGGCTGTCCTCGCGGGAGCGACGGGTGACTGGAAGAAGCAGTTCGAATCCACCAGCACCGAGCTGCGCGACGCCCTCACCCAGGGCGAGGTCGTCTCGAAGGTCACCGACACCCAGTGCGCGCTGCGCTCCGGCGACGAGAACTCCGCCCAGGCGATCGTGGTGATCGGGACGACCATCTCCAGCCTGGGCACCGAACACAAGGCCAAGCCGAGTCAACTGTCGATGGTGTTCGACCTGCGCAACGATGACGGCCGCTGGCTCGTCGAGAAGGTGAACTCCCCGTTGACCTCGCCGCCCACCCCATGACTCGGTCCGGCGGATCGACCTCACTCCCCCAGGCGATAGCATGACAGGCAAGATCATCGGGAACTCACTGTCCCCGCGTGGAACAAAGGGTAGGACGACGAGCAACCAGGCAGACGAATCCCCCGCGGATGCGCCGACCCGCCAGGTCAGGCGCAGGCCGAAGAATCGTCGTGCCCAGATCGCGGCAGAATCGGCCGCCGCCTTCGGCGCGCACGGGTACCACGGTGTGAGCATGGACGACATCGCGCGGCGCCTCGATATCAGTTCCACCGCGCTGTATCGGCACTTTCCGAGCAAATACGCGTTGTTCCGGGAAGAACTTCTGCGGTTGTCCGGGATAGCCGTCGGCGCGGTCGAGCTACCCGGCGAGGCCGTCGACTGGACGCCACGCCAGCGCGTGGATCATGTGCTCGACGCCATCATCGGCTTGACCATCGCCAATCGGCCGACCGTGGCGCTGGCCCGCTGGGAGCGCCGCTATCTCGAGCCGGCCGATCTTCAGGAGTTCACCGATCAGTTCGCCGTGGCCATCGCCACGCTGCGCAAGCTGATCGGCGAGGTAAGACCCGAGTTGGACGGTCGAGACCGGGCAGTTCGCGCGGTCTCGATCTTCGCTGTGGTGAGCAGCATCGGCGACCACCACGCCACCGTACCGGCGAAAGCTCTCGCCCGGCTGCTCCATACGACCAGCTGGACGCTGATCGATGCTGATCTCAGCGGACTCGACAGCACGAAGCCTGCCGATCCCGAGAGCGAGCACACGCAGCCGTTCAAGCATGATCTGCTGCTGGGCAAGGCCGTCGAGCTGTTCCACGAGCGCGGTTATCCGAATGTCAGTATGGAAGATATCGCCGCCGCCGCGGATCTGTCGGCCGCATCGGCGGTGTATCGCTACTACCGCAGCAAGAGCGACCTGTTGGTAGCGGCCTTCCGGCGCGCCGCTGACCGGGTGTCGGGAGCGATCGCGCCCGCGGTGGCCGCTGCGGATACTCCCGCTGAGGCACTCGGCACCCTGATCGACCTCTATGTCTCCGGTTCTTTCGCCGAGCGCGCGCTGACCTTCGTCTATTACGCCGAGTTCAGCCATGTCGACCAACCCGATCAGGTAACCCTGCGCCATCTTCAACAATTGATCATCACCGAATGGGCGAAGTTGGTCGTAGAGGCCAGACCGGACCTGTCCATCGGCGAGGCCCGAATCCTCGTGCACGCGGCGTTCAGCCTCGTGGTCGACCTCGGGCGCACCTTCGGCGACCACGGAATCAGTCCACAGGAGACTGTGATCCGCTTGCTCGAGACCATTCTGCTCGGTCAGCCCCTACCGCGGTAGGCACCGACTCACGCCGTAATTCAGGGAGCGTCCGACCATGACCGGTCGGACGCTCCCTCCATTCTGCGTCTCAGAGACCGTAGGTCTTGCCGATGATGTCACGCTGGATCTCGCTCGTGCCACCGAAGATCGTCGAGACCAGAGCACCACGGACATGCTTTTCCATGTCGAACTCGCGGGCGTACCCGTAGCCGCCCATCATCTGCATCCCGGCCAACGCGACCTGTTTGGAGGTTTCGGTGGCCTTGAGCTTGGCCATCGACGCCTCCCGGGCGAAGGTCTTGGTCGGGTTC
>NZ_LMFE01000004.1:0-238300 GCF_001427185.1 Nocardia sp. Root136
AATCGGCCACAACACCCACCACGAGGCGCCGCTCTCGATGACCGGGCTCAAGGCCCTCGGCTGGTATGGGCATCCGTTGCCATTACGGCTGGTACAACACCCAGCGCATCCAGAAGAAGCTCGGTTGGCGATCACCCGACGAGTACGAAGCCAGCTATCATCACCGGGTTCCTGCTGGAACCAGATAATCCGCTCTCCGGATTAGCGGGGGAACCTCACGCTGATAAGTGGCAACACCCCGAGGGTGGCATAGGCGTCATCGAAGGCGCGTTCGTAGACATCCATAGACACTGACCTGGCCAGGAATCAGCGGGGTGAACTCCCGCGAGCTTCGGGTGGCGGTGTCGAACAGGCGCAGCGTCACGGGCGGCGATGACTTGTCGGTCCAACGGATGTTCCGCGCGGACCGCGTATCAACGATGCTCGTTGTCGCAGTGAGGTTTTCGGGTGACCCACCTTCAATGAATTCGGCTCGGCCACCGCACAATCCAACACCACGCCACGATCTACCAGCACTACTCACCCGAGAGTCGTTGTAGTCCTAACTCAGCGATGCCAGCGCAATCAGGATGATCGGTCCCACAAGGATGACTGCGACGGCCAGCAGAAATTCGACACGTTGGAACAGCGGATTGCCCGGCTGCATGGGGGTGCGCGGTCCGCCAGGTATCGGCGGCGGCAGTTTGGTGAGCGTCGAGCGGGAGCCGAGATTCATCAGCATGGTAACGGGATTGATCGCGGCTGACAGGAAGCCCCACCAGCCGATCCACATGCTCTCGACCGTCATTCTGCGATAGGTCGCGAGTCCGCAATCGCGGCAGAACGGGCCGGGGGACTTCAGGAACTGCCGTTGGCGGTAGACGCGAAATAGCCCGATGCTTGTGGTGCCGACATGGATATTCCCCCGGTGCGATGATGTGGCCGTCCCCGGTCATGGTCCGACGGCAGTGTGCAGGCTAACGGCTGCGCGAGACCCAGGCGAACCGGTCACACGCACAGCTGGATGGGCCCGTCAGGCCAGAATTTCGCCGTGGCCGCAAGCCGGACGAACCGCCTCAGCGCTTGTCGGCGATGGCCGCCACGATGAGTTCCTCCCACACGGACAACTCGTGATCAGGTGAAACGATCGGTGCCGAACCATCAGCGACTTCGGGGTCCTGATTCCAGCGGGCTGCCGGGATCACGCCGGGTTCCCGCACGGCGAGATCGCCGAACAAGGCCGTGATCTCGTCGTCGGTGCGCCAGCGACCACGCCCGAATGTCGCCTGCAACTTCGCCTCGGCCTTGATGGTCTCGGCATTGTCACCGGAGCGGAAGTGGGAGATGAACACGCTGCTACCGATTGGCACCTGGTCAGCCCAGTACGCGACCACCGCCTGCGGGTCCTCGTCATCGTTGAGGTGGTGCAGGATCGCACTGAAGATCATCGCGATCGGCTTGTCGAAATCGATGAGCCGCGACACCTCGGGGTTGGCCCGGATGCTGGTGTAATCACGCACGTCGGCGTGGATGACGGTGGTGTTGTCGTTGGTCGCCAGCAGCGCACGCCCGTGCGCGAGCACGATCGGGTCGTTGTCGATGTAGACCACCCGTGCGTCGGGATTGATCCCCTGCGCGATCTGATGCACATTGTCGGCGGTGGGCAGGCCACTGCCGAAATCGAGGAACTGGGTCAGTCCGGCTTCGGCCATGGTGCGCACGGCGCGGATCAGAGCCTGGCGGTTGGTGAACGCGATGGCCACCGATCCGGGCAGATCAACCTTGAAGTGGTCACCGATCGCGCGGTCCACTTCGTAGTTGTCCTTGCCGCCGAGAAGGTAGTCGTAGACCCGGGCAATGCTCGGCTTCGACTGATCGATCACATTCGCGTTGTCGCCCATCGTCATCGACCCCTCATCCCGTGCTGGTATCTGCCGCCGTCCATCGTAGGAGAACTCCGGCGTGTCGGCGCGGCTTCGGTGCGCGGCACATGCGAAATCGTCTCGGGGCGTGGCGGTTTCAGAGGTGTTGATCTGCGAGGAGAACACAGGCCCCGCTGCCATCTTGCTGCAGACATGACGCCCGACGATCAACCGTAAGAGACGTTTGGGGTGTGCTCATGCACGCTGACCTCAGTCACGGCGAGTGCACGATAGTGCCGCGATCGACGCCAATCCCCTCCTCAGGTGCTGTCGCCGAGGTCGCGGTTCGGACGATTCCTCACCGCTGCTGCGCGCTACTCGCTGATGACGACAGCTTTCCGACATCGCCCTCCACGGCGGGAGTGGCTCGAACGCCGTACTTCCGACCGACATTGCACACGTGGGTGCGCCGTTTTCTCACCGTGGACCAGGGTGGTGATGTCCTCGGCAAGGCGCGCTTGGACTCTCGTTGAGCGGATCGCTCCTGGCGAATTCCTCGAGCACCGCGATTTCGCCCTGGCTGCGAAAGGAAAATGAAGATCTCGAGGTAGTCGCCGGCCTTGGCGTCCTCGGCGTTGAGCCAGATTGCGCCACCTCAGGTTTTGCCGAACTTGGTGCCGTCTGGTTTGGCGATTATGGCCGGGCGGCCGGTGCGTTCGGCCGCATGACGTGTTTGTCCAAGACCACAGTGCACGGCCCTTATACGGTGAAGGCACTCGACTATGGGAGTCGCAATAATGACCGGATACATTGCCACCGCAGAGATCGATATCAGCACCTCCTCGACGCACGTGTGGGCCGTGATGACCGATCCCGAGCAGCTCCGCGAGCTCTGGTTCGGGGCCGAGGTGCTTACCGACTGGGAGGTGGGCGGCCCGATCGTCTGGAGGGGCGAGTTCAAGGGGCGGCAATACGAGGACAAGGGTGAGATCCTTGAATTCGAGCCCGGCCGATTGCTGAAGATGACCCACTTCAGCTCGCTCTCCGGCCAGCCGGACGTGCCGGAGAATTACCACACGCTCACCTACGAGCTGACCGAGAACGGCGCGACGACTCATCTGCTGCTGAGCCAGGACAACAATGCCGACGCGGACGAGGTGGAACACGCTCGCGGCATGTGGGAGAGCCAGGTCAGCGGTATCAAAAAGGCCGCCGAACACACCTGCTGACGCGTCCAGGAAGTTTGATGCTGTAACTGCGAACTGTCCCAGCTCGTGCGATGCAGTAAGTATCCGATCCGCACCGGACTGATTGGCCGACCTCGGTGCGCGGACACGCTGTGTCGATCAGTGCCCGAGCTCCAGCAGCGTCCGGCCCGGGCGGCCTCCGGACTCCGTCGGAGTCGGGGTGGGTATCGATCGGCATGGTGAAACGCTGGTTTAGCGCTGCTGACAACATGTGTTGCACGATTTCGTCCCCCAGTGGAGTGACTGAGCAGACCGCCCGGTTCAGACTTTCCTAACCACCGCCATGCAGCGATGCGCATCACATTCTCCAGTGATTGTGGTTCGCCTCACAGCAGCTGCGGGCTCGTGGATGATCAGATGGGACTTGCACATATGTTTGCAACGAAGCAACGAATTCGGCGGACTGCCATAGCCACTGCGATCGTCGCCGGGCTATCGGTCGCCGGACTCGCGCCTATATCGGCGAGTGCGGCGCCTGCCGCCTCGGACCTGCAGGCACTTGCCGATTCAGTTACTGCCGGCCTGATGCCTGCCGCTGACGGCCGACAACCCACAGCGATCGTTGACTCAGGGAGCGGCGCGGGCAGTGGAACAGGTGGCGGTTCCGGTGGCTCGTCGGGCAGCGGCACCGCATGGGGGCAGAGCACTGCGGCTGCCCCGACAGGCGAAGGTCCGGAATTGACTGCCCCTTTGGCCGCGTTCGCCTACGGGCTCGCCAATCCTGATGTCGCACCGGTCGGCGCCAACAAGTGGGATTGCAAGCCCAGCGCTGCCCACCCGCGCCCAGTAGTGCTGCTGCACGGCAGCTGGCTCAACGCTTTCGACACCTTCAGCGCCCTGTCACCGCAGCTGTCCCGCGCTGGCTTCTGCGTCTTCGCTCTCAACTTCGGACGCTCCGGGCTCATCGAAGGCGGGGGTCTTGCCGGCGTTCTCCCCGGTCGCTACGGCGTGGGCCCCATCGAGGACTCCTCGCGTCAGGTCGCCGACTTCATCGAGCGTGTTCGCACGACGACCGGGGCGAACCAGGTCGACATCGTGGGCCACTCGCAAGGTGGCACAGTCGCGAACCACTATTTGAAATTCGAAGGCGGCGCCGACAAAGTCGGCAAGCTGGTCACCTTCGGGGCAACCCACCACGGCACGACCCTTATGGGGATCGCTGCACTCGGCCGCGCCATCAACAACCTCGGAATCGACATCCTGGGCTTCTACGAACCGATCATCGGGATCTCCAACATCCAACAGGTTATCGGCTCCCCGTTCTACGCCACGCTCAATGCACAGGGCGATACGGTTCCCGGGGTCGACTACACAGCAGTCGGGTCTCGCTACGACGAGGTCACCAACCCCTACGACCTGACCTTCCTCAACGCTGGAGTGGGCGCCACCGTTCGCAACATCACCCTGCAAGAAGGGTGCGAACAGGACCTGTCCGACCACCTCACCATCATGTACTCGCCGCGCGCGGCATCGATCACTCTCAACGCCCTCGATTCCGTCAACCACCCGAAGCTGGACTGCACGTTCAACCCGTGGTTGATCGGTGGCACCGGCAAACTGTGAGACCGCGATGAGTCCCACACAGCTCGAGTCGCCCGCGAGTTCACCGCGGGCGACGCAGCACATCGTCGACGGGGTCCTCAGCGCCATCCCTGCTCGCAGTATCCAAGGCAATGTCTTGCGTGAGGAGATCCGAGCCGTTGTCGTGGAGTACCTCGAACATGCCGATGGTGCGCGCAAGCTCGATTCGCGAGCGGCTCTTTACCCCGCCGCTGCGCGTTGGGCAGCCACCGGGGTACCGATCGAAACCGTCCAACACCTCGTCCATACCGGGTTCCGACTTCATCTGGACGACCACGCCACGAAATTCTTGCGCCACAACAACATCAACCACGTCATGGACGCAATGCACACGGTGAACGCGACGGTCTCCAGGGCATATCTCGAGGTCGCATCCTCGGCGACTCAACGCAGCGGACACCAGGCCGTCGCCCGTGCGCTCCTCAGCGGACGCCACGCCATCAGCGTTGCCCGAGAATGCGGCATTGCACTCACCGACCATTACACCGTTCTCGCGGTGGCTGCTGATACTTCTGTCCGAGGCGCGGTCTCACCCGGCAGCTTCCTCGAGATGCTGGTCGGCCGTGTGGGACAACCGATGTCCGCACTGCACAGCGACCTCGGGGGCACAATCCTGATCCAAGGCTGTCCCGACACCGAGGAAATCGGTGATCTTGTCAGGCAGACAGCACTGGTTGTTGTGGCGATCGAGGTAGATCGAGACCGAATCCCATCCGCGACCGAAGACGGACACGAATTGCTCGACGTTGTACGCCGACTCCATCGACCGCCCGGCCTCTACCATTTCGACGACCTCGCTATCGAGTATCAGCTGACTCGACCCGGACCCGGTCGCGATCGCCTCGAAACCGCCCTCGACGCGGTGGCAGAAGATCCGGAACTGGTCGCAACCCTCCGTGCGCACATCAACAATGGTCTGAATCGTCGACTCACCGCACGGGAAATGCACATCCATCAGAATACTGTCGACTATCGACTGAAGCGGATCTACCGGCTCGCCCGCCTCGATTCCCACGATCCGGGGCTCATCTGGAAGTTGAGGGCAGCGCTGACTGTACGCGATTATCTCGGCCTGGAGAATAACGAGGAGGAAGCATCGCCTATCTGAGCAGCCGGTTCAGTGCGACTTGACCTAGAGCTTGTGGATGCCTCACTTAAAAGCATCGACTTTCTCGCGGCACACGTTCTATCGCTTTTCGCCGGCCGTCACGCAAGCCTGCACAGTATCTCGACGCACTTCTTTTGGCATAGCTGTCGAAGTCAATTCGCCCTCCTGCACTGCGAGAACCGGCCGACCGCACAGGATCACTGGCCGACGGCACCGGTCTCACAAATATTGCAGCCTAGGACTCGGGTTGATTTTGAGAGGATCCGAGCCGGTGTACGGTGAGCGCCGCTGCCAGCATGCGCGAATCCGTGGGTTCGGCCGGGTCGAGACCGGTGAGTTCAGCGATGCGGCGCAGCCGGTAGGTGAAGGTATTGGGATGGACGTGGATGCGGCGCGAGGCTGTTTTGCGGTCGGCCCCATGTCGTAGGTGGGCCTCCAATGCCTCGAGCAGATGAGGGCTGGCCAGTAGCGGAATCACGCGCTGCGCCAGCCGTTCTCGCGCCGGCCCCGGGCGGGTGAGCTGGTACTCCAGCAACAGATCATCGAGCCGGTAGCAGCCCCCGGGTTGACCGCAGAGACGCGCCAACTCGGTCAGTTCGCCCGCATCCTTGGCCGCCGCCGGAATCCCGTCGCGGCTTACTCCAGAGAATTCCGCGAGATACACCGTGACTCCGAACTGCTGCGACAGCCGGACGGCCAGCTCATCGAACCGCTCGGCGTCGATGATGTCGGACTCGGAGCTGTTGCCCACCAACGCGATCCCGCTCGCGCCGTCGAAAGTCGCGGGAGTGATGGCTCCGGTGAGCTCGTAGAGTGCGCGTTGCAGCAATCGAATCCGGCGCCGGGTCACCAGGTTGACCGCGCTGCCGGTGCGCGCCGGTTCGCTGACATGGATCGCCAGCACCGTGTACCGGTCAGCGAGGATGGTGTCCGCGCGCACGGCGAGTTCTTCGGCGGGCAGCCCGCGTACCAGCGCCGAGCACAGTTCGCGCCGGGCTTCCCGCTCGGCATGGTAGATCGACTGTTCGACCTCGGTGTAGGTCTCGACGACGGTCATATTGATGCGTCGCAGCAATTCGAGCAGTCGGTTGAACACCTGGACGAACTCATCCATCTGCGTGGGGTCAGCGACCGCCGCGGCTTCTGCGAGCACGGCCTGTGCTGATCGATGGATCGCGCTGATCAGCATCGACAGCGGCAGTCTGTCCTCGGCATGGCGCTCGGCGACCGGCGCCACGAACGCGGTGACCTCGGCACGGGTGAACTCACGGTCGGCGCCGATAGCTTCGAGGACAGCCCTGCCACAGGCATAGATCGTCGGCAAGACCTCGGCGGTGAAGTGACCGTCGGGCAGTTCGGCGGGTGCGGTGGCGTCCAGGCCCTCGGCCAGCATCCGCTCGGCGATCTGTGGCCAACGACTGAGCAATCGAGCTGTCAGCGGGGGCGAGGCAGAGACGGGTTGTTGCACGAGCATGGCTCCGATTGTGTCTTCACACAGCACGACAGGGAACAGTCTGGTGAATACAGCGAAGAACTTGGTTGCTAAGACAATCATAGGTGCGCTTTCTCGGTTCACGAGTGCAGGTAAAGACCGGGCAGCAGCTGCGACAGATTCGGTTTCGGCTTGCCATGCAGCCTGCGCTCACGGCTGTCGGCCAAGCGCTGGCATCGGCGCGGCTATATCGCCAGAGGTAGAAGACCGAGCTCAACGCATAGGTGTCGGCGAGGACTACGCCGCCCGTGGCGGCGAACGCATACACCGGGTTCGCCCCGAACGGGCCGGTCGAGTGGGCAAGGACTACCCCGATCGTCTCGTTGCTTAGCGCAAGTAATGTAATGTATAGTTGCATTCTGCAAGTAAATTTCGTCCGTCTGGGAGCAGCCATGGCAGTGTCACCCGATACGGCTCAGAGCCTGATCAGAGAGCTCTATTTCATAGGCCGGGCCATCCGCGCTGCCCTCTCCCACCCGGACGAAGGTGACCTGCTTCCCGGCGGCATCGGCGTGCTGGGCTCGCTCGAGGCCAGAGGTCCGTGCCGGCAGGTGGATCTCGCGGTGGACTTGTGCATCAGCCCATCGACACTGAGCAGGCATGTTGCCGAGCTGGTGCGATCGGGCAACATCGCCCGCCACGCCGATCCCGACGATGGCCGGGCCACGCTCATCCAGATCACCGACGAAGGAAGCGATCTGCTGCGGCGCGTCCGAATATCGCGGGCACGGGGATTGCAGACCGCTCTCGCCCATTGGAGCGAGGACGAAGCAGAACAGGCCACCTCGGTTGTTCTCAAGCTCAGGAATTCACTGGCCACGGTTGCGCCCCACAGCGCGGTGGGCGCGCGTCGGCCGGATTCGACAGGAAGTCAGGAAGCGGATGTCTAATTCAGTCGACGCGGGGACGGGGCGGACCCCGGTCGCGATGACCCATCGTCAAATCCTGGAAGCCATGACCGGGCTGCTGGCGGCGCTGTTCACAGCACTGCTCAGCACCACGATCGTGGCGACCGCGCTGCCCACGATCATCGGCGACCTGGCAGGGTCGCAGACCGCATACGCCTGGGTTATCACCACAGCATTGCTGGCCAACGCCGCGTCCACCCCGATCTGGGGCAAGTTCGCCGATCTGTTCAACAAGAAGCTGTTGGTCCAGTCGGCCATCGTCATCTTCGTCATCGGTTCGGTGATCGCGGGCGTGGCGGGCAATGTGCCCATGCTGTTGGCGGCACGAGTCATCCAGGGCATCGGCATGGGCGGATTGACCGCGCTCGTGGTCGCGATCATCGGTTCCATCGTCTCGCCGCGTGAACGCGGACGCTATTCCGGCTACATGGGTGCGGTGATGGCGGTGTCGATGTCGGGTGGACCCATCCTCGGCGGCGTCATCGTCGACAGTCCGCTCGGCTGGCGCTGGTGCTTCTTCGTCTGTGTGCCCCTGGCCGTGATCGCCCTGGTGCTGCTGCAGCGGACCCTGCGGCTGCCGACCGAACGCAAGGACGGGGTGTCGATCGACTGGCTCGGCGCCGCCCTGATGACGGCCGGTGTGTCGGTGCTGCTCATCTGGGTGTCGTTCGCGGGAAAGGCCGATTACTACGCGTGGTTCTCCCGCGAATCGGCCCTGTATGTCGGCGTGGGCGTAGTGCTGCTGCTCGCGACCCTGCTGGTCGAATCCCGAGCCAAGTCGCCGATCATCCCGCTGTCGATCGTCACCGAGCGCACCACCGGTCTGGCGATCATCGCCTCGATCGCCGTCGGAATCGGCATGTTCGGAGCGACCACCTTCCTCGGCCAGTACTTCCAGACCTCTCGCGGATACTCACCGACGGTGGCCGGAGTGCTGACCATCCCGATGGTCGCGGGCATGCTCGTCGCGTCGACCGGTTCGGGACAGCTGATCACTCGGTTCGGGAAATGGAAGGCGTTCGTCGTCACCGGCGGTGCGCTGTTGGTGGTCGGGTTCGGGCTGCTCTCGACGATCGATCACGCCACCAACCTGTGGCTGGTCGGCACCTACATCGCCGTTGTCGGGCTCGGTGTCGGCATGATGATGCAGAACCTGGTGCTGGCCGTGCAGAACACCGTGAGCGTGCACAATATCGGCGCGGCATCGAGCAGCGTCGCGTTCTTCCGCACGTTCGGTGGCGCGATCGGCGTCTCCGTACTGGGGTCGGTCCTGGCTACCCGTGTGAGCGAGCTGTCGACAGAAGGTTTCGCGAAGATCGGTGTGACAACCAGTTCCTCCGGCGGCAGCAATCTGAACCTCCACGGACTACCCGCACCGATCGCGACGATCGTGCGCGCCGCCTACGGCGATGCGACCGGTCGGATCTTCCTCATCGCCGCGGGGGCGGCGGTCGTCGCCCTCCTTGCGACCGCGTGGCTTCCGAACCGTCCGTTGCGTAGCACGATCGATATCGATCCGGCCCTCGACCCGACCGCGAAAGAGTCCGCGTCGCAGGACAATCCGACCGACGCCGACGCAATGGCGGCGCTGGATGCCGAATTGGCCGTACTCGCGGACTCGAGGTGGGAAGAAGACCGGGTCTGGGAAGGCGCTGAGCGAGTGCTGTCCGAGTCGGAGCTGGTGCCTGCCTCGGCCGGACGTGCACCGGTAGATCAGAACGGTCATCGGGCGTACCAGGTCGACGCGTCGGCGCAGTCCGCTCCGTCCACCCGCGAGTTGTCCGGGTCGGGCATCGGCGGTGGAGCGGTGGACGGTCACGTACGCCGCGAGGATGGTCATCCGTTGCCGGGCGCGGTGTTGACGTTGATCGATCAGCGTGGGCGTCAGGTCGCGCGAGCGAGCAGTGCCGCTGATGGTGGCTATGCGATCAGTGCGCCGGAGTCGGGTGCCCATGTGTTGATCGTGTCGGCGATGGGGCACCAGCCGACCGCGGTCAATGTGTCGGTGGGTCAGCGGACCCAGCCGATGGATCTGACCCTGGTGGGTTCCGGTGAGTTGTCGGGTGTCGTCCGTACCGCGGTCCAAGGGTCGCCGTTGTCGGGTGCGACCGTCACAGTGACCGATATGCGGGGTGAGGTGGTCGGGGCCGCGGTCACGGGCGGCGACGGCGCCTACCTGTGCCACGGTGTGGTGTCGGGTGTCTACACCTTGGTCGCGGCCGCTGAACACATGCGTCCCAGCGCGATCACATTGACGATGCCCGACAGTGGCGTCTTGCGTCATGACATCGAGTTGACCGCGATGGCGGTGCTCGCCGGATCGGCGCGGGCCGACGGCGATCGGGCGGTGCCGGACGTGCTGGTCACGGTGCTCGACTCTGCGGGTGAGGTGGCCGCATCGGTGCGCACCGATGAGAACGGTCGCTACGTCGTGACCGATCTTGTCGAGGGGCAATACACCGTGGTCGCTCGTGGTTATCCGCCGGTGACCGGGCAGGTCACCGTGACCGGTGGCGAGGCCGCCTACGACGTGCGGCTCGGTCACGAGCTCGGGGATCGTTGATGAGCGGGTTGACCGGTCGTGTTCGCACCGCGGAAGGGTGGCCGGTGCCGGACGCGGTGTTGACGGTGACGAATATGACAGGCCGCCAGATCGCCCGTGCGGTTGTCGACGAAACCGGAGCGGTGAGCACCAGCCTGCTGCCCGCGGGTATTCATACCGCGGTGCTCACCGCTGTCGGTTTCGAGCCGGTGGCGCGGATCGCGCAGATCTCTTCTACGGGGACGGGCACGCTCGGTGAGGTGGTGTTGGTGCCGGCGATAGGGGCAGTGGCGTTGCCCCCGCCGGGGCCATGGACGATCGATCCGGCACATTCGACGGTGATCGCCACCGCGCGTCATCTGGGAATCGCGAGTATCAAAGCCCGATTCGCCGACGTGAGTGGGCGACTCGATATCGCCGAGTCGTTCGAGCGGTCCACCGGGCACGCGGAGATCAAGGCAGCGGGTATCGATACCGGTATCTCGATGCGTGACAATCACCTGCGCTCGCCGGAGTTCTTGGACGTCGACAGGTATCCGATGATCACTTTCACCGCTCACGGGTTTCGTCGTACCGGGGGTGACACCTGGGTGATGCCCGGTGAGCTGGTTATGCACGGGCAGCGCCGCTCGGTCGATCTCGAGGTGGCCTTCGGTGGGTTCGGGCCAGATCCATGGGGTGGTGTACGCGCCGCGTTCCACGCCGAAACGCTGTTGCACCGCAATGACTTCGCCATCGATTACAACGCGGTTGTGCGCGCGGGAGTGGCCGCGGTCGGCACCACCGTCAAGATCGAACTCGACATCGAAGTCGTACAAGGCGAGCAGATACCCGCGATCTAGCGGCTCGCCCACACTGGGCCCCACCGCTCGAGTAGACGGCATCGTTGGACCGCTGGCTCCGACGAACACGCGTTTCTGCCGATGGCAGGTCGTGTCGACTCCCTCGAATAGAGGGAGGCCCACGACGATCTTCGATCAGGACTTGCCGTCGTCGACTGGCGTGGTGGGGTTGGGTCGGTTGGATTGATCGCCGAGGCGCGCGTGCAGCCGTTCGCGGACCTGGTCCGGGGTGTACGCGCGACGTTTGCGTTCGGCCCGGACGATGACCACCCCGGTCGCCGCGACACCCGCGGTCCCGGCCAGACCCAATATCTTCCACCAGCGCATGCGCCTAGGCTAGTCGCTGTGCCAGACGAAACGCCGATAAGTATCGGCTTGGATGAAGCGGTAGAGCTAACACGAACGGGGGATCTTTGGCTGTTTCGCGGGCATTCTCGCGCCGATCGCGCGATCCGGGGGTTGACCAACAGCCCGGTGAACCACGTCGGCATGGCAGTGGTCATCGATGACCTACCGGCGCTGATATGGCATGCCGAACTCGGTCGGGCACTGCCGGATATCTGGTCGGGTAGCCATCATCGCGGAGCACAGCTACACGATTTGCGGGCCGCGGTCATCCGATGGAGCCAGGAATACGGGCAACAGGCATGGCTGCGTCAGTTGGATCGGCCGGTGACCAGCGAGATGGAGGATGCAGCGCTGCGGGTGGTGGCCAGGCTGGACGGCATGCCCTTCCCCTCCACCGGCGCGCTCGCGGGGCGCTGGTTGCTGGGCCGGGTGCCGGTACCGAAGCGGTCGAAAGAGCGCCAATCCGATCAGGCCGGTCTGGAGAACGCCTACTGCGCGGAGATCGTCGCCATGACGTATGAGGCCATGGGCTTGTTGCCGAACAGACGTCCGAATTGGTATGACCCGGGCAGATTTTGGAGTGGGGACAATCTGCGATTGGCCGAGGGGTATCACCTCGGCGGGGAAATCACGGTACACATTCCCGACCACTGACCTCGGCGACTTCCGCAGCTTCGACACCGTCCTGCTACTCGGACCGCTGTACCTCCCCTGCCGGGTCGGTTCGTCGGCGATGGTCAGACGAATACACATCAAATCCGGCTTCTCACCTATGGAATTGCCCGATCCGGCTGCGTTGACTGGGCAACAACACCCCTCACTCTTCGGAAGGATCACGATGGGCACCGCACCACATTCGTTGACCGCCAAGGATATCGAGTTTCTCGAACGCCCCCTGTACGGGTTTCTGTCCGTAGCCGACGGACCGACACCGCCCCAACCCCGGCCGGTGTGGTTCGAGGTCACCACCGAGGGCACAATCCAACTGTTCACCGACCCGGACTCGGTGAAGGTCTCGCGATTGCGGCGCGACCCCCGCTCCTCCATCGTCGTCGCTGCCCCCGTAGGTGAACGCGAGCGCTGGGTTTCCGTCGCCGGCCACACCACCATCTCACCCGACGGAGCCCACGAGCTGCTCGCCCGCCTGGCGGCTCGCTACTGGGACCTCGACGACGAGAGTCGAGCCGACGAACTCAACAAGATGCTGGCCGACAAATGGTTGCTCATCACCATCGAGCCCGAAACCGTGAGTCGATTCTCGATATGACGGCTCTGTCAGATACCTCGACCGAGGATCATTGCGCCAACGTCGCGAGATCCTCTGTGGCGTCAGTGCAGTGAATCCGTAGCCGAATCCGCGCGGAACGGCCCAACCGCTGCCAGTGCGCTGGCACTGGACGCGCTCGACCGGCCTCCAGCTACTAGCATCCGTGTGAAACCTTCCGCACTCGAATGAAAAGGATTCCCATGGCTCGCAAAGTCGTTGTCAGCCTTATCGACGACTTCGACGGCACTTCCGACGCCGACGAGACTGTTACGTTCGCATTGGACGGACTCACCTACGAGATCGACCTGTCCGATACGAACGCCACCAAGCTGCGCGAAACGTTCGACCAGTGGCTCCCCTACGCCCGTCGAATCGGCCGCGCCAAGACTTCCGCCGGTCGTCTCGCCGGAAAGAAATCCGCGAGTGCAACCACCCCACGCAGCGATCTCACCGCCATTCGCTCGTGGGCCAGCGAAAACGGTCACACCGTCTCTACCCGCGGACGGATCGCCGCAGACGTCATCGCCGCGTATGACGCAGCGTCGGCATAGAATTGGTTCCTATTCCTCGCTTACGGCACGATTCGGCATGCGCCCGGTGATCGGCCCACAGCCGCGCTGACCAGCGAATGATCGCGTTCGGGATCGCCGAGCGCGGTTGCTCGATAAGGTCGGCTGAAAGATCGAGCGGGAGGTGGACGTGGGAGTCAAACAACGGGCTACGGTGCAGATGAGCGCGGAGGAGATCGCGCAGTTCCTCGACCGCAGCAGGGTGCTCACCTTGGCCACCCTCGATGCCGAGGGGAAACCGCACCTGACAGCGATGTGGTTCGGGCACATCGACGGCAAGATCTACTTCGAGACCAAGGCGAAGTCGCAGAAGGCGACCAACCTGCGCCGCAACCCGACCCTGACCTGCATGGCCGAGGCGGGCGACACCTACGACCAGCTGCGCGGCGTTTCGATCGAAGGAACAGCGCACCTGATCGAGGATCCCGAGGATGAGGAGTACTGGAACGCCGGAATCGACGTCTTCCGCCGCTACGTCGGTCCCTACACCGAGCAGGCTCGTCCCCTGGTCGAGTCCATGATGCACAAACGCATCGTCGTTCGGGTCGAGCCGACGCGGATCCGCTCCTGGGACCATCGCAAACTCGGTCTGCCCGCCATGCCGCTCGGCGGCAGTACAGCTGGCGTGCAACCCTGATCGGTGTTCATCGGGTCGGCCGAGGCGACCGACGGGTCGTCCCGGCTCCCTCGACGATGCCACCGTGCGGGCCTACAACGAGCCGATGGTCGACCCGAGCGGTACACCGACACCATGGGAGCCGGTGTACCGACAGCTCAGCGACTCCGTGGACTTCCGGTCACATTGCTTGCGCGGACCCGTAGCCGTAGGTCGAGCGGTCCTCGTCGCGGGCAACCAGTTTGCCGTTCACATAGATCGCGGCGAACACGTAATGGGCGTCGGTGTGACTTATCGCCGACCAGACGAACGACTTTTTAGGGAACAGCGCGTCGACGTTGCGGCACCACCGGTCACCCTCCATGGGCTCGGTCAGCGTGACGACCTCGTCGCGCTCGAGTTGTCCTCTCGAGAAACGATGCACCGGCGGAATCCTCCCGTCAGTAGCAGTCCGCACGATGTACACGCGTCGAGCGAACCGATCATTCAATCACACTGCGGCGCTTCTCTTTTCAGGGACCGCGGGCGCGGATGATCTGCCGACGCGGGGTACTCGACCTCCGCTCCTGGTCACCCTTCGGACTTCGCTGCGTCGGGAACGGTCATCCCTGCTCCGATCGGCAGGGCCCGGATCGCACATGCGGGGAGGGTGTCGCCGGGGAAGCCATGGCATGGGTGTACCTCGCAGCGCAGCATTTCGGCGCGAACGCAGGGTCTGCGGCCATGATCTCCGCCGCTTGCTCGGCCGACACAGTCATGATCGCGACACCGGCCACGGTGTCGGAGACGACCGGGCACAGGACAGCGATCACCCCCTCGGCGCGCAGCGACACCACGCGGCGCTGATGTTCGAATTCGATGGCGTCCGCTCCGTCCATCGACCGCTTGGGCCCCCAGTGCAGCAACACCACGCTGTAAGGTTTCGCGGTCGCGGCCAACGTCCGGATCTGCTCGTCGGTCACCGTCGAGCCCATGATGTCTCCTCAGTCCTGGATGCGCTCGGCCAGCGAGACGATGATCCCTTCGGGTCCGCGCACGTAGGCCATCCGCCACGCGCCCTCGTATTCGCCGATACCGCCCACCAGGCCGTAGCCGCCGGCTGCCGCGTGCTCGACCGCGGCCTGGAGGTCGGTTACTTCGAAGGCGACGTTGCGCAGCCCCAGTTCGTTGGCCGGTGCGACCGGCGAACCCGGAAGGTGATCTGGGCGTGTGAAACTCGACAGCTCCAGCGTTGTCCCGCCGCCGGGCAAGCGCAGCATGACGATCTCGGTGGCGGCACCGCTCATGCCGATCACGGTGTCCAGGAACTCACCTTCGACAGCCATCTTCTGATCGGCCTGCAGACCCAGGCTGACGAAGAACGCGAGATCGGCAACGGTGATGACGCTCACCGTAGTCGGCCACCGCACACCGTCAAGGAAAGACCCAGCGGCCCGGCCCCCGTGGCCGCGCACGAAAGGCCGTGGTCGTGGCGTTCAGCGACGAGATCGCGATTCGTCCAGTGGTGAAACACCATCCATGATCTCGGTCCACCACGTGTCGAGAGGGCTGGGTTCGGGCCACCGGACGACGGTGGTCTCGGTCTGCGTGGCCGGTTCTTGTCTGTCAGTGGCGTAGTCGGTAGGCATTGCTGTTCCTCGCAATAGGTCGAACTGCGTGCGCTCAGTGGCTGCGGGTTGCGCGAGCCCGCAGCAGCGATCGCACCCAACCCCCAGGTCGGGATGAGGCGATCGCGGTGTCAGTGCCGGACTCGTCATAGGTCAGTACTCGGCCGGCTTCGGGCCCACGACCGGTGTCGGTCACGGTGAAGATCACGCGCTGTCCGGCGTGCAGGTGCTTGTAGCCCGGGGTAGCGATGGCGGTGTAGTCACAGAACACCGCCGGTCCGCCCCGGTCGGAGCTCAAGAACCCGAACCCTTTCGCCGCGTCGAACCAGCTCACGCGACCGGGCTGCCAGTATCGGCATTCCGCTGCCTCGTGCTGGTGCGGGTCCAGATGCGTGCAGTGTTCAGCAGGCAAGACAGGACAGGTCATCGTCGGCATCGGGGACGCTCCAGGCTTGGTCGATACAGTCGGTCGGATCGGCGCGGCGCCCAGGCTCCTGGGCGTGCACGGCGGCGACGTCGGGGCCTGATTCGCGGTCCGAATCCGAGACGAAGGTCTCCTGTTCGACGCGATCGGCCTCGGAACCACTCGGTAAGACGGTCATCGGGTCCTCCTCGAATCGGCTCGCGGACGGGATGGAGGCGGTGGCCGGGTCCGCAGGCCCGGCCACCGGACTGCAGGGAGTCGAATTCAGCTCATTCGCAAGGGTTTCGGAGATCGTTCGAAACGCACCACATCGCCGACCTCTCCCATGGACTCAGGCGTTGATCACCTGAGGTTCGCGGTCGTGATCGCGGGCGATCTCGATCTTGCGGGGTTTGGCCTTCTCCGCGACCGGGATCGACAGGCGCAGCACACCGTTGCGGTAGTCGGCGCGGATCTGGTCGGTGTCGAGGCTCTCGCCGAGGAACAACTGACGGCTGAACACCCCACGCGGGCGCTCCGCGGCGATCATCGACCGATTCGCGTCGAGACCGGGCCGCGACGCGCGCACCGTCACCACATTGCGTTCGACGTCCAAATCCAGCGATTCCGGGTCGATTCCGGGCAGATCGAACTCGACCACGAACTCATCGCCGTCGCGCCAAGCATCCATCGGCATCGCCGCCGGCTGTGCCGCTGTGCCGAACATCTGCTGGGTCCACCGGTCCAGATCACGGAAAGGATCGGTGCGCATCAACATGGTCGCCACCTCCAACTCACTCCATTCTCACTAGTACGATGTTCAGATAACCTCTGTCATCTGACATAGATATTTTCTAGCACTCTACCTAGATGAGTGCAAGTACTGGAAACAAGTAATCTAGGAGAGAATCGTAGTAATCGAGAGGACGCCGATGGTCTCCCCGCACAACTCAGGGCCGTCACCAGCACAGGCGGTGTATGCGATCTCCGTTGCCGCGGAGCTGGCCGGCATCGGGGTCCAGACCCTGCGCCTGTACGAGCAGCACGGACTGGTCACGCCCGCGCGTAGCGCCGGCGGCACCCGCCGCTACAGCGGCGAGGACCTGACGCGCCTGCACCGCATCACCACCCTTACCGGCGACGGGGTCAATCTGACAGCGGTGGCTCGCATACTCGAGCTCGAAGACACCGTCGCTCGCCTACGCGCGGAACGCGATCGACTACGCGCCAAGTCGACCTAGCCCGCGTACACATCAGCCAGGCTGCGGCGTTCAGCCCTGCCACCTCGCCGTTCCGAACTGCTCGGTGCCGGCGACGCAGCCGAGTCGTCGCCGAGTCTTTCGCCGCAGCGGCCTCCGGTCATGCAGCGGCTGTGCGGATTACGCGGCGGCCCGCCTGCGCGGTCACGCCGAGAGTGATGCCC
The DNA here is from genome assembly GCF_001427185.1 of Nocardia sp. Root136. Lineage (NCBI taxonomy): Bacteria > Bacillati > Actinomycetota > Actinomycetes > Mycobacteriales > Nocardiaceae > Nocardia > Nocardia sp. Root136. The sequence goes on from NZ_LMFE01000004.1 coordinate 17,795, forward strand.
GTACCGACAGCGATGGCGAGCGAATACGGCAGCGGTGCCAGCGCTGCGAGTGGGTCGCCGGTCTTGGCGATCGCGAAAGGTACGGCGCCGGCGACAGCGCCGAGGCTGCCCGCGACGGCGCTGACAGTGATGGCTGCGACGGCTTCACCGATCAACATTCGTCGCGATTGCTCGACCGTTGCCCCGATCAGGTGCATCGAGGCGAACTCGGCATGGCGGCCACCAGATAGTTCACGGCGGCCATCAGTTGCCCGTCACCGCCCTCAGCGCCGTACCGGTTCTCGATGCCCTGCACGGAAAGTGTGCCCGCCGCGACGCCGATGAAGAGGGTCAGGAATGTGACTGCGGGGCGCACCCGCTCGGGCGCGGCGGCGAGAATGAGCGCCGCGAGGTGCCCGGCCGCGCCCGCGCACAGAGCTGGGACCTTTCCGAAGACGAACTCCGTCAAGGTGATCAGCTCCAGCGCGACCCGGCGGGTGCGGTTCGTGCGACCCCGCGCCCGCGTCTGCGATCGGGCTGAGGGCAGCGATCTCGCAGCTGCCGATCCAGGCGGCGGCGATACCGGCTCCGAGCATCAAGGCCGCCCGAGCAGGGGTAGGCCAGGATCATCTTCTTGCCCCTGCGCCGACTCGGCGGGCGATGGCCTGACCGACTCCACCGACGCGGCGGTAAGGACCTGTCTGCGTGTTCGACTACGATCTCCCCATCGACCACGAGCCCGGGTTCGGCCGGTGCCAGTGCGGCGAGTCGACTATCGGCCTGCGACGTCGTCGGTGAAACTACCGTGGAAACCAGGAAATACATGGCCGGTCATACGTGCGATCGCCAATGGCTCGCGTTCGATGTCGGTGGCATCCAGGACAACCAGCGCGGTGCAATGTTCGGCGGCTAGATAAGTTATAGCCAGAATCCATCCGTCGTCCTCTGCGGCAGTTTTCGACCGGGGAACAAATATCGGTTCGCCGGGGAACTCGCCCTCGAGGAAGACGTGACGACGTTCACGACCCGTCCGATGGTCGAATTTCACGATGGCGCCGGAAGTTTCAGGATGGTAGGCAGCGAAGTAGCTGAACCGATGTGGTCGCCCGGTACGTCGTTCATCATGCATGGGAAACTCCACCGACTCGAACTCACCGATGATCGTGCGCTCGACGTGCCCCGACTTGGTGATCCGCACGCGGGCCGGACGTCCGACGGGTGGCAGCCCGTCGCGGAAGGACTTCAACCCGCTGGTCAAGAATGCGAGCGAGTCGTGACACACGACGTCGAGGACGACATCGCCACCGTCGTCGTACGCGTTGTCGACGTGCACGTAAAGAAATGGGTCGCACTCAACGATCCGGTGACGGCCGCCATCACGCGGCACGAGCACGATCTGCATCCCCTTCTCCGGCCGATAGTCCGCTGCATCGCCATAGGTTCCCCGTCCGAGCACCGCCAGTCCGGCCCGCACCGGGTCGACGACCAGCGGCGCCAAGGCGAATACCAGGTAACGTTCGGTGATTGCGAAGTCATGCTGCACGACAACGTGATCGAGACCGATGGTGCCGATGCGATGCAGCCGACCCGATGGGTCTACCCGAAAACAACGCAGGCCGGCCGGAGTTCGGCGGCCGACTGTCACATCCAGACCGAAGTTGAACATTTCCCCCGTTGCCGGATCGATCTTCGGGTGCGCCGAGAACCGAGACGAGCGGGGCAGTTTCCCGCCGAAGTCGCACCGCCCCACAGTGCGCAGATCATCCAGATCGATCTCCCAGGGCCTTCCCACATCACTGAGTGCCAACAGGCGCTGCGCGTGCACCACCGCGTGGGTGTTGGCACTGTCGGCGGGCGGCCGTCCCGCATTCGCCAAGATGCCGGATGCCTGCGTGTACAAGCCTCGCACCCTCGCGCCTCGATCACGTTCCTCTGCAATGAATTTCGGCGTCCGCACGTACCGCGACCGGAACCGCACCTCGCCGCCGTCGATGACGAACTTCGAAACCAACCCGTCGCCGTCGAAGGCGTGCCCGGCCCAGAACCCCCCGGCCTCCCACCTACTCGGGCCATTGCGATACAGCGTGCCGCGCAAGCCATCCGGCATGTTCCCCGCGACGTTCAGCACGACTTCGTCGGGACACTCCACCGCGGCTTCGAACGCACGATTCAAGGAAATGGGGGTATCAGTAGTTGGCGCCATCGGCTTCCTCCACCGCGTCTCAGATTGAGTGAATGAGAGCTTGATACATTTATTCTCTCAGCATCCATCATCGGCGTCAATGGAGCGACGCGGTCTGGGGTCGGCCCAACATCGCTGAACACGGTCGGCACACGCCCCGGCCCGGGTAGGCAACGCACGCCACGACATGTTCGCCGCCAACGCCTTGGCACGAGCGCTCTACGCACCACTGCTCGCCGATGACCGTCGACCAGCCAACACCGCCCGCTTCGTCCACGTCGACCCCGCCTCCCAGGACTTCTTCGTCGATTGGGAACGCGCCGCCGACGACATCGCCGCCATGCTCCGCTCCGAGGCGGGCCACAACCCCACGACAAGCACCTCATCGAATTGATCGACGAATTGTTTACCCGCAGTGAGGAATTCCGTACCCGATGGGCGCGCACAATGTGCGCTTCCATCGCACCGACCACAAGTCCCTGCACCACCCCACCGTCGGCCGCCTCGATCTCGAATTCGAAGCGATGGAGTTCCCCGCCCGCCCCGGCCTCACAGTGCTCGTCTACACCGCACCCGCCGGTACCCCGCCGCGGACGGACTCAAACTACTCGCGAGCCTGGCCGCCACCACCGACCGGGCCGACGACGACTCCACCTCGAAACGACGAGCACTGACCTGGAAGTCCCTGCACTGCAAGACAACTCGCCATTCGCGCGGTTGGCGCGGTACACACCCGAAGTCGCGATCGCGATCCTCACCATCACGACTTTCCTGGACTCGACGGCGTGCTGATGGCTCCATGAATGGCGTTCAGGGACAGCAGGACTGCGGCGCGCGTAGCGACAAGGGTGCGCCGTTCGTCGGGTGGTATGCGGACACGAACGAGCGGGCGGCACCCAGTAGGGCGCGCACCCGCTCGATGGCAGCGACAGAACTATCGGTCAGCTGCGGAAAGCATCCTTGACCTTCTCACCCGCGGCCTTGAGATTGGACTTGACCTGGTCGCTCTTGCCCTCGTTCTCGAGGTGCTTGTCGTCGACCGCGCTGCCGAACTTCTCCTTCGCCTGACCGGCGAGTTCTTCAGCCTTGTTCTTGGCCTTGTCAGCTGTGCTCATTGTCTAACCCCTTCCAGTCGGGTCCGACCGCCCTGCTTCTGTCGGGCCAGTCACGTAACGGATAACCGGCCTGAGCCGAGACAAACAGCCGCAAGCACTCACCGGTGCCACCGGTAACCTCGGTCCGGTCTCTGAGCTGGGACTCAGGCGTGAAGTTCGAGTTGAAATCGCTCGGAGCGGATCCCAATGACACGTGGCCGCCAGCGTTAGTCGAGTGGACTTCGGTCACCTCTGGCGTGAATTCGCGTGGTGCGTGCTAATGCGCGAACGGACGCAGCCGGTCGAAGTATCCGTTGGGCTTGAGCGCGTCGAGGTGTCCGAGCGCGGTGGTCATGTCATCGCTCAACGCCCTGGCCATGTCCGCGGAGAACCCTTCCCGCACCACGATGCGTAATACGGCGATATCGGTGGCGTTGTCCGGCATGGTGTATGCGGGCACCTGCCAACCGTAGGCGCGCAACGCTTCCGAGACGTCGAACTCGGTGTAGCCGGGGTTGCCGGACAGCCGGAAGCTGATCACCGGGATCGCCGAGCCGTCGGTGATCACCTCGAAGTGCTCGCCCTTGCGCAACTGGTCGCCGAGCCATCGCGCGGTCTGTGAGAGGGAATGCATGACCTGGCCGTAGCCGGCGCGGCCGAGCCTCAGGAAGTTGTAGTACTGGCCGATGACCTGATTGCCGGGCCGGGAGAAATTTAGTGTGAAGGTCGGCATGTCGCCACCCAGATAGTTGACCCGGAAGACCAGGTCGTCTGGCAGGTACTCGGGGCTGCGCCACACCACGAACCCGATGCCGGGATAGGTCAGCCCGTATTTGTGACCACTGACATTGATCGACACCACGCGCGGCAACCGGAAGTCCCACTCCAGCTCGGGATGCACGAAGGGCACCACGAAGCCGCCGCTGGCCGCGTCGACGTGCACCGGGATGTCCGGTCCCCCGCCGGCGGCGAGCTGGTCGAGTGCCGCGCAGATCTCGCTGATCGGTTCGAGTTCGCCGGTGAATGTCGTGCCCAATATGGCCACGACGCCGATGGTGTCCTCGTCGACGTTCTCCAGCACCTGCTCGGGCGTGATGACGTAGCGGTCCTTCTCCATCGGCAGATACCTCGGCTCGACGTCGAAGTAGCGGCAGAACTTCTCCCACACCACCTGGACGTTAGAACCCATCACCATGTTGGGTGTGCGGCCCTTCCACCCGTCGCCGACCTTCTCGCGCCACAGCCACTTCATAGCCAGCCCGGCCAGCATCACCGCCTCGCTGGATCCGATTGTCGACACACCCGTGGCGCTGGACGGGTCGTCGTCGCGCAGACCCTCGGCGTGGAACAGGTCGGCGACCATGCACACACACCGCTGTTCGATCGCGGCGGTCGCGGGGTATTCGTCCTTGTCGATCATGTTCTTGTCGAACGTCTCAGCCATCAGCTTCTCGGCCTGGGGATCCATCCACGTCGACACGAAAGTAGCCAGGTTCAGTCGGCTGCTCCCGTCGAGCATCAGTTCGTCGTGGATGAATCGATAGGCGACATCGGGATCCATACTGTCCGCGGGCATTCGCAGCGCGGGTACCGGATTCATCGACAGCCGCCCGGTATAGGCCGGGGCGATCTGCGGAGCGTGCGTGCGTTTGCGCGACATGGAGATCCCTTCGGTTAGAGACCGGCGATGGCGGCTCGGACATGAGTCAGAACGCCGACGCGAACCTCGGCTCCTTCCAAGACGGCGACAACACCCAGGCGCCGGATGTGCTTCGAATGATGCCGTCGGCGAGTCCCGGCTGCTTCACCCGATTCGGATGAAATAGCGTGGGTGGCTCACCACGGAGCTACTCCCGGCCGACATTCGTCAGGTCGCGAGTATCAACCGATTGCGGGTAACGGCCGTTCGTGATCGGGCGTGGGCTCGGGTGCGAGGATCTCGGACAGAAACCGCAGTTGATCGCCGAGCGCCTGCAGGCATCCAGCCGGACTGGCGCGCTTCTACCGGGAACTGCTCGGCGGCACCGTCGAGGACACCGACGAGACATGGGCGGTCCTGACCGATTCGCACGGGCGGCGTCTCGCATTCCAGCTCGCACCCGAATACGAGCCGCCGCAATTCCCGGACCCACGGGGATCGCAACAATTCCACCTCGACATCGAGGTCGACGACATCCAGTCGGCGCAGCGAAATGTGCTGAGTCTCGGCGCTACTCGTGTGACCGACGCTGTCGGCGAAGACAACTTCCGGGTATTCCGCGACCCCGCAGGTCATACGTTCTGCCTCGTGTGGGGAATCACGGCAGCCGATAACTGAGCGATCGGGCAAACGGCCGCGGTTTCCGAGAGCGAGCTCCGTGCCGCAGGCATTCAAATCCCCAGGCCGCATTCCCATTGACGGTGCGTGCCACTTACCACCGAGGCCGTTCAGGTGCTGTGCGTCGGCCGTTCTGGATCTTCTTTCGCATGACTCGGCTTGCTATCGGGGTCGATCCTGTCCGCGCGCTCCCATTCTTTGTCCAGGTCGGCGCGCGATTCCGCGGCGTCGCTGTGGTGCGCCTGCGCCTGCTGGGCGAGCTGGTCGGCATGAGCAGCTTTGGCGTCGGCTTCGGCCTGTGCCGCACGGCTTCGCGCGGCGATCTCCTCCGCCCGCGCTTCCCGCTGTCCGACTTCGAATTCTTGTTCCGCCGCCCGATCGCGGATTTCCGCCGCGTCGACCCGCCGGTGTTCACGCCGACTGCGCATCAAAGCCACAATGACGGCAGCAAGCACAATGACGACTACGACTGCGACGACGATAGTCACGACTACACTGGCGGTGCTCATTCCGCTACTCCTCGCATCCCCCGTGCTGTCCTTACTCAATCGGAATACCCCCGATTGGAAAGACAAACGATGAGCACCTAACCGCTTCCATCCGACATCTCATCCCGAAATGTTGATGTGAAGGGGCGAGGCGCCTCAGGCCAGTGCTACATCGTCGGGGCCGACCAACTGATGCTGGGCCAGGACTCGGGTAGATGGATAGATCCATCGAGGATCAATCGCACCATATCTTCGTAGCCTTCGCGCATTTCGGCGAGATGGTTCCACGCTCGGTGCCGTTGATTGGTGTCCTGGGTGTTGTGTAGCGCCCAGTGAGCGCAGGCAGCGGCCTCGGCGACACGACCGATCACCCCGCCCACCGAATCGATGCCGCGCGGAACACCTGGGCGCGGACGCGGAAGCCGGGCGGTGATCCAGACGTCGATGTCGTGCACGACCTCGACGATCTGTTGGCCGACGCGAACAGCAGTGGGCTCGGCCAGCCAGTCCCGATACAACGATCCGAGAGTGCGAGCCCATCGCGCCAACGGCAGATCACAGTCGGTACGCCCATGGATCGCGGCCACCAACTCCTGTGGCGAGAGGAAGGGCCCGTGTTGGGATGAGATCGAATAGCGAGGAATCGGTGCACTCACCGGCGCGCACCCGACAGACCTGCTCCGGCATGACCGTCCGGGATCTGGACGAAATTCAGATTACCTTCACCGAACAAAGCAACTCCTGACCAGGCAGCACAGGTAGGCGCATGTCCGCCGGGCTCCGCACCGACGCGACGGGCTTTGACAGATTGCGACACACGCCACAACAAGCTACCAGCGGGTAGCCCATGGTGGCCGTGACCAGTCGGCACTCTCAGCAAACCCTTAAATCTGACGCCGGCCTGGGAACCTCTCCCGAATCCCAACCTTGACAGCTGCCGGTCGCAAACGGCCGGCAGCTCGAGATCACAGATCCGATGTCAGCGGGTTGCCCTCGGGGATCGTCCCGCAGCTCGACCCGGCGGACTCACCCGCGAAGCGGGCATCGATCCACGAGACAGCGCCGACGCTCCACACACCCAACGTCGGAATGTGGCTGAGCTCGTCGTACTGCCGGTATTCGACGAAAGGGTTTCCGTCCGCGCAATACTGTCGGGCGAGGCTGCGGACATCACCGGCGACCATGACACCGTCACCGGCGCCGACCGACGGCTTGCTCCCGTCCGTGCCTTCCAGACCTCCGTTGGCGCCCTGGGCGATATAGAGCGGGATGGTCGGTGTCGGCGCGTTCGCGAGGTTGACCTTGCCGACCGCTTCGACAAGGGGCGCAACGGTATTGGGGTCGAGGTACTCGGGCTTGACCATCTGCTGCCAGCTCAGGCCGGGGTACTGGAACAGCACGTTGGCGATCGATGCAGACCGGAGTGCGGCGACTACCTGTGCGCCGTAAGGGCTCAGGTAGGTCGAGAAATCGATGTCATAGGAGCGGGCGACACCGATGATCGCCATGGCGGCCACACCGGACCAGCCGACGCTGCCGCTGACGTAGCGCAGGTTGTGCGCGGGATTGACCAGCAGACCACCCTGGGTCGCGCCGACGAGGTTCGCGGTCACTTCCGGGGCGTATTCCGGTGCCAGCGCCGCGGCCCAGTCGGTCGCGATCGCGCCGCCGGAGTAGCCGACCAGGCCGATTCGCGTCTGAGCCGTGAGCCCAGTGGCCTCGGAACGGACTGCCGCCCGGATCGAGTCGAGTGTGTTCATGCCGTACTCGGGGCCCGCCGCGAAATTCGCCTGCTGCCCTTCGGTATCGGCGATGATCACCGTGTAACCGCGGGCGAGGATGTCGGCGATCACCGTGGCCTCCGAGGTGAGCACCATGCCACCGAAGCTGACATCACCGGCGATCGAACGCGAGGGACCGTGCTCCGGGTCGAGCGAGTCGTAGAAGGACTGGTAGGCGACCGCCCGTGTCGGGTCCACTCCACCGGGCGGGATCAAGATGGAGGTGACGTTGGCACTGGGTCGGTACCGGGCGTCGGTCGTCCGGTACAGCAATTGCACCGCGGTGATCGGCGTGGGGATGCCGGCGAGGTGATAGGTCGTGGTCCGGCTGTCCAGGACGGTGCCGGGCTCCACGTCGGCCAGCGACAAGCTGTCGCGGTAGCTGTAGAACGGGTCCGATACCGCATACACCGGTGGTGCGAACACTGTTGTCGAGGCGAACGCCACCGACAGCGCGGCAATCGCCGACATCATCGGGGCGATCGAGCGTGCATTCTTCAAGAATTTCCCCTGAAATCTGATACCTGACACCGGATGAAATCCAGCAGCCATTTCGAACGAGGCCGAGCGCGGGATCGACACGAATACTCGACCACAACCGGACACAGATATCCGGTTGCTGGAACGTATTCTTAACGCAATCGTCTCGCTAGTCAAGTACGCGAGTTCTAGTCACATAGGGCGCGCTGCAACAGTCCCCAACATTTGCGCGCCACCCATGCTCGTTCCGATTCCGGCGTTTTGTTCAGCAGCGCTCCCAGCATTCCCACGGCCAGGAAGATCTCCTCGGCCGTGACGCCACGGCGCACACTCCCGCGACGACTGTCGTCGGCGAGCTTCTCGTCGAGCAAGGCATACAGGCGGCCGATGATGCCCGCCAGGCGCGGGTCGCTGCTGTCCGCGAGACGAAACAGGTCGAACAGCACCGCGACCTCGACTATCTGGTCGACGATCTCGGCCAGCAGTTCGTCCAGAGTCGAGTCGACATTGGCGACCATCGACTCCAGCTGGCCGAGGTTCTCCTCGAAGACGGCGAGAATGATCGCCTCACGGCTCGGAAAGTGCCGGTACAGGCTGCCTTGACCCACCCCCGCCGTGCGCGCGATCAGGTTCAGCGGAGCGTCCAGCCCGTGCTCGGCGAACGTGGCCTTCGCCGCGACGAGCAGGGCGACGCGATTCTCCGCGGCAGCAGCAGGTCCCCTGTTGGCACGACGTGGCGAGCTCATCCGGGCAACGTTACCCACCAGCCGATCCAGTCCGGCACCGAACTGCGCCGCAAGTGTCGGCAATCTGCGCGCCCAGGTGCCCGACAACGCGGGCGGATCACCCCGACATCGAGCCGTTCACTCCCCCGGTCACCTACCGAAGTTCTATTCGAATACCGAGAATTGGCAGCCGACGAACTAATGTATTTCGAGTATCAAACAATTAAGCCGACGCCAGACGGATTCCGGGACGACGCTGTCCGGAGTATTTACGCCGCCCGGCGTTGACCGATTCGAATGTAGCAGCGACACCCTGACCTACCAACTGAATATTTCAAATTTGTTCGCCTTTCCAAGCACGAATGCACGATTCGTACGCCCCCACAATCCCTACCGTCGAACATCGCAGACCAGGAATTATCCGGACATGACAGTCCGGTTGCGCTAGGGTGCAACTATGCTGGTATCCGCTCCCTCCGACACCACATCCGCGCAGCCCGCACGGCCCGACTACCACCTGACCGTGCGGTGAAGACGGCGATCCCGCGCACGGAACGCCACGGTGGCGAGTCGACGCCCACCCCTGTGGCGAACAAGGCATCGGCGGTCGAATGGCTCGCGGCTTTCGCGCTGCGGATGCGGTCGGAGTCCGAGTCCGAACTGATCTTGTCCGCTGTCGACTCCGCGATCCAGGAGACGTTCCCGCACTACCTCGCCGATGTCGAGGTCCATCGGGAAGTCCGGGCAGCCACCAGAGCCCATTGGTTGGGCTTCCTCGCGGTGATAGGGCGCACGCAGTTCGAGGCACGTCCACCCACCGAGGCCATGGACGGCGCGCGGACCGTGGCGCGCCGCGGCTACGGCGTCGACATGCTGCTCAAGACCTACCGAGCCGCGCAGCGGGGGTTGTGGCGATACATCACCCAGGTGCTCCACCAGCAGATCCCCGATCCTGAGCTGCGCGGGGCCGTGCTGGTCATCTTCTGGGAACACAGCACGCAGTGGCTCGATACCTGCCTCGACGGCATCGTCGCCGCGTATATGAACGAGCGTGAGCACCACACCCGCAACTTCGACGCCCAGCGCACGGAGATCGTTCAGGCCATACTGCGCGGGGAGCCGGCGCCCTCAGCCGATTCGCCCGACTATCTCGGATACCCGATGGACAACTCCCATGTCGCGATCGTTCTCTGGACCGACCGCGAGGTGCCCGCTCGACACGCGACCGGTCTGCTTCGCGAGCACGCGTCCCATATCGCCTACGCCCTCGGGGCGCCACCGCCGCTGCTGATCAGCAGCGGCGTCCACGGCCTGTGGGCCTGGATGGCAACCTCGCATCTCCCGGACATCGCTGATGTACCGGTGCCGCCGATCGCGCACATTCATCTCGCGATCGGTACCCCGCGTTCCGGACTGGCGGGCTTTCGGCGCAGCCACCTGGAAGCCGGTGCCGCTCAGCGGATCGCGACCAGCGCGCGCAATACGAGCGCGGTCACCTTCTACCGGGACGTCGACCTGGTCTGCTTGCTCACCGGCGACGGAGATATCGACTCCGTGCGCGCGCTCATCGAGCGCGAACTCGGCCAACTCGCCGATCGGAGCGAGCCGACCGCCCGTCTTCGCGACACGGTGCTCGAATACCTGTGCGCCGGAGGCAATATCGACGCGACCGCGAGTCTGCTCGGAGTGCACGGCAACACCGTCCGGTATCGGCTCAGACAGGCGGAGCGCCGCCTGGGTCATACGATCGAGAGCCGACGGGTCCACATCGAGCTCGCGCTGCGCTGCCTCAGCGTCTACGGCGACGAACTACTCCCAGCGTTGTAGGCCGACAGGTGCCGGGCGGGCGGCGCCGTGCCGCTGTGCGACATGGTCGTCCCAGACGGCGCGACGTTGCTCGTCGCTCATCGCCAACAGCCTGGTCAGTCTCGCGCCCTGTACCTCGTCGACCGGAGTGAAGATCTGCACCCAGGCACCGTCGATCAGTGGCAGGGACAGGTTGGTGAGATGCAGGGTGATCGATCCGATGGCCAGGTGCCGGGCCTCTTTGATCAAGCTGATCGGCACCGCCACATCGTTGCTCACCCACAGCGTCGCGAAAGCGGGCCTGTCGGTACACAATCCGTGGACCAAGCCCTGCCATGCCGGGTCGTCGAAGTGCGCCGATCCCGGTATCCAGGTGGTACTGGTACCCGGATCGGCGTGGGCGCCGGTCGTCAGCGGGCGATGGCCAGGTACTGCACCTCCTGGTATTCCTCCAGCCCGGTGCTGCCGCCTTCTCGGCCCAGCCCGGAGGACTTCATCCCGCCGAAGGGTGCGGCCGGGTCGGAGATCGCGCCGGTGTTGACGCCGACCATGCCGGTCTGGAGTGCTTCGGCGAAATCGAGGGTGTCGCCGAAGTTTTCACCGAACACGTAACCGGCCAAGCCGGAATCGGTGTCGTTGGCCAGGTGCAGCGCTTCTGCCGGGTCGGTGAAGGTGCGGATCGCGGTGACGGGGCCGAATACCTCCGAATTCCACAGGCGGGTCCGGGTGTCGACGTCGGTCAGGACCGCGGGTCGGAGGAAGTGCCCGGATCCGTCGATCTCGGCGCCGACGGTGTGCAGGTGTGCGCCATGGCTGACCGCTTCCTCGATGAGCGCGGTGATCCGCCGCACCGCCGCGTCGTCGATCACGGGTCCGATGCGGGTGGATTCGTCGAGGCCCTCGCCCACCGGCAGCGCGGCGACGGCGGTGCGGAATCGTTCGGTGAACTCCGCTGCCAACGAGTGGTGAACCAGGAAGCGGTCGGCGGCGACGCAGGTCTGTCCGGCGTTGCGCAGTTTGGCGAGCACCGCGCCGTCGACGGCCTTGTCCAGATCGGCGGACTCCAGCACGACGAAGGGCGCGTTGCCGCCGAGTTCCATCGAGGCCCGCAGGACTCCTTGCGCGGCTTGTCCGAGCAGGGTGCGGCCGACGGCGGTGGAGCCGGTGAAGGTGACCTTGCGTAGCCGCCGGTCGGCCAGAATCGGCGCCGACACCAGCGGCGCGCGCGAGGTCGTCACACAGTTGACGACTCCCGGTGGCAGTCCTGCTTCGACTAGGATCCGCATGAATTCCAGTGCGGTGAGCGGGGTCTGGGGCGCGGGCTTGAGCACGACGGTGCAGCCCGCGGCGAGCGCGGGGGCCACCTTGCGGGTGACCATGGCCAGGGGGAAATTCCACGGTGTGATCGCGTAGACCGGGCCGACCGGCTGTTTCCGGACAGCGATGCGGCGGCCGCCGCTCGGTGCCGGGAAGTAGGCACCGCTGCCGCGGGTGGTCTCCTCGGCGAACCAGCGCAGGAACTCGGCGCCGTAGGCGACTTCGCCGCGTGCCTCGGCGAGCGGCTTGCCCATTTCCAGGGTGATCGTGCGCGCGATCCGCTCGGCGTCGGCATGGAGCAGGCGGAACGCGCGCAGGAGGATGTCGCTGCGGTGGCGCGCATCGGTGGCCGCCCAGTCCTGCTGCGCGGCGGCCGCGGCGTCCAACGCGGCCAGGGCTGTCACGTCGTCGCCGTCGGCGACGGTCGCGATCTGTGCGCCGGTGGCGGGGTTGTGCACGGGCATCGTCGTCGTGCTGTCCACCCAGTCGCCGCCGAGGAACTGCGCGACCGGGAGGTCGGAAAGAGTGGATGTCATCGGGTGGGCCTTTCCGGTGCGAAGACGATCACCTGGCGCACAGCCGCACCGTCGGCGAGCTGATCCATCGCCTCGTTGAGGTCGTCGAGTCCGATGCGGGCGGAGATCAGTTTCTCGACCGGCAGCCGACCTGCCCGCCACATCTGCTCGTAACGAGGGATGTCGCGCGCCGGTACGGCCGAGCCGAGGTAGCTTCCGACCACGGTGCGGGCCTCGGCGGTGAACATCAGCGGTGACAGTGTCACGGTGGCCGACGGGGCGGGCAGGCCGACGGTGACGGTGGTTCCACCGGCAGCGGTGGCCAGAAAGGCGGTTTCGAAAGCGGCAGGGTGACCGGCGCACTCGATCACGTAGCGCGCTCGAATTCCTTGCGCCGCAACCTGTTCGGGTGTGTACGTTTCGGTGGCGCCGAGGTCGCGGGCGGCCTCGAGCTTGGCGGGCAGGCGGTCGACCGCCACGATGCGCCGCACGCCGATCGCGGTCGCGGTGAGCAGCGCGGCCATTCCCACACCACCCAGCCCGACCACCATCAGGTCGTCCTCGGGGCCCGGGTCGGCGACATTGAGTACGGCGCCACCGCCGGTGAGCACGGCGCACCCCAACAGTGCCGCCACCTCCGGGGGCACATCAGCACCGACCGCGACGACCGAAGCCTGGTCGATCACGGCGTGCGTCGCGAATCCGGAGACGCCGAGGTGATGGCGCACCGGCTGTCCGGCCCTGGTCAGCCTGCCGGGGTGGTGCAGGAGTTCACCCGCGGTGTTGGCTCGGGTTCCTTCGGTGCAGGGCAGCGCCCCGCCGCGGGCGCACGCCGCACAGCGCTCGCAGCGCGGCAGAAACGACATGACCACCCGGTCGCCGACGGCCAGATCGTCGACCTGCTCGCCGAGAGTCACCACGATGCCCGCCGCTTCGTGACCGAGCAGCATGGGTAGCGGCCGCAACCGATTGCCGTCGACCACACTGAGATCGGAGTGGCACACACCGGCTGCTTCGATGCGGACCAGCACCTCGGTCGGACCCGGTTCATCGAGTTCGAGGTCGTAGACCCCGATCGGTCGCGACGACGCGAAGGGCCGCGGCCGGTCGGGGTGGTCCAGGACCGCGCCACGGATGCGCATCAGATCTCCGCCTTCTCGGGCTCGGCCAGCAGACCCGACAGGTAACGCAAGTGATCGCTGGTGTCGCCGAGGGTGTGCTCGATGGTGGTGAGCCTCGCGGTGTAGTGGCCGACCGGGTATTCGGCGGTCATGCCGATGCCGCCGTGCAGCTGGATCGCCTGTTGGCCGATGTGTTTGCCGGAGAGGTCGATCCGCCGCTTCGCGCGAGAGGCCACCGTCGGGTCGACTACTCCGTCCGCCAGGGACATCGCCGCGTACAGGCTCATGCTGCGGGCCAGTTCCAGCGAGACGTACATGTCCGCGGCTCGGTGAGTGAGGGCCTGGAAGGTGCGCAGTGCGACACCGAACTGCTTGCGGGTCTTCAGATATTCGGTGGTGAGGCGCAGCGCCTCGGCCATCGCACCCACCGCTTCGGCACCCAGTGCGGCTTGGGTGGTGATCACGGCTTCGTCGATGACGGCACCGGCGTCGAGGCTGGTGCCGAGCAGTTCGGCGGGCGCATTACGCAATTCGATATCGGCACCGCGACGCCCGTCGTAGGTGCGGTAGGCGGTGCGCACGACCGCCGGGTCACGGGCCTCGACCAGGAACAGTGCGGTCTCGCCGGTGGGCACCACGGCCGAGACGATCAGCCGGTCGGCCCGATCCCCATAGGACACAGGGCTTTTGCGCCCGGTCAGCGTCCACTGGGTTCCGCTGTCCAGTGCCAGGGTTTCCACCTGCGTGTACGGCCAACGGAGGCCGGGCTCGGCCTGGGCGAAGGCGAACAGCTGCTCGCCCTCGACGATGCCGGGCAGCAGGGCCGCGCGCTGGTCCGGGGTGCCTGCCCGGCCGATCAGGAGGGCTGGCAGCAGAGCACAGTCGAAGACCGGTTCCGGCGCCAGGGTGCGGCCCAGTTCCTCCAGGGCGAGCATGGTTTCGATGGGGCCGCCGCCGATGCCGCCGTCCTCGGCCGACACGGTCAGCCCGAGCAGTCCGATCTCGGCGAAGGCCGCCCACACCTTCGGATCCCAGCCGGGATCATCGGCGATCACCTCCGCGCGGCGTTCGTGGGTGTAGTGGCGGGTGAGCACGCTGCGCACGGTGTCGCGCAGCATGGTCTGTTCAGTGGTGAAGGTGAAATCCATGGCGAGTACTCACAGTCCGAGGATGGTCGAGGCGATGATGGTGCGCTGCACTTCGTTCGATCCTCCGTAGATGGAGGTCTTGCGGTAGTTGAGGTATCCGGCGATGGTGCGGCGCGCCCAGTCGTCGGTCTCGCCCACCCGGGCCACGGCGGCGGGGCCCGCGATGTCGACGAGCAGTTCGGTGACGGCCTGCTGCAGTTCGGTGCCGCGCAGTTTGAGAATCGAGGAGACGGGGTTGGGGGCACCGCCGCTCGAGCTCGCCGCGACCCTCAGCTGCACCAGCTCCAGCGCCAGCAGCTCGTTGTCGAGGTCGGCGATCCGGGCCGCGAAGGCCGCGTCGTCGAGGAGCGTGCCGGTGCCGAGCCTGGTCTGGGCGGCGTATTCCTTCGCCAACTCCAGGCGAACCTTGGTCTGCCCGACCGCGGCGATGCCGGTGCGTTCGTTGCCGAGCAGGAATTTGGCGTAGGTCCAGCCCTGGTTCTCCTGGCCGACCAGCTGGTCGGCCGGGACGCGCACGTTCTCCAGGAACACCTCGTTGACCTCGAAGCCACCGTCGATCAGCTCGATCGGCCGCACCGTCACCCCGGGGGTGTCCATGGCGAACAGCAGCATCGAGATGCCCGCCTGCTTCTTCGGTGCGGTGGGGTCGGTGCGGACCAGGCAGAACATCCAGTCCGCGCTCTGAGCGGCGGTGGTCCAGGTCTTCTGCCCGTTGACCACGTAGTCGTCGCCGTCGCGCACCGCGACGGTGCGCAGCGAGGCCAGGTCGGATCCGGCGTCGGGCTCGGAGAAGCCCTGGCACCACCAGATGTCGAGATTCGCCGTCGCGGGCAGGAATCGCTGCTTGAGCTCGGGCGAGCCGAACTCGGCGAGCACCGGTCCGATCATGTTGGCGTTGAAGGTGAGCGGCTCCGGCACCGAGGCGAGCTGCATTTCGTGATGCCAGATGTGGTGCTGCACCGCCGACCAGTCCCGCCCGCCCCATTCGACGGGCCAGTTCGGGACGGCCAGCCCGGCGCTGTTGAGGATGCGCTGGGTGCTGACGTAGTCGTTCTTGCTCAGCTCGTGCATGTGCCGGTTCCGCCGACGGATGTCCGCGGGAATCTCTCGGTCGAAGAAGGCACGCAGCTCGTCGCGGAAGGCGAGCTCGTCCTCGGTGAAGGCCAGTTGCATGGTCCAGTATGTTACATAGAGTTCCTCGTGTATCAAATGGAAGCAGGATCCGGCACATGAGCACTTCCTTCGCGACGGCCCGATCCGGCACCCGTCACAGCACCCAGCGCGGTCGGCTCGTCACGGCCGCGCGGGCGAGCTTCACCGCGCACGGCTATCACGGCACCACGATGGACACCGTGAGCGCTGTCGCCGACGTCACCAAACCCGTTCTCTACCGGTACTTCTCGACCAAGAGCGCGCTCTACCTCGCGGTGATTCTGGAGTACCTGGCCGAGCTCACCGACCGGCTGAGTGAGGTCCGCGACGCGGCGAGCTCCGACTTCGACCGGGTGTGGCGCACCGTGGAGGTCCTGTTCGACCTCGTCGAATCCGGCCCGCATTCCACACCGACGCTGGTCTTCAATTCCGGCGCTCTCGGCGACCACGCTGTCGAGGCCCGAATTGCCACGGCCCTGGCCGAATTCGTCGCCACGCTGGCCACTCATCTCCATCCCGACGACGTCGGTCGGCATCGGACCCGGCTGCTCGCCTACGGCCTCATCGGGGCGACACTGGCGGCGGCAGACGAATGGCACCGCACACGGCAACCGATACCGCGACGGTCGGCGCTGGACGCCATCGCCGGGTGGTACTGCGCGGGCGTGCGGGAGACGAGCAGCTACACCTAGGCCCGCAGCAGGGCGACCTGGACACGACTCAGTCGCTCCACGTCACCTTGGAAACCCGCCACGGCGTCGTTGTACAGGAACGCTTCCCACAGCCGGACCAGGGCGTACGCGAGGGTGGCGCGATCGATGGGCGGCTGATAGCCCTGCTCCTCGGCACGTTCGAGCAGACCCTCGACGATCGAGACCGCCGCCGGGTGCACCACCCCGTCGCTGCGGGTGATCACGCGCAATGCCGCCGTGGATTCCTGATCGAAGTAGGTGCGCAGCGAACCATCCTCGACCAGCCAGTGAATGGCGTTGTCGAGAATCTCGACGAGCCGTTCCCCGCCGGTGGCGGTGCTGCGCCGTTCGGCGTAGGCGACCATCCGCTCGAGCTGGCGCGCCAACGCCGCGCCGACCAGTCCGTCCCGGGAGCCGAACCACCGGTAGATACTGGTGCGGCCGAGACCGAGTTGGGCGGCAATGGCATTCGCGTCGACCCGCTTACCGGCCAGGAAGGCCTCGACGGCCGCGTCGAGCACGGCGTCACGGCTGGCCCCGGCCGGGCGGCCGGGCGCTCGAGTTCCTTCGGTGCGTGCCACGCCCGACAGCATAGGGCGCGCTGCGGCTATCCGATCTCAGCCCTCCGCCGACCCGGCCCGGATCGGCGTGACCGTCTAGGGTTTGCGGCCGACGCCGGCGACGATGCAGTTGCGAACGTCAGAGAGCGGGGTGAGGTGGGGGCCGTCGGACCACCAGTCGTCGCAGCGGACGAGGCCGGGTTCGATCATCTCGAGAGTGCCGAACATCGCCTGGATTTCGTCGCGGGTGCGGAAGCGCCCACTGCCCATCGGGCTGTGGATGAACTTCTCTTCCATCTTCTTGGCGAGCTCGCTGTACTCGGCGGTCTCCGGGTCGTGGAAGTGGGCGATCGCCACGAATGAACCCGAGGGCAGTGCGTCGATGTAGGTCTGCATCAGGGCGGGGCCGTCCTCGCCCAGGTAGTGGTGCAGCGTGCCGATGTGGAACAGGGCCAGCGGACGGGTGAAGTCGAGTTCGCGGCGCACCGTGGGGTTTCCGAGAACTTCCAGGGGCCGGAAGATGTCGGCTTCGGCGATGCGGGTGCGGCTGTTGCTCGCCAATAACGCCTGCGCATGCACGAGAACCGAGGGGTCGTTGTCGACGTAGACGACCTTGGACCCGGGGTTGACCCGCTGGACCACCTGGTGGGTGTTCTCCGCGGTGGGCAGACCCGATCCGAGATCGAGGAACTGGTCGATGCCCGCCCTGGCCAGGAACCGGCAGGCGCGGATGAGGAAATCACGGTTGGCCCAGGCCAGATCGTTGACCTGCGGGGCGACGGTGCGGACCTGTTCCAGCACTTGGCGATCCACGTCGAAGTTGTCTTTGCCGTTGAGCGCGGCGTCGTAGACACGCGCGATACTCGCACGGGTGGTGTCGACCCCGACCGGAACAGCGCTGGGGTAGGCGGCAGAAGAATGCGACATCGGTAGCGCCTTTCGAGCATCGGAGCCGAGGGAGACGATTTCAGCCTAGAGCATCGGTTGCGTTGGCAGACAAGCTATTCCGACCCGCGCCCGGCCCGGACGCGAAGCCGGGTACCCGGAGTACCCGTATCGGTGGGCTCCTATTCCTCCAGCACCTGCCGGTCCCACGATCAGAGCATGATCCAGATGCTCGAACCGGCCCCGGCGCCCGATTCGGTGGTGGGCAGGCGTTCGATCGCCGTGCTCGTCGTGATCCTCACCGGCCAATTCATGGCGGTGCTCGGCGGCTCCATCGTCAATGTCGCCATTCCGTCTATTCGCTCGAACCTCGATACCGGCGGGGCCGCACTGCAATTGATCGTCGCCGGCTATGTGATCGCCTACGCGGTGTTGCTGATCGGTGATGCGCGCCTGGGTGACCGGTTCACTCAGCGGCGCACCTTCATCGCGGGCCTGGTGGTGTTCACCCTGGCCTCACTCGCCTGCGGGTCGGCGTGGAACGAGCAGTCGCTCATCGTGTTCCGGTTCGCTCAGGGCATCGGCGCGGCCGGTATGGCGCCACAGGTGATGACGCTGATCCAGCGCACGTTCACCGGAGCGGCACGGGCCAGGGCGCCGAGCATCTATGCGGCGATCGTCTCCGGAGGCCTGCTGGCGGGCCAGATTCTGGGCGGGTTGATCGTCGACGCGAACCTGGGCGGCACTGGTTGGCGTGAGGTGTTCCTGGTGAATGTGCCGATCGGGCTCGCCCTGCTGGTGCTGGCGCCGCGCGTGCTTCCGGTGGCCGTCGCGCGCACCGACCGGACGATCGACGGGCTGGGTTCGGTGACGCTGACAGCCACCGTGCTGTTGTTGGTCGTGCCGCTGGTGCTCGGGCGAGAACTCGGGTTTCCACTGTGGTCGTGGCTGTGGCTCGGGGCGGGGCGTGCTGGGGCTGGTCGTGTTCGTGCTGGTCGAGCGGTCGGTCGCCAGGCGAGGTCGAGATCCGCTGTTCGCGCCGCAGGCGCTCGGCGCGCCCGGTCTGCTCGCGACGGCGGCGACCCTGCTCCTGGTGATGGGGGCCTTCGGCGGGTGGCTGTTCGTGAGCGCCATTCACATGCAGAGCGATCTCGGTTACGGCGCGCTGCGAGCGGGCGCGCAGTTCTTGCCGATGGGTGCCACGTTCGCGGTGGTCGGCCTGTCCTGGCATCGGGTCCCAGTCCGCCTGCACGCGAGGATGATTCTGTTCGGGCTGGTGGTGAGCGCGGCCTCACTGGGCTGGCTGGCGTGGTTGCTGGGCGACGGTGCGGGAATCGGATTCGTGGCATCGATCGCGTTCGCGCTGTTCGGCCTGGGTAACGGGCCTGCCTTCAGCCCCTTGATGACACGGGCCCTGGCCGCGGTGCCGGTGACGCTCGCCGCCGACGCCAGCGGCATTCTCGTCACCAGTGTGCAGCTGGGGACCGTGGTCGGAATCGCAGGCCTCGGGTCGGTGTTCTTCGAATTGGCCGGAACGAGCGCGTCATCTGCTGCCGATGCGGTCGCGGTCGTCTATCTGATCGGCGTCGCGATCACGCTTGTCGCTGCCGCTTCGGCCGCGCTCGCCGTGCGCAGGGTCACCCACTGAACGTGCCGATCGCGTGGTCACCGGTCCTGAGCTAGCGTGGCACCATGCACGAGCTCGGGCCCGGTGACGTCGTCGCCGGTTATCGCATCGAGCGGGTGCTCGGGTCGGGTGGGATGGGCAGCGTCTACGCCGCCCGGCATCCGCGCCTACCGCGACTGGTGGCGGTGAAACTGCTGCACTCCTCGTTCTCGGCGGATCCGGTGTTCCGTGGACGGTTCGAGCGCGAGGCCGATCTCGCGGGCCGCCTCGATCATCCCAACATCGTGGCGATTCACGATCGGGGCAGCGAGGACGGGCGGCTGTGGATCGCGATGCAGTATGTCGCGGGCAGCGATGCCGAATCAGCGCTGCGAACAGGGGCTTTGGCACCGGATCAGGCGTTGCGGATCGCGCGGGCGACGGCGGACGCGCTCGATTGCGCGCATGCGGCCGGTTTGCTGCATCGCGACGTCAAACCCGCAAATATTCTGCTGAGCGAGAGTGCCGGTGCCACCGGTGAGCGGGTACTGCTCACCGATTTCGGGATCGCGAAGGCCATCGATGAGTCCACCGCGCTGACCCGGACCGGGACGCTGGTGGCGACGCTGCGGTATGCGGCGCCCGAACAACTGGACGGACACACCGCGGGCCCGCGATCGGACCAGTATTCGTTGGCGTGCACACTGTTTCACCTGCTCGCGGGTCGGCCACCGTATAACGCCTCCAACGCGGGTGCGTTGGTCGGTGCGCACTTGATGCAACCGGTGCCGCGGATCAGCGCGCTGGTGCCGGGTCTGCCCGACGCGCTGGATGTGGTGTTCGCACGGGCACTGGCCAAGGATCCCGATCACCGATTCGCCAGTTGCGCGCAGATGGTCGCGGCGGCGACCACGGCGCTGACGACAGGACTCGCTCCGACGCGTCCGGTGACCGACTCCGCCGGAGTCCTCGGGCCTGACAATCGAGGTCCACAGGTCACCCCGATGAGCAGGCAACCAGTGGCGGAAGCCGGTGTCGCGGGCGGCCGAATGTTCGGTGCGGACAATCGGACCGGCTTCGACAGCGCCACCGAGGCGGGCACTGGTCGAAGCAATGCGATGTGGTGGACCGTAGGCGCGATCGGGTTGGTCACGGCGCTCGCGCTCGTGACGGCAGTCCTTCTGAGCCGAGGGTCCGGAAGCACCGGTGCGGGGCCGACGACAACCACCATCGCGCCGACCACCACCACGATCGATGCGTGGGCGGCGGCACGACCGACGATCGCGATGTTCCCCGATCTGCTGCCCGCAAGTCCCGACAGCGAGGGGTATCGGGGGTTGCGGTGCAGTTTCGCGACGAAGAGCCCACAGGCCGTGTGGGACACGGGGTTCGACTGCACCGATCGCGAGGCAGTGCAGCTGCAGGTGATGGCGCACTCCGACGCCGAGACCGTCGGGCGGTTCGTCGCGACCCTGCCCGCCGGGGCGACCCAGCAGCTGCGGTCGAGGTACGGCAGGTCGCTGACCGTGCACAGTTTCAACGGCTCCACCGGACCATGGCTGCTGGTGCGCTTCGACGCCGCGCCGTATTCGACTGTGCTGCTCCAGGTGTACTGGAAGGGCCACACCCATCAGGAGATGATCGACCAATGGTTGAGCACCGCACCCCTGTGACCGCGCGATTGGCTCTGGGCGCACTCGCGGTTCTGCTCGTCGGCTGCGGCACCGTCGACGGCACCGCCACTCCCAGCGAGATCGACGTCCGGTCCCTCGATGTGGGCAGCTATACGACGGTGCCCGCCGATATCGAGATCGGCCGAAAGCCTACGGACGGGCCGATTCTGGAAGGTCTGCGGATGGCGGGGGCGGTGGTGTTTCCGCACGAGGTCGATCCGGCGCTGACCCATAACTGGGGCACCGATGTCCTGGACACTCCGCGACGGGCCTCGGATGCCTCGGCGATCTCCACTGTCAATCTCGGTGTGCTGGAACGGCATCGGATGATCGTCGGCTTCGACATCGCCGAGGGCTCCCAGGCCTTCGACAAGGCGAAACCCGCGATCGAGACCGACGCGCGGATCACCAGGGTCGTGCTGTTGCGGTTTCCCGGCGCGAAGATCGCCGAAGAGGCGGCGCGCGAACTCGCGGCGACCGATTTCGGGGTCAGCCCGGACAACCGGCCGGTGCCGATTCCGGGTTACCCTGCCGCACACGCGCATTGGCGACCGGGCATCAAGACGATCGGAGCGACCTTCGCTCGCGGCGAGATCGTGGTGAGCCTGTTCCTGCAGCATCCGTCACCGGACATCGATGCGCTCGCCAAGCGCGTCGCGGTGGTCCTCGACGCCCAGGTACCCCTGCTCGACACGTTCGCCCCCACCGCACCCGATCGGATCGCCGACCTGCCCCGCGATCCCGATGATCTGTTGCGGCGCACCTTGATTCCCGGTCCGGCCAATCAGCAGATCGCCATCGCCTCGCGCGAGTTCGCGTCGTGGACGGGCCGCGCCGGCTTGCACTACCGCCCCACCGAACCCGCCGAACTCGGTGCGGCTTGGGATCGCGGTGGGGTGGACAGCGTGGCGCATTCCTACAGCACCACGCTGTTCCGGTTCCGTGACGATGCCGCGGCCATCGGGTTCGGTGGCACCTGGCAGGACACCCTCAGCGCGGCCGCGCACCCTGTCGCAGCGCCCGACGGCTTGCCGCAGGCGCGGTGTGTGGAGCGCCGGGCGGGCAGCGCGCCGGCGCTGACCCGCTGCTATGTGAGCTACCGCCGCTACGGCGCCTTCGTCAGCGGCGCCGAACCCGCGGGGGTTCGACGCCAGGCTGCGGCGCAGTACGCGCTGCTGGCGAACGCTCAGTAGTTCAGAGCTGGGCTTCGATCGCCTGGACGACCTCGGCGGCATCGGGGGTGGTGCGGGGGCGGAACCGGCCTGCGACCGTGCCGTCGCGACCGACGAGGAACTTCTCGAAGTTCCACTGCACATCGCCCGCCGCGCCCTCGGCATCGGCCGTCTCGACCAGTGCGGAGTAGAGCGGGTGCCGCTCGTCGCCGTTGACATCAGCCTTGGCCAGCAGCGGGAAGTCGACGCCGTAGGTGACCGAGCAGAATTCCTGGATCTCCTCGGCGCTGCCCGGCTCCTGGCCCATGAACTGGTTGCTCGGGAAGCCGATCACGGTGAAACCGCGCTCGCCGTAGGTCTTCTGCAGCTCCACCAAGGCGCTGTACTGCGGGGTCAGGCCGCACTTGGAAGCCACGTTGACCAGCAGCACTGCCCGCTCGCCCGCCAGCTCGCCCAGTGTGGTGTCCTCGCCCGCCAGGGTCTGCACCGCAATGTCTCGAATGTTCGCGCTCATCACATCACCACCAGATCTCGTCTATGTAGGTTCGATCGCCACCGTACCGGAGCCCGAGGGGCGCGCAAGTATCCCGCTGGGCGGGAGAATCTGTAACACGTTCTTGTTTTGTCGCGCTATTGGCGGCACCATTCCAGGGACGGGCGGTAACGCCCGCACCCCGAGCACCGGAGGAAGCCCGTGAGCAACCAGCCACATCGGATCGATACCGTCCGCCCGCTGCGTGCGAGCGAGGTGACGCACTGGGATTTCGAGGCCGATGTGGTGGTGGCCGGTTTCGGCATCGCGGGCGTGTGCGCGTCGATCGAAGCCGCGCGGGCCGGTGCGAAGGTGCTCATCCTGGAACGAACCGGCGGCTGGGGCGGCGCGGCGGCATTGGCGGGCGGATTCGTCTACCTCGGTGGCGGCACACCGCTGCAGAAGGCGCTCGGATTCGACGACACCCCGGAGAACATGGCGGCGTTCCTCACCGCGGCGCTCGGGCCCGGCGTCGACGAGGCCAAGATCAACGACTACTGCGCGGGCAGCGTCGAGCACTACAACTGGCTCGTCGACTGTGGTGTGCCGTTCAAGGAGTCGTTCTGGGGTGAGCCCGGCTGGGAGCCCCCGCACGACGAAGGTCTGATGTACTCCGGCGGCGAGAACTCCGCGCCGTTTCTCGACATCGCCGAACCCGCTCCGCGCGGCCATGTTCCGGAGCTGGCGGGCAAGAAGATCGGTGAGCGCAGCGGCGGCTACATGCTGATGAAGCCGCTGGCCGACACCGTCGCCGAGCTCGGCATCGACGTCGAGTACGACACCCGGATCCGTCGGCTCGTCGTCGACGAGCAGGACCGGGTGGTGGGCGTGCTCGCCACCACCTACGGCAAGCCCGTCGCCGTGCGGGCCGCGCGCGGTGTGGTGCTGGCGACCGGCAGCTTCGCCTACGACACCGAAATGATCGACCGCTACACCCCGCGGCTGAGCGGCAGGCCCGGTGCGGCCATCGAGGAACACGACGGCATCGGCATCCGGCTGGCCCAAGCGCTCGGCGCCGAACTCGCGCACATGGACGCCAGCGAGGTGGCCATCTTCGGCGATCCGCAGATGATGGCGCGCGGCATCCTCGTCAACGGACGCGGTCAGCGCTACGTCACCGAGGACACCTACCCCGGCCGGATCGGTCAGGCGACGCTGTTGCAGAACGACAACCAGGCGTTCCTGATCATCGACGAGACCTCGCTCGAGGAGGCGCTCGCGACCGAGAGCGCCACCCCGTTCTTCCGCTTCCAGCCGAAGTGGGTCGCCGAGACGGTCGCCGAACTCGAGGCCGAGATGGGGCTGCCCGCACAGACATTGCAGACCACCGTCGCCACCTACAACCAGCACGCCGAGCACGGCACCGATCCGGTGCTGGGCAAGAAGCCCGAGTGGGTGCGCCCGATCACGGGGTCGCTCGCCTGCTTCGATCTGCGCGGGTTCACCGCCGGGTTCACCCTCGGTGGACTGCGCACCGACCTGGATTCGCGGGTGCTGCACGTGAGCGGTGAGCCGATCGAGGGCCTGTTCGCGGCGGGTCGCTGTACCTCGGGACTGTGCGCCTACGGCTACGTCAGTGGCGCCTCGCTCGGCGACGGCAGCTTCTACGGTCGTCGCGCGGGCAAAGCCGCCGCAGCGGGCTGACCGACGCACAACCCACCATCGGCCTTCTGTCAGTACTCTGCTTGCAGCGTCACGCCAGACGACGAGTCCGGCTGGGCTCGCGGTCTTTTCACGCCCGTGAGCAGGCGCGCCGAACGACAGACGCAGTGCAGATCGGAGTTGGACAGTGCAAGCAGGTGGGACGTCCGCGGATTACGTGATCGTCGGCTCCGGATCCGCGGGGGCGGTGCTCGCGAATCGGCTCAGTGCCGACCCGAGCACCACGGTCGTTCTGTTGGAGGCCGGTCCGGCCGACGACGACAAATTCGCCCATATTCCGGCCGCGTTCTCGAAGCTGTTTCGCAGCGAGCGCGATTGGGACTATCTGACCGAGCCGCAGGCCGAGCTCGGCGACCGCCAGATCTACTGGCCGCGCGGCAAGACCTTCGGCGGCTCGTCGTCGATGAACGCGATGATGTGGGTGCGCGGTTTCCGCGCCGACTACGAGGAATGGGGGCTACTGGCAGGCGAGAAGTGGAACTTCGCCGCCGCGGTGGAACAGTTCCGCAAAATCGAGAACGTCCAGGACGCGCAGTTCCCCGACGAAGGTTCCAAGGGACCGCAGCACGTGCAGCGCCAGCGCAGCCCGCGCGCGTCGACGCACGCGTTCCTCGAGGCCGCGCGCCAGGCGGGCCACGACCTGGAATCGGCGAATCGGCCCGCGCCCGAGGGCTTTACCCAGACCATGGTGACCCAGCGTGACGGCAGGCGCTGGAGCACCGCCGACGGGTACCTGCGTCCTGCGATGAAGCGGCCGAACCTGACCGTGCTGGCCGAGTCGCTGGCCACCCGCGTGCTGTTCGAGGGCACCAAGGCCACCGGCGTGGAGTACCGCAACGGCGAGCAGACACTCACCGTGACGGCGAATCGCGAGGTCGTCCTGTGTGGTGGCGCGGTGAACAGTCCTCAACTGCTGCAGCTTTCGGGCATCGGCGATCAGGACGAGCTCAAGGAACACGGCATCGAACTGGTCGCTCACTCCCCCGAGGTCGGCGCGAACCTGCAGGACCACCTCATCTCGGCGCTGGGCTACAGCGTGGATTCGGACTCGCTGTTCACCGCGGAGAAGCCGCTCGAGCTGGTCAACTACCTGGTCCGCCACCGCGGCATGCTCACCTCCAATGTCGGTGAAGCCTACGGTTTCGTGCGCAGCGAACCCGACCTCGAGCACCCCGATCTGGAGCTGATCTACGCACCGGCGCCGTTCTACCACGAGGGTCTGGTCGAGCCCACCGAACA
Organism: Nocardia sp. Root136; assembly: GCF_001427185.1. NCBI lineage: Bacteria > Bacillati > Actinomycetota > Actinomycetes > Mycobacteriales > Nocardiaceae > Nocardia > Nocardia sp. Root136. The sequence goes on from NZ_LMFE01000004.1 coordinate 43,921, forward strand.
CGGTGTGGTGCTCGGCGCGATCCTGCTCCGCCCGCGCAGCCGCGGCAAGATCAGGCTGGCCTCGGCCGATCCGACCGCCAAGCCGGTGATCGATCCGCGGTATCTGTCCGATCCCGACGGTGCCGACCGGGCCGCGCTGACCACCGGGCTTCGGGTGTGCGCCGGACTCGCCGGGCAGCCCGCGCTCAAGAGCGCGCTCGGCGCGCTGATCTACCCGCCCGAGGCACCCGAGGATCTCGAGGCCGTCATCGCGTTGACCATCGAACAGTTCTCGCACACCCTCTACCACCCGATCGGTACCTGCAGGATGGGCACCGACGCCGCCAGCGTCGTCACCCCGGACCTGAAGGTCCGCGGCGTCGAGGGGCTGCGCGTCGCCGACGCCTCGGTGATGCCGCTGATCATCCGCGGCCACACCAACGCCCCCGCCATCTTCATCGGCGAACAGGCCGCGGATTTCATCCTGGCCGAGGCCTGACCCAGGTGGTGGTGGCGTGCCCACGACGGCGCGCCACCACGTGCCTCATGCCGCCGCGAGGCCCAGCGAAGCGGCCGCGAGCAGCAGATACGGCAGCGGGTAGCCCAGATCCGAGTACCGGCCCGAGCGTGCGACCGTGAATTCGGCGGCCACGAAATACAGCACTAGCCCGGCCGCGGCAGCCACCGCCAGCGGCCGATAGGCCAGGCCGGCGAGCAGAGCGAGCCCACCCACCGCCTTGATCAGGGCCAACGGCGTGAGCGTCCACGGGGCGATGCCGTAGTGGCGCATGTTCTCGCGCACCCAGTCGGCACGAACGACGTCGATCAGCGCGGCTGCCAAGGCAGCCACCGCGGCGAGCACGGTGACGACAACATAGGTGGTGTGCATCGAATCAGGTCCTCCGGTTTCGGGTGATCGGCTGCCTCTGCCATCGTGGAGACAGCCGCCGTGATCGGACAGCGAGTGCCGTCCATTCGATAGACGACCGGCGTGAGCGAAAGGTGACCGATGCGCGCGGACCGGAACCGAGTGTCGGCGGACGCGTTCGAACAACGGCGCGATCGCCTGCGCGGTGTCGCCTTTCGAATGCTGGGTTCCGGGGCCGAAGCCGAGGACGCGGTCCAGGACGCATGGTTGCGGTTGGCCGCGACCGACGCCGAGATCGCCGATCTCGACGGCTGGCTCACCACGGTGGTGTCGCGGATCTGTCTCGATATGCTGCGCATTCGTGCTCGCCGCGCCGAGGTCGCGACACCGAACGCGCCCGCGCGGGCGGCGACCGGCGCGGGCATCGACCCCGAGGCCGAAGCACTGCGGGCCGATTCCGTCGGACGGGCGCTGCTGGTGGTTCTCGACGCGCTCGGGCCAGAGGAACGGGTCGCCTTCGTTTTGCACGATCTGTTCGCCGTGCCGTTCGCCGAAATCGCGCCGATGCTCGGACGCACACCCGCCACCACCAAGAAGCTCGCCAGTCGTGCGCGGCTGCGGGTGCACGCGCCCGCCCGGATCGAGCCGATGGAACTGCTCGCGCATCAGGCCGCGGTGACAGCCTTCGTGCGGGCGGCTCGCGGGGGCGATCTCGGCGGACTGCTGGCGGTGCTCGCGCCGGATGTGGTGCGCACCGCCGACCCGGCGGCGCTCTCGCCCGGGATGGCCGTCGTCGTGCGCGGGGCCCGGGCCGTGGCGGAGGGCGCCCTCGCCCTGCGCCGCCGGTCGCTCGAGGCGGTGCTGGTCCTCGTCGACGGCAGGCCCGGCCTGGTGGTGGCGGGTGCGGGCGGCCCGGTGTTCGCGGTGACGTTCCTGGTGCGCGACGGGCAGATCGCGGCTTACGACGTGGTGGCCTCGCCGCAACGTTTGGCCGCGCTCACGCTGTCGCTGCTGCCGTGATCAGGGCCGCGAGAATGACCGAATCACGGCCATTGTGGCAGTCGATGCAATGATGCGGCCGATGCAGATTCGTCCCGGTCAGAGGGCGGGGACGCGGGCGAATCCCAACGGCGGGGTCGGTACGCGGCCGGACCGCAGATCGTGCCGGAAATCGGGCAGCAGCGGAAGCACGTCGACATTGCGGGCGGCATAGCAACGCACCATCGGCAGTGCGCGCGAGACCTCGGCGCGTTCGACCGGCTCGGCATCCACGAACGCGAGGGCGTCGAGGCCGAGGCCGAGGGTGCCTGCGACCCGGACGATCGAGGCGGACTTGCGACCCCAGCCGACCTCGACCGCGGAGAACATCTCGTACAGACCGTGGCGATAGAGCGTGCGCATGGTTCTGGCTCGGTCACCGCGTGCGGCGACAGCATGCAGTACACCGCGCTCGCTCAGTTTCGTCAGCGTGCGCAGTGCCGGTGGGCGCGGCGTGGTGCCGGTCTCGTCGTGGACGACACCCTCCCACAGGGTCTCGTCCAGTTCCCAGACCAGACAACGGACGGCAGGTCGCATGGCGCTGAACTCTACAACCACTCATAGCGAAGAACCAGACTTGTGACCGGTCACTACGCCGACCTCCAGTCGTGGGCCCCCTACCCAGAACCTGACAATCCATTCCGGTTTCCTTTGTAGTTCGTTAGGGTGAGGTTCGCTGGACAGCGGGGGGGGTACAGCCGAAACTGGCGAAGGGAAATAGATGTCCGTCCACAATCCACCCCGACCGTCGTTGACCGTCTCGGGCAGGCCGATGTCGTTGCCACTCAAGGACGTTCGCGCACTGTCGCGTCAAATGGTCGGCCATTTCGTCGCCAACGTCGCGCCGTGCGGCACGCTACCGGGTGACGCCATCTCCGGTGATGTGACCACGATCACCCGGATCTGCCTGGAATTCGCGGTCGGCATGCTCGATGGGCGCGATGTCCCCAGTCAGCTGCAGCGTCTGCAGGACGCGGCCAGCGCGTGGGCCCGTGAGGGCGTGCCGATCGACACGATCCACCACTCGATTGCCGAGGGCTTCAAAATGGGCCTCGACCTGGTGGTATCGAGTGCCTCCGGGAAGGACTTCGACAGTCTTGTCGGCGGCGTCAAGGTCGTGATGGAACTGCTCGACACGATCACCGCCCAGATCTCGATGGCCTACGTTCGTGAGCTCCGCGGCGTGGTCAGCGAACACCACACCGCCGTGCACACCCTCACCTCGGCGCTGCTCGGCGGCCACAGCACCTCGACGATGGCCCGCGAATGCGGCATCACGATCGCCGAGACCTACGCGGTCTTCGCCCTGGCGATCCCCCAGCACCGCGAGGAAGCCAATCCGGCGCTGGATTCGAAGGTCGTCGCCCGCCGCAAGCTGCGCCGGGTGCAGGCCGAGCTGGCCAAGCGTTGCGGCGACTCGGCGTTGTCGCTGCTCAGCGTCGACGGCGGAACCGTGCTCATCCCGGCCGAGACCTTCGACCGCGAGGGTCTGACCGCACTGGTCGCCCAGCTTTCCCAGGCCGCACAGGTCGGCATCACCGCCGCGATGGTCGAAACGACCACCACCGGGGTCCCCGATGCCGCCGACCAGGCCCACGAACTGCTGGACATGGTGCAGCGGCTCGAGGTGACCTCGGGTCTGTACCGCTTCGACGAGCTCGCCCTGGAATACCAGCTGACCCGCCCCGGCCCCGGCCGCGAATTCCTCGGCTCGCTGCTGGATCCGCTCGATCAATACCCCGAGCTGCTCGAAACCCTGCAGCGCCATATCGCCAACAACCTCAACCGCCAGCGCACCGCTCGCGTCCTGCACGTGCACACCAATACCGTCGACTATCGGCTCAAGCGGATCGGCCAGCTCACCGGGTTCGATCCCACCCAGCCTTCGGGGCTGTGGTACCTGCGCTCGGCACTCGTCGCGCGCAGCTACCGTTCCGTCCCTGCCTGATCCCGAACACGACGAAGGCGCTGTCCACATCACGTGGACAGCGCCTTCGTCGTTGTCAGCGCGAGCGGGTCAGATCGAACCGCCGCCACCGACGAGCCACGGGTTGAACGCGCAGGTCAACTGCGGGTTCTGGACCGGGTCGAGCGCACGAAGCGCGATCGACAGGGCGCGCGGGGAGTACATCATCGTCAGGTGATCGGAGATGTCCTGCTCGCAGCCGTCCTGCAGGGTGATGTTGGTGACGTGCGCCCCCGGGCCAGCCTTGATGAAGGTGAGCTCGTAGGGGTTGGTGACCTCGTCGTACCGGGTGCCGACCACGGTGTAGTCGACGCCGGCGACGGTGTCACCGTTGGCATTGAGGTTGTTGACGAAATCCGAGCCGATGGTCTGCTGGATACCCGCGTGCCCGACGAAGATCTCGATCGGACCCAAGATATCGATACCCAGGTTGTTGATCATGCGACCCAGCGCGCCGATGCCGTCGAGGCTGGTGCCGTGGTGGGTGGCGCCGAAGGTGATCAGCTTGTTCACCTTGGCCGCACCGCCCTCGAACTTGGTGTAGTAGTTCGCCATCGCCCCGCCCTGCGAGTGGGCGACGATGTCGACCTCGTCGGTGCCGGTGGCCGCGAGGACCCGGTCGACGAACGCGGCGGTCTGCTCGGCCGAATCCTCGATGTAACCGGTGCCCATCACGCCGGGCAGAAACGAACCGACGCCGCCGCCTTCCATGATGTTCGAGCGACCGTAGTTGAACGTGAACGTGCAGTAACCGGCGTCCTTGATCGGCTGACCCATGTAGGCGTAGCCGTTGTAGGCGTTCATCCAGGTGCCGTGCAGCAGCACGACCGGGCGGGGGTGCTCTGCGGTCGGCTTGCAGTTCCAGTCGTTCGTCCCGGGCGCGGCGGCATCGGGGTTGTTGAGGCCGTAGGCGAACGCGGCGAGGAACGCCGTCGACTCCGGTCCGTACGCGCCGGGATCGGAGGAATAGCCGCCCGAGGAACCCGAGCTGGAACCCGAACCGCCGTAGCAGTCACCGGACCCGTTACCGGAGCCGGCGCCACTGCCGGAGGTGCACGCCGAACCGGATCCGGCGACCTGTCGGCCTTCCGAGACGATAGTGGCGAGATCCTGCTCGGTCGGCGCCGCGGCAGGAGCCGCGCTCGCCCCCGGCCCGGTGAAAACCATGGAGAGGGCGCCGACTCCGGCGAAGACCGCCGTGTGCAGCGTGCGCCTGCGACTGGGAGATTTCATGTGTTGACTTATCTTCCTGTGCGATTCGAATATTCGTCGCCCTTTTCCTGCCGGGAGAACGAATGGCTTGTCGAAACCGCCCAAAACATAAGCCGCGGAATTCCTTACGAGACGTCAGTCACGTCCGGTCTGGGCAGGTCACCACGGCTTCTCGAAAACTGCCATGACGAGGCACAGGAAAATGTTCAGCTCTCCGACATCCCACGAATTCGAGCCACGAATGCCTTGCTGTGTCCGACCATCACGTTCCGCGAAATGCTCTGTGAAATATCATCTAGCCGTTCAGCATTCGCTCCGCGCGGCGACTCCGAGGAGTCGTTCGTCGAGCCACACCATAGCTTCCGGATAGCCGGTCGCCGCACCGATGATGTGTTCACCGAGCACACCGCGATATACCGCGTTCGCCCCGAGTTCGCACTGTTCGGTGTAGAGATTGTGAGCGCCCTCCGCGGGGATCCAGAATTCCTGGTCACCGTTGTAGATGTAGAGCGGAGTAGCCGACCGAAGACCTCGCATCCGGGTGATCTCGTAGATATCGGTGGCCAGTTCCGACCGCAGCGGGTCGGCGATATTGGCGCCGACGTCGATCGGCAGGTGCAGAATCCCTGGCACCGCGAACACGCTGGCGCACGTATCTTTCATGAACGAGGTCGTGACCCACCGCCCGAGATTGTTCATCGCGGCGAGGATTTCGGGGCGCTCGCGGCCGATCGCGAAGGTCGCGGCCATAAATATTCCGGAGGCGAGGTTGGCATTCATACTGCGCGACAGGATTTCGAAGTCGGCCGGTACGCCGCCCAGTGCCGCGCCGACGATCACGTCGGCGAGTTCCGGTGCGTAGGAGTCGATCAGCTTGGCCGCACCGTGGGTGGCGATCGCGCCGCCGGAGTAACCGGTCATCGCGAAGCGGCTCCGGCCGTAGGACACCGGGTCGATACCGCGCACCGCTCTGATCGAGTCGAGCACCGCGTGCCCGGCGACATACGGTTCGGCATAGGCCATCCACGGGCCCTCGTGGTCGGGCACCAGGACCGCGTATCCGCGCAGGACCGCCAGCTGGGTGGTGGGCGGAAGGAATTCCGTCGCACTCGACTGCGATGTCAGACCGTGCGTCAGTGAGTATCCCGGGGTGCACTTGCGGCCGAGCGCATCGATAGGAAGGTTGTTCACCAGCACAGGGCGGTCCCCCGGCCCGGTCCACTCGGTGGCGGGCACGATCAGGGTCGCGGTGGCGTAGGACGGCCGGTTCTGCGCGTCTTCGGTGCGGAACTTCAGCAGCGTCGCCGAGCGGATGGGCACCACCGTCAACCAGGCCGCGGTCGCGGTGATGTCGCGCGATTCGATCAGATCACCGGGCGACAACTCGTCCAGCCCGACAGGCCACTGGTCGAAGATCGGATCGCCTACCGCCGAGGGCAGCACCGCCGCGTGCAGCGCCGCGAGCTCGGCGGCCGGATCGGCGGCGTCGGGCTGGATCGGCGAGGGCAGCACCTGGTCGATCCAACGCTGTAGATCAGGCAGGAAGCCGGGTGTGCCCACCTGTGGCACCGGAAATTCGTGAGTCGGCGGCGGATCCGCGGCGGCGGTGCCTGCCGCGAGCGAGAAGAGCAGCAGCATCGAACCGACAAGTACTCGAACAGATCTCATGGCACACACGCCTTCGGGTGGCAACGGATTCGTCGATGACGTGCCACCATGCGGTGCTTCGACTCCCGCCGAAACTCCCCCACCGCGCCGTCGTCAGAGCAATTACGCTACGTGCAGGCACTCTCCGACTTCGGCGTTGTGCCCGAGTCGTGTGCGCAATGCCGCTGTATCGCAACAAGAATCGACCCGTCGCACCACGAAACGGTCCGGATCCGCTTCGGGGCGCGCGGATCCGGACCGATCGAAACCGGACTCAGCAGGTGCTGGGCGCCGGTTCCCCCTGCAGCCGTGCATCGAGCCAACTCAGCGCGGAAGGCAGTCCGAGCACAGCTGCGGTCAGGTGGTCCGGGGTGGGTGTCTGCTGGCTGACGACCTTGGTCCCCGCAGTGCACCACCGATGCGTCGTCGAGGTGATCGCGTCGACCGGGATGAGGCCGTCGATCGGCGAATGCCATTCGAAGACAGGCATTGTCGGCGCACCGGGATAGAGCTCGAGGCTGTTCTCCTCCACCACGGCGCGCGCCTGGGGATCCCCCACCAGCGAGGTGGTGGCCGCGAAGTCCAGAATGCCGCGCCCCGCGCCCGCGCCGAGAATGTCGTTGGTGCAGGCGTCCCGGATCGACGCGCGGGCCGCCAGGCCGCTGGCATTCATCTGATCGCTGATCGGAAACCGTTGCGGGTATTCACGTTCCAGGCCGATCCCCGCGGCCAGCGCGAGTCCGAACACCGGATGCGAACCGAAACCGAGCCCCTCGAGCATCGACACCAGGTTCATCGGCACCCCGCCCATCGCCGCCCCTGCGATCTCGAGCTCGGGTGCGTACTCCGGCTGCAGGGCCGCCGCCCACGCCGTCGCCATGCCGCCACCGGAGTACCCGGCCATCGCCACCCGGCTGCCGCCGACGCGCAGCTGCTCGACCTGGCGCACCGCCCGGATGCCGTCGAGGGTCACCTGACCACCTAGTTTCGCCGCGCCATAAGCGAAATTGGGCCCGAGGTGGTCGGGCACAGCCATCGTCCAACCGCGCTTCAGCGCGTAGTTCCAGGCCACCGCCTCGCGCACCATCAGGTCCGGATCGTCGGTGTAGAGGACTTTGGAGACCGAGCACCGCGTGCCGAGCCCGTTGATGATGTGCTGATAGGACAGCACGGGGGCATCGGTGCGGTGATTGTTCGGCTGCAGCACCGTGGTCGTCGCGGCGATCGGGTCGCCCGCGGAGTTGGTGGATCGGAACTGGATCAGGGTGATCGTGGTGTCGGGGAACATCGCCAGCAGCGGCATCGGCCGCACGCCGAGCACGTCTCCGGGCTGATGATCGTCGAGGTCGTCGAGCTGGCTGTAGAAGGGGTCGGGGTCGGCAGTCGGGTACAGGGGTGTGGCGTGGCCTGCCGCGGCGGAGGCGAGGGTGAGCACCGCCGCCGCCAGGCAGACCGACAGTGTCCTGCGTGGCCGAGCGCGTCCCCAGATCATGCGGCTGTCCCTCCCGTGTCGCTGCTGTCAAAAGCGATCCTCGCCGGTACCGTGGCTCCCCGTCGACGGGTCGCCGCGAACATCGGCGGAGCTCACAACCTGCTTGCCACAGGGTTGTGACCGGAGGCAGCGCGCCCATATGGGGGGCGCACCGCCGCGGCGACAGGTGGATTGTGAGATCTCCAAGCGAAATCGGAACGTGTTCCTCTCGATGGTGCAGGCCCTACCGTCGAGTAGGAAGGCGCTCATCAGTGCCGGGGCGAAAGGAGCACGCCATGATTCCCACCGACGAGAACATCGCCGCCACCCTCCACCGCATCGACCCGAACGAGATACCGACCCGGCGGATCACGGTGTACTTCGACGGCCCGACACCCGAGCAGGCACTGGTCCTCGAATATGCCGCGACCCAGGCCGAGGCGTGGGAGTTCACCTCGGCGGCCGCGCACTCCGGCCTGCAGGTCACCGTCGACGGCCAGGTCGCCCCCGGACTGCGCCGGTTGCCCTGCCGGTCCCTGTGGCACTGACGATCGCGACGCCTCCGCACCGACCGCATTAGGCTGTCCGGGCAGGCGCTCATCGGCCCGCTATGACAGAAAGGGCGTTCGTGACACGGTGGCAGCTCCCGCTCGTACTCGCCGCGGCGGCCGTGCTCACCGGTTGCGGCTCGGCCGACACCGCGCAGGTCGCGACCCCGGCCGCCACCGCCGCTCCGACGACGACCACCAAGCGGGTGCCCGCCACCATCGCACCGCCCACCGCGACGGTCGACCCTTATGCCGGCCTGCCTCTCATCGATCACGTGAGCTGGACCGAGAACATCGACGGCCCCCGCTTGCTCGTCGTCCCTACCCAGGCGGGTCGCAAAACGGCCGCTCCGGGCACCGACGAGCTGGCATGGCAGGAAGTGCGCGCGCTCGACGCCGATGCCGACGCCCCGGGCATGCGCGACCAGTTCCTGTGCCACTGGGTCTGGGCGAGGATGGTCGCGCCCGACAAACCGAGCTGGAATCTCGAGCCGTGGCGCCCCGACGTCGGCTATCAGGCTACGGTGGCGGCGAACTGCAATCCCGGAGGACCCGAACGCTGATAGGAGCACCATGCGCATCGTCATCGCCGGTGGACACGGCAAAATCGCCCTCCTGCTCGCCCAGTCGCTGACCCGGCGCGGTGACCACGTCCACGCGCTCATCCGCGACCCGGACCAGGCCGCCGATATCGCCGCGACCGGCGGCGTCCCGGTGATCTACGACATGGAACGCGACACCCCGGCCGACCTCGCGGCCGCCGTCGCGGGCGCGGACGCGGTGGTGTTCGCCGCGGGTGCGGGCGCGGGCAGCGGCGCCGCGCGCAAATACACCGTCGACCTCAACGGTTCGGTACAACTCGCCGACGCCGCCGAACAGACCGGCGTGGCGCGGTTCGTGCAGATTTCGACGATGGGCGCGGGCAGCCCACCCGCTGCGGGAACCGACGAGGTGTGGGCTGCCTATATCGACGCCAAGACCCGCGCCGAAGAAGATCTGCGGACCCGCGATCTGGACTGGACGATCCTGCGTCCCGGTCGGCTCACCGACACCGAAGGCAACGGTCTGATCACGCTCGGACCGCCGCCGATTCCGCGCGATTCGGTGCCGCGCGCCGACGTCGCCGCGACGCTCGCATCGATCTTGGTCGCGGACAACACTTTTCGCCATACTCTCGAGCTGGTCTCCGGATCGCAGCCCATTGATTCGGCCGTCGCGGCCATTTGATAGCCAGAAATTAACTATCACAGCATATTTCGCCCGGCGGACATGATCGTCATTCCTCGGGGACACCGCGTCGCCACCCGACGGACACCGCGAACCGCCGGTCACGCCACTATTCGAGCAGCACTCCCGGCGGAGGCGGTGCCGCCACCCCCGATTCGCCGCTCAGAAGCCGGGAAATACGCTGCATCGAGACGGAATCGATAGTGCAGATGTGCTTGCATCTGAAAGTGTCGCCGTCCTAAACTCAGGGCCGCAACACAATTGAGGGGATAGTCAGGGGAGGCCGCGAGCGGCACACCCGGGGTCAGGATTGCCTTGGGTTTGCCACTGCCTGAGAAGCACAGGGGCATTTATCATGAACAACACCAAGGGCCGGTCCGGCCTCGCTGATCGCGCAGCGGCCACCCACGCCGAGACCACCCAGTGGTCGAGGGAAAGCGCGGTCGCCTTCGTCATCGACGCCGTGGAATCCACCGGCGCGGCGACCCGCAATGATTTCGATATCGACCGGATCGTGACCACCGCGCACGACCTGGCCGACGATTGGGATCTGCAGATGCTGACCCCGGATACTTTCTGGCGAATCGCCGCCGGCTGTATCCGATACTGACTACAGAGTCGGTGCCCGACGATCGACTGCGCGATATTCAGTGCGGTCCGATCCAGTTCTCGGTGCCGAATCCGCTCGGCCGTCGATCTTGTTCGGCCGTCACTCCCGCTCGGCGTAGGACAACAGGATCTCGCGCGAGCGGTCCGGCCGTTCGGCCTGGACGCTGAGCTGATCCATCACCGTCAGATACATCGCGAGGTCCTGGCGACGCTCGAGGTAGAGCGCGCTGGTGAGTTGCTCGAGGTAGACGATGTCGGGCAGTTCCGGCTCGCCGAAGCGCAGAATGCTGAACGAGCTGCCCGCCGCCGCGTGCCCGCCCGCCGCATACGGCAACACCTGCACCGTCACGTTCGGCAGCAGCGACAGTTCGGCCAGATGACGCAGCTGGGCCCGGTGCACCTCGCGCCCACCGATCGGACGATGCAGCACGGCCTCGTCGATCACCGCCCACACCACCGGCGGGTCGATCCGGCGTAGGACATCCTGGCGCAACTGCCGAACCTGGACCCGACGGTCGGTTTCGGCGTCGTCGAAACCGAGGCTGACAATCGCCCTGGTGTACTCCGGTGTCTGCAGCAGGCCCGGCACCAGCTGTGCCTCATAGGTGCGGATCTGGCTGGCCGCCTGCTCGAGCCCGAGATAGGTACTGAACCACGACGGCAGCAGATCGCTGTAGCGGTGCCACCAACCAGGTTCACTTGCCTGCCTGGCCAATTCGAAGAACGAGGTACGTTCCACCGGATCGTGCACGCCGTAGAGCGTGAGCAGATCCCGGATATCGCGTTCCTTGAAACCGGTGCGACCCAACTCGAGTCGACTGATCTTGGCGTGCGAGCCACGGATCGCATCACCCGCGGCCTCGCGGGTGATGCCTTTGCTCTCGCGTAGCTTGCGCAACTGGCCACCGAGCGCAATGCGCAACACCGTGGGGCCGCGGTCCACCACAGGTTGCACGCGACCGATCTCGTCGGGTTCAGCCGTCATGGACCCAGATCCTACCGATTACCCGGTGAGGTAGTCGAACTCTCCGGCCTTCGCGCCGCGGATGAACGCGTCGATTTCGGGCCGGGTGTAGAAAATTACCGAGCCCTGCGGGTCGCGCGAGTTGCGCACGGCGACCGAGCCGTCGGCGGCTTCGGCAACCTCGACGCAATTGCCGCTGGGGTTGCTGTAGGTGCTCTTGCGCCACGCACCGTCTCCCGGGCGTTCACGCTGATCATGCTGCATTCCGGACATACCGCACTCCTCCTTCTCGAATGATGCCCATCGGTACGAAATTTGCAGATGCACGCACAAACGTTCTTGCATCTGCTTGCGCGAGGGGGACATTAACACGCTCGAGGCCACCGCGCACCGGTCGGTACTTACCCGATGTCATGACCCTGGAACACGCTCGGATAGAGCCGTCCAGTCCCCTGAATTCGTAAGCGCCGCAACCCCATCGCGAGCCGACACGGCCGAAACGAACGTGCAGATGTGCTTGCATTCGAAAACAGCCCGCCCGTAGACTCAGGCCGCAAGATCATCGGAAGGTTCCACGGCTCCACCCTGCCGGGCAAACCTTCCGTCGCCGGATGGGAGGGGACTTCGATGAGTAGTCCGTTTCAGCGTCACGTCGGTGCCGCGGTCGTATCGCCCACCGCGTGTAGCGACGAGCCGAACGGGCTGACCTACCGTCAGGCGCGCGAGATGCTGCGCCAGCACGATATCCACGGCCCACAGTGTCGCCAGTGGCTGGCCGCCGCCGCGTATCTGTCCGCGGGGCTGGACGACGAATAGTCCGGTCGTAACGTCTTCGTGCTGGTCAGGTCGGTTCCGACAGGTCATGCTGGTGGGCGACGATCGATCCGGACAGGTGGTGCGTGTATGCGGATAGCGGAGATCCTGCGCAACAAGGGCACGGCGGTCACCACGGTGACACCGCAGACCACGGTGCGCGATTTGCTGACGGCGCTGGCCGAGCACAATATCGGCGCGGTGGTCGTCTCCCCCGATGGCGTGGTGATCGCGGGCATCGTCTCCGAACGCGACGTGGTGCGTCATCTACACGCCCACGGGGCCGCGCTGCTCGATCGGCCGGTCAACGACATCATGACCGCCCGGGTTCGCACCTGTGGGCCCGATGAAGACGTGTCCTCGCTGCGAGATGTGATGACCGAGCACCGGATCCGGCACATGCCGGTGGTGGAGTCGGACCGACTCGTCGGCATCGTCAGCATCGGTGACGTGGTGAAGAGCGAGATCACCGAACTCGCCGCCGAGCGTGAACACCTCGTCGAGTACCTCCAGGGCAACTACTGAGTCCGGCAACGCCCCGCGCTGCCGAAAAGCCTTGCGGCTGAGAATTCTTCGCGAGCCGCGCCACAAACGTGCGTATCGTTGAGCACGTGTACCCCGCCCGGCCCGAGCTCGCCGCCGCCTCGGTGATCCGGCACGCGCCCACGCCGGTGCCCGCCTCGATTCGCGCGCGGTTCCCCGCCCTGGCCGACCCCTCGGTGGTCTATCTGGACAGTGCCGCGACGACACAGAAGCCCGACACGGTCATCGCGGCCGTCACCGACTACCACCGCGAGCACACCGCCAACGCGGGTCGCGGCACCTACGGCTGGGCCACCTCGCTGTCCGCCCGGATCGACGCTGTCCGTACCCGAGCGGCCGGTTTCCTCGGCGCGCGGCACCGCGACGAAATCGTGTTCACCGGCGGAGCCACCGCCGCGCTCGGCGCGATCGCGCACAGTTGGGGCCTGGCCGAGTTGAACGACGGCGACGAGATCGTCTACAACCCCGCCGATCACGCCGCCAATGTGCTGCCGTGGCATCACCTGCGTGACACCCTCGCCCGGTTCGGCCGGCGCATCGTGTTGCGCCCCTATCGCAGCACCGCGACCGGCGAGGCCGATATCGAGGACCTCCTCACGCAGGTCGGTCCGCGCACCAGGCTGATCACCACCAGCCACCTGCATCACGTGTACGGCGGGCTCACCACCCTCGAGGAATTGCACGGCCGCATCGACCCGGAGATCCTGCTGTGCTTCGACTGCTCGCAGAGCGGTGGGCACCTGCCGGTCGACGTGAGCGCTCTGCGTGCCGATTTCGCGGTCTTCGCGGGGCACAAGATGTTCGGTGCGCCCGGTACCGGGCTGCTGTACTGCCATCGCCGGGTACACGACAGGCTGCGGCCCTTCCTGCCCGGCGGGCACTCCGGGGTGACGATCACCGACGCCGGTCTGGTCGGCACCGGGATGCCCGAACTGCTCGAGGGCGGCACCCACAATCTTCCCGGCATCCTCTCCCTGGCACCGGCTTTCGATCTGCTGGACGAACTCGACCGATTCGCTGTCGCCGCGCACAACCGGGTGCTCACCCTGCGGCTGATCGATGGTCTGCGTGAGGTTCCCGGGCTGGATTTTCTCCCCGGGCCCGCGCACGCCGCGTGCGCGGTCGGCTACGGCATCGTCTCGTTCACCCTCGACACACTCACCGCCGCCGACCTCGGGTTCGTGCTGGCCGATGCCGGGTTCCTGGTCCGAACCGGGGCGCACTGTGTGCCCTCGGCCGATGCCGGAAGCGGTTCGGTGCGGGTGAGTACCCACCTCTACAACACCCTCGACGAGATCGACCGATTCGTCGCCTGTGTGTCCGGCATCGCCGGGCACGGGCGCTGACCCGAGCTGTCCACCAAGCCCCCGACGCCGAGGAGGAACGATGGGCACGCCCACCGTGCAGCACTACGATCGTCGCGCCGCGTCCCGGATACTGGCCCGACTGGCCGCCCCCGGACTCTTCGCCTCGACCGCCCCGCCGGCTCCGGTGCGAATCACCTTCCGTACCCGCGCATTACAACCCGAACCCGGCGCCGCGCTGACGCAGTCCCAGCGGATGTATCTGGAACGGTTCATGCGACCGTGTCGCCCCGACCAGGTGACCAGCGCGACCCACCGCCTCACCTGGACCGACAGCGCGGGCATCCCCAACACCGGGTACTTCCACACCGCGGGATCGGGCCCTGAACTCGCGGTGATCGCGCGTGAAACCGTTCTCGCACTGTGGCATTCGCTGGCGGAATCCGGTCTCCCGGCGCGGGCCGCTGCCCTGCTCGCCCACGATCGCGGTGTCCTCGCCGCGACCACCACCGATCACGATCCGCACGAGATCTTCCGGGTCGGCGTCGAAGCGACGGGACGCGCGCTGGTCCAACACGGACTGATCGCCGCCGACACCCCCTATCGCGGCATCGTCGAATTCGCCAGGGGGATCCACGATTCCGGCATATTCACCGCCGTCGCGACCCGCTGGTTCTGGGAATTGCAGGCCTCGACCTTCCGGCGCGGGATGATCCCGGTGCGCTTGGCCGCCCAGCCCGATGGGTCCGTGCGCTATACCGCCGATTCGATCGCCGTCCTGCGCACGATGAAGGACGCCACCATCGCCGACGCGCACGCGGTGATGGCGCGCGCGACCACCGAGGAGGGTCTCGAGACCGAGGCGGCCGTCGCGAAGTATCACGACGACCTGGACCTGATCTCCCGGCAGTACGCGCTGCTGCCGGCCGACACCAGGCCCACCTGCCTCGCGGCTACCCAGCACGATATCGACGGTGTCGGCATGCATGTGCTCACTACTGTGGCGGACCGGTTCGTCGAGACGTTCGCCGCGCTGGCGGGCTCGGTGGAGGTGGTCGAGGACCTGACCGAGCAGCGCCCCGGCACCGCCCCGACAGGTGACGACGGTGTCTTCTATGTGCCCGATATGAGCTGCCGACACTGCGTGCGCACGATCACCGCGCTGCTCGAGTCGATGGACATCCCCGTCGTCGAGATCGACCTGGAATCCAAGCGCGTGATCGCCCGAATCCGAAGTCCGCGCAACCGGTTCCGCGTGTTCGAGGCGTTGCGAGACGGCGGGTACAACCCGGTCGACGACGTGCCGGCGCAGGTGCCCGGCGCGTCGGTGGGATGATCCCGCCCGCCGTCCCCGCCGCGCTGCATCCGCTCGTCGCCGCGTTCCTCACCGACCGCGACGGTGTGCGTGCGGCGCTGCGCCGCTACGGCTCCCCCCTGCATCTGGTGTTCCCCCAGGTCTTCACCGCCAACCTCGCGGCGCTGCGTACCGTGCTCGACGCGGACGCCGTCCGACATCGACTCTGCTACGCGCACAAGGTGAATCGTTCGGCGGCGTTCGCCCGTACCGCCGCACACGCGGGGATCGCAGTCGATGTGGCGTCGGCGCAGGAGCTGGGTTCGGCACTGTCTGCTGGATTTCCCGCCGACCGCGTGGAGGTGACCGGGCCCAAGGGCTCCGCGATGCTGCGGGCCGCACTGGCCGCGGGGGTGACGGTCAATGTGGACAATCTCTGGGAACTCGCGACGCTGGCCGAGCTGACGCCGCCGGAGCAGCCGGTGCAAGTGTTGCTGCGCGTTTCGGGGTTCTCCGGTAGCTCGCCGAGCCGGTTCGGCATCGATCTCGCCGATGTGGACACGGCGCTGGAGCTGCTGGTGGGGCACCGAGATCGGGTGCGGCTACTCGGGTTCGCCTTCCACCTCGATACCGCGGCCACCACGGAGCGGGTCAACGCGGTCGGCGACTGTCTCGAACTGATCGAACGCGCCTACGCGCACGAACTCGCGCCGACCGTGCTCGACATCGGGGGCGGGCTGCGCCAGGTCTTCACCGCCGACGCCGCGGGTTACGACGCCTACGACCATGTCCTACGGGCGGGCCTGCTCGGACGAGGCCCCGCGATGCACTGGGGCAACAACACTTTCGGCTACCACCTCGCCGAGGGAATGGTGCACGGCGGGCCGGTGTTCCACAAATACGCCAATACCGAATCCGCTGCCGGCATGCTCGCTGAACTACTCGCCGCCGCGCTGCCCGGACACGGTGGACGGGCATTGGGGACGGTGCTCACCGACAATCTCCTCGACCTGTGGCTGGAACCGGGCAAAGCGCTGGTCGATCACGCCGGAATCACCGTGGCCCAGGTGGAATTCGTCAAGCAGGCGGGTAACGGCGCCACGCTGGTCCATCTGGATCTCAGCCGCGACACCGTCACCGCCGCCGACCAGGAGGTGCTCATCGATCCGATCGTGCTGTCCGAAGAGGTCGAATCGCGGCCTGTCGGAGTGTATTTCGCCGGACATCTGTGCCTCGAGCGCGACCTGGTCACCCAGCGGCAGGTGCGGGTCGCGCAGCTGCCCTCCCCCGGTGATCCGGTGGTATTCGCCAATACCGCCGCCTACCATATGGATCTGTCGGCCGCACAGGCCAGCATGCATCCCGTTCCGGCGAAAATCGCTGTGCTGCATAGCGACGGACGGTTCGAGCTCTGCCCCGACGCCGACTATCGCCCCGGGGACCGGTGATGGTCTACACCCACATCACCGAGCTGATCGGCAACACTCCCCTGCTACGTCTCGACCCCGCCGTGCACGGGTTACCCGACGTCGACCTGTACGCGAAGCTGGAGTCGCACAATCCTTTCGGTTCGGTGAAGGACCGTGTCGCCTGGGCGATGATCCGCGACGACCTCGAGCACATCGCCGCTGACGGGCAGTCGTTCATCGAGGCGTCGAGCGGCAACACCGCCAAAGCGCTGCGGGTACTCGGCGCACTGCACGGCATCCCGCTGCGCGCGGTCACCAACCGGATCAGAGTGAGCGAGGTCCGCCAGCTGCTGCAATTGCTCGGCACCGAGATCGTGGAGCTTCCGGGCCTGTCCGAGTGCCCCGATCCCCATGCGGCCGATGATGTTTCGGCCGTCATCGAGCAGACCATCAGCCAGGGGCAGGGCCGCTGGTATCACCCCTCGCAGTACACGAACGAGCGCAATGTCGCCGCCCATCACGACGGCACCGGCGCCGAGATCGCCACCGACCTCGCGGACGCGGGCATCGACCATCTCGACTATCTGATCGGCGGCCTCGGCACCACCGGATCCACCCGTGGCACCGCGACCGCACTGCTCGCCCATCATCCCGGCCTGCGCACGATCGGGGTGGTGTCGGACCGTTTCGATTTCATCCCCGGTATCCGCTCCGAGCGCGAGATGTGGGAAGTCGGCCTGTTCCGGCCGGATTTCTACGACGAGATCGTCACCGTCGACGCCGCCGCCGCTATCGAGGCGACCCTCGACCTGGTTCGCGGCTACGGCGTCCTCGCCGGACCGACCAGCGGCGCGGGCTATTACGCCGCCCTGCACGCCCTGGCCGCGGCGCCGCGGCCCGAGGGCAGACCGCTGGTGGCGGTGTTGATCGTGTGTGACCGAATGGAACCGTATCTGTCTTATTTCGCCAAACGTCGGCCCGACCTGTTCGGCAAGCCCACCGCACCGGCGCCTCCGAGCCCCGACGACACCGCGCCGATGCTCTCACCCGCCGAACTCGCCGACCTCGACCGCACCGCCAGACCCACTGTCGTCGATACCCGGGGCGCGATGGCCTACCGGGTCGGGCATGTCCCCGGCGCGCTCAATATCCGTGACGACCAACTCGACGAGATGCTCACCCAGGGTGTGCCGTTTCCGCGGTCACGGCCGGTGGTGTTCGTGTGCCCGGTCGGGGAGACCTCGCTGCGCTTCGCCGCACTGGCCCACCGCGCGGGCTATGCGGCGTTCAGCCTCGAGGGCGGCATCGTCGCGTGGCGCGATGCCGGATATGCCATGGAGCGCGGCGGCTGATCAGACGAGCACCCTGGTCGCACGTCGAGCGGTGCTCAGCGAACGACCTCGACCGGCCGCCGCCAGCAACGGCGCCAGCGGGCCGCGATACCCCTGCGCGAGCAGCCCGACGACCGCGCCGAAGCGCGCGACGAAGTGCTGTGCGGTCGCCTCGTCGAATCGGGCGATCGGATAGATGAACGACCCGTCGATACCGGCGGGCGCACTGAGCGGATCGTAGTGATCGGTGAGCCCGAACTCGAGATCATGCTTTGCCCTGACGACGCCGGTCGGTATCTCGGTGATCGAAAGACCCTGCGCCGGTGGTGGTTCAGTGGCAGTGCGCGGCGCTTCTGCTCGCTGCAGGATGAGCGTCGCCTGAAACAACGGGAGCGCCGCGTCCTCCAGCAGGCAACGCTTGAGGCGGGTGTCGGGGGTGTCGGGGTGGGCGTACGCGGCGAGCGCGACGCGGCGGACCTGATCGATGAGCTCCTCGACGTCGCCCGCGCGGTCGAGGCGGACCCGCATCAGCACGTCATCGGAGAAGTTGCCGACGAGATCGTCGAGCAGGCGGTGCTCGCGTCCCGAAACCGCCGTGGCGACAGTGACATCGGAGCTGCGCGCGAAGGCGCCGACGGTGAGGGCGAACGCGGCCTGCAACACCATGAACAGGCTCGCCCGACCGTCGTGCGCCAAGCGCAGCAGCCCGGCGTGGGTCGCGGCATCGAACGAAATCGGCAGCAGCGCACCGGCGACGGGGTCGATCGGCGGGGCGGACTGTTCGCGGGCGGGCAGGGCGAGCCGGGCGGGACGGCCCGCCAGCGCATTGGCCCAGTACCGCAGCTGATGGGTGGCCCGGCTCCACTCGTCGGTGAACTCGCCGAGCTGCTCGTGCTTCCACAGGGTGTAGTCGATGTAGCTGATCGGCAGCGGCCGCCACTGCGGGGAAGTGCCGGCCCGGCAAGCCAGATAGGCGGTGACCAGATCGCGGATCAGCGGACCCATCGAGCGGCCGTCGACCGAGATGTGGTGCACGACAAGGGCCAGCACCACATCGTCGGGGCCGAGTACGAACAGCCGTGCCCGCACCGGCAGTTCACCGGCGAGGTCGAAGGGCCGCTCGGCCAGCTCGGCGACCGCGGGGCCGAGTTCGGCTGCGCTGACCGCGCATTCGGCCACATCGAGGACGGCGTCGCCGGGCTCGATTACCCGCTGCGCCGGGCCGAGCTCGGTTGCCGGGTATCGGGTTCGCAGCGGATCATGGCGGGCGACAAGGAGTTTCAGCGCTTCGCGTAGCGCCGCCACATCGACGGCCGCGCCGCGCAAGCGCATGGCCCGCGCGACATTCCAGTCCGCCGACCGGCCCAGCCGCGCGGCCTGCCACATCCGCTCCTGGGCGGGCGCGAGCGGCACGTGCGCCGGACACGGGCGCGGAGCGAGTACCGGTGGCGTGGCGGGCCGCGAACGCCCCGGAGCACTTCCAGTGCGCACCGTCGCCGACAACACGCCGCGATCGGCCTCGAATCCCCCCGACCTCATCCCCACGCCGGGGTCCAACACGCGTCTACAACCTCCACACCGTTCCGACAGGTGAGCCACGCTAATGACTGGATGTGAACGCGCAGTTACCGGATCGTGACCATGCTCGGTCGGTCGAACACATCGCGACTCCGAAGATTTCGCCGACTATCCACTTTCCGGGGGAAATCGCCCAAAAGCCGCGTTAGAGTAGCGACGGGAAGCTGAGCGAGGAGTTGGTTGGTGTCCATCGGGAAATTGGTGTCGTTCGACGGTTCACGGGGTTTCGGGTTCATCCGGCCAGATGACGGCGGGCCCGATGTGTTCGTCCACGTCAACGACATCGGCCTCGACGAGGACGAGCTCCGTCAGGGTCGTCTGTTCGAATTCGATGTGACCGAAGGTGATCGGGGACCCAAGGCGATCAACCTGACCGGGGTCGGCCATGCCCCCGCGGCTCCGAAGACGCGCAAGAGCGGCGACCAGTTGGGTCCCGAGGAACTGCGTCAGCAGATCACCGAACTGCTGCTGGAAGCCTCCCCCGCGCTCACCGCGGCCGAGATCATCACCATCCGCGACCGGTTCACCACCTTCGCCGACGAACACGGTTGGCTCGACAGCTGACCTCGCGCCCGCGCTCTGCGCCGCGCCGCACTCCACGCGGACAGTCGACCGCGACAGGCGCCCGATGTCCGCGCACGTGTCGGTACCCCGTCCTACGATCGCCTCACACACCGATGAATCGGGCGTGCTCGCATCGTCGATACGGGTGAACACACCCGCGAGGAGGATCGGATGGATCTACCGGTGATGCCGCCAGTGCGCCCCATGCTGGCCAAGTCGACGCCGTCGTTGCCGCGCGAACCCGGACTCAGCTATGAG
This sequence comes from Nocardia sp. Root136, assembly GCF_001427185.1. Lineage (NCBI taxonomy): Bacteria > Bacillati > Actinomycetota > Actinomycetes > Mycobacteriales > Nocardiaceae > Nocardia > Nocardia sp. Root136. Next base: position 64,544 of record NZ_LMFE01000004.1, read on the forward strand.
CCGAAGTGGGACGGCTTCCGCTGCATCGTGTTCCGCGACGGTGACGAGATCGAACTCGGCTCCCGCAACGATCGCCCGCTCACCCGGTATTTCCCCGAGTTGGCCGAACTGTTGAAGGCGGCACTGCCGCCGCGCTGTGTCGTCGACGGTGAGATCGTGGTGGTCACCGACCAGGGCCTCGATTTCGATACCTTGCAGCAGCGGTTGCATCCGGCGGCCTCGCGGGTCAACAAGCTCGCGGCCGAGACACCGGCCAGTTTCGTCGCCTTCGATCTGCTCGCCCTCGGCGATCGCGATCTCACCACCGAGCCGTTCGCGCAGCGGCGCCGCGAGCTCGAATCGTTGCTCGACGCCGCGCCCGGCCGGATCCACCTCACACCGATCACCCAGGATCCCGACGTGGCCCAGGACTGGTTCACCCGGTTCGAAGGCGCGGGCTTCGACGGCGTGATGGCCAAGTCCGACGAGCTGACCTACCTGCAGGACAAGCGCGTGATGCTCAAGATCAAGCACGAACGCACCGCCGACTGTGTGGTCGCCGGGTACCGGATGCACAAGGACGGCGAGGGCGTCGGTTCGCTGCTGCTGGGTCTGTTCGACGACGAGGGCAATCTGCATCATGTCGGGGTGGCGTCGAGTTTCACCGCGGCCCGGCGCCGCGAACTGCTCGGTGAGCTGGCGCCGTTGCGCGAGAACGCCCTCGACGATCATCCGTGGCGCAACTGGGCCGACGCCGTCGCGCAGGCGAACGCCGACGGCAAGATGCCGGGCGGGGTGAGTCGATGGAGCGGCGGCAAGGACCTGTCGTGGGAGCCGTTACGGCCCGAGTTGGTGGCCGAGGTGCGCTACGAGCACGTGCAGTCGGGACGGTTCCGCCACGGCGGGCGGCTGGCCCGGTTCCGGGCCGATCGCACCCCGGAGTCGTGTACCTACGCCCAACTCGACGAAGTGGCGCCCGCCGAGCTCGACGCGATCTTCGGGGTCGGCCGATGAGCGCCGCGGTGGAACTCGACGTCGACGGCCGCGCGCTGACGATCAGCAATCCCGACAAGGTCTACTTCACCAAACGCGGGGAGACCAAACTCGACCTGGTCAACTACTACCGGGCTGTCGCCGATCCGCTGCTCGGCGTGATCGGGGGTCGTCCACTGTTGCTGGAACGCTATCCCGACGGAGCTTCGGGCAAATCGTGGTTCCAGAAACGGGTGCCGAAGTCGGCGCCGGACTGGTTGCAGACGGTGGAGGTGTCCACCCCGAACGGCACCACCAGCGACGCGCTGGTGGCCCACGATCTCGCGCACATCCTGTGGGCGGTGAATCAGGGCTGCCTGGGCTTTCACGTGTGGCCCAATCACGTTCCCGATCTGCGGATCGCCGACGAACTGCGCATCGACCTCGATCCCTCACCCGGCATCGGATTCGACGATCTGCGCCGCGCCGCGGTGCGTACGCGCGAACTGCTGGCCGAACTCGGCATCGACTCCTCCATCAAGACCTCGGGTTCGCGTGGTCTGCACATCTACGCGGCGCTGGAACCGAGGTGGGACGGCTACGAGGTGCGGGCGGCCGCGGTGGCGCTGGCCAGGGAGCTGGAACGTAGGCACCCCGAGGAGATCACCGCCCAGTGGTGGAAAGAGGAGCGCGGCTCGCGGGTGTTCATCGACTTCAATCAGAACGCGCCGCACAAGACCGTGTTCGGCGCCTGGTCGGTGCGGCCGAAGGTCGGCGGTCAGGTGTCGACGCCGATCACCTGGGCCGAACTCGACACCGTCGTCCCCGACGAACTCACCCTCGCGACAGTGCCCGCTCACCTCGCCGAGTCCGGTGATCCGTGGGCGAACCGGGCAGCGCAGTCGATCGAGCCGCTGCTGGAGATGTCGGAGCGCGACATGGCAGCGGGACTGATGGACGCGCCGTGGCCACCCCAGTATCCGAAGATGCCGAACGAGCCACCGCGTGTGCAACCGAGCCGGGCCAAGAAAGACTGAGGTCTACTCCCCCGATCCGAGCCCCGGACATGGAAGCTGCCCCCGCCGGCCACTGAGCTCTACTCGGTGGTCCACGGCGACCAGACCGCGGCGCTGCCCTTGCCCTCGCACACGAGCGCGTGGTTGTCGGTGGTGCGGCCCGACTTGTCCACCGAGGGATCACATTTCGCCCCCGCGGTGTAGTAGGACCCCGACACCCGGAACGGCCCCGACCAGGTGTAACCGCCTGCTCCGCGCAGACAGAGCAACGTCGCACCGTCTGCGGCGACACCGAGTAGACCGGCCTTCTCGGCGGCGCACTCGGTGCCCTTCTCGACCACGCTGCCCTTCTCACTGCCGGCGGCGGGGCTCGTCACCGGGACGGCCTCGGTGGTCGTCGGCGTCGCGGGGGAGGTCACCGACACCGGCCTCGGTGTCGTGGTCGACGACCCGGCGAGCGTCGGAACGGACACATCCAACCCACCGAAAACAGCCAGTCCGATCGCCACCGCCACCGCCACCTCGGTGATGCCGAGCAGCAACGCCAGCAACGCGATTCCCCGCCCGCGCGGATGCCCGAACGACAGCAGCCCGAACACGATCGCGATCGGAAACAGCAGCACCAGCGCGGCAGCGAGCGCCACCATCGCATACGGATTCACGCGCGGCTGATCATTGCGGCGCCCACCGCCCACACCCTCCGATGACACCTGCGGCCAGCGCTGGCCGTCCCAACGTCGATCATCGGACTCCTGCTCGGGGTCGTCGTCCCATTCCTCGTACCGTGCCATCAACCCCGGGTCCCTCTCCGATCTCCCCGGGCGCACAACGAAACAGGTATGGCGCCGGGTTACGCGACGAGAATAAGGACTCCGAGCCCGATAGCACAGCTCAAACGCAAAATAGGGTCACAGTGACATAACGTGTGATTCTGCGGAAACCCGCTTGGTAACGAACCGGCTACCACCTTTGCTTCGCAGGACCGAACAGGTTCATGCTGGTCATCAAGTGCACCATTGCCCGCACCCCTCAGCTCGCGAGGAGGACTCATGTCCGGCAGCACGCCTTCGGCAGACCCGCCCTGGCATGCCCAAGCCGGTGACCTCCTGGCCGACGACTACAACGTCCCCGGCATCATCATGTGCGCGATCGGGGTGGTCGGGCTCGCCTGCACCCTCGTCGCGGCAGGCACCGAGCACACCGGGTGGGCCGTGCTGGCCGGAATAGCGACGGTGCTCTTCCTCGGCGGCGGCGTCGGCGCGCTGATGTTCGAACATCACCGCGAGCAGAAGATCGAACAGGCGCTGGGCCGCACCGGCCACGCACCCGGCCACGCCGGACCACAGCGCTACAGTGCGGAGGTCGCGATGCCACCGTCGCGGCGTGCGCTCGATCCCTAACCTTCGCCGGGTTGCACGCTCGGCGTCGGCTCGGTGCGCAGGACGCTGGGGATCGTCTCGTTGATGATCGTGAGCAAGGTGTCCGCCAGCAGTTGATGCATCTGGGCCCTGGTCAGCGTGCCGCGGGTAATCCATTCGCGCCCGGCGACTTTCACCAGGCCCGCGTAGGCGAGCACCAGCGCGCGCAACGATGCACTGTCTGCCAGATCGGCGCGTCCGATCATCACCAGCATGCGTTCGGCGGCGGCGTCGTCGGCCTGGTCGAGGATCTGCTGCACCTCGGGGTCGTCACCGACGCCCTCGTGGCTGGTGACCTTCACCCAGGTGGTGCCGTGCTCGGCGATGGTGTCGAGCAGCCAGCCCACGATCGCGTCGACCCGCTCGCCCGCCGTGCCGTCGGGAATGGACACCCTGTCCTGCCGCGGCAGGGTCACCATGCGACGCACCACCGCCAGATACAGGTCGCGCTTGTTGCCGAAGTAGTGGTTGATCAGGCCGCGCGCCACCCCCGCGCGCTGGGCTAGCTCCGCGGTCGACACCGCCGCGTAGGGCCGCTCACCGAACATGTCGATGGCACAGGCCAGGATCTGCGCGCGTCGCTCGTCGGGTTCGAGCCTGCGCCTGCGCGGCGCGTCTGCGGTATCGGTGTCCAGCGGGGAAATCGGGCTGCTCCGTCGGGTTCGTATCGTCGTCGCGCGGTTGCGGCGACGGCCCATCACGATACCCAGCGGGTCGCTCGCGCGGCCAATGCGACAATAGATGTCGTCCACCGCTCCCGCACGAAGGAATGTCGCACTCCCCGATGACCGAGAACATGATCGATCCGGATGAGTTGGCGACCTGTCTGCGGGTACTGGAACGCGCCGGGCAGTTGGAGAAGGAACATCCCGATTCCATCGCCGTGCAGCGCGCCGTCGGGCACATGTTCAAAAAGCTCAAGCACCGCCGCCGCATCGAGGCCAGGGAGCAGATCTCCTCGAACGACCGCGCGGTCATCGCCGCTACCGCCACCGGTTCCCCCCAGCGCATCGATGACGAGACCGCGGGCATCCCGATCAGCTCGGCCACCTCGGGTGCGAGCGCGGGCACCCTGCTCAAGGCGCGGCCCTGCTACATCTGCAAGCAGAAATACACCCAGGTCGACGCGTTCTACCACCAGCTGTGCCCCGAGTGCGCGGCCTCGAGCCACACCAAGCGCGACGCCCGCACCGATCTGTCCGGCAAGCGCGCCCTGCTCACCGGTGGCCGGGCCAAGATCGGCATGTACATCGCGTTGCGCCTGCTGCGCGACGGCGCGCACACCACCATCACCACCCGATTCCCCAACGACGCGATCCGCCGCTTCGCCGCCATGGAGGACAGCGCCGACTGGCTGCACCGGCTGCGCATCGTCGGCATCGACCTGCGTGACCCCGCCCAGGTCGTCGCCCTGGCCGACGACGTCGCCGCCCAGGGCCCCCTCGACATCCTGATCAACAACGCCGCCCAGACCGTGCGCCGCTCCGCTGGTGCCTACAGCGCGCTGGTCGACGCCGAGAACTCCCCGCTGCCCGCGGGCGTGCTGCCGGAGATGGTCACCTTCGGCAAGACCATGCAGGCTCACCCGACCGCGCTCACCGCCTCGCTCACGCCGTCACTGTCGGCCACCGATGTCGCCGAACTCGCGCTGGTCGCAGGCTCGGCCACCCCGGAACGGATCGCGGCGGGCGTGGCCATCGACGCAGGAGGCCTCGTCCCCGATCTCGCGCACACCAACAGTTGGGTGCAGACCGTCGGCGAGGTGGAGGCCACCGAACTGCTCGAGGTGCAGCTGTGCAACTCGGTCGCGCCGTTCATCCTGGTGTCGCGGTTGCGTCCGGCGCTGGCCGCCGCGGCGGGCAGGCGTAAGTATGTGGTCAATGTCTCCGCGATGGAAGGCCAGTTCGGCCGCGGTTACAAGGGTCCGGGGCACCCCCACACGAATATGGCCAAGGCCGCGCTGAACATGCTCACCCGGACCAGCGCGCTCGAGATGTTCGAGGCCGACTCGATCCTGATGACCGCCGTCGACACCGGCTGGATCACCGATGAGCGCCCGCACTTCACGAAGGTCCGGCTGGCCGAAGAGGGCTTCCACGCTCCGCTCGATCTCGTCGACGGCGCCGCCCGCGTCTACGACCCGATCGTGCAGGGCGAGGACGGCGTCGACCTGTACGGCTGCTTCCTGAAGGACTACCGGCCTTCGCCCTGGTGATCCAAGCGATGCCGAACCGGAATGATGATCATGATTCCGACCGGCGAGCGGGTACATATTCTGAATAGGTGTCGTTTCGGGTGTTGGCCGACGTTCTCGCTGTCACCCACGTCGCGTTCATCGCGTACGTGGTCGCCGGCGGATTCCTCGCGTGGCGATGGCCTCGCACCATCGGCCTGCACGCGATGGCCGTGGCATGGGGTTTCGGCATCATCCTGATCGGCTTCCACTGCCCGCTGACCTACGCCGAGAACTGGGCGCGCAGGCGCGCCGGGGTGAGCGAGTTGCCCGAGGCGGGATTCATCGACCACTACCTGACCGGGGTGATCTACCCCGACAGCGCGCTCGGCCTGGTCCGCGCGCTCGCGGCGGTGGCGGTGCTCGTCTCCTGGCTCGGCTACGCGCGCCTGTACCAGCGCCGACTCAGTTCACGTGCCGTGTGATCTCCTGCGCCACCGCGGCGTGTTGTGCGTCGAGATAGAAGTGCCCACCACCGAAGGTGCGCAGGCTGAACGGCCCGGAGGTGACCGCACGCCACTGCTCGGCCTGGGCCACGGTGGTCGTGGGGTCCTCGGTGCTGACGAGCGCGACGACCGGACAGCTCAGTAGCGGTCCCGGCCGATGCCGATAGGTCTCGACCGCCTGGTAGTCGGCCCGAACGGCGGGCAGTACCAGATCGGCGAGTCCCGGTTCTGTACGCAGCAGTCGCACCGGGGCCGGGTCGTTCGCCAGCCGCTCCAGATCCTCGATGAGCGCGGCATCCGATGCCTGGTGCAGCCGGGCAGTTTCGACGAACTCCGGCGCGGGACGGCCGGAGACGACGAGGGCGCGAACGGGTTGTCCGGCAGCGGCCAGTCGCAGCGCGGTCTCGTAGGCCACGGTGGCGCCCATGCTGTGCCCGAACAGCGACCGCGTCGCTGCCGGTCGACGCACGATGTCGGCGGCGATCCGGTCGGCGAGCAGATGCAGGTCGGTGATCATCGGATCGCCCAGGCGGTCCTGTCTGCCCGGATACTGCACCGCTGTCACGTCGACGTCCTGGCCGATGTGTCGCGCCAACTCCCGATAGAAGGTCGCCGACCCACCGCCCGGCGGAAAGCACGTCAATCGACCACCCGTCGCGGTACCCGGTCGCAGTACTCGAACCCACTCCGTCGCAGCCGTATTCACGCCCACATCACACTCCTCACCGTCGGCACCGCAACTAGGCTGGTCGATGTGACCACCGCGCAGCAGCTCGTCCACGCCTACGAGACGGGACTGGGACTCCCACCGTCCGGCGACGCCGACGTGCCCGACCCCGGTGCGCGGTTGGCGGCCACCCTACCGGTGTGGGCGCTCGCGGCGGGTTCGGTCGCGGTGGCGAGCGCGGCCGCCAACCGCGTGCGGGCGGCGCACAGTCTGCCCGTCGGTCCGGTTCGCCTCGACGCCGACCGGGTGACCGGGGCGTTCAGCAGCGAACGACTGTTCCGTCGAGGGGGCAGCGCACCCGAGTTCTTCGCGCAGCTGTCGGGCTTCTTCCGCACCGCCGACGGCTGGGTCCGCACCCACGCGAACTACCCACATCACCGTGAACGACTGCTGCGAGCGCTCGAACTCGCGGCAGACAGTGACGCCGCCCAGCTCACCGCCAGGGTGGGCGCGATGAAAGGCGCGGAGGTCGAAGACGCCGCCGCGGCCGCCGGTGCCATCGCCGCGCGAGTCCGCACCGAGAGCGAATGGGCGGACAGTCCGATGGGCCGCGCCGCTGCGACAGGTCCGTTGGTCGCCGTGGAGACACGTGACGCTCGCACGTCCACCGCACCGTGGCCGAGAGCCGCAGCTACCCCTGCTTCACTCGATCGACACGCGGTCGCTCGACTCGGCACCGCCTCCGCTTCGCCGACCGTCGAGCGACCGCTGACCGGCGTTCGCGTCCTGGACCTCACCCGTGTCCTCGCAGGCCCGGTCGCCACCCGAACGCTGGCCCTGCTCGGCGCCGACGTGCTCCGCATCGACCCACCGCAGCTGCCCGAGATCGACTGGCAGTTCTCCGATACCTGCCAGGGCAAACGCTCCACGCTGCTCGACCTGGGCACCGACCTCGCGACCTTCGACGATCTTCTCGGCGCGGCGGACGTGCTGGTCACCGGTTACCGCCCGGGCGCGCTCGCCGCGGCCGGGGTCCACGCGGCCCGACATCCAGGCTTGATCGAGGCATCCGTGTGCGCCTGGGGTACGAACGGACCGTGGGGTGCGCGACGGGGGTTCGACAGCATCGTTCAAGCGGCATCGGGCATCTCGCTTCTCGAGGGCACACCGGGTCGTCCCGGCGCGCTACCCGCCCAGGCGCTCGACCACGGTTCGGGCTATCTGCTGGCCGCCGGTGTCATGGACGCCCTGCTGGCTCGCGCCGACGACGGGCTCGCCCGGACCGTTCGGGTTTCCTTGGCCCGCACCGCGTCCTGGCTCCTGAACGCGGACGACCGCTCCCCCGACCACACCGCCGCCACACCGCCCGACGAGGCAGCGACCGTCACCCACGGCGAACTGGTCACGGCCGCACCGGTCTTCGCCGAGTACGACGACTTCCGCTGGCCCGCACCACCGTACGGTTCGGCGCAGCCGTTCTGGGTCGAAGCGACCGACCACTACCACCCCGCGTGACGCCTCGCCCCGGTCATTTTCCGGCCAGCGCCGAGACCGCGGCCGTCAGCTGATCACCGTTGGCGACCACTTCGCCCGGATTCAGCAGCCACAGCACTCCGAGTCCTTGGACGAGCGCGAAGTACATCCGCCCGATAGCCGCGGCCTGGGCGGCGTCGAGTTCGGGGTGTGCCGCCTGAACGTTCGCGGCGAGGTCGTCGAACGCGCCGGATAGCTGGTCGCCGAGTTGGCCCCGCGCATCATCGGAGCGCACGATCCGCACGATGTTCTCCAGACTGGCCAGCATCGCCTCATGGTTGTCGGCGAAGACCGCGGGCATTCCGTTCCAGAGCTGAGCGAGCCCTTCCAGTGGCGTTTTCCCCGCGCCGGCGGCGATCAGCCCTTCCATCGCGTCACCGATGGAGTTGCCGAGCGCCTCGCTCAACGCCTCGGTGACCAGGCGGTCCTTCGACCCGAAGTGGTAGCCGATCGCGGCCAGGCTCACCCCCGCCGCGGCGGCGATATCGCGCGCGGTCGCCTTCGCGACGCCGCGCTCCAGAATCACTTTGCGCGCCCCAGCCAGTAGATCTTCCCTGTTGCCCATGCTCAGCAGCCTACCCGATCGTCTTAGACGTTTGTTCTAGACAGGCGTGCAAATCTCTGTTAGACATATGTCTAAGACATTCGTACATCAGACGGGAAACACCATCATGACCATCACCAGCCCCCTGCACGTTCTCGTCTCCGGCGGCGGCATCGCGGGCAACGCGGTCGCACTCCAGTTGCTGCGCAACGGCATTCGCACCACCGTCGTCGAACGCGCCGCGGCCCCCCGCCCCGGCGGCCAAGCCGTCGATCTGCGCGGCCCGAGCAAGGAGGCCGCACAGCGGATGGGCCTGATGGCGGGCATCGCCGAGTACCAGCTCGACGAGCGCGGGATGTCCTACATCGACGGCGACGGCAAGATCTACGCCAGGATGGCGATGGAGGACTTCGACGGCCAAGGCGCCGTCGCCGAAATCGAGATCACCCGTGGCGATCTCAATCAGGTACTCCTCGACGCGCTGGCCACCGCCGACAACGGCCGGCTCGACTACCGCTACGGCGAATGGATCGACAAGATCGTCCAGGACGACGCCGGCGTGGACGTCACCTTCGCCTCCGGGTCCACCGAGCGATTCGACCTGGTCATCGGCGCCGACGGTATCCACTCGGCGACCCGCCGGCTCGTCTTCGGACCCGAGGAGAAGTTCAGCACCAACCTCGGCGGGTACGGCGCCTTCTTCACCATGCCGAAGCCGGCCGATGTGGAGCCCGGTTGGTTCAGCATGCGCCTGGTGCCCGGCGCCATGCTCGGCATCCGCCCCGACGGCGACCCGGCCACCGCCAAGGCGATCATCACCATGCGCACCGAGGTGGACCCTGCGCTGCGCCGCGATACCGACGCCCAGCGCGCACTCATCGCCGAGACGATCGGCGACGCGGGCTGGCACGCCCCGGCGGTCCTCGCCGCGATGGAATCCACACCCGACTTCTACTTCGACGAGATCGCCCGCGTCGACGTGCCCGAGCTGTCCATCGGCCGGGTGACGCTGATCGGCGACGCGGGCTACTGCGGCTCCCCGCTGAGCGGCATGGGCACCGCGATGGCCATCGTCGGCGCGTATGTGCTGGCCGCCGAAATCGCCGCCTCACCAGACGATCTGGCAGGCGCGCAGCAGCGCTACCAGGACAAGATCTCGCCGTTCCTGGACAAGGCCAAGGAGATCCCCGGCGGCGGTATGGCGATGATGATCCCCAAGTCCCCGCTGTTGACCCGGCTCGCCAAGGCGAACGTGCGACTCATGATGTCGCGCCCGATGCGTCCGCTGACCAAGAAGATCTTCTTCGGCCACACCGAAGAATTCGCCCTGCCGACCTACTGAGCCCACCCACAGACTGGCCGCGGGCCCGGTGAGGTCCGCGGCTACTCTCGATGACGTGCCGCAGAAGATCATCCTCGACGTCGATACCGGGATCGACGACTCCCTCGCCATTCTCTACCTGCTGGCCTGCGACGACGCCGAGATCATCGGCATCGCCGCCACCGCGGGCAACGTGGACGGGGCACAGGTCGCGGCGAACACCCTGGCGATGCTCGACCTGGGCCGGGCACCCGAGATCGAGGTGGCGCTCGGCGCGGCCGAACCGCTGGCCGTCCCCTTGCGCACCACCGAGGACACCCACGGTCCACAGGGCCTCGGGTACGCCGAACTGCCCGTCTCGCCGCGCTCGCTGTCGTCGCGGTCGGCGGCCCAACTCTGGGTCGACCTGGTTCGCGCCGATCCCGGCGAGGTGACCGGTCTGTGCACCGGGCCGTTGACCAATCTGGCACTGGCCCTGCGCATCGAGTCCGAACTGCCGCGCCTGCTGCACCGTCTGGTCATCATGGGCGGCGCGTTCAACCATCCGGGCAACACGACCCCGACCAACGAGTGGAACATCCACGTCGACCCCGAAGCAGCCAAAGAGGTGTTCGACGCCTTCTCGGCGGCACCGCCGGACCGTAGACCGCTGGTCTGCGCACTGGACATCACCGAGTCCATCGAGATGGTCCCCGAACACCTCGAACTGCTGGCGCGGGCCGCACACAGCGCACCGATCGAGCACGTCGGCGCGGGCGATCCCCCCGAATTCCGTTCGGCGGCGAGCAATCCGATCATCCGCTATCTCACCGACGCGGTGCGGTTCTATTTCGACTTCCACCACCAGTACGACCTGGGCTACCTGGCGCACATGCACGACCCGTTCGCCGCCGCGGTGGCACTCGACCCGACCCTGGCGACCACTCGCCCGGCCACCGTCGACGTGGAACTGGCGGGCACCATCACCCGCGCCACCACCGTCGCCGACTGGGCGGGCATGTGGGGCCGAGAACCCAACGCCGACATCGCGATCCGCACCGACCCCGCCGTCTTCTTCGAACGCCTCGTCACTCGCGTCGGCGCACTTGCCCGCCGCCTCTACCCGGAGCAGTCATGACCGTAGACACTGTTGCCTATCTCGCCGACTTCCGCGCCCGCTACCACCTGCCCGCGATCGTCGATGTCCACACCCACTTCATGCCCGATCAGGTGATGCGCAAGGTCTGGGCCTATTTCGACACCGCCGGGCCGCTGACCGGTCGACCGTGGCCGATCACCTATCGCGACGACGAACAGGTGCGCCTGAAAACCTTGCGCGACTTCGGCGTCCGCGCGTTCACCTCACTGGTGTACCCGCACAAGCCGGAGATGGGCGCCTGGCTCAACGACTGGACCGCAGAGTTCGCCGCCCGCACCCCCGAGTGCCTGCACACGGCCACCTTCTACCCCGAGCCGGACGCGCCACGCTACGTCCGCGAGGCGATCGACAACGGCGCGCGAGTGTTCAAGGTGCACATCCAGGTCGGCGCGTTCTCGCCTTTGGACCCCCTGCTCGACCCGGTGTGGGCGATCCTCGCCGAATCCGGCACGCCCGTTCTCATCCACTGCGGATCCGGTCCCGCCCCCGGCGAATTCACCGGACCCGCCCCCATCGCCGAACTCCTGCGGCGCTTCCCGACCCTGCGCTTGATCATCGCGCACATGGGAACCCCCGAATACAGCGAGTTCCTCGATCTGGCCGAGCAGTACCCGCTGCTCTATCTCGACACCACCATGGTGTGGACCGACTTCAGCGAAGGCGGTGCGCCCTTCCCGCCCGCCGAACGAGAACGCCTGCGCCGCTTCGCCGATCGCATCCTGTTCGGCAGTGACTTCCCCAACATCCCGTATCCCTACGCCGAGGCGGTGGCCGCGCTGGAGCGCCTCGACCTCGGTCCGGACTGGCTGCGCAAGGTCTGCCACGACAACGCCGTGCGGTTGTTCGAGCTCGACTGATCAGGCGGGGATACCCATCCCGTCGGCCAGCAGCGGCCACGAGTTCTTGAAGGCCTTCTGCCAGTAGCCCCAGGAGTGAGTGCCCTGGGTCGACACGTCGAAGGTCGCGGGGATGTCGAGTTCGTCCAGCCGCCGCTGCAGGTTCTTGGTGCACCACTGGGTGGTGGCCTCGATGACGCCGCCGATGACGATCTGGTTGGCCAATCCGACCGGCCCCCAGGTGACCAGGTGCGAGTCGCCGGGCTTGTCGAATTCGCCGGGCAGGCCGTTGCCGTTGGACACGTAGAGCTTCGTCCCGCGCAGACCTTCGGCGTTCACGACGGGATCGTTGGCTGCCCAGGCCGGATCACCGGGAGGTCCGTACATGTTCGACGCGTCACCGCCGCCGGTCCCGACGACGACATTGACGAACTGCCTGCCCACCGGGTCACTGATCTGGGCGCAGCCGCTGTAGGCGGCGACCGAGCGGAACAGTCCCGGCTTGGCGATCGCGAGTTGCAGGACGGAGGTGGCCGTCATCGAGTTCGCCGCGATCGCGTTCTTGCCGGTCGTCGCGAACATCGTGTCGACGACGGTGGGCAGTTCGTCGAGGAAGAAGGTGCGCCACTTGTTCACGCCCAGCATGGGATCGGGCTCGCGCCAATCGGTGTAGTAGCTCCACGCACCGCCCACGGGCATCACCACGTTGACGTCCTTGCCTGCCAGGAAGTCCACCACGTCGGTGTTCTGCTCCCAGGTGGCGGTGTCCTCACCGCCGCCCGCGCCGTTCACCAGATACAGCGACGGTCGCGGTACCGACGTGTCGGCGGGCCGTTGCACTTTGACGGAGACTTCGCGCCCCATGGCCGCGGAGTGGATCAGCACCGTCACCTGCCGACCGTCGACAGCGGTGACCTCGGCCCGCGACCCTTCGCTCGTCACGACTGGATTCACCACCGCCACAGCGGCTTCCGGACCCTGTGCGTGCACCTCGCCCGCGCTCATCATCGTCGAGCACACCGCGACGAGCACCGCCGAGACCGCACTGCGGCACTTCATCGATCCAACCTCCACACCTAAACAGACCGCTCAGTGCGGTCGATCACAGTATCGGGCTAGATCACATCGCTGTTACCGTCCTCATACCATTTCGTCACCAACAACCCGCTGTGATTGGTCACCGTCACAATGCTGCCCGGGCGATCAGCCGGTGATCTTGGACGCGTAGACAGCGAGCCGAATGCGGTTGTCGGTGCCCGTTTTGTCGAGCAGGTTGGCGACGTGGCTCTTCACGGTGCTCACGCCGAGATGGAGCTGGTCGGCGATCGCCTGATTGCCGTGCCCGGCGCCGACCAGGCGCAGAACGTCGAGTTCACGAGGCGTGAGATCGGCAGGCAGGGATGGCGTTTCAGGGGCCGATTGCGCTGCGAGAGCCCGTCCGACCAGTCGACGCAGGAGCACGGGCGAGAACAGCAGATCACCGTCCACCGTGCGCCGGATCGCGTCGAGCAGCACAGCGGGCTCGGTGTCTTTGACGAAATAGCCCGCGGCCCCGGCCGATAGCGCGGGGAACAGGTGTTCGTCGTCGTCGAAGGTGGTGAGCACGAGCACTTTCGCGCGCGGTGACGAGGCGAGGATCTGCCGGGTCGCCGCGACACCGTCCAGTCCGGGCATGCGCAGATCCATGACGACCAGGTCGGGGGTCAGCTCGGCGTACAGTCGCACCGCTTCGACGCCGTCGGCCGCCTCCCCGACGACGACGAGATCGGTGGTGTCCTCGATGAGCATCCGCAGGCCCGCGCGGACGAGACGCTGATCGTCCACCAGCAAGACTGTGATCACGACGCCTCCACTCCCCTTCTACTGTCCGGCAGCCAGGCGCGCACTGTCCAACTCTCGTCGTCGGCGCCCGTGCCGACCGTGAGGGTGCCACCCGCGAGTTCGGCGCGCTCGCGCATCCCGACGATGCCGTGTCCCGCGACGGCAGTCGCTTCGCGAGCGCCGCTGACGACCTCGATGGTGATCCCGTCGTCGTGTCTGCCGATCCGGAATCGCACCGGCACACCATGATCGGCGTGCTTCATCACGTTGGTCAGTGATTCCTGTACCAGCCGTAGCAGGGTGAGCCTGCTGATCGCGTCGAGCCGGCCGAGGTCGGCATCGACTTCGGCCTCCACGGCGAACCCGGCGGCACGAGCCCGGGTGAGCGCGGCGTCGATTTCGGTCGCCACCGCCTCGGTATCGACCAGGGCGACGGTGCCCAGGGCCGGATCACGCAGGGCGGCGAGCAGCCTGCGGATGTCGGCGAGCGCGTCGGCCGCGGTGCCACGGACGTCGTCGAGGACAGCGATGATGCGCGGATCGGCTTCTCGCACAACATGTCCGGCTACCGAGATCCGCAGGATGATCGAGGCCATGTGGTGTGCGACCACGTCGTGGAGTTCTCTGGCCAGTGCGGCGCGCTCGTCGAGACGGGTGCGCGCTTGCGCCTCGACAGCGCGCAGTCGCAGATTCCGCGCCAGGTCACGCTGTCCGCGCAGGTACAGCCCGAGCAGCAACGGCAGTCCCACATACGCCGCGGCCTCGACGAGGGTGGACGCCCGCCCGATCGAGTTGTCGTGCAGACCGACCCGCCCGAGCGTCACGGCGGCTGCCCATCCCGCGGTCGCCACCGCCACGATCGACCACCGGTGCGTGCGCGCCACCACATCGACCAGGGCCACCGCGCCGAGGTAGGGCACCAGGCCGGATACGCCCCAGGCCTCCGTGCGCAGCATCGGTACGGCCAGCGCCGACAGCACCAGCGAGACCGCGAGCGGCCATCGTGATCCGGCCGCGAACACCACGGCCGCCGTCATCGCCAGCAGCCAGTAGTGCGCGGGCACGCGGTACTGGTCCGGGTAGGTGCTGGCCAGCAGCAACACCGGGATCAGCGCCAGCGGCAGCCACCGCAGCAGCCCGCGCAGGTCGCGGCGGGCACGGATGTCGATCACGCCCCCACGGTAGGCGACCGAGCGGTTCGGACCGCACCAGCAGGCGGTCGGCGCGTCCGCGCGGGAGAGGACCGAGCGGCTCGGCTTACCACGTGACCGGCATGTCCGCAAGGGCCGTGCGGGCGGAATCCGGTGGGCCCGATCCGGCTGTTCGGCGGAGTCGCTGCCGCCGTCATCGCACCAAGCTGGAGGTTCCCGCACAGAAGGAGCGCATGTGGTCTCGCGACGAGGATTTCTCACCGGTCTGGCCCTCACACCGGTGGTGTTCGCGGCCGGGTGTTCGATTCGCCCGTCGACACCTGGTCCGGGCGCCGGCTCGACCCGCCCGCTGCCCATCCCGCCGCTGGCCGCCGCGACCGTCGGAGCGGACGGCGTCCGCCGGTTCACGCTGCGGGCGCAGGCGGGCACCACCGAGATGACCCAGGGCAAGCGGACCCCCACTTGGGGCTACAGCGGGTCGGTTCTCGGGCCGACGGTGCGTGCTCGACGTGGCGAGAAGGTCGCCTTCACCATCACCAACGATCTGCCCGAGCCCACCTCGGTGCACTGGCACGGCATGCACCTGCCCGCGAAGTTCGACGGTGGTCCCCACCAGATGATCGGGCCGGGCGCGGTGTGGGCGCCGACGTGGACGGTGCAGCAGCAGGCCGCGACGCTCTGGTACCACCCACATCCACACGGCGCGACCGAAAAGCATGTCCACCGTGGGCTTTCCGGCTTCTTCCTGATCGACGACGATCCGGCGGACGCGCTGGACCTGCCGAAAGACTATGGCGTCGACGACATTCCATTGGTGATCCAGGATCGCCGGTTCACCGCGGACGGCGCGCTCGACGAATCCGACGCCACCGATGTCGGCCTGCTCGGCGACACGATCGTCACCAACGGCATCGCCGACGCTCACCTGTCGGTCACCACCGACCGGGTCCGGTTGCGAATCCTCAACGGCTCGTCGGGCCGCCTCTACAACCTCGCCTTCGGCGACGGCAGAGCGTTCCAGCTCATCGCCACCGACGGCGGCCTGCTCCCGAAACCAGTTTCCGCGAACCGGATTCAGCTGAGTCCCGGTGAACGTGTCGAAATGGTGGTCACCGTTGGTGCGGGCGAGAACGTCACGTTACGGTCCCTGCCGATCAGCGAGCGAGCGGGCATCGACCGCGCCACCGAGTTCGGCTTCGACGACACCTTCGACATCCTGACACTGCGTGCCGCCGAATCCCTGCGACCTTCCGCCGCGCTGCCCACGACGCTGATCCCGATGCGTGCCCTCGCCGCCGCGACCACCTCACCGACCCGCTCGTTCGACCTGCAATGGTTCATGATCAACAACCGCCGCATGGATATGAACCGCATCGACATGAGCATTCCCGTCGACACCACCGAAGTCTGGACGGTTCGCAACAAGGACAACTGGCCGCACAACTTCCACGTCCACGACGTCCAATTCCAGATCCTCGCCGTCGACGGAACACCGCCTCCCCCAGCCCTTTCCGGCTGGAAGGACACCGTCTACACCGCCCCCGACTCCACCTACACCCTTGCCATGCACTTCGCCGACCACACCGATCCCACCTATCCGTACATGTACCACTGCCACCTCCTCCACCACGAAGACCAGGGCATGATGGGCCAGTTCCTGGTCCTCGCCCCTGGTCAGCAAGCCGCTCCCATGCAGATGGACATGGGCGCGATGGGCCACGGCTGAGGCCGCGTTTCGATGCGTCATCGCTTCACCGATCGCTGATCGTGGCTACAGTCGAGTCATGGGCATCGAGTGTTCTGGCATCGTCGCAACACCCCGGGCCGACGTCTTCGCCTGGTTCGCTCGTCGCGGTGCGTTCACGCGATTGGCTCCGCCGTGGCAACCGGTCACCCTGCTCGACGAGGCCGATTCGCTGGCCACCGGGCGTGCGGTGCTCGGTCTTCCCGGCGGGCTGCGCTGGGTCGCCGCGCACGACCCCGAGCAGTATCGCCCGCCGGAGCGGTTCGCCGACGCCGTCGCGGCGGACGGGCTGGCCTCGTTGCCGGTCTCGCGACTGCTGCCGTGGCGACACGTTCACGAGTTCGCCGAGATCGATGACGCGCATACCCGGGTCATCGATCGGGTGCAGACCCCGATTCCGGAGTCGGTCTTGCGGCCGATGTTCGACTACCGCTACCGCCAGCTGACCAACGATCTGGCCGCCCACCTGCGCGCGAGCCAGTCCGGCTGGCGACCGTCGACGATCGCGATGACCGGCGCGTCGGGGCTGGTCGGCTCCGCGTTGAGCGCCTTCCTCAGCACCGGCGGGCATCGCGTGGTGCGGTTGGTCCGCCATGACGCGCGTCATCCCGACGAACGACAGTGGGACCCCGCCGCGCCCGCCGCCGACCTGCTCGCCGACGTCGACGCCGTGGTTCACCTGGCCGGGGCATCCATCGCGGGACGGTTCACCGCCGAGCACCGGCGCGCGGTGGCCGACAGCCGCATCGAGCCGACCCGGCGGCTCGCCGAACTCGCCGCCGCCTCGGGGGTCGACACCTTCGTCAGCGCTTCGGCCATCGGCTACTACGGATACGACCGCGGCGAGCAGACGCTGACCGAGCAGTCCGAGCGCGGTGACGGGTTTCTGGCCGATGTGGTCGAGCAGTGGGAGGACGCCTGCGAGCCCGCCGCGGTGGGCGGAGTCCGCGTCGTACGGGTGCGCACCGGCATCGTGCAGTCTCCGCGTGGCGGCACCCTGCGGTTGCTGCGACCGTTGTTCAGCGCCGGGCTCGGTGGGCGGATCGGGGACGGCCGACAGTGGTTGTCGTGGATCGGTATCGACGATCTCGTCGACGTCTACCATCGCGCGCTGTGGGACGACACCCTGCGCGGACCGGTCAATGCTGTTGCGCCGCAGGCAGTTCGCAACAGCGACTACACCCGGGTGTTGGCACGAGTGCTCCATCGTCCCGCGCTGCTGCCGGTTCCGAGTTTCGGTCCGGCCATCCTTCTCGGCAGACAGGGATCGCGAGAACTCGCCGAGGCCAACCAGCGGGTGACTCCGACCCGACTGACGGAGGCAGGGCACACCTTCCGCACGGAAGGGCTGGAGGAGACGCTGCGGCATCTACTCGGGCGAACCGCGAGCTGACAGAGTCCGGCGCCCAGTCGTCAGCATCGAGCGACTGCAGTCGGCGGGGTCCGACCACCACCGGCCAGCTGGTTCTACACCGGTCGCGCCCCGTGCCGCCTCGAACGCGCATCGACTGCGCATCGTTGGCCCGTCGCACCGAGCCGAACGCGGCAGATCCGGCACTATTCAGCGCAGGGCATCGACCGCGAGCGCGAGTCCGCCGATCCGCTCGACCGTCTCGGGCAGCATCACGACCTCCCACCCCGGCCCACCGACGAGCACTCGCGCGCCTGCCCCCGCACAGGCCAGCACCGCCGAGGTCAACGCGGTCGACTCCCGTTGCGACCACAGCAGCACCGAGGCCCCGCTCGGATGCCTGGCGAGCGCGTCGGACAGCGCGACCGTCGGCACGTCGGCACCCAGCATGCGCGCACCGACACCGGCCTGAGCCAGGGCGGCACGCAGCACATCGAGCGGGAGCGAATGCGTTTCACCGCTGGTGCACGCGAGCAGCACGGGCGCGCTGCTCTGCGCCGGTTTCACCTGCTGCATGACTGCCGCGATCGACCACGACAGCAGGTGCTCGACGTCGATGCAGCCCTCACCGCCGCCCTGCCGCGCGACGACATCAGCGAAGGCGGGGCGGCACAGGGTCTCCCAGGTCTGGACAACGCCGTGCGCCCGCACGTGCGCGTCCAGATGCGCGCACACGGAGGTGGTATCCAGTGCGAACGCCGCGTCGAGCAGGCCGGCGCGGTCACCGAGCACCGGCGCGGGCCCACGAGCCGCCGCCGCGGCCCCGGCCGGACTCGCGCCGCCGCCGATGAGCTCGAGCATGTGCTCGAGCACGGCGATATCGGTGTCGGAGTAGAGGCGATGGCGGCCGGGCCGATCCTGGGCGGGACCGATGCCGTAGCGGCGGTTCCAGCTCCGCAGGGTGGCGGTCGGGATGCCGAGACGATCGGCCACCGCGCGCACCGTGAATCCGGCCGCGGCGGATTCGGGAGCAAAACCGGCGGACATCGCTTCATTCTGCCCGCAATGGCATGACCGGCGCGTCACGACCCGTCCTCCGCGCGTCGGCGGCGTACGCTGCCCGCCGAATCGACCTCCCACCGAACCGACCATTTCATGCATCAATAATGCATCGTTTGCTGCTAGCATAGTGAGAACACCACCTACCCGCGAGGAGTTCCTGTGCGCACCCGTCTCGGCCCGTGGACCACCACCCTGCTGATCGCCGTCGGCCTGTCCGTCACGGGCGCCGCCACCGCGGTCGCCCAACCGCCCGCGCCGGTACCCCGTCTCGAGCTCGACCGCTATCTCGGCGAATGGAATCAGCTCGCGGCGGTGCCGCAGCCGTTCAACCTCAATTGCGCGCGTGACACCACCGCGACCTACACCCTCGACCCGAACGGCGACGTCGGCGTGTTCAACCGCTGCCGCACCTGGACCGGCGGCGTCGACGAGATCCGTGGCACCGCGACGGTGAACGACCCGGCCACCAACGCTCAACTGCACGTGAGCTTTCCGGGCGTGCCCGGCCAGGACGGGCGCGTGGGAGACACCAACTACATCGTGACCGCACTCGCCCCGGACTATTCGTGGGCGCTGGTCACCTCGCCGAGCAGGCTGTCCGGTTTCGTCCTCTCCCGCACTCCGGCACTCGACGATGCCACCTGGCAGCAGATCGACGAGGCGATCAGGATCGCCGGTCAGGACCCGTGCATCTATCTCACCTCACCCACGACCGGTGGACGCGAGGGCGTGGCGCCCCTCTGCGCACGATGAGCGTCGCCATCGCCCTGTTCACCCGCGACCTGCGCGTGCACGACAACCCGGTGCTCACCGCGGCCGCGCGCGCTGCCGACCAGGTGGTGCCGCTGTTCGTCGTCGACGAGGCGCTGGTGCCCGATCGCTGCCCACCCAATCGCGCGCACTTCCTCGCCGCCGCACTGGCCGAACTCGACAAGGAACTGCGCGCACTCGGCGGCACGCTCGTCGTGCGCCGGGGCACGGTGATCGACGAAGTCGAGCGAGTGGTGAAGGAGACCGGCGCCGCGAGCGTGCACCTGGCCGAGGACGTCAGCCGCTACAGCGGCAAGCGCGAGAAGGCGCTGCGCCAGATCCCCGACATCACCGTGGTGTGCCATTCCGGTTCCGTCACAGCCACTTCCGCCGAGTTGGTCCCGTCGACGGGACGCGATCATTTCGCGGTTTTCACCCCGTACTTCCGGCGCTGGAGCGCGGCACATCACCGCACCCCGCTGGCGGCGCCGCGATCACTGGCGGTGCCGACGATCCGGAGTGAGGCGCTGCCAGAAGCGCAGAATCTGAGTTCGGGAGAGCCGTCGCCCCGGTTGCAGGTCGGTGGGGAGTCCACCGGGCGTGCCCTGCTGCAGGACTGGCTCGACGGCCCGATCGTCGACTATGCCCGCGACAACGACTTTCTCGCCGCCGATGCCACCTCCCGGTTGTCGCCGTATATCCACTTCGGCTGCGTCTCGCCCACCGAGGTGGTGAGCCGGGTCGATACGTCGACCGAAGGCGGACTCGCCTTCGCCCGACAGCTGGCCTGGCGCGACTTCCACCACCAGGTGCTCGCCGCCCGCCCCGATGCCGCCTGGTCGGACTATCGCACACGCGTGAGCGCCGGCCCCGACGACGAAAAAGCCGTCGCCGCTTGGCGAGACGGGCGCACGGGCTACCCGATCGTCGACGCGGGCATGCGGCAACTGCGCGCCGAGGGCTGGATGCCGGGGCGAGCGCGGTTGATCGCGGCCAGCTTCCTCGCCAAGTCGCTCCACCAGGACTGGCGGGTCGGCGCGGCACATTTCCTGCGCTGGCTCGTCGACGCCGACCTCGCGAACAACCAGCTCAACTGGCAGTGGGTCGCGGGCACCGGCACCGACACCCGGCCCAACCGGGTACTCAACCCCCTGCGCCAGGCCGACCGCTACGACCCCGACGGCATCTACGTGCGGCGCTGGCTGCCCGAGTTGGCGCATCTGCCCGGCGCGAGCATTCACCGTCCGTGGCGCGAGAACGTCGATGCGGCAGACTATCCCGCGCCGATCATCGACTGTGTCGGCAGCTAGCGCGATGTCGAGGAAATCACTTCTGCTCGCGACCAGTCCGAGCCACCGAGCCTGCCGAACTCCGTTGCGTCCAGAACCTGTGCGGCACTTCGCCGCCTCGACGGAAGTGACGGAAACACCATGCGATCTCTGCCAAGAACTCTCGTTGCGGCGATGCTCCTCGGCTCGGCGCTCGGCCTCGCGGCCTGTTCCGACGACAACTCGAGCACCACCGCCTCCTCGTCCTCCGCCGCGCCGATGACGTCGGCACCGGCCGCGACCACCGGCGCCTCCGCAGCCGCCGCGGACCTGGTCGGGCCCGGGTGCGCGGCATACGCCGCCCAGGTTCCCAGTGGACCCGGCTCGGTCAGCGGGATGGCCCAGGAACCGGTCGCCGTCGCCGCGTCCAACAACCCGATGCTCACCACCCTGGTTTCAGCGGTCTCGGGCAAGCTCAATCCCGAGGTCAACCTGGTGGATACGCTCAACGGCGGCCAGTTCACCGTTTTCGCGCCCGTCGACTCGGCGTTCGCGAAGATCGATCCGGCCACGATCGAGTCGTTGAAGACCGATTCGGCCACGCTCACCTCGATCCTCACCTATCACGTGGTGCCGGGCCAGATCGCGCCGCAGAACATCGCGGGCACACACAAGACGGTCCAGGGCGCCGACGTCACGGTCAGCGGCTCGGGTAACACGATCAAGGTCGCCGACGCGAACGTCATCTGCGGTGGCGTCCGCACCGCCAACGCCACCGTGTACATGATCGACAGCGTGCTCATGCCGCCAGCGGCATGATGTCGACGATGGTCGCGCCGGCGCTCAGTCCAGCGTCACTGCAGAAATATCTCGGCGACGCCCATCCGAACCCGAAGGCAGGCCGAAATCCCTCTCATGCTGATTCAAGCAGGGACCACACGATGACGGCCCGGCCCGGCTCCTCACCGATCCGCCTGCGATCGGTGACCGAGCCGGCTCCGGCCTGCCCGGCGGGCGCCCAGCGCGACTATGCCGTGCAAGCGCGGCTGGTCACCTTGCTCGACGATGTCGCGGCAGGTGACCGGTCGGCCTTCGCCGAGTTCTACCGGGCCACCAGCCCTCGGGTGTTCGGGCTCGCGCTCCGTGTGGTGCGCAACCACGGCGCCGCCGAGGACATCGCCCAGGAGGTGTTCCTCCAGGTCTGGTCGCTGGCCGGGCAGTACGACGCGGCCAAGGCCAGCCCGATCGGCTGGCTGATGATGCTGACTCACCGGCGCGCGGTCGACCGGGTGCGGGCCGAGCAGTCGGCCACCCGTCGCGACATCGTGTTCGGTCACGCCCACCTCGGCTGCGACCACGACATCGTGGCCGAGGAGGTCACTCAGCGACTCGACGAGCAGTCGGTGCTGGACTGTCTCGAGACCATGACCG
This sequence comes from Nocardia sp. Root136, assembly GCF_001427185.1. NCBI lineage: Bacteria > Bacillati > Actinomycetota > Actinomycetes > Mycobacteriales > Nocardiaceae > Nocardia > Nocardia sp. Root136. The sequence goes on from NZ_LMFE01000004.1 coordinate 87,225, forward strand.
AGCTCCAACGCGAAGCGGTGGCGCTGGCGTACTACGGCGGCCGCACCTACGTCGAGGTCTCCGAAACCCTGGCGGTGCCGTTGCCGACAGTGAAGAGCCGGATCAAAGACGGCTTGAAGCGGCTCGAGAATTGTTTGACCGGAGGTGGTTCCCGATGAGCGAGACCGATCGGCGAACGCCCTGGTCGTGGATCGACGAGGCCTACCCGTATGCCATCGACGCGCTGGATCCCGCGCAGCGACAGGCGCTCGACGATTGGCTGGAGGCCGCCGGACCCGACCGGGCGGCCGAATTCCACACCCTCGTGCGGCGCATCCAGGAGACCATGGCGGAGCTGACCGTGTTCGACTCGGTCCCGCCACCGGCACGACTCGAATCCGCGCTGATGCGGGCACTGGACCGCCACGACCCCCAGATACATCCGCTCGCGCGGCATCGCGCGCTCGGCAAGCGGTGGCAGCTGCGGTGGTTGACCGTCGCCGCCGCGGCGATCGTGGCGGTCGGCGCCGGCGTCGGCATCGCGGTGGTGATGGAGCGCGCGGACGACAGCACGGGAGCCGTCACCGCACAGCAGGTGCTCGACCAGCCCGACAGCGTGGAGTCCTCGGTCGCCGTACCCGGCGGCGGCGCGATGACGGTGTATCAGTCGAAGTCCCTCGGTGCCGCCGCTGTGTCGTTCGACGATATGCCCGCGCTGCCCGCCGATCGCAGCTACCAACTGTGGCGGCTGACAGGCGAGAGCGACCCGCCGACATCGGTGGCGGTGATGGACGGACCGACCTCGGTCGTCACCGCTGTCGACCTCGCCGACACCCTCGCGGTCACCGTCGAGCCCGCCGGTGGTTCGCCCGGGCCGACCACCTCCCCGATCGTCAGCATGATCGTCGGCTGACCCGCTTCGGCGGGCCGTGCCGACACTCGAAACACCAGGAGTGACAGCATGGTTCGCCGACTAGGTTTCACCCATCGTCATCCGGGCCGTCTCGCCGCGGCAGCCGCCGCGGCGGCCGCGGCAGCGCTCGTCCTCGGGGTCGGACACCTCGTCGCCGTGTTCGTCGATCCGGCCTCTTCCCCCTTCTTCGTCCTCGGCGCCACCGTGGTCGATCACACACCGAAGTGGTTGAAAGACAACGCCATCCGCTGGTTCGGGGCCAACGACAAGTTGGCTCTGGCCGTCACGATGGGCCTGGTGATGGCGGTCGCTGCCGCGATGATCGGTCTGGTGGCCCGCCGCAGCCTGGCCTCGGCGGCGGGCCTGCTGGGCGCGCTCGGTGTGGTTGTGGCGGGCTTGGCCCTGCTCCGCCCTACTGCCACACCGCTTTTCGTTGTCCCGTCGATAGTCGGGGCGCTGGCCGGGATCGCGGCGCTGTGCACGCTGTTCCTCGTGCCGTCGGAGGGCGCCCAGCAGGCGGGGCCGACGCGGCGCGGCTTCCTGCTCGCGCTGACGGCGGTGGCCGCAGGAGCCGCGGCGGCGGGTGCGGCGGGGCGGGTCATCGGTACCCGACTGCGCGACATCACTGCCGACCGGGCGGCTTTCGTCCTCCCCCGGGTCGCGGATCCGGCCCCGCCGGTCACCGCCGAGATGGACCGAGCGATTCCCGGACTCACCCGATTCATCACCCTCGCAACGAATTTCTACCGGGTCGACACCGCGCTACAGCTCCCGTCGTTGACCCGCGCGCAATGGCGGCTACGCATCCACGGGATGGTGGACCGCGAAATACGTCTCGACTTCGACGAATTGAGCGCCAGGCGCGCCGTCGAGTCGCTCATCACGCTCACCTGCGTGTCCAACGAGGTCGGTGGTGATCTCGCAGGCACCGCGCTGTGGACCGGATATCGCCTGTCCGATCTGCTGGCCGAGGCGGGCCCTTCCGCCGACGCCGACATGATCCTGTCGCGCAGTATCGACGGATTCACTGCGGGAACACCACTGGCCGCCGTGCGCGGCAACCCCGACGCCCTGCTCGCCGTCGCGATGAACGGCGAAGCGCTGCCCGTCGCCCATGGCTACCCGGCCCGCATGATCGTGCCCGGCCTCTACGGCTACGTCTCGGCCACCAAATGGGTTGTCGACCTGGAACTCACCCGATTCGACCGCGCCGAGGCGTACTGGACCCAACGCGACTGGGCGCCGCGGGCACCGGTCAAGACCGCGTCCCGGATCGACGTCCCGGCGGCCTTCGCCCACCTCGACGCCGGAACCGTGACCGTGGCGGGCGTCGCCTGGGCCCAAGGCCGCGGGATCAGCGCCGTGGAGATCCAGGTCGACGACGGCCCGTGGCAGCCCACCACACTCGCCACGGCCTACTCCCTCGATACCTGGCGCCAATGGACCTGGACCTGGGATGCCTCGCCGGGCACCCACTCTCTTCGCGTGCGCGCGGTCGATGCCACCGGCGAGGTCCAGACCGATGCCAGAGCCACCCCGTTCCCCGACGGCGCGACAGGCAGGCATTCGCGCGTTGTCATGGTGCGGTGAGATAGTTCACCAGGGCGTCGACGAGACCGAGGGTGCCTTCCTCACGCTGGGCGCCGGTGTCGAATCCGTCCAGGTGGGCGCCGAATTCGACGAGAGTGAGCGTGGTGCCGGTGGTGGTGGGTTCGAATTCCCAGGTGGCCACCGAGGTGGAGATATGGGAACCGTTCAGCCACATGTCGTAGGTGTAGACGAGGCGTTCGTTGTCGACGATGTCGGTGTAGGTGGCGACGAAGCGGGAGGTCATTCCGTGGAAGGTGCCTTCGTTGATCTCGCGGCCGCCTACCGCGAAGTCGACCGAGACCTCGCCCTGCTCCCAGCCTTCCTCGCCGCCGAACCACTTCGCCTTGACGGCGGGGTCGGCGAAGGCCTGGAAGACGACGGCGGGCGCGACGGGCACCTCACGTTCGATGGTGAACTGGGCGTGGTTGATGGAGCGGGTCACCGTGTCGGTCATTGTTCTTCTCCTTCTGAGGTTGTGGTCGATTCCACGAGCAGTGCCGTGAGCCGGTCCACCTGGCGCTGCGCCGGTGGGCGTTGGCGGTGCAGCCAGTCCATCGCGGTCCCGAACGCGTCCGGCACCAGTTGGTAGGTGCGCACGCGCCCGATCTTCGCCGAACTGACGAGCCGACCCGCTTCCAGCGCTTTCAGGTGCTGCACGATCGTCGGGAGCGCGACGTCGAACGGTGCGGCGAGATCCGACACCGATGCGGGCCCACGCGCCAGCCGTTCGACGATCGCGCGACGAGTCGGATCGGCCAAGGCCCGAAAGACACTGTCGAGCCCTCCGTCCGGTTCGTCGCTCGAATACTTAGGCACATACCTAAGTATTCACATGTGTGGCGGTCTGCGCAACCCCTTGGTTCGGTTGCGTCCGCGTCGGCCACCGTGGGATGCTGCGCAACGATCGAAGAGAGCGAGGTGCAACGATGGTCGACGACCTTCACGTCTCATCGGCTCACCTCGCGGCCCGGCGCAGTATCGGGGCCGTTGTATCAGGTTCTCCGCTGCTGTCGCGCGGTAGACGCCGGGTGCAAGCCGTCCCCAAACCCTCGGTCCCGACCGCGCGCGCCATCATCGACTGCGCCGCCTACGTCGACGGCAACCGTCTGCCCGGCCGATTCACCCCCGAGACCGCCCTGGCCGAAATCCGCGCGCGCGGTACGGGTTTCGTGTGGATCGGCCTGTTCGAGCCGGACCTGCGGCAGATGGGCGAGGTCGCCGAGACATTCGGCCTGCACGAACTCGCCGTCGAGGACGCCGTCACCGGCAGGCAGCGCCCGAAGTTCGAACGCTACGACGACACCATGGTCACTGTGATGCGCACCGTCGCCTATGTCGAGCACGATATGCACATCGTCAGCGAGATCGTGCAGACCGGCGAGATCATGGTCTTCCTCGGCGCCGATTTCGTCGTCGCGGTCCGCCACGGCGAACACAACGAACTCACCGCGGTCCGGCACCGGCTCGAGACCGAACCCGATCGCCTCGCACTCGGCCCCGGCGTGGTGCTGCACGCGATCACCGACCACGTCGTCGACACCTACATCGATGTCACCCAGGCGGTCGAGTTCGATGTCGAGTCCATGGAAGAGGAGCTGTTCAGCCCGCGCAGCAAACTCCCCATCGAGGCGATCTACCAGCTCAAACGCGAAATCGTCGAGCTGCGTCGCGCCGTGCGCCCCCTCGCGGCCCCGCTGCAAACCCTCACCGCGCCGCGCACGCCCCTGCCCAAGGAAGTGCGGCGCTACCTGCGCGATGTCGCCGACCACCACAGCGGTGTCGCCGAACGCATCAACGACCTCGACGAAACCCTCACCACCCTCGTCGGCGCCGCCGTGGCCAAGATCGCGGTCCAGCAGAACACCGATATGCGCAAGATCTCCGCCTACATCGCCATCCTGGCCGTCCCCACGATGATCGCCGGCATCTACGGCATGAACTTCGATCACATGCCCGAGCTCAGACAAACCTGGGGCTACCCCGCCACGGTGATCGTCATGCTCGCCATCTGCACCGCCCTGATCGTCGTCTTCCGACGTATCCGCTGGCTGTGAGAGTCCGACCCGGTCATGCGAGTCGACCCCATCGGGTCGCCACGAACCCGCAGAGCGCGATGGTGGTGATCATCCGCTTCCAGAGTCGCACCATCGCGAGCTCGAGGATGATGCCGATGCGGTCGGCGCAGGTGGTGGCCTCCGCCAGCGCCATCCGGTCATAGACCAGGGCTGGGTCGCTGAGGATCTCGTCCAGCCTCAGACCTGATATCGCCTGATCGGACGTCAAGCCGAGTTCCGGCAGCCAGGTGAGCCGCCAACGACCGTCGCCCCCGAGAATCGCCCGCTCGGGCGTCCTGTCGCTGCTCATCATCCGATTCGTACGGAAGATCGTCATCACTGCCTCCTCGGCCGTCAGCTCTCGACGTCCACTTCCGAGGATCCTTGAAAATCGGCCCAGACAACAGCTGGCAAAGCAATCGGAATCAGACTATGATCCACAAACTCCCACGTGAAAGCCAAAATTTCGGGCGATCGCCCTAGGGGCGACTCGATGACGCCACCAACAGCTACCGGTGGGCACCGTTGCAGGTGCCTCAACTCCGGTCGAAGGCCGTGAGGATCTGTTCGGCGGCGAGAGCGGGGGTGAGCGTTCCAGCACGGACAGCCGATTCCACCTGCGCGCGAACATCTTTCACGTTCGGATTGTCGGCCAGGCGGCGCAGGATCTGGTCGTGAACCATGGTCCAGGTCCAGTCGACCTGCTGGCGGCGGCGCTTCTCGGCGAATTCGCCCGCGTCGGTGAGCACCCGCCGGTGATCGAGGACCGTGCCCCAGAACTTGTCCAGGCCAATGCCTTCCAGGCCGCTCATGGTGAGCACCGGCGGCTTCCACAGGGCGTCGTGCGGGTGGATCAGGCGCAGCGCCCCCGCCAGTTCGCGGGCCGCGCCTTTGGCCTCGATCTCGTGTTTGCCGTCGGCCTTGTTGACCGCGACGAGTTCGGCCAGTTCCAGCACGCCCTTCTTGATGCCCTGCAACTGATCTCCGGTGCGAGCCAGGGTGAGGAAGCAGAACACGTCGACCATATTGGCGACGGTCACCTCGGACTGGCCGACGCCGACGGTCTCCACGAGGATCACGTCGTATCCGGCGGCCTCGAGCAGCACGATCGTTTCGCGGGTCGCCTTGGCGACGCCGCCGAGGGTGCCCGCGGTCGGGGACGGCCGGATGAACGCGTCGGCTTCCAGCGACAGCCGGGCCATGCGGGTCTTGTCACCGAGGATCGACCCGCCGGTGCGGGTCGAGGACGGGTCGACCGCGAGGACCGCGACTCGATGTCCCTTGGCCAGCAAGTACATACCGAGCGCGTCGATGAACGTGGACTTGCCGACGCCGGGAACACCGGTGATGCCGACCCGGTTCGAGACGACGCTGCCCGGTTCCGCCGCCACCCGCAGCAGCAGCTGCTGCGCGAGTTCCCGGTGATCGGAGCGGGTGGATTCGACCAGCGTGATCGCGCGGGCCAGCGCCGAGCGCTGCCCCGCCTTGACCTCCTCGGCGAGCGCGTCCACATCGATCATCCGGCGAACGCCCACGGCGGTGCGCCCCTCGTTCCGTGGCGAGCCGACGCCCGCGGTGGTCCCGAGCCGAGGGTGCGCGTCGGCACCCCCGGCTACGTGTGCGGCGTCGCTCATTCGCCTGTGCCGCCGCCGATCTCGTGCCCGAGTGCGGCGCCCAGCTTCTTCAGCAGGTCGATGGCCGCGTCGGCGATGACGGTGCCCGGCGGGAAGATCGCCGCGGCACCGGCCTCGTAGAGCTCGTCGAAGTCACCGGGCGGAATCACGCCGCCGACGATGACCATGATGTCGGGACGACCGACATCGGCCAGTGCCTGCCGCAGTGCGGGCACCAGCGTGAGGTGACCAGCGGCCAGCGAGGACACACCGACGATGTGCACGTCGTTGTCGGCTGCCTGGCGCGCCACCTCTTCGGGCGTCTGGAACAGCGGGCCCACGTCGACGTCCATGCCGAGGTCGGCGAACGCCGTCGCGATCACCTTCTGGCCGCGGTCGTGGCCGTCCTGGCCCATCTTGGCGACCAGGATGCGGGGACGACGCCCCTCGGCCTCGCCGAATTCCTCGACCAGCGCGATGGCGGCGCCGATGTTGGTGGCCTTGCCTGCTTCGTCACGGTACACACCGGACAGGGTACGGATTTCGGCCTGATGGCGGCCGTAGACCTTCTCCAGCGCGTCGGAGATCTCACCGACGGTGGCCTTGGCGCGCGCCGCGTCGATGGCGAGCGCGAGCAGGTTGTTCTCCATGCCGCCTTCGGTCGCCGAAGCCGCACGGGTCAATTCGGCCAGTGCCTGCTCCACGGCGACCGAATCACGTTCGGCGCGAAGCCGTTCCAGCTTCTCGATCTGCTCGGCACGCACCCGCGAGTTCTCGACCTTGAGGACCTCGACCGCGTGGTCCTCTTCGACCTGGTACTTGTTCACGCCGATCACCGGCTGCTGGCCGGTGTCGATGCGCGCCTGGGTCCGCGCGGCGGCCTCTTCGATGCGCAGCTTCGGAATACCTTCCGAAATCGCCTGTGCCATACCGCCGTGCGCCTCGACCTCGGCGATATGGGCGCGAGCCCGCTCGGCGAGCTGGTGGGTGAGCCACTCGACGTAGTACGAGCCACCCCACGGGTCGATCGGGCGGGTGGTGTTGGATTCCTGCTGGATGAGCAGCTGGGTGTTGCGGGCAATGCGGGCGGAGAAGTCCGTCGGCAGGGCCAGGGCCTCGTCGAGCGCGTTGGTGTGCAGCGACTGGGTGTGCCCCTGGGTCGCAGCCATCGCCTCGATGCAGGTGCGCGCCACGTTGTTGTAGGCGTCCTGCGCGGTCAGCGACCAGCCCGAGGTCTGCGAATGTGTCCGCAGCGACAGCGATTTCGCGCTCTTGGGTTCGAACTTCGACACCAGCTCGCTCCACAGCAGACGCCCCGCGCGCAGCTTGGCGACCTCCATGAAGAAGTTCATGCCGATGGCCCAGAAGAACGACAGGCGCGGTGCGAACTTGTCGACATCCATGCCCGCGGCGATGCCGGCGCGGATGTACTCCACACCGTCGGCGAGGGTGTAGGCCAGCTCCAGATCGGCGGTCGCACCGGCCTCTTGGATGTGGTAGCCCGAGATGGAGATGGAGTTGAACTTCGGCATCTTCGCGCTGGTGAAGGCGAAGATGTCGGAGATGATCCGCATCGAGGGCTTGGGCGGGTAGATGTAGGTGTTGCGGACCATGAACTCTTTCAGAATGTCGTTCTGAATGGTTCCGGCCAGCTGCTCGGGCGTGACGCCCTGCTCTTCGGCGGCGACGACGTAGAGCGCAAGGATCGGCAGCACCGCGCCGTTCATGGTCATCGACACCGACACCTGATCCAGGGGGATCTGGTCGAAGAGCTGGCGCATGTCCAGGATCGAGTCGATCGCGACACCGGCCATACCGACGTCACCTTGGACGCGGGGGTGGTCGGAGTCGTAGCCACGGTGGGTGGCGAGGTCGAAGGCGACCGAGAGGCCCTTCTGGCCCGCCTGCAAGTTGCGGCGGTAGAAGGCGTTGGAGTCCGCGGCGGTGGAGAACCCGGCGTACTGGCGGATCGTCCACGGCTGGTTCACGTACATGGTCGGGTACGGGCCGCGAAGGAACGGCGCGACGCCGGGCACGGTGTCGAGGGGATAACCCTGTGCGACAACAGCATCCCGGTCGGCCTTGGTGAACACCGGCGGAACGTCGATGCCCTCGGGGGTCGACCAGACCAACTGCTCGGCAGTGGTGTGGTTGGCCGTCGCGGCATCGGCCACGAACGTGCGCACCTGCTCGGCGTCGACGTCGGCGGGCGCGGGCGTGTGGTCGGTCAGCGGCACCTCGGCGAAGCTGCCGATGACGTGCTCGATATCGGATGTGGTCATCAGGCTCCCACCTTCTCCAGCAGCTGCGACAGGACCGCGACCGCGTCGATACGCAGGGCCAGGTATCCGTCGGGACGCTGCGTCCCGCTGAATTGCTCGACCGCCTTCTCGGGTCCGGCCAGCAGCACGGTCTCGATTCCGGCGGCGCGCAGGGCGTCGGTGGCGGCTCCCGCCTGCTCGCCGTAGCGCTTGTCCGCACCACACAGCACCGCGATGCGCGCACCGGAATCGGTGGCGGCGGCGGCGATCGCGTCGACCGTGAGCGGACCGGGGTTCACCGACTCGATGCCGCCCGAGGCGAGCACGTTCGCGGTGAAGATGGTGCGCGCGTTGTGTTCGGCGACCAAGCCGAGCGGCACGATCAGCGCCTTCGGACGAACGCCGTTGGCAGCCAGGTAGGCATCGGAGCGGTTGCGCAGCGCTTCGAAGGCTGCGCCGTAGCGCGCGTTCGGGCCCGGCTCCCGGGCCTGCTCCGACAGCGGGGTCTCGGCGAGGTTGGGGAACTCGTTGACACCGGTGACCGCGGTCCGGCGATGGGCCACGTCGGCGGCGCGCGTGGCGGCGGTCTCGGCGATCCGGGCCGCGAGCACGCCGGCGTCCAGCGCGGCGAGGTAGCCGCCTGCGGACTCGAGCTCCTGCATGAATTCCCAGGCCTTGGCGGCGAGTTCGTCGGTCAACTTGTCGACGTACCAGGAACCGGCGGCCGGGTCCTGCACGTGCCCGAGACGGGATTCCTCGAGCAGCAGCAGCTGGGTGTTGCGAGCCAGGCGCTGGGAGAACGTCGTCGATACGCCGAGTTCGCCCGCGGGCAGCGCCGCGTCGAAGGGCAGCACGGTCACCGAGTCCGCGCCACCGACACCGGCGCCGAACGCGGCGAGCGTGGTGCGCAACAGGTTCACCCAGGGGTCGCGCTGGGTCATCATGGCGGCCGAGGTGATCGCGTGCTGCGGTGCGGCGCCGAAGGCGGGAGCACCGGAGACCTGGGCGACTCGGGCCCACAGCCGTCGTGCCGCCCGGAACTTCACGATGGTGGCGAATTGATCGTCGGTGGCCGCGAAGCGGAACTCGAGCTGACCGAACGCGTCGGCGATGTCCACCCCGGCGGCGGTCAGCAGACGCAGGTAGGCCAGACCGGCCGCGACGGCGGCGCCCACTTCCTGTGCGTCGGCGGCACCGGCGTTGTGGAAGGCGATGCCGTCCACCGTGATCGCGCGGACCGTCTCTGGCCGGGCGATCGCCTGCACGGCGAGTGCGACAGTCCCTGCTTGGTCGAGGTCTTCGGCACCGGTGAAGGCACTCGTCAGCGGGGCCACGCCGAGGCCGACGCGGATCTGCGCGCGATCGGCGATCGAATACGCGTCGAGCAGTTCGTACACCTGCTCGGCGGCGGCGCCGACAGCCGCACCGGCCACCAGCGTCAGCGGAGCCAGCTCGAACAGCACGCCACGCAGTGCGACAGGGATGTCGTCGACGGGGACACCGTAGGTGCCCGCTCCGAGCGCGATCGCGCTCACGCCGTTCTCCAGACCGGTCAGGATCGCCCGGTTGGTGGCCTCGGCGTCGTCCGCACCGGCGAACGCGCCGACGAACCAGCCGCGCTGCGGATCACGCGTGGCGTCGCCACCGCGCACATACGGGAAGGCGCCGGGTAGCGGCTGCTCGGGCAGCTCGTCGCGGCGGGTATAGAGCGGGGCGATCGTCAGCCCGTCATAGGTGGTCTCATCGAGCAGATGTTCCGGTTCGGCGGGGAGCTCGGAAGCCTCGACCCGTCGCGCTTTCGCCAGCACACCCGCCACACCCTTGCGCCACGCGGCGTACTCGGGCACCGGATCCGGTGCGAGCCCCGCCCCGGACTCTGAACCAATCGGCATAGCTGCTGTTCTCTCTTCCGTTCGACGACCGCACCCCGGTGTGCTGCCGGTCCGTGAAATCCCACAAACGGGCCCACAGCGAACCAGGATGTATCCGGTTCCCCGATGATGCTATCTGTGACAGCGTGTCCACCCACTCGGGCCATCCCCTACCGGCCGGTACGCTTACCCGGGTGTCTCGACTGATCCGCTCCCCGCGCCTGCTCATCGCCATGGCCGGGCTCGCCGCGCTGTTCGTGGTGGCGATGCTGGTTCCGTTGCCGGGCCCGCAGCAGATCCGAGACTGGGCCGGCGGCGCCGGGCCGCTGTTGCCGTTGCTGTTCTTCCTCTTCTACGCGGTGGTCGCCGTAGCCCCCGTTCCGCGCACCGTGCTCACCGTGACCAGTGGCGTGCTGTTCGGTCCGATCCTCGGTTCGGTGATCGCTCTCGGCGCGACAGCGGTCAGCGCGACCTCGGCTCTGCTCGGCGTCCGCGCGGTGGGCCGCGACCGAGTCGCCCGACACCTGACACATCCGGCGGTGCGCACGATCGATGAGCGGCTGGCTCGGCGCGGCTGGCTCGCGGTGGCCGCGCTGCGGATGATCCCGATGGCGCCGTTCTCGATCGTCAACTACTGCTGCGGCCTGTCCTCGGTGCGGGTCCGGCCCTATCTCGTTGCGACACTGGTCGGTTCGGCGCCGGGCACGATCGCGACGGTGGTGCTCGCCGGTTCGCTGGCCGGCGGCACCCACCCGATCGCGATCACCGTCTCGGCGATCTGCCTGTCGCTCGGCCTGATCGGGCTGATCGTCGACGCCCGGTTGCCGGTACACCCCTCCCCGATCGACGCGGACGCCGAACCGGTCGCTGTTACCCGTTGATCGGCGCGCCTCCCGGGCCGCGTAGCGATTCGACCGGATAATCGCTGGTCATGGCGATGACAGTGGGCCGACGATCTGCACTCGCGCTACTCGCCGGGCTGCCACTGCTCGCCGCGGGAACGGCCAGGGCACAATCCTCGCTCGGCCCCGGCGTCGGCATCGACCCGCCACGCACCCCGATCCGCTACACGATGACGGCTTTTCGCGCCGACAGCGACACCACACTCGCGGTGTACGAATCGAGCGACGGTACCGATTTCGCTCCGGTCAGCGAGCACGCGTTCACCCCACCCACCGGCCTGGTCCGCGATCCCAGCGTGCTGTTGCATACCGACGGCGCCTATTACCTCACCTATACGATCGCCGGTGACGCCACCGCGATCGGGCTGGCACGCAGTCGAGACCGGATCACGTGGACGTTCCTCGCCAACGTCCCGATCCTCGTGCCGGGACGACTCGAGGGTGCGTGGGCGCCGGAGTGGTACGCCGACGCAGCAGGCCGCGTCGGCATCATCGTCTCGCTCACCTGGGGTCGCGGTTTCACTCCACATCTGCTCATCCCCCTCGACGCCGGACTCACGACATGGGCGCCGCCGTTGCCGCTGCTGGGCCTCGGTCCGAGCGGGCCCGGCTCGCTGGGATACATCGACACCACACTGCAACGACTGGACGGGCGACTTTTCGCGTTCGTGAAGAACGAGGACTCCAAGCTGATCGAATTGGCCGTCGCCGATCGCCCGCTCGGCCCCTTCACTTTCGTGGCCACGGGCGACTGGGCGGGCTGGGGCGGTCCACGCGAAGGACAGTCGGTGGTCCCCCTCCCCGGCGGCGGCCATCGCATCTACCTCGACGCCTACACCGATGGTCGGTACTACTTCAGCGACAGCTACGACGGGTTCCGCACCTGGTCGACGCCGACCGAGCTGCCCGGCCTGTCCGGGGTCGTGCGGCACGGCACGGTGCTCCCCGAATTCGGGCCGCCCACCGACTGATCGGGACAGTGTCGACCAAACGTCCATTACCTGAAGACATCTGTTTCATGTCGGAAAATCGACACGAAATGAAAGTGATATTGTTCACATCACCTATTAGTGACTAAGTAATATTTCACAAATCTATACAGTTATAAGCTGTAGACTCGCGGATAACCCAGGGTTCGCCGGAAGCATCCGGTGCGGTATCCAGAGCAACATCGGTGACGCTTCTGCGGTCACCCAGTCCCTGTTCGTTCGTGCCGTTCTCGGCCTGTTTTTCCCCCTTGAGGTGACCCGGTATGGAATACACACATCTGTCCGAATTCCGGATTCGCTCCGGCGATCTGTCGATCTGGACTCCCGCCACCATCACTGCCGATACCTGGACCGACGACCAGCGTCCGCTGGCCAGCGTGCACGAGCAGTATCTCGGCTTCATCGACCCCGAAGACCCCCGTCCGGGCCGCGGTCGTTGGATCGGCACCATCTTCGAAATGGATGCCCCACTCGACGAGCAGGCGTGGGCGACCACCTTGCAACTGTGGCACGATCGCCACGAGGGCTTCCGGACCACTGTCGCCCCCACCGGCGACGGCGGCTACCACCGGGTGACCACCGCCCCGGGCACCGTCCGAGTCACCGGCGTTCCGGTCGCCGATCCGACCGACGGTGACGAGATCAACGAATACCTTTGCGAGCTACTGGAACTGCGCCTGTCGCCGCTGGTCTGGCCGCATCTGCTGGTCGCCACCGTCGCCCACGAGACCGACGACTTCACCGTGTTGGTCGGCGCCGATCACTCGGTCCTCGACGCCTACTCCCAGGCGGTGCTCATCCTCGAGCTGCGCACCATCTACGCCGCGGTCACCACCGGCGGCGAGATCCGCGACTCGGCCACCTTCGGCAGTCCCGCCGACTATGCCGTGATCGAGCGAGCCGCGGCCGAGGAACTGACCCCCGACTCGCCCGCGGTCGCACTGTGGCGCGAATTCCTTGGCATCCCAGGCTCTCCCATGCCCCGCTTCGCCGCCGACCGGGTCGCCGTGTTGGACGGTGAACACGCCCAGCCCAGTGTGTCGCGCACGCTCCTTACCCTCGCGCAGCTCGAAGAGGTCGAGGAAGCGTTGGAACGAGTCAAACACCGGCTCTCGGTGACCGTGTTCGCCGCACTGGCCATCGCCACTCGTGAGACCTTCGGCGAGAACCGATTCCGCACCGTGATGCCGATCGTGACCCGACCCGACCTGACCTGGCTCGAGTCGATGGGCTGGTTCGTCAATGTCGTGCCGGTCGATGTCACCCTGCCCGCCGGTGCCGACATGGCCGTGGCGCTGGACGAGACCCGCACCGCGCTCAAGCGCTCCCGCCACTGCAACGACGCCTCCTGGGGCCGCTCGCTGGCGATGGTCGGCGCGACGGAAGGCCCGACCTACGGCGCCTCGTTCCTCGACATCCGCATCCTGCCGGACTACGAATTGGTCGCTGACCTGCGCGGACGCACGCTGCGCGCGGTGTCGTACTCCACCGACGAGGTGTACTTCTGGATCGTGCGCGGTCCCGACGGCCTCTACGTGTCCACCCGCTACCCCGCGGGCCTGCCCGCCGAGGTGATGGACACCTTCCTCGCCGAGTTCGCCAGGGCCATCTACGCGGTGACCACGATCGCGGCGCCGGTCGCGACCGCGCCTGCCATCGATACCGCGGCAGCGGCGGCGCTGAGCGCGGGCTGACAATGCGCGCACTGCTGGCCTTCACCGGAAGCCGCGGCGATGCTCAACCCGGCATCCTGCTGGCCCGCGAGCTGCTGGCTCGCGGGCACTCGGTGACACTCGCGCTCTCGCCCAATCTCGTCGAATTCGCCGCCACCCACGGCATTCCCGCGGTCGGCTTCGGCCGCGACAGTGCCGAATTGCTGTACACCCAGCACAGCGATCAGCGGTTCCGCAGTCCGGACCCGCGCCAACGAGTGCGCGCGGTGCTGGCCCTGCAGCGGCGCGGGGTGGCCCGCGCGCTGCGGGAACTCCACGTCCTCGCGCCCGGTCACGATGTGCTGGTCACCGGGATGGCGGGCGAGGAGACGGCGGAGAAGGTCGCGCGAAGAGTCGGCTTGCCGTTGGCCGCGGTGCACTTCTTCCCGATCCACCCCAATCGCTCGGTCCCGGTGATACCTACCGAGTGGGGGGCCCGGATTCCCGGTGCGCTCAACCGTCGCATCTGGTCGGCGCTGAGGTGGGCGCGTGACGCCGCGCTCGCCTTGCCCTTCTCCGAGTTCGGAGTCGTGGAACATCCACTGCCGGAACGGGTCTCGATCCAGGCATACGACGTCGACCTGTTTCCCGGGTTGGCGGCCGAACTGCCGGATCGGCACCCGATCGTCGGGTTCGCCGTCGACGTCGACGGATACCTCGGCGGTCCGGTCGACGCCGAGCTCGACGCGTGGCTCGACGCCGGGCCCGCGCCGGTGTATGTCGGCTTCGGCTCGATGGCGGTCGGCGATCCGGCGGCGCTGATGGCCGTGCTGCGTGCGGTGTGCGCGCGGCGTGGGCAGCGCCTGCTGCTCGCCGCCGGATGGGCGGGCATCGAACCCGTCCTCACGCCGGAGGTGGCGATCGTCGAACAGCTCGACCATGCCACGGTGTTCCCGCGCTGCGTCGCCGCGGTCCATCACGGCGGCGCCGGAACGACAGCCGCCGCGCTGCGAGCCGGTGTGCCGCAAGTGATCTGCGCGATCCAGGCCGATCAACCGTACTGGGGTCGCGCGCTGGCTCGGCTCGGCCTGGCGGGCACCATGCGCGCCGCCGAGCTCAGCGAGCGGCGGCTCACCGCGCTGCTGGACCTGGTGGCCGCACCGCATGTGGTGTCGCGGGTGGCCGACTATGCGAGCCGGTTCTCCGGCGACGGCGTGCCCAGGGCCGCCGATGAGGTGGAATCCCTGGTCCGCCAACCATTTCCGACAGCACCCCTCGACCACGCCGGGAGGCTCGGATGAGCACCGAAATCGCCGTCCGCACCAGCGGACTCGGCAAGTCCTACGGCGACTTCACCGCGGTCGGCAGCGTCGATCTCGAGATCGCGGCCGGCTCGGTGTTCGCGATGCTCGGCCCCAACGGGGCGGGCAAGACCACCACGGTGCGAATGTTGGCGACACTGCTGCGACCGGATCGTGGCACCGCCGAGGTGTTCGGCTACGACGTCGTCTCCGAGGCCACGGCCGTGCGGTCGATGATCGGGCTCACCGGTCAATACGCCTCGGTCGACGAAACCCTCACCGCCGGTGAGAATCTACGCCTGTTCGGTCGCCTGCTCGGGCTGTCACGCAAGGACGCGGCCGGGCGCTGCGACGAACTGCTCGAGCAGTTCGAGCTCTCGTCGGTGGCACGCCGTAGTGTCAGCGCGTTCTCCGGCGGCATGCGGCGACGACTCGACCTGGCGGCGACCCTGATCACCGTGCCACCGCTGATCTTCCTCGACGAGCCGACCACGGGCCTGGACCCGCACACCCGAGAACGCATGTGGGGCATCGTGCGTGGCCTGGTCGAGCGGGGGGCCACGGTACTGCTGACCACTCAGTACCTCGACGAGGCCGACGCGCTCGCCGACCGGATCGCGGTCATCGACCGGGGCAACCTCGTCGCCGAGGGCACCCCGTCCGAGCTGAAATCCTCGATCGGTGACCAGGTTCTGCGCCTGGACATCCCCGACACCGCGGACCTGCGACGCGCCGAGTCGCTGATCCAGGACATCACCGGCGAGGTCCCCGACGGGTCGTCGACCGGCACCTTGACCGTCGCCCTGTCCGAGGTCGCCATCGCCGCCGACATCGTCGCGGCCTGCCGCGACGCGGGCATCGCCCTGCGCGGCTTCGCGGTGGACCGACCCGATCTCAACGAGGTGTTCCTGGCGTTGACCGGACACACCCACACCGCCGACCGAGCCGACGTGGCGTGAGCGCCCTACGCGAGAAATCGAGGCCCGCAATGACTCTCGCCGTCGAGACCGCCCCGACTCCCACGCAAGTCGTGCGCGCGCCGCGCGTGACCCGCGTCAGCCCCTTTGCCGCGCTCCAGCATTCGCTGATGATGGCGTGGCGCGGACTGCTGACGTTCCGGCACAGCCCACAGCTGCTCTACGACGCCATCTTGCTGCCGATCGTCGGGCCGGTGCTCTTCGGCAGCATCTTCGGCACCGCCATCGCGGGCAGTACGGCGGCCTATCTGCCGATCATGATTCCGGGCGTGCTGGTCCAGATCGTGCTCACCTCCTCGGTCGCGACCGGCGTGCAACTCTCCGAGGACATCCACTCGGGTGTTTTCGATCGCTTCGTCGCCATGCCGATCGCCCGCTCAGCGCCGGTAGCTGGAACGTTGCTGGCGGGCGCGGTGCGCTATCTCATCGCCGCCACAACGGTCGTGATCGTCGGATTCTGCATGGGCTATCGACCCGAGCACACCGCCGGATTTCTGGCCGGTGCCGTTTTGGTCGTAGTCGCCACAACCGCTATCAGTTGGTTGTTCGCCTTCATCGGCGCCACGATCGCCCGCCCGGCCGCCGTGCAGGGCATGTCGATGCTGGTTCTGACCTTCCTCGGCTTCGCCTCCAACGCGCTGGTGCCCGAGGAAGCCATGCCGACCTGGATGCGCCACGTGTCCGACCTGAATCCGGTGTCCTACCTGGTCTCCGCGGTGCGCACGCTGGCTGCCGAGGGCACCGTCGGCGCCGACGCCCTGTGGTCACTGGTCGCCTCGGTAGTCGTGGTCGCCGTTTTCGCGCCGTTGACCGTGCGCACCCTCCGTTCCCGATGAGGAGTACCCGATGACCGTCACTTCCCCTTCCGTTACTTCCGCCGCAGCGGTAGCCGCGGGTCCCACCGGCCTCAACCGGATCACCGCCGACGACGACCTGTTCTTCAAACTGCACAGCCTCTACCCCAACGCCCTGGTCAATCAGCTGGCCTACCGTTTCGACGCCCCGCTGGGGCGCGATCTGCTCGAACGGTGGCACGCACACCTGGCGACCGGTTTCATCGCCCGCCGGGTCCGCACCACCCGGTTCCCGATCGCCCGCGCGCACTGGGAGCCCGCCACCGAATCCCTGCCGCTGCGCTGGTCGGATACGCCGATCTCCGACGACGGGGTACTCGACTGGTTCCTGGAGCAGGCCGCTGTCGAATTCGACCCGGAACGCGGACTGGTGTGGCAACTGGCCGGCGCGCCGACCGAATCCGGTGGCACCGTGGTCACCCTGGTCGCCTCCCATGTCGCGTGTGACGGTGGCGGCATGATGCACGCGATCGTCGATTCGCTGGACCGGCTCAACCGTGGCGAGTCACCCGACCGCGCGGCCAGTGCGGGCAGACTCGTCGGCCCGGTCGCGAGCAGGGGTCGTTTCGCCGCCGACCTCACCGATGCCCGCGGTCAGTTGCGTGCCGTGGCTCGCGGAGTGCGCGCGGCTCGCCGGTCCCGCGGCGTCAGCGAACCGGCCCGCAATCCCCGGCCGGCCGCCCCGCGCCTACCGCATGCCGACACCTGGCAGGCCGCCGAGTCGATCGTCCAGCTCGATCTCGCCGAATGGGACGCCGTCGCCGCCGCACACGGCGGGACAACCAACGGTCTGCTGATCGGCGTCGCAGTCGGCTTGCTCGGCCGCAGTGGCCGGATCGCCGACGGCGCCGAGGTCCGCGTCGACATTCCGCATTCGATGCGCGAGGCCGACGACCGCCGGGCCAATGCCACCACCGGACTACCGATCAGTGTCGGCTACCGCGTCGGCGAACGCGCCGATCTGCCCGCCGTCCGCGCCGCGCTCAAGGCTGCGGGCCTGGCCTACCGCGATCCCACGACCATCCCGCCCATCCAGCACTTGCAACCGGTGCAGATGCTGCTGCCGAAGGTGGTGCTGCACAAGTTCGCCCGCACCGCGAAGGCGCCGGAGTGCCTGTGCACCAACATGGGTCGTACGGCGCAGAACATCGCGGTCCTCGGCACGCACCGTGCGCGCGACGTCATCATGCGTCCGGTGGTCAATCCCGGCCCGGTCGAGTTGTTCCGTCAGGTGGAGGTCGGCGTCAATCTCGCCTTCTCCTGCGATGACGACACCGTGACGCTGGTGGTCACCGGCGGCGACCCCGACCGTTTCCCGACCCGTGCGGCTCTGCGCGAGCTATTGGCCGCGGAGTTCGCCGACTGGGGGCTGACTCCGCGCTTCTGGTGAGCGACTAGGAGGCCTCCTCGGCGAATTCGGCAGCGGCATCGATGTTGTCGACGCGCAGGGCGAACCGGAACCCGCACGTCGCCTCCAGGGAGGCAGAACCTCGCTGCGGACGGTTGCGCACCTCGATCCGCACATCGATGTCGTCGAAGCCGACATGGAATCGCTCCGCCATCCACAACTGCGTGTGCCAAGCCGTCTGGCCGGCCAGGACGTCACCCGCGCCGGGACGGAACTCACTGCGCCGCACACAGATCGGCGTGTACCCATCGGTATCGGGCGCGAGGTACAGCACCACCGGGCCGTGCATCTCGAGCAGCAGTCGCAGCACGCGCAGCGCGTCATCGCTGGCCTCGACCGCACGGTGGCGATGATCTACTTTGCGGCCGTTGGGATGTCGAACCATGGTGCACTCCTCGCAGTTTTCTCGCCGGTGATCGCGCTCGGGGCACACTATGGTTGCGAAAGGTTGGTCCAGGGTTGGTACCGATCTAAACCTGCGAAGATCACCCGCGCGTGTCACCGCCACGGAATCGCCGCGCGTCGTCGACGTTGACTACTGATATGGCACTCGAATCGGTTCGCTTCTCTATCCTGGACCGCTCGCGCGTGCGGCGCGGGCAGGACCACGCCGCCGCCCTGCGCGAGACAGTCGCGTTCGCGGCGCTGGCCGAGCAGTGGGGCTATCACCGGTTCTGGGTCGCCGAGCATCACAGCGTTCCCGGTGTCGCCGGAACCGCGCCGACCGTGCTCGCCGCCGCGGTCGCGGCGGCCACCGCACGAATCCGCGTCGGCACCGGCGGGGTGATGCTGCCCAATCATCAACCACTCGTCGTCGCCGAGCAGTTCGGCGTGCTCGCATCACTGTTCCCCGGACGTATCGACATGGGCCTCGGTCGTTCGGTCGGATTCACCGACGGTGTACGCCGCGCACTCGGCCACGATCTCGACGATGCCGACGATTTCGACGCGCGCCTGATCGAGGTCCTCGACTACTTCGAGGCGGGCAGGCAGGGCGTGCACGCCGTCTCCGCGGAAGGCGCCCACGTGCCGACGTTCCTCCTCGCCACCGGTGCCGGGGCCGAGCGCGCGGCGCGGTTCGGGCTGCCGCTGGTGATCGCCCCGATCGCGGGCACGCGGTCCATGGTGGAGGCGATCGAGCGGTACCGCACTCTGTTCCAGCCCTCCGCCCAGGTGCCACGACCGTATGTCGTCGTCTCCGCGGCGGTGGTGATCGCCGACTCGACCGAACAGGCACACCGACTCCTGCTCCCCGAGGCGTGGTCGAGTGCCTACTCGCGCACGCACGGCGAGTTCCCGGCGCTGATCCCACCCGAGGAGATCGACCCGGCGACGATGACCGACCGGCAGCGCCATCACTTCGAGCAGGCGCTCGGCAATCAGATCCACGGCACCGAGGACCAGGTGGCAGAAGCGTTGGAGAACCTGGTCGGCCGCACCGACGCCGACGAAATCCTCGTCCACACCAGCACTTTCGATCGTGCGGCGCGGCTGGATTCGCACCGGCGGCTGGCTCGCGTCGTCGGCTCGGGAAGTTAGTCCGGCAGACAAGCTTCGCGCGGACACTTGTGCTCCGAAGACAAGGCCGCTGCGCGCGCAATTTATTCGACGGTGTAAACAATCGTGAGGTCACTCACTGCGCGAGCACCGTTCTGCAGCACCGCACGGCCGCGTCGACGACCCGAGTGATCGATAGCCCAACCATTGCCGATACGCGCACGAAGTCACCTGCCCTGGCAGTATGTGCGCATTTCCCGGATTGCCGTAGTATCCGTAACATGTTGTCGCACACAATAAATCGTGCCGTCCGGTGTGCTGGATCACTGCTCGCAGCGCGTGTCCGGGACCGGTAGGGTTCGGTTCCACCGGCGATCAGAAATCGTCCGGGACACCATTCTTCGACCGCATCCGGGAGCTCACGTGTCGCATTCGCGTTTCGAATCCATCGGGGCATATCTTCCGTCGAACATATTGTCCACCACCGAATTGATCTCCCGGCTGAAAACGCCGCCGGCATTCGATCTGGAGCGCATCACCGGCGTGAAAGAACGGCGCGTGCGCGACACCCGACCGGAATCGGTCGAGGATTCGTTCACCCTCGCCGTCAACGCCGCGCAGGACTGCCTGGCCCGCTCGCGCTACGCCCCGGGCGAGCTGGAGGTGATCATCTCCTGTTCGATCACCCGCAGCAACGACGGCACCCGCATGTACATGGAGCCCTCGTTCGCCTCGACGATCGCCAAGTCCCTCGGCGCCGAGCGGGCCATCACCTTCGACGTCTCCAACGCTTGCGCCGGAATGCTCACCGGCACATACATTCTCGATCGGATGATCCGCTCGGGCGTGGTGCGCAACGGCATGGTGGTCAGCGGCGAGGCGATCACCCCCATCGCCGAGACCGCGGTGAACGAGATCTCGGAGAAATACGACCTGCAGTTCGCCTCGCTGTCGGTGGGCGATTCCGGGTGCGCGGTCGTGCTCGACCGGGCGGTCGATGACGCCGACAAGATCCACTACGTCGAATTGTTCACTGCCGCGGAACATTCGCACCTGTGCCTCGGCATGCCGAGCGACAAGTCCTCGGGCGTCGCGCTCTACACCGACAACCGCAAGATGCACAACGAAGCGCGGTTTCTGCTCTGGCCCGACGCCCAGGGCACCTTCCTCGAACAGCAGGGCCGCGACTTCGCCGGTGAGCAGTTCGACTACATCATCCATCACCAGTTCGGCGCTTCCGCGGTGCCATACATCAACGCGGTGGCCGCCCGCGAGTTCGGCGCCGAGATGCCGCCGGATCTGAATGTGATCGAGAAGTACGGAAACACCTCGACCACCTCGCATTTCATCGTTCTGCACGATCAGCTGGCCGACGAGAACATCGCGGCGGGATCGAAACTGCTCATGGTTCCGGCCGCGTCCGGCGTAGTAGCGGGCTTCCTGTCCACCACCATCTCCTCCCTGAAGGTCTGAGGTTTTCGCCATGGGCATCCGTATCCGTTCCACCGGAACCAGCAGATCCACCGACACCCACAGCGTCGTAGAACACAGCGGCCGCGCCGCCCGGCAGTGCCTCGAACAGGGCGGCGTCCGCCCCGACCAGGTCGGCGTGCTGATCAATACCGGCATCTTCCGCGACTCGAACACCGTCGAACCGGCGGTGGCCGCGCTGATCCAGAAGGCAGCGGGCGTCGGGCTCGACTACACCAGGTCCGATCCGCGGACATTCTCCTTCGACCTGATGAACGGCGCGGTCGGCGTCGTCAATGCCGTGCAGGTGGCGGGCTCGGTGTTGGCGACCGGCAGTACCGAGCACGTCCTGATCGTCGCGGGCGACACCCATCCCTCGATGACGAGGTCGAGCGCCGATGCCGAATTCCCCTACGCCACCGCAGGTGCGGCGCTGCTGCTCGAGCAGGTGGACGGCCCCGAGGGCTTCGGTCCGGTCCACACCGCCACCGCGCCCGGTACTCCCGCGGGACAGGCCTATGTCGATACCACCGCCATGGGCACCGTCGGCCGCGCACTGATGACCGTAGAACGCGAACCCGACTTCGAGGACCGAATCCTCATGGTCGCCACCGATGTCGCCCGGTCCGCGCTCGCCGATTTCGAGGGCGCCTTCGTCGCGTTGATCGCCTCCACCCCGAGCCCGCATTTCCCCAAGCGGCTCGCCGACGCGCTCGGCATCGACCAGGACGCGGTGCGGGTACCCGACCTGTCCGACGGCGACCCACACACCGCCGCGCTGCCGCTGGCCTACGCGCGCGCGAGCGCCGAGGGCACGCTCGTCGGCTACACCCATGTGCTGTTCGTCGCGGCGGGCGCGGGCCCGTCCGCGGCCGCGACGCTGTACCGACTTCCCGCGGACACCACCGCGTGAGGACGGCCACCTACTGGCAGACCATCGACCGATTCCGGGAACTCGCCCGCGAGGAGCCCTACCGCGAGGCGGTCATCCATCCCGACGGCTCGACCGCCGACGGGCTGCCCGAGTACCGCAGCATCACCTACCGCGACCTCGATCGCTGGTCCGACGCCATCGCCGAACATCTCACCGACTCCGGGGTCGGCAGCGGCACCCGCACGATCGTGCTCGTGCTGCCGAGCCCGGAGCTGTACGCGATCCTGTTCGCACTGTTGAAGATCGGCGCCGTACCGGTGGTGATCGATCCGGGCATGGGCGTGCGTCGCATGGTGCACTGCCTGCGTGCGGTCGAAGCGGAAGCGTTCATCGGCATCCCGCAGGCGCACGCTCTGCGGGTGCTGTTTCCGCGCAGCTTCCGGCGGGTGCGCACCACCCTCACCGTGGGGCGCCGCTGGTTCTGGGGTGGACCCACGCTGGCCTCGTACCGCCGCACCCCGACCGGCGCTCTGCCCGAACGGGTGCCCGCCGATCCGGACGAGTTGCTGATCATCGGCTTCACCACGGGCAGTACCGGTCCCGCCAAAGCCGTCGAGCTGACCCACGGCAATCTCGCCGCCATGGTGGAACAGGTACACGCTGCCCGCGGGCACACACCACCGGACACCTCCCTGGTGACACTGCCACTGGTCGGCGTCCTCGACCTGCTCCTCGGATCGCGATGCGTGTTGCCACCGCTGATTCCGAGCAAGGTCGGCTCGACCGATCCGGCGCACGTGATCGATGCGATCCAGCGCTTCGGCGTGCGCACCATGTTCGCCTCGCCCGCGGTGCTCATTCCCTTGCTGGAACGGCTGCGCGCGCATCCGGTCGACGTGAAGTCGCTGGCCAGCATCTTCTCCGGTGGTGCGCCCGTTCCGCACTGGTGTGTCGCGGGCTTGCGGGAAGTCTTGCGCCCCGATGTCGAGATCTACGCCGGATACGGCTCGACCGAGGCCTTGCCCATGTCGACCATCGAATCGCGGGAGTTGCTCGCCGGTCTGGTCGAGCGAGCCAAGAGCGGCGAGGGCACCTGCATCGGTCGACCCACCGATCGAGTACGGGTCCGGCTACTCGCCATCACCGATGATCCGGTCGAGACCTGGGACGACACCGAACAACTCGGCCCGCGGGAGGTCGGCGAGATCGTGGTCGCCGGCCCGAATGTGAGCACACGCTACTACTGGCCCGCGCACGCCAACACCGCGGGCAAGATCACCGACGGCGAGCAGATCTGGCATCGCACCGGCGATCTGGGATGGCTCGACGGGCAGGGGCGAATCTGGTTCTGCGGGCGCAAGAGCCAGCGGATCATCACCGCGCGCGGCCCGATGTTCACCGTGCAGGTCGAACAGGTTTTCAACGCGGTGACGGGAGTCGCACGCACGGCCCTGGTCGGCGTCGGCACCCCCGGCAGCCAGCGACCGGTGCTCTGTGCAGAGCTCGAACCCGGCGCCGACGCAGCGGCCGCACTCACCCGCTTGCGCACGCGCGCCGCCGAATTCGACACGCTCGTCCCGATCCGCGAATTCCTCGTGCACCCGCGCTTCCCGGTCGATATCCGGCACAACGCCAAGATCGGCCGCGAACAACTCGCCCGCTGGGCCACGAAGAAACTGGACTCGCGACGATGAAGATCCTGGTCACCGGCGCGTCCGGATTCCTCGGCGGCGCCATCGTGCGCGCGCTGATCGCCGAGGGCACCCACGATGTCTCGATCCTGGTCCGGCGCAGCAGCATTCTCGACGATCTCGGCTCCGCCGCGGCGCGCGTCACGCTCGTCTACGGCGATCTCGCCGACGCGGCCTCGCTGAGCAGAGCCACCAGCGGGATGGACGTGGTGATCCACAGCGCCGCGCGGGTCGACGAACGCGGCACCAGGGCCCGCTTCTGGACCGAGAACGTCCGTGCCACCGAACTGCTGCTCGACGCGGCACGACGTGGTGGCGCGGGCCGGTTCGTCTTCATCTCGAGTCCGAGTGCTCTGATGGAGCGAAAGGGCGGCGATCAGGTCGACGTCGACGAATCGCTGCCATATCCGAGCCGCTACCTCAACCACTACTCCGAAACCAAGGCTGCGGCCGAGCGAGCCGTACTCGCCGCTGACACACCCGAATTCACGACGGTGGCGCTGCGCCCGAGAGCGATCTGGGGCGCCGGGGACCGATCGGGACCGATCGTTCGGCTGCTCGACCGGACGGCCGCGGGCTCGCTGCCCGACCTGTCCTACGGTCGCACCATCGAGGCCTCGCTGTGCCACGTGGACAATATCGTGCACGCCTGCCTACTGGCGCTGACCTCGGACGCGGTGGGCGGTAAGGCCTACTTCGTCGCCGATGCCGAGAAAACCGATGTCTGGGGATTCCTCGGCGAAGTCGCTACCCGGCTGGGGTATCAGCCGCCTTCCCGCCGACCGAACCCTCGCGTACTGGCAGCGGTGGTCGCGGCCATCGAAACCGTCTGGCGCATACCGGCGGTGGCGAATCGCTGGTCGCCTCCCCTGTCGCGCTATGCGGTCGCCTTGATGACGCGCACCGCCACCTACGACACCGGAGCGGCTCGCCGCGATCTCGGCTACACGCCTGTCGTGGATCGCGACACCGGTCTCACCGATTTCCTCATGTGGCTCGACCAGCAGGGCGGCATCGAAGCGCTCGCCGAAGATTTGCAGTAACGCACCCGCAACGACCGACTCGCAGAAGGTAATCATGAACGGCAGCAACATTTTTCGTCGGCCGGTGTCGACTACCGAGCGCATGTATTTCCCGATGCGCGAGCTGGCCCCGCCGTTCCTCATGCAGTTGGTCGTTCCCGGTGAGGGCAACATCGAACCGGAGTCATTGCGCACAGCGGTATCGGCAGCCGCATCGGTCACTCCCGGCGCGCGACTGCGACGCCACGGCACCGAGTGGATCGACAGCGAGATCGCCCCGGCGGTGCGGGTGATATCCGACCACCGGCTGAGCTACCCCGCGCTGGAGACCGACCCGGTCCTCACCGGTGAGATCGGGCCGACCCCCGACACCACCGTCGAGGTCCTGTTGCTCACCGGCGCATCGACGACGCTGATCTTCCGGGTCTTCCACGGCGTGATGGACGGCGTCGGCATGGTCGCGTGGGCGAGCAATGTGCTGCGCGCACTGCGCGGCGAGGACCTCGTTCCCCACCTCGATCCGGTCGCCGACCAGGAGCTCGTGGCGCGGGTCGGCGCACCGGGCAGGCCGACGCCGATGGTCCCGCGCTACCGCGCGGCCGTCGGGCGAGGCAGGCAGCATCGTGATCTCGCACCTCATCTGCTGCGTCATCGGCGCATCGATGCCGCCGGGCCCGGCGCGCTGGCCCGCGTCTGCGCCCTGCTGGCCGCCGAGACCCCGGGCATCTCGCGCATCATGATGCCCGTCGACCTCCGTCGCCACGACCCCGCGCTGCGTTCCACCGCCAACCTCGCGCTCCCGCTGTTCCTCGATATCGAACCCGGCCGTGAATGGACCGCGATCAAGGACCAGATCAAGACAGGACTACGCGAACGGCGTGAGCTGAATCAACTCGCCAACACCCGCATCACGCTGGTACCCGACCCGATCAACCGCGCCGTGCTGCGCACCACGAACTGGCTCGGTGCCCGCCTCGGCCGAAACCTGGCCTCGGCCACCGTGTCCCACATGGGTCGCTTCACCGCGGCGGAACTCGCCGTGCCCGGCTTCCGCCCGACCGGACTGTTCGTCCTGCCTCAGCACAGCATCGCCATGCCCCTGCTGTTCGGGCTGACCGAATTCGACGGCCACACCCACCTGACCGTGTCAGCACGCAACGGCGCGGGCATCGAGTCCCGCCTCGAAGCCCTACTCGACCGCATCGTCGCCATGCTCGAAGCCGAACTTCGCGCACCGAGCCCGGCAGACCAGCGGCCGTGACCCCGCCGCACGGCCGAGCGGCCAGGTCGCTACCGCGACTATCCTGAACCTCGTGGGCATCATCGGCGAACTCTTCCCAGGTAAGAAGCTGCAGAACGAAGGCAGCGGCGACTCCAACGGCCAACCCCACCTCGACTTGGATCTGGAGGCGGGCGTCATCCGTCTGTCCGGCACCACCACCCCGCACCCGACCGGCGACGAATCCGACGCCTGACCTGCGAACTCCCGTTGTCGGGTCCGCGCGCCCGGCTGGGCAGTGCACCACCGATCGCATCGCTGCAATGCGATCGACGCGCCCGCCGTCGGTGGACAGAATCACCCAGCTGAGCAGGTAGGTGTCGTCCACCAGATCGGCGGGCAGGCTACTGAGACGGTGTGGTCGTTGCGGTCCGGCTCGCGCGGCACTATCCACCGAGGAAGGCCGTCCAGGCGAACAGCGAGGCGGCGAGCGCGTTTTCCCATTCCGGTTCGCGCTCCCGCGGCTCGTTCGCCGACCCCGAAGGCGGAATCACCTGCCGATTCGCCGACCACACGACCCGATCCCGCCACCGGCGCCCACTCCAGTGGATGTCTTCACCGCCCATCGCTACCGTCGCCATCACAGCGCCGAGCGTGCGTCGGCCAGCGCCCCCCGGCACGGCCCAGGTAGCGCGTCTCACGACGCACCCGCGCTCACGACAGCGGCAACGAACGCGGCGGCGTCGGCCCCGCCGACCACCCGGCCCTCGTGTACCACCAGCACCTCACCGTGATAGCCGGCGAGCCGTGTCACCGCCGTACCCACCGGCTCGGTGGTGCCGACGAACGCGGGCGGCGGATCCAGATGCGCCTCGATCGGATCTTCATCGGGTGCGCCGACGAGCCGGGCCTGTGTCGCGGTACCGAGTACCTCGGCGACCACCACCGGCCCGGCGGTCTGCCTGGCGAGGACGACGGGAAGCGATCGGCGCGAAGCGAGTTCCCCGCGCACCGAGGACACCGTCGCTGTCGACGGGAGCAATCGAGCCTCGGCGAGCACCGACGAACCTGTCCCGGCCGAGCGGGCGCCCTCGACCACACCGAGCGCCGAACCGACTGTCGGCTCACCGTGTACCGCGAGCAACGGAAACCCGAACTGCCCGAGCCACCTGTCGTCGAAGTACTTCGACAGGTATCCGCGTCCCGAGTCGGGCGCGATCACCACCACCACATCCTCGGGTCCGAGCCCACGGGCCACCCGCAGCGCGGCGGCGATCGAGGTGCCGGAGGAACCGCCGAGCAGCAGGCCTTCCTCTTTGGCCAATCGGTGCAGCACCCGCAGCGATTCGCCGTCGGTGATCCGCTCGATCCGGTCGATCACCTCGGTGTGGTACGACTGCGGCCACTCGTCGAGTGCGGTTTCCGGATGCCGGTAGTGCCCCACCGATTCGACGTACCAGGCGCGACCGTCACCGCCGCCGTACACCGACGTCTCGGGATCGGCCCCGATGACCTGGACCCGACCGCCCGAGGCTTCCTTCAGGAATTCCCCTGTGCCGCTGACAGTTCCGCCGGTGCCGATGCCCGCCACATAGTGCGTGACGCCGCCCGCGGTCTGGGCCCAGATCTCGGGTCCGGTGGTTTCACGGTGCGCGGTGGGGTTGGCCGGGTTGTCGTACTGGCCTGCGAACCACGCGCCGGGGATCTCCTCGGTCAATCGCAGGCCGACGCTGCGCAGGTGCTCGGGGTGCCCGACCGGGCGACCGGCGGGAGTCACATGAACCTCGGCGCCGTAGGCCCGCAACAGCGCGATCTTGTCGCGGCTGGACTTGTCCGGCACGACCACCACCGTGCGATAGCCACGTGCCGCCGCGATGGCCGCCAACCCGATGCCGGTGTTGCCGGAGGTCGCCTCCACCACGACCCCACCGGGCCGTAGCTCCCCTGCGGCTTCGGCGGCGTCGAGCATGAACAGGGCCGCTCGATCCTTCACGCTCCCACCGGGATTGAGATACTCGAGCTTCACGTACACCGTGGCGGTGATGCCGTCGGTGATCCGGTTCAACCGAACCAGCGGGGTGTGCCCGATAGCCTGGTCGATGGAGTCGAACACCGCGGCGGTGCGCCGGGTGTCCTCGATGTCGATGGTCATGCCGCCGACCTTCCTGTCTCGCCGACGCTTCAGGGCGGTTTCCAGATTCCCCGCAACCCCACCGCGCCGACAGGTTTGTTCTCACCCGGATTCGATCGGCGCCTGATGAATTACTCGCACCGATGCGTCGAATCATTGCGCCTGGATAGCGCGATGACGATAGTTCTCGGCACGCCGTCGAGTAGGAGCAGGAGGCCGCCGTGACCGCGACCGAACCCCCACGTTCCGGTGCACAAGCCGTCGACCGTGCCGTGCACGTGTTGAACTGCTTTCAGGGCGGCGACCCGGAATTGTCGCTGAGCGAGTTGGCGCAGCGGGCCGGGTTCCCGGTGAGCACCACCTTCCGGCTGGCGCAGGCGCTGGTGCGCGGCAGGCTGTTGGAGCAGGACCCGTCGACCGATCGCTACCGGATCGGGCACGGACTGGCGTGCCTGGCCCGGC
This sequence comes from Nocardia sp. Root136, assembly GCF_001427185.1. Taxonomy (NCBI): domain Bacteria; kingdom Bacillati; phylum Actinomycetota; class Actinomycetes; order Mycobacteriales; family Nocardiaceae; genus Nocardia; species Nocardia sp. Root136. Next base: position 115,955 of record NZ_LMFE01000004.1, read on the forward strand.
CCGCGCTGTCGCGGCTCGGCCTCGACGACGCGGCGCCACATTTGTACGCGTTGGCCGCCGGCATCAAGATCACCGTCAGTCTCAGCGTCGCCGATGCCGACGAAGCCCTCACGGTGTTCCAGGCTCGGCCACCGATCCACTTCTGCCACAACCAGATTCCGCAGGAGCGTAGACCGTTGAGCACCAGCGCCGTCGGTCACGCGCTGCTCGCGCACACCACGGCGGGACTCGACCGCGGCAACGGCGAGCTGTTCGACACCATCCGCCGTCGCGGGTTCGCCATCGAGGAGATCGACAGCGACGAACCGATCCGCGCGATCGCCGTTCCGGTCCTCGGGCCGGATCGACAGGTGTGGGGCGCGATCGGTGTGCAGGCGCGCGCGGTACGCCTCGATCGCGATCTGGTTCGCGCCGTACTGCCCGCCATCCACCAGATCGCGGTGCGCATCGGCCCCTATTTCCATAACGCAGCCACAGGTGAGGGATTCGACGCACCATGATTTTCACGATGTGGAAACAGTATTGCCGAGTCGTAATCTGTTGACGCACTATTGAATCGAGGCGGCGTCCCCTATGCCGACCACTTTCACGAAAGTCATACCATGATCGAATCCCCCGCGCTCGTTCGCCGCCGTACGGTGGACTTGATGCGCCTGTCCCCCGGATTCTGTCGCAGCTGAAATAGCGGCGACATTCCTCCGTCGTCGAACTCCACTTTCTCTCATACCCCGCTAATCCGCCCTTTGTGTGTGGATCGTCGCGGCGTGCGCCCGTTGCGGTCCGCCGCGTAGTCCTCCCACGCCGTAGAAAGAAATCGCGAACCATGTTGTCCACTACCTTCCGACGACGTCCGCTGCGTGCGCTCGCCGCCGCGCTCGTCGCACCCGCCGTCCTCGCGGTCGTCACCGCCTGCGGCGGCACCGATGCCGTGACGACCGCCGACGGCAAGACCGTGCTGCGCTACCAGGGACAGACCGGACAGGTCACGCCCTACGAGCTCGCCGACAACCTGGGCTACTTCACCAAGATCAGCTTTCAGTGGGAGGGTGACACCACCAGTGGCCCGGCTAATATCCAGGCGGCCGCCACCAAGCAGGTCGAATTCGGCAGCGCGTTCAACGGCGCGGTGGTCAAGCTCGCCGCGGGCGGCGCCCCGGTGCAAGCGGTGCTGAGCTCCTACGGCTCCGATACCAAGTCGTTCACCGGCTACTTCGTCCGCGACAATATCGGCATCACCAACGCCCGTGACCTGATCGGCAAGAAGGTCGGCGTCAACACCCTCGGCGCGCACCACGAGTTCGTCACCCGCGAATGGCTGCACCAGCAGGGCCTGAGCGAGGCCGAGATCAAGCAGGTCCAGCTGATCGTGGTGCCGCCGGTCAACACCGAGGAGGCGCTGCGCAGCGGGCAGATCGACGTCGGCGCGCTCGGCAGCGTATTCCGCGAGACCGCCGTCGAGCGCGGAGGCTTGCACCCGCTGTTCACCGACAAGGACATCTTCGGCGAATTCGATTACGGCACCTACGTTTTCCGCAAGGACTACATCGCGCAGAACCCCGAAGCCGTCAAGGACTTCGTGCAGGGCACCGCGCGCGCCACCCGCTGGCTGCAGCTCACCCCGCGTGATCAGGTCGTCGCCAAGTTCACCGAGATCATCAACAAGCGCGGCCGCAACGAGAACCTCAAGCTGCTCGACTACTGGCGCAGCCCCGGCCTGCCGGTGCCCGGAGCGGTGATCGCGGACAAGGAGATCCAGATCTGGATCGACTGGCTCGAGCGCAACGGCGAACTGCCCAAGGGCAAGATCACCGCCGAGGACCTGTTCACCAACAAGGACAACCCCTACGCCAACGGCACCTACCAGCCGACCAGCGGTCCGACCGGAGAGGTGGTGGCCGCGAAATGACCGGCACCCCAGCCAAACTCGCGCTGCGATCGGTGAGCAAACAGTTCGCCGTGCGCGGCACCGACGAGAAGTTCACCGCGATCGACGACATCTCCATCGAGGTCGGAGCAGGCGAGTTCCTCGTCCTGGTCGGGCCGAGCGGCTCGGGCAAGTCCACGCTGCTCGACCTGCTGGGTGGACTGAGCAAGCCCAGCTCCGGACAGATCCTGCTCGACGGCGCCCCGATCACCGGCCCCGGTCTCGACCGCGGAGTGGTGTTCCAGCAGTACGCGCTGCTGCCGTGGCGGACCGCTCGCGCCAATATCCAGTTCGGCCTCGAGGCCAAGGGCATCGCTCGCAAGGAGCGCAAGGCGATCGCCGAGCACTACCTCGAGTTGGTCGGCCTGGCCGGCTTCGGTGACCGGTACCCGCACGAGTTGTCCGGCGGTATGAAGCAGCGCGTGGCGATCGCCCGCAGCCTGGCCTTCGATCCCGAGGTGCTGCTGATGGACGAGCCGTTCGCGGCACTCGACGCACAGACCAGGGAGTCGCTGCAGGACGAGCTCCTGCGGATCTGGCGCACCACCGGCAAGACCATTCTGTTCATCACCCACGGCATCGATGAAGCGGTGTATCTGGGCCAGCGCGTCGCGGTGCTCACCTCACGCCCCGGCCGGGTGAAGGCCGTGATCGATATCGACATCGACCGCAGCGGCGATATCGACGTCCGCTCCAGCGAACAGTTCCGCGACTACCGCCATCGGATCTGGACGGAACTGCAGAGCGAGGTGAGCCGGGCCCAGCGCCTGGAACTCGCCGCCGACGACACCACGGCCGCCGCGGCGGTCGCGTCCACCGACAGGAGTCCCGCCCATGTCTAGCGCCGTCCCCCTGCTCGTGCGCCCCGTCGAGGTCGCCGCCGCACCGGCCGCACCCCCGCGTACACGCACCGCGGTGCCTGCCGCTCGGTCCGCGCTCGGTCGAGCGGTCGGCTCGGCAGGAAGCACTGCACTTCGCATCGCCAAACCACTGCTCGCCTTCGCGCTGCTGCTCGGCGCGTGGGAGTTGGCGCCACGGTTCGGTCTGGTCGACGAGGTATTCCTCCCGCCGTTCTCCACGGTGGTGCAGGCCTTCTTCGAGTTGGCGGGCAACGGCCAGCTGGCCGAACACACCTCGGCCAGCCTCACCCGATCGGTCACCGGCTTCTCCTTCGCCCTGGTGATCGCCGTCCCGGTCGGCATCGCCATCGCCTGGTACAAGCCGGTGTCGGATTTCCTCAATCCGGTCCTCGAACTGTTCCGCAACACCGCCGCGCTCGCGCTGCTTCCGGTGTTCGTGCTGATCCTCGGCATCGGCGAGACCTCGAAGATCGCGCTGATCGGCTACGCCACGTTCTTCCCGATCCTGCTCAACACCATCACCGGCGTGCGCACCGTCGACCCGCTGCTCGTGAAATCGGCAGTCTCACTGGGCTTCTCGCCACTGCGGTTGTTCCAGAAGGTGATCCTGCCCGCGGCGATCCCGTCCATCTTCACCGGCATCCGAATGGCCGCGGCCGGCTCGATCCTGGTCCTCATCGCCGCCGAGATGATCGGCGCGCGAGCCGGTCTGGGCTATCTCATCACCGCCGCGCAGCAGAACTTCCAGATTCCGCAGATGTACGCGGGAATCGTGGCGATCTCGCTGATCGGTCTCGGTTTCAACTTCGCCCTCGTCGCCCTGGAACGCCGGCTCTCGCGCTGGCGCACCTCACCGACCAACGCCTGATCAGGAGATCACCATGTCCGGCAGAACCTTTCACCTCAACGCCTTCCTGATGGGCGTCGGGCACCACGAGGCCGCGTGGCGCCATCCGCGCACCGACGAGCAGCGTGTGCTCGATGTGCGCCACTTCCAGGAACTGGCGCGCATCGCCGAGCGCGGCAAGCTCGACTCGGTGTTCTTCGCCGACACCCTCGCCGTGGGCCCGCGGATCGAACGCAACACCCTCACCGTGTTCGAACCGATCACCCTGCTGTCGGCGATCGCCGCGGTCACCGAGCGGATCGGCCTGATCGCCACCGCGTCGACCAGCTACAACGAACCGTTCAATCTCGCACGCAAGTTCGCCTCGCTCGACCACATCAGCGCGGGCCGTGCCGGGTGGAACATCGTCACCTCCGGCAATGTCGACGAGGCCTACAACTTCGGGCTCGACGCGATCCCCGAGCACGCCCGCCGCTACGAACGCGCCGAGGAGTTCGTCGACGTGGCCTTGGCCCTGTGGGACAGCTGGGAAGCCGAGGCGATCGTGCTCGATACCGAGACCGGAGTTTTCGCCGACCCTAGCCGGGTGCACACCCTCGACTACGAGGGCGAACGGTTCCGTGTACGCGGCCCACTGAACTCCCCCCGTGGACCGCAGGGTCGACCGCTGCTGGTCCAGGCCGGCTCCTCGGAATCGGGCAAGGAGTTCGCCGCCCACCGTGCCGAAGCCGTGTTCACCGCACAGCGCACCCTCGACGAGGGCGTGCAGTTCTACCGCGATCTCAAGTCGCGCCTGGCGAAATACGGTCGCGCACACGACGACTTGAAGGTGCTGCCGGGCCTGGTGCCGTTCATCGCCGACACCGTCGAGGAGGCAAAGGCCCTCGAGCAGGAGTTCACCGACCTGATCTCGCCCGATTACGCACTGCGCCAACTCTCCTCGATGCTCGGCGTCGACCTGACCGCACACGCGCTGGACGCACCGTTGCCGCCGTTGCCCGCCGAGAGCGAGATCGAGGGCGGCAAGAGCCGGTTCACACTGGTCAAGCAACTGGCCGAATCCGAGGACCTCACCGTGCGTCAGCTCATCGGCAAGCTGGGCGGCGGTCGTGGTCACCGCACTTTCGCCGGCACCCCCGAACAGGTGGCCGACGAGCTGCAGAGCTGGTTCGACGCGGGCGCGGCCGACGGATTCAACATCATGGCTCCCTACCTGCCCGGCGGCCTGGCCGATTTCGTGGACCGCGTGGTGCCGATCCTGCAGGAGCGCGGCCTGTTCCGCACCGAGTACGAATCCACCACACTGCGCGGTCATTACGGGCTCGCTCCGGTGGAAAGCCAGTTCGCCGAGCAGGATTCACGGGTGAGCGCCTGATGCGCGCCCGACGACTCGACATCGAGTTCATGCGGGTGGTGAGCAGTTCCTGTCGGGAATGACGACTTCCCACAACCCGGCGACAGACTTCACACGAAGGACCACCGACATGACCACCATCGAAAACCCCCGCGTCCGCACCGCTCTCGAGATCACCCAGGTCGCAGGCCACATCGGCGCCGAGGTGACCGGCGTCGACCTGCGCGAGGAACTCACCGACGCACAGGTCGACGAGCTCACCGCGGCGCTGCACCGGCACAAGGTGCTGTTCTTCCGCGACCAGCAGATCGGCCACACCGAACAGATCGCGTTCTCTCGCCGCTTCGGCGCGGTCACCCCGTCGCATCCCTACGACGACGACGCGCCCACCGAGCACCCGGAGATCCTGGCCGTCGACAGCCGCCTCTACGAGAAGAAGTTCGGCCGCAAGAAGTTCAGCTACACCAACAAATGGCACACCGATGTCTCGCCGCTGATCAACCCGCCCGCGGCCTCGATCCTGCGCGCCGAGATCGCACCTGAGACCGGCGGCGACACCCAGTGGACCAACCTGGCCGCGGCCTACGCCGGTCTGCCGGAATCGCTGCGCACCTTCGTCGACGGGCTGCGGGCCGAGCACCGCTTCGGTGGCCGGATTCCGCCGTGGGAGGCGGGTAGCGAGTACGCCCGCAAGATCGCCGCGGCACCGCTGGTGACCGAGCACCCTGTCGTGCGCGTCCACCCGGTGACCGGTGAGCGCGTGCTGTTCGTCAACCCCGGCTTCACCACCCGGATCCTCGGCCTGACCCCGCCCCAGAGCGATGCCCTGTTGCAGTTGCTGTTCGACGAGATCTCGCACCCCGCCTACACCGTCCGCTTCCGCTGGGAAAAGGGCAGCATCGCCTTCTGGGACAACCGCGCCACCGCGCACTTGGCTCCCAGCGACCTCGACCACCTCGACGTCACCCGGGTCCTCTACCGCACCACCCTCGAGGGCGACATCCCGGTCGGCGTCGACGGCGCGGCCTCCACGCCGATCGCCGGCGCGAAGTTCACCGGCGCCTGAGAACCGTTGCGGTGCCCGCACCTTCGTGTCGGGCACCGCACCCCGGCCCTCGGTGGCCACGACCCTGCGCGCGGCGCGCGCCGACACACACAGGAGCACATATGACCGAACCGTGGCACACCAGTACCGACGTGCTCATCATCGGCGGCGGTCCCGCGGCGTCCTGGGCCGCGATCCACGCCCGTGAAGCAGGCGCCGAGGTGATCCTTGTCGACAAGGGCTACTGCGGAACCAGCGGCGCCACAGCGCCTTCCGGTACCGGCGTCTGGTACGTGGCCCCCGAAGCCGCCGCCCGTGCCAACGCGAAGGCGAGCAGGGAGGCACTCGGCGGTCACCTCGCCGACCACTATTGGATGGATCGCGTCCTCGACCAGACCTACGCCAACATGAACCGGCTCGCCGTCGAGGGCCGCTACCCGTTCCCGGTGGACCCGGCCACCGGTGCGCAGTTACGCACCGGCGTGCAGGGGCCGGAGTACATGCGCCGAATGCGGGCGTGGCTCACCCGGCTCGGTGTGCAGGTCCACGATCACTCCCCCGCCCTGGAACTGCTCGTCGACGAGACGGGCGCGGTGCGTGGCGCGGCGGGCTATCAGCGTCAGCTGGATCGGGAGTACCGGATCACCGCGGGCGCGGTAGTGCTCGCCACCGGCGGTTGCGCGTTCCTCTCCCGCGCACTCGGCACCGATGTCGACACCGGCGACGGCGCGTTGATGGCGGCCGAGGCGGGCGCGCGGTTCTCCGGCATGGAGTTCTCCAACGCCTACGCCATCGTGCCCAAGGGTTCCACCATCACCAAGACCGCCTACTACGGCTATGCCACCTTCTTCGGCGAGGACGGCCGGGTGCTCGAGGAGGCCGGGTCGACCAAGGGTCGCTCGGTGATCGCCCGAACCCTGTTGCAGGAGAAGGTGTTCGCGCAGCTCGATCGCGCGGATGAAACGGTGCAGGCGCAGATGCGGATGGGTCAGCCGAACTTCTTCTTGCAGTTCGACCGGCGCGGTATCGATCCGTTCACCGACCGGTTCGAGATCGACCTGCTCGCCGAGGGCACGGTCCGCGGCACCGGCGGCATCGATGTGGTCGACGATCACTGCGCGACAACGGTTCCCGGCCTGTACGTCGCGGGCGACGCGGCCACCCGTGAGCGTATCTGTGGTGGTTTCACCGGCGGTGGTAGCCATAATGCCGCCTGGGCGATGTCGTCGGGAAGCTGGGCGGGCGCGGGCGCCGCGCACTATGCCACGACAGCTGACCGATCAGATGGTGCGGTGCGTGGAATCGGTGGAGTCGGCCTGCGCCCCACCGAATCACCGTCGGTCACCGCCGCCGAGGTCGTCACCGCCGCGCAGGACGAGTTGATCCCCTTCGAGAAGAACTATCTGCGCCACGGTGACCGGCTGCGCCCCGCTCTCGCCCGGCTCGACGACCTGTGGGATGCCGCGTCGGCGGGTCTGGGCGGCGGGACCGGCGACGAACGGGTCAGGGCCCGGCAGGCCGCGGCGATCACCGCGGTCGGGCGTCTCATGTACCGATCCACGTTGGCGCGCACCGAGACGCGCGGGATGAGTAAACGCGCCGATCATCCCGACCTCGATCCGGCACAGCATCACCACCTGCATTCGGGTGGGCTCGACGAGCCGTGGGTCGATTCGGCGAGCACCCGCAACTCGGGTCTGGCGGTGGCGTCGTGATCGAACTGCTGCGTGCGCAGGACTGCATCGGCTGCGACAAATGCGTGACGGCCTGCCCCACCAATGTCTTCGATCGCGTCGAGGGCGGGATCCCGGTTATCGCACGGCAATCGGACTGCCAGACCTGCTTCATGTGCGAGGCGTACTGCCCGACCGATGCCCTCTACGTCGCGCCCGAGGTCACGCCGCTGCCGCCGGACGCGGCGGTTCCCACCGAGCACATCGGCCGGTATCGCGAGAAGCTCGGTTGGGGGCACGGGCGCACCGCGGGCGCCCAGGTCGCGGTGGGGCCGCGACTCCCACACGGGGCGCCGCCGCCACGGCTCAACCCCTGAGCGTGGGCGGTATCGGGTGTCGCAGCGGGCCGAACAGCGGGTCGTCGAACACGCTCTGTTCGACGACCGGGTCCGGTTCACGCAGTAGGCCGGCGGTGCTGACATCAGACCAGTCGTATCGTCCGTCCTCGCACTGCAATTCGACCATCGAGACCGCGGATACCGTGTCGTCGAGGGCGAAGTCGTCCAACCCGTCCTCGGCGAGCGCGGTGCGGATCTCGTGCAGCGGTGTCGGGTGGGTCGCGTGGGCCAGCGCCAGGTAGGGGCGCAGCGGCTCACCGTAGTCGGGGATCCGTTCCCGGATCCACACCTCGGTCAGCGCGTCGGTCAAGTCCGCCCGCACCCGGAGCAGTTCGTCCGAGACGGTGATGGGCAATCGGATCGATTCGGCGGTGACCTCTGGCGGTCCGAACGCGAGTTGGAACGGCGCGAGCTGGGCGAGGAGATCGCGTGCGCCTGCCACCAGGGCCGCCAGGTGCACCCCTTTGACCCCGTCGGCGAACCCGATGCCCTGCACACCGATCCGCAGCCGCGCGGCGTCTACCTGTTCGAGGCCGGGCAGGCGTGAGAGGGTGGGCGCGAAGATCTCGAGCAGTTTGTCGGCGACCGGCTGGCTCGGCGTGATCTGCCAGTTGTAGAACGAACGACCCGGTGTCCACCCCGGACGCCACCACCAGCGGCTGGCAACGGTCATCTCGCTCGCGATCATGGTGCGCAACCTCCCGACCTCGCCCGGCACGATCGGCATCGATGCGATGCCGGCTACCTCACAGCGACGGTATTCCCGGTGTGATCGGCGAGCAACCTGGCGAGACCGTTCCGTTGCGCCTTCGACGCACTACACTGACTGCCATGCCCGTTCGTCGGCTGATCACGCTTTCCGCGTTCGCCCTCCTGCTTCCCCTCGCCGTTTCCGCGTGCACCATGACCGGACCCGGCACCACCTCCGAATGCACCGTGAGCGGCTGCACCGTCACCTTCGACCGGGGCGTGAGCGCCAAGGCCTCGATCCTCGGTATCGACACCGAACTCGTGGCCGTGAACGGTGACATGGTCACCCTGAGCGTCGGCGGCCAGCAGATCACGGTTCCGGTCGGCCAGTCCCAGGCCAGCAACGGCACCGATGTTCGCGTCAGCGAGGTGACCGACGACAAGGTCGTCGTCGTCTTCGCCACCGGCCTGAACCCGAACTGATCAGCCGGGCACGTTCGACCGAACTGCCGGTGCACCGACCACCCAGGGCGCGTTCGGTTGATCGAGGATCCAGCGCCAGCTGCCGTCGGGCTGCCTGCGTGCCACCTCCACGGTCGCGCCGGGGCCACCGGGCAGACGCGACGATGTCAGCGCCAGATCGCCCGCCAGTAAGGCGGGCGCCTGGTGACCGGGTTGGAACACGGGTCGATCGGCGACCAGTCGCGTATAGGCTGCCCTGATCTCGTCCACCCCGGTCGCGACGACCCCATCCGGCAGTGCGAGCACCGCGTCGGACTCGTACAGCTCGACGAGTCCGTCCACATCACCGGCGTTCAATCGCTCGACCACCAGCCGGCTCAGATCTTCCGGGCGCTGCGCACGTTCTCGCACATTCTCGGCCATCGCCACCCTCCCTCGACTCGGGTTGTGCGACAACGGTAACGCCGGGGTACGACACGAATCGGGCCTGCGGCACGGTGGTCAGGGGTGCTCGTGCAGCGTCACCGCGAATCGGTACCAATTACCGTCATAGGGCGTATAGACGGGCTGATATCCCGCACCGCCGTGATCCGGCGGCGGAGTTCCCGGCGGAAAGTAGGCCAAACCGCCGACGATCGCCATGTCATCGATAGTGAACTGGCATCCACCGTCGTCGGGCCTGACGCCAGTGGCCCGAATGACCCCGAACCACTGACCCTCCGATTCCCGGCAATTCCGGGCGGCATCGGTCATCGCCGCGGACGACAGCCACCATCCCACTTTGTCCGGCACCCCGAACCACACCAGGCCCAGCCCGACGATCACCACCACCGGGGCGACGACGACGGCCCGATACTCCCGATACCGAGCACACCCGATCGGCGCCAGGATCATCCAGGACACCCCGCAGGCCAGCAGCATCACTACCGCGACAACCCAGCCGAGAAGGTCGATGTGGGTGGCGTCGACCACGAGCGTCACCGCGATCGCCACCGTCGCGAACCCGGTGGTGACCCACATCGCCACCGACCATCGCCGTGGCGCCTGATCTGTCGTGCGCGTCCCCACCGTCGTCATCAGCCCACTCTACGATCGGCTCGCCCGCCGAGGAACGGCGAAACCCCCGAAAGCCAACGGCCTCCAGGGGTTTCACAGAAGCAGCGTGATCTCAGCCGATCACAGCGGCGGGAATCCCGACGATCCGGTCGCCATCCAGTTCCAGAACTCGGTGACGCGGTTGAGGACCAACGCCATGATGTCGAGGGCAGTGCTTCCCATTGTCTTCCTTCACATTCGGACGAACACTTCGCGCCTTCACCATAGCAACCGGCCTCGAGTGAGCAACGTTGTGATAACAGACAGATGACGACCCCCGTACTGGTTTCCGACAACGACCCCATACCGGTCACCGGCCCCGCGCGGCGGATATAACCGGCCGACAATCCGCGGATGCACCGATCGCCATATAACGAACGACATATATGAATCGCGGCAGGTGAACGCAAGGGAAACAAACTCGGACGACCGCCCCCGCCAGTGTGATCGTGCATACAAGGATCATCCCATCCGGAATGAACAAAATATCTGGAGACAATCACGTACCCGAATGCGCCTACTTCCAACACTGAAGCACGGCAAGAGAACCCGTCACGCGATGACATAAAACGGCAGGCGACAGACTTTTGTTCAATGAAACCGTGATGCCCGTCACCGTCTTCCTCTCAGCAGAATCACATATACGATCACTCACGCCGAGGCTTCACGGAAATGTCTTACCGCCGAAGTTCGACGCATCAGGTGACACAGTGCGGTGTTCTCCCGAATCCCACCCTTCCGCCGCTTCGGCATGCATTCGTCACGAGGTGAACCGGTCATGGAATACACCCACCTGTCCGAATTCGAAATCCGTTCAGGCGTTTTGTCGATGTGGACGCCCGAACTCGCCGCCGACGCATGGCGGCTCGACGATCGTCCGCTGACCAGCGTGCACGCCGATTACTGCGCGAGCGTCGATCCCGCCGATCCACTGCCCGGTCGCGGCCGCTGGATCGGCACCGTCTTCGAGATGGACGCCCCGCTCGACGCCCCCACCTGGGGCGAGACGCTGCGGCGCTGGCACGCCAGGCACGAGGGCCTGCGCACCACGGTGAGCACCGCGGCCTCGGGCGAACCGCGCAGACTCGTCGCCGCACCCGCCGCCGTCGGCATCGCCGAGCAGCCGGTAGCCGACCTCACCGACGGCACCCGGATCAATGAATTCCTTCGTGGCACGCTCGAAGAGCGTCTGTCGCCACTGGTGTGGCCACACTGCCTCGCGGCCACGATCGAGCACACCGACACCGGCGATTTCACGGTCCTCGTCGCCGCCGATCACTCCGTGATGGACGCCTATTCCCAAGCCATTCTGATCCTCGAGCTGCGCACGCTCTACCGCGAGGTCGCGGCGGGCGACCAGGCGCGCGAGTCCGTCACTTTCGGTAGCGCGGCCGACTTCGCCGTCCTGGAACGGGCGAGCGCGGCCGAACTGGTTCCGGCCTGCCCCGCGGTCGCGACCTGGCGCGAGTTCCTCGCAGACGGTGCGATGCCGCGCTTCGCCCCGCACGCCCAGCGGCCCGCTCCCGCGGACCTACCCCAGCCCAGCGTGTCGCGACGGCTGCTCGATCTCGACGAACTCGAGCAGATCGAAGCGATCCTCGACCAGGTGCGGCACCGGATGTCGGTAGCGGTCTTCGCCGCGTTGGCCGTGGCCAATCAGCAGCGGTTCGGCGCGAACCGGATGCGCACCGTGATGCCGATCGCGACCCGCCCCGACCTGCGCTGGATGGAATCGATGGGGTGGTTCGTCAATGTGGTGCCGGTCGATATCGCCCTGCCCACCGGCTCGGGCATCGCCGAGGCCATGGACCTCGCACGGGCCGCGTTACGTCGTTCGCGCACCGCCAACGACGCCTCCTGGTCGCGGGTGCTCGGTCTACTCGATGTCACCGAGACGCCGCGGTTCGGCATCTCCTTCCTCGATATCCGGGTCCTGCCGGGCTACGAGTTGGTCGCCGACCTGCGTGGGCGGACCTTGCGCGCGGAGTCGTACTCACCCGACGAGGTGTTCCTGTGGGTGGTGCGCGCGGCCGACGGGCTGTACGTGTCGACCCGGTACCCGGCGGGGTTCCCCGCCGAGGTGATGGACGAATTCCTGACCGCGTTCGGGCAGGCATTGTCGTCGGTCACCGCCGCGGTACATGCGGGTCCAGCTACCGACGCGCTCCGTGTCGCCGTGCAGGCGGGATGAGCGGATGCGGTCACTGTTGGCTTTCACCGGCAGCCGAGGAGACGCCCAGCCCGGCATCCTGCTGGCCCGTGCGCTGCGCGAGCGCGGTCACGACGTGACGTTGGCGCTCGCGCCGAACCTCGTCACCTTCGCCCATGACCACGGCGTTCCCGCGGTGCCGTTCGGCCGCGATACCGCCGATCTCCTGCACGCGCAGCGCACCGACCGACGCTTCACCAGCCGCGATCCACGCGCCCGGCTGCGGGCACTGTTCGACCTGCAGCGACGTGGGGTGCCCGAACAGATCGAGGACTTGCGTGCGCTGGCACCCGGACACGATGTGGTGGTCGCGGGAATGGCCGGCGAGGAAGCCGCCGAGTCGGTGGCGCGGGCGGTCGGACTGCCGTTCGCGGCCGTGCACTTCTTCCCGATCCAGCCCAACAGCGCGGTCCCTGTCGCACCGGTGCGCTGGGCTGCCCACCTCCCCGGGTTCCTGCACCGATGGGGTTGGTCGGTGCTGGCCCGCGCCCGAGCCGCGGCCCTTGCCCCGGTCCTGCCCGTCATCACCGAGCCGAATGCGGCCAGCGTGCGAATTCAGGCTTACGACCCACGACTGTTTTCTGGTGTAGACGAACAGTTGCCAGGTCCGTTCGTCGGTTTTCCGGTCGATTCGAACGGATTCCTCAGCAGTGCAGCGGTTTCCGAGCCCCCGATGTCGTCGCCGAGTCTGGATGCCTGGCTGGATGCGGGATCCGCGCCGATCTACGTCGGATTCGGCTCCATGGATGTCGGCGATCCGGCCGCGTTCGTCGCGACCCTGCGCGAGGTGTGTGCCCGGCGAGGTCGTCGGCTGCTGCTCGCGTCGGGCTGGGCGACGATCGGTCCGGGATTCGAGGACGCCGTCGCGATCGTCGGTCAGGTCGATCATGCCCGGGTGCTGCCGCGTTGTGTCGCGGCCGTGCACCACGGCGGCGCCGGGACGACCGCGGCCGCACTGAGAGCGGGTGTGCCGCAGGTGATCTGCTCGATCCAGGCAGACCAGCCCTACTGGGGCCAAGCGTTGCGGCGACTCGGCCTCGCGGCCACGATTCCCGCGAAGAAGCTCACCGGCGAACGCCTCGACGCACTACTCGATCTGGTCTCGCGTCCCGACGTGGTCCTGCGCGCGGCGTCCTACTCCGCCGATTTCGCCACCGACGGTGTCGAGCGAGCCGCCGATGTCGTCGAGGCGCTGGCAGGTTCTCCGGTCCCCGCCGACCTGCTCCATTCCGCCGGGAGGCAACTGTGAATACCGATATCGCCATCCGCACCACCGGTCTCGGCAAGTCCTACGGTGATTTCACCGCCGTCGGCAGCGTCGATCTCGCCATCGCGGCGGGCACCGTCTTCGCCCTGCTCGGCCCCAACGGCGCGGGCAAGACCACCACCGTCCGCATGCTCGCGACCCTGGTCCGTCCCGATCGCGGCACCGCCGAGATCTTCGGCTACGACATCGCGCGCGACGCCACCGCCGTGCGATCGATGATCGGGCTCACCGGCCAGTACGCATCGGTCGACGAAACCCTCACCGCCGGTGAGAATTTGCGGCTTTTCGGCCGTCTGCTCGGGCTCTCCCGCCGTGATGCCGCGCGCCGCAGTGTCGAACTCCTGGAAGAATTCGAACTGTCGAAGGTCACCGACCGGCCGGTGAATCAGTTCTCCGGCGGCATGCGGCGGCGGCTCGATCTGGCGGCCACCCTGATCACCGACCCGCCGCTGATCTTCCTCGACGAGCCGACCACCGGCCTCGACCCGCATACCCGCGAGAAGATGTGGGGCGTGATCCGGCGGCTCGTCGCCCGTGGCGCGACCGTCCTGCTCACGACGCAATACCTCGAAGAAGCCGACGCATTGGCCGACCGGATCGCCGTCATCGATCGCGGGACGATCGTCGCCGAGGGCACGGCGGCGCAGCTGAAGTCCTCGATCGGCGACCAGGTGCTGCGCCTGGAACTCGCCGATGCCGCCCAGTCCGCCCATGCGGAGGCCATCGTCGTCGAGCTCACCGGCGAGGTACCCGAAGGGTCTTCGGCGGGCATGCTCACCGTCGCGCTCACCGATGCCGGCACCGCCGCCGATATCGTCGCCGCCTGCCGCGCCGCGGGCATCGCGCTGCGCGGTTTCGCTGTCGACCGTCCCGATCTCAACGAAGTATTCCTCGCTCTGACCGGCACCGACCGCGTCGCCGCCTGATCCGAAAGACCGAGGCCACCATGACTGCCACCATCACCGAGATCGCCGTCGAGCAGACCACGCCTCCGATGATCGACCGCCGCCCCCGCATCACCCATGTCAGCCTGCGCGCCTCGCTGTTCCAGTCGCTGATGATGGCGTGGCGAGGTCTGCTCACCTTCCGGCACAGCCCGCAGTTGCTCTACGACGCGCTGCTGCTGCCGATCGTGGGGCCGCTGCTGTTCGGCAGCATTTTCGGCACGGCCATCGCGGGCAGCACGCAGGCATACCTACCGATTCTGATTCCCGGCGTGCTGGTGCAGATCGTGCTCACCTCGTCGGTCGCCACCGGAGTGCAACTGTCCGAGGACATTCGGTGCGGGGTCTTCGATCGGTTCGTCGCTATGCCGATCGCCCGGTCGGCGCCGGTCGCCGGGGCGCTGCTGGCCGGGGCCACCAGGTATGTCATCGCCGCGACCACGGTGGTGATCGTCGGGTTCGCGATGGGTTATCGCCCGGATCATCCGGTCGGATTCGTCGCCGGTGCGGTGCTCGTGGTCCTCGCCACCATCGCGATCAGCTGGTTGTTCGCGTTCATCGGAGTCATCGTGTCCAGACCCGCCGCGGTGCAGGGCATGTCGATGCTGGTGCTCACCTTCTTGAGTTTCGCTTCCAACGCGCTGGTGCCCGAGTCGGCGATGCCGACCTGGCTTGGCTACGTCTCCGACTACAACCCGGTGTCCTACCTCGTGTCCGCGGTGCGCGGGCTCGCCGAGGACGGTGTCGTCGGCACCGACGCGCTCTGGTCGGTGGTGGCCTCGCTCGTGATCGCCGCCGTCTTCGCGCCCCTGACCGTCCGCACCCTGCGTGCTCGCTGAGGAGTTCTGATGACGCTCACTGCCCCGGCCATCGTTACCGCGTCCGTTGCCGTCAACCGGCTCACCGCCGACGACGACCTGTTCCTCAAGCTGCACAGCCTCTACGGCAACGCGCTGGTCAATCAGCTCGCCTGGCGGTTCGACGAGCCACTGGCGCCCGAGCTGCTGGCCCGCTTCCACGCCCACTTGGCCCGGGGTTTCCTGGCCCGCCGTGTGCAACCGACCCGGGTTCCGTTCGCCCGTCCCTATTGGCTCCCCGCGACGGAATCGCTGCCGCTGGGCTGGGATCCGGTGCCCGTCGCCGACGAGGAGATCCTCGACTGGTATTTCGCGCAGAGCCGAGTGGACTTCGATCCCGAGACAGGACAGGTGTGGCGGCTGTCCGCGGCGCCGACCACGGCGGGTGGGACGCTGGTGTCGCTGGTGACCTCGCATGTGGCATCCGACGGCGGCGCGGTGCTGTTCGCCGTGGGCGACGCGCTGGCACGGCTCGATGAGAGCCCGGACTTCACAACCGGTTCGGGCCAGCTGGTGGGCAAACCACCGCAGAACTCGTTGAGCGCGAACGTGCTCGATGCAGGCCGACAGCTGCGTGCGGTCGCGAAGGGGATTCGCGCGGCGATCGCCACCCGTGGCGTCACCGAGCCGGACCGCACCGTCCGTCCCGCACTCCCAGCGCTCCCCCTTCCGACCCAGTGGTCACCGGCCGACCTGGTGGTCCAGCTCGACCTCGCCGAGTGGAACGCCGCCGCCACAAGGCATTCCGGCACCACGAACGGGCTCCTGATCGCGCTGGGCGCCGGCATCCTCGGTCGCAGCGGGCGCGTCGGCGACACCGCCGACATCCGCGTGGACATCCCCCATTCCATGCGCACGCCCGACGACCCCCGCGCCAACGCCACCACCGGCCTGCCGATCTCGGTCACCTACCGCACCGGCGAACGCATCGACCTCGCCGCCGTCCGCTCGGCCGTGAAGCGGGCCGCCACCGCCTACCGAGACCCGGCCACCACACCTGCCCTGCAACACCTACAACCGTTGCAGATGATCCTCCCCCGCTTCGTCCTGCGTCACTTCGCCCGCACCGCCAAAGCCCCGGAATGCCTGTGCACCAACCTCGGTGAAACCGCCAGCGGCGTAGCGGATTTCGCGGGCAATCACGCCTCCGCCGTTCTCATGCGCCCGGTCGTCTGCACCAACGACACCACCATGTTCCGTCGAGTAGAGGTAGGCGTGAACCTCTCCTTCTCCACCGACGGCCACATGGTCACCTTGGCTGTCACCGGTGCTGACCCCGACCGCTTCCCCACCCGCGCTGCCCTGCGCGAGCTGTTGTCGGCAGAGTTCGAATCGTGGGGCCTCACACCCAGCTTCTGGTGACTTTCGAGGTGGTCATCGACCCTCTGCCACCGCACGGACCGCTGCCCTCGCGGCGACGAGGACGGGGTCCCACACCGGTGAAAACGGTGGTGCGTAGCCGAGATCGAGGGCGGTGACCTGTTCGACTGTCATTCTCGCGGTGAGAGCCACCGCCGCGATGTCGATGCGCTTGGCGGCTCCATCGCGACCGACGATCTGCACACCGAGCAGGCGACCGGTGCGACGTTCGGCGAGCATCTTCACCGTCATGGGCTCCGCACCGGGAAAATACCCCGCGCGGCCGGTGGATTCGATGGTGACACAGTGGAACTGCAACCCGGCGCGCCGAGCGTCCTTCTCCCCCAAACCGGTTCGAGCCACCTCCAGGTCACACACTTTGCTCACCGCCGTGCCGACCACACCGGGGAAAGTGGCATAACCGCCACCGACGCCCGATCCGATCACCTGCCCGTGCTTGTTGGCGTGGGTGCCGAGCGGGATGTGCCGGAGTGTGCCCGACACCAGGTCCAGCACCTCCACGCAATCACCACCGGCCCAGATGTCGTCGTACCCGCGCACACGCTGGGCGAGATCGGTGAGCAGACCATCGCTCTCGCCCAGCGGAAGCCCCGCCTGACGGGCGAGATCAGTCGCCGGGCGTACGCCTATCCCCAGCACGACCACAGCGGCCGGATACTCGGCATCGGCGGTGGTCACCGCACAGACCTTGCCATCGGCGGCCGTCCGCATGCCGGTCACCTCGACATCACGGATGATCCGTATTCCCATCCCTTCCATAGCTTTTCGCACGAGCGCGCCCATGTCCGAGTCCAGCGTGGACATGGGTTCAGCGGCTCGGGTGATCATGGTGACCTCGAATCCCCGACGCACCAGTGCCTCAGCCATCTCGACACCGATATACCCCGCACCCACCACGACGGCTTCCCGTCCGGTCGCCGACTCCAGCCCGTCGATGAGCGCCTGCCCGTCATCGAGGGTCTGCACGCCGTACACGCCCTCGGCGTCGATACCGGGTAGCGGCGGGCGAACCGGCGTCGCGCCGGTGGCCAGCACGAGCTGGTCGTAACCCGTCCACCCCTGCGCACCGGTGTCGAGATCGCGAGAAAGCACCCGTCGCCCCACCGGGTCGATCTCGGTCACCTCGGTCCGCATCCGCAGATCGATATCACGAGCGCGGTGTTCGGCCACCGACCGCGCGATCAGATCATCGGCACCGGGAACATCCCCGGCCACCCAGTACGGAATCCCGCACGCCGAGTACGAGGAGTGGTTGCCCTTCTCGAACACCACGATCTCGAGCTCACCGACATCGCGCAACCTCCGCGCCTGCGACGCCGCCGCCATCCCTGTCGCATCCGCACCGACAACCACCAACCGTCCGCCCATGCCACCACCGTACGAGAGCACGTCGCGGTTTCGGCCACCAGCACCGCGAGTCACCGGTTCAGGACGGACGCCGAGTGCCGTTCTCGCGGACATATCGCGCGATTCCTAGATCGTGCGCCGCTCCCATTGCAATGCGTCGAGTCGACTTCCCTTGCGCTCCAACCACTCCCAGATGAGGTCAGCGACCGTTTCACCGTCTCGCACGGTCGTCGAGGCCAACTCGTCGAGGGAATCGGGTGAGCGGATCTCAAGGTAGTAGTCGGTGTCGCTGTGGCGGTAGGTCTGGATGAATTCGGGGTGGTCGGGACGGGATACCGTCATGAACGGGCCGCCGCGACTGTATTTCAGTTTGCTGATCCAATAGCCGAGTTGGATGCGGGTGAGTGTGGTCAGGGTGCGCTCGCCGACCGTCACGTCCAGGTTTCGGTGGATCGTCGGCGCCGCGTCCGGTAGTACATCGGTCCACTCGTGGCCGGTTTCGTCATTCTTCATCCGGATACCCCCAGTCGAAAGCCACGCGGGCCTGCGGGACGAGTGCTGTCACCCGGCGGGTGAGGCGATCTTCGAACGCCCCACTCCAGCGGAAGAATCCGCTGAAGATCACCGGGTAGTCCGATTTCGCGCGGACGAACAGGCCGTCCGCGGTCTCCTCCATCCAGACGAAGACCTCGTCCTCGAGTCGCTCGTCCTTGAAGACCTCGACGAGCAAGTCGGTCATCCCCACCCACTCGCGTTCGTTCGCGAGCCCCCGAACAGTCAGGGCGACATCGATATTCACTGACACCGGACGAGACTATCGTCAGGCACCGACAACTCTCCCGGGCTGCGCGCTCAGGATTCGCGGGCGGCGATCGCGGCTTGGATTCGGCGTAGCGTGCGCAGGCCCTTCTTCGCGGCGACGCTGACCATGCCGTCGAAGACGGTGGAGCCACGATCGTCGGCCATCAGTCGTTCCAGTGTCGGCACGGCGCGATCGTCGCCGGTCGAACCGAGGGCGACGGCCGCCCAGTACCGCTTGTCGGGATCGTCGCCTGCGGCCGCCTCGATCAGCCTCGGAATGATGTCCGGGGCGAATTCCGACAACGCGCTGGCGATGTAGCCGATGCGGTAGTAGCGGCGATTCTCGAATTCGTCCCAGAGGGCGGCCAGCGCCGCGTCGCCGCCGATCATGCCGAGCGCTTCGGCGGCGCGCTCGCGCATTCCGCTGATCGAGTCCTGCAGCAGGGGCGCGAGGACCGGGACGACCGATTCGTCGCCGAGTACGCCGAGGGCGATCACCGCCTGATCTCGGGCAATGTCCTGCGGGTGATCCAGCATCGCGACCAAGCCCGGGACCGCCTCCTGGATGCCGAGGGCCGCGCAGCCCATCGCGGCCCACGCCTGACAGTTGTAGCGAGTGTCGGCAAGGGACGCGAGCAAAGGTTCGCGCAGGGTGTCGTCACCGAAGACCTCCGCCCGGTTCAATGCCCTGCTGTAGAGCGACCGGTGGTAGTCGGGATAGTCACGCACGAGCGCACGCAATGTCTCCTTGGCGGATGTATCGCCGTCCTCAGCCCGCACGAGCAGGAGCCGCAGATTGTCCTCGCGGGTCTCGAGATCGCCGTCTTTCAGGAGTCGCACATCAGCTGGGTTCACCGCCCAACGGTACCTGGCGATCAGTCGGATACTCGACACGCCGCAGGTCACAGCGCCGTACCCTTGGTACACCATTGATCAGCGCCCAGACCACGCGAACGCTGGACCGACAAATCCCGCGTTTCTCGAATGTGCCCTCTTGGCGCCGCCGCTTCAGGAGGTCACTGAGTGAAGTAGATCAGTGCCACTGCCAATCGGGTCGGGAAGGCCACCACGGAAGATCTGGCGGGGCGGCCGGCGAGGGGCTCGAGCCGAACGGGCTCTCCGCGGTACTCGTGCTGCGGCGGTTCGCCGACCCCACCCTGCCGGTACCACCCCGAATCGCGGACCCGCCGTGAAGCTTTCGGGGACCAGCCTTCCGATCGCCAGCGGTGACATCTCGACAATCGCGCCCCGGCAGCTGCGTCGCCCGCTCGGATCGGGGTATCCCACACAGTGAAGGGCGGTGACGCCGGGTAACTGTGCACCATGGCATCCCGATCGTCGGTCCGCTCATCGACTCGACTCGCACGCGGCCGGCGGGCGAGCGGCACCACACGCATACCGGCGTCACCGGATTCGGAGACTGTCATGATTGTTTTCCTCGGCCTGGTCCTGCTCATCGCCGCGGTCGTGATCGGCACGGCGGGCGTACTGAGCAACAGCGGACCCGCCCACACACTCAGCGACGACTTCAGCCTGCTCGGCTACCACATCACCGCAACGTCGGGCACGTTGTTYCTGTGGGCAGTCGTGCTCGGAGCCCTCGGCATGCTCGGCCTGGTCCTGCTCACCGCCGGCGCGCACCGTTCGTCGCAGCGCCTGCGTCAGACCAAGGCCGATCTTCGGCTCGCCCGTCGCACCGGCACGAGCAGGCGGACCTTCCGTCCTTCGGCCGAACCGAAGGAGAAGGNACGGCGGGCGTACTGAGCAACAGCGGACCCGCCCACACACTCAGCGACGACTTCAGCCTGCTCGGCTACCACATCACCGCAACGTCGGGCACGTTGTTCCTGTGGGCAGTCGTGCTCGGAGCCCTCGGCATGCTCGGCCTGGTCCTGCTCACCGCCGGCGCGCACCGTTCATCGCAGCGCCTGCATCAGACCAAGGCCGATCTTCGGCTCGCCCGTCGCACCGGCACGAGCAGGCAGACCTTCCGTCCTTCAGCCGAACCGAAGGAGAAGGCGACCGTGCTCGCGAAGACACCGCGTAGTGCGAGCGCACGCCGCACCTGGCGACATCCCCTCGGTGACCGCTCCGCCGACGCCGTGACGCACTGACCCGACCGCACGGAATCGTCATCGACACCCACCGACACATTGCCTACGTGGCCAACCGCGAGACCGGTAGCGTCCACGCGATCGACATCCGTTCCCGGACACTGACAGCCACCGTGAAGGTCGTTCGCGACGCGGCACACCTTGCACTCGATACTGCGGCGAACACGGTCGTCGCAACGGTTGATGTCGGCGGCAAGCCGCAAGGCATTGCCGTTGATCCACGCACACAGAATGTGTATGCGACCGACTCGGAACGAGGCACGGTCATCGTACTCGCGGGGCGCCGGTAACTGCGTTGCCCCCGAGCCGTCTCTTGGGGATGGGAGTCCAGTATGCCCCGATTGGGATGCTCCGTGCTGGCTACGACGATCGGTAGACGCCCTCTGTACTCGAACGAAAATGGATCCCTATGGCACGCAAAGTCATTGTCAGCCTTGTTGATGACTTCGACGGCACCTCCGAGGCCGACGAGACCGCCACCTTCGAATCGACGGAGTCGCCTACGAAATCGACCTGTCCGATACCAACGCCACCAAGTTGCGCGACACGTTCGACCAGTGGCTCCCTTACGCCCGCCGAATCGGCCGCGCCAAGATATCCACCGGCCGACTCACCGCGCAAACTCCTGCGAGCGCACCGATTCGGCGCAACGATCTTGCTGACATTCGTGCATGGGCCAGCAAGAACGGTCACACAGTGTCGACCTGCGGACAGATCTCGACCGAATTTATCGCCGCCTACGAGGCTGCGTCTGCGTAGAGCAGAAGGTTGGTCGGCACGAAGCTGGGTGATGTTCACCTTGATACCGACGTCCCCACCTGCGGAGACCCCCGTCAGCGACACCAGTCCCGACCATCCGCCAACGGCGAGCAGCCCTGCGGTGTGCCCTGCGGTTCGGGTGACGCGACCGGGCCGGGTACTAACCGGCGCGTCGACGGAGGTTCTGAACGCTGCGGACCACTTCGACCCACCCGCTACGTCTGTGCAGCGGCCAGCAACCTCCGATCACTCTCGGCGCCTACGTGCTGTAAATCCTCAAGTAGCACAGCACACGGGCGGCCGAATCGAGTTGGTGCTCTGGTGATTCCATACTCGATGGACCAACATGGCTCGAAACCAGATCCTTCAGTTTCCGGTAGGCATCGGCCACCGCTTGACTAGCGGTATCGGACACCCCACCACTGCGCCTACCGCGACCGCCGCAGCCACGACTCCAGGCACCGACCCCCAGACTCGCCACACCCATGACCGGCGCAGCTCTGACATTCTGACCCGGAATGAGGCTGCTAGCGTAGACCATTCGGGAGGATGAAGGCCCCCGTCACTCCTCTCGGCAGGACACGCATACAAGAGTTGGGAGGGCCCCGACTCCTCCGAACCAACCAGGGTCGAATTCGGCCGCACGCTTCGCGTGATGGGCGCCGTCGGTCGTTACCCCGCGGTCGCGCCTTCTCGATGTCCGGTCATGCGCGCGGGCGGTCACTGCGTATCCTCAGGACCACCACGGCCGCTGAGCTCGGCCTCGACATGTACGGCCTCGACCTCCAAGGAAGCTGGTGTAGGCGTGGACGCGCACGAGCACGGCGTCGCAGTGGTCGAGGGGGCGTGTACCGATCGAGCCTACGGGTGCCGAGCCTGGCTCGGGCCCCGCCACCGAAGTCAACAGCGTCGCGGTCAACGCCGCCGAAGTAGCTGACTGCGGCCCGGTACGGTGACGACCTCTCTCCAATCCTCAGCGTCGGCTTCGGTCACCGGACTCTGCGATCAACCTAAAGGCATGCTCTCGGCGGAGATCGATTCGAAGGGTTCGGCAACACCATCGAGCACACAGCCGAACAGTGTCAGATCAGCGGACCGAGACCGCAAGAGTGAACGTGTTGCGCAGTCCAGAAAGAGAGCTTCTCGACCGCCGGCGTAGATGAAGCTGCGGGCGAATCGGCCAGCACTACCATTTGTTGACGTGCAGTACTGTGTCGAGCGGGGCGCGTTTGGCGAGCTTGAAGTCGGTGCCCTTCGTGTAGGCAACAGGCAAGAGCACACCCTGCCGAATACTCGGGGGAACTCCCAGCGCCTCGGCGACCTCTCGTTCGTACTCCAGATGCAGTGAGGTCCACGCAGACCCGAGGCCGCGCTCACGCAGTGCGAGCGCGAAGCTCCAGGCGGCGGGGAGCAGCGAACCCCACAGACCGGCCTGGTTCCCCTCCGGCATCTGCCCACCCGGAACGTGGATCGCACCGATCACCAGCACCGGTACCTGCTCCATCACCTCCGCCAGATAGGTCGCACTCGAAGCCACCTTCTCCGCGGTATCGGCGTCCTTCGGCGGCTTCGCCTGCCGCACGGCCGCACCCGCCGCAGCGTAGGCGGTGTAGGACTTGCGGTAGTACTCCGCCACGATCTTCTTGGGCTCGGGATCGGTCAGCACGATCCAATGCCAGCCTTGCAGGTTACTGCCCGACGGCGCCTGGAGCGCCACCTCCAATGCGTCGGTGACCACCTCCAGCGGCACCGGCCGATCCAGGTCGAGACGTTTGCGCACCGACCGGGTCGTGGTCAGTACCTCGTCAGCGGACAGGTCGAGATGCGGGAACTCGACAGTCATACGTTCTCCCATCTTGCGCTCGGTATCAGGATCGCCCCGTCATCCTGTCACGGGCATCGCCATCTTCAGCACACCACGAATTCGACTGCCCATCCGGTCGCGGGCTCGGCGATCCGGCTGTAATCAGAAATGCGGCCCGAGGGGCAGAGAATGAGCGTGCCCCGCGGCGCGCGCGGGGATCGCGCTAGTGATTTCTCGATTGATTGCGACCGCTTGTAACGGGAAGCCATGAACAACAACGATATCCGGCAACCGGAGTTCACTGGTGGCCTGTCGCGGTTCTCGCTGGTCGGCGATGCCGCACGATCGCAGGAGGTGTTGCATTGTCTGTCGACCAACGCGACGGGGATGTCGCGACGGGCGCTGACAGCTCCGTCGTCGCGCATCACAGCGAGGCCGAGGCCGCCGAACGATTCGCTGTCCGCAGTGCCGCGGCGTTACTCGGCGCTGTGGGCATCGGTATCGGGTTCGGGGTGCTCACCGCACTGGTCCGGACGCGGTGGGAACCGATGCAGACCGCGGATCAAACGGTCACCGACCACCTGGTCGCCGTGGTGGCGGATAACAAGGCCCTGCAGAGCATAGTCACCGGCATCACCGAACTCGGAGCGACCAGCACGCTGGTTGTGGTGCTGACCGTCGCCACCATCTGGCTGCTGCTGCGTCGTCTCCCCCGACTTGCCGTCTACGTGGTGCTCACCGCCGCGGGCGGCCTGATCCTCAACCCGGTCGTCAAAGAGCTTGTCGCACGGTTACGTCCGGTGGTGGACGAGCCCGTCTACACCACGGACGGTTGGAGCTTTCCCAGCGGACACGCGATGAGTTCACTGGTGTGTTACGGCGTTGTGCTGCTGGTCTTCACGCCCACCTGGCAAGCGGGCGCACGCCGCGCGGCGACCGTGTTCGCAGTGGGGATCGTGATCGCCATCGGGGTGAGCCGGATAGCGCTCGGCGTGCACTACCTCACCGATGTCCTCGGTGGCTGGTTGCTCGGCACATTGTGGCTCGTACTGGCAACTGTCGCCTTTCACCGGTGGCGTCGCGACGCCCGGATCGACAGCACCGGCCCCCTACCCGGCGACGTCGCCCCGGCCGAAGAAGACGACTTGCGACCGGTCCCGGTTCAGCATCCGCCCACGCTGCCGCACCCATGGCGAGGGATCGGCGAGCTCGCGGTCGCGTGGGTGCTGCTCGTCGGTGGGCTGGTGGGAATCGGCAAACTGGTGCGGACCTTGGACACCGACACCGCTGTCCTGGGGTGGGATCACCGCGTCGTGGCGATGCTCGCCGAGCACCGTAATTCCACGCTCACGTCGATCCTCGGTGTGTTCGGCGAGATCGGAAATACTTTCGCGATCATCACGGTCGCTCTGATCGTCGCAGCACTCGCGGTGGGCATCGCGCGCAGCTGGCGACCGGTGTTGTTCCTCGGCATGGCGCTGCTGGGCGAGATCACGCTATTCCTCACCACCGCTGCGATCGTCGACCGGGACCGGCCCCGGGTCGCACACCTCAATCCCGACCTTCCCCCCACGGCCAGTTTCCCTTCCGGGCACGTCGCCGCCTCACTGACGCTCTACGCCGGCACCGCCGCGCTGGTGTGGGCCACCACACGCCGATGGCAGTACCGGGTCTTCGCCGCCGCGGCACTCCTGATTTCGGCGCTGGTAGCGGCGCAGCGACTCTATGCCGGAGCCCACCACCCCACCGACATCATCGGCTCGATCCTGCTGGCCTCGATATGGACCGCGATCGTCTGGTGGGTCGTGCGACCCGTCTCGACCGGCGATAGGTCGGCACTCCCACAGGCTCGGCTTGCCCGGCGCAGTTCATCCGCGAGCTGATCGTCGGCCGAATCGACCAGGGCCACCCCGACCAGCGCACGGTGACGCTGACGATGCTCTCGCGCCTGCACGACCTGCTGTCGCTGTTCACCCGCGACGGCCGGTCCAAGCTGGTGGAAGAATGCACTACCCGCTGACCGGGCGCCGCTGCGTCGGCCGAATCTACAGCGACTACGCAAAATTCGAACTCGGCGCCGCACAGGTCGGTGTCCGCGCGACCTACGGTATCTCGCTCGACGAATTACGGATCAGAACGGGAATACACTTCGCACACTGAGCACTGAGCACTGAGCACTGAGCACTTCAACCGAAACGTCAACCTCCTAATACGCGAGGCCATTACCAGCTGGCCTCGAGACTCGATTAGGTCTGCGCCACCACTGGTTTGATACCGTGCCGATCTCCGATAGTGGGATGCTCGATGGATGAGTGTGCAGAACTTCCGGGACGTGGCCACAACCCGATTGCGCGGGTTCGATGTTCAAGCCGTGGCGGATGAACCTGGGAGGCGGCGCGCGACAGTGGTGCTGTGTGTGCTCGAACATGACGGACAGCCCTGCGTGATCGTGATCAAACGCGCCTACCGCGGCCGCAACGCCGGGCAATGGGGACTGCCCGGCGGACGGGTCGACGGCGACGAGACCACTGTCGCGGCCGGCCTGCGCGAATTGCAGGAGGAGCTCGGCCTCGATGCCTCCCCCGCAGAGGTGCTCGGCCGGCTGGACGATTTCCCCGCGGCCTCCGGTTTCGCGATCACGCCGATCGTAGTGGCGCTCGACAACCCCGGCGTCCTCTCTCCCAACCATGAGGTGCACCAGGTGCATTTCGTTGCTCTCGATCGGCTCGCCGCCGACGGGGTTCCATACTGGGCCGATCAACCGGATGGAACCCGCCTGCTGCAGATGCGACTCGGCGATGCCATGACCATCCACGCTCCGACCGGCGCGATGCTGCTGCAGTTCCGTGATGTCGTGCTACTCGGTCGCGAGACCAGGGTCGCGGACCTGCTGCAGCCCGTGTGGACACATAGGTAGCCGGTGACGACGGATTCCACATCGGCAGGTTTCAATGAGGTTGAGGACCGGGTTGTCGGCTTGGCAAGTGAGTTTCCTTGGCAGTCAGGCGGTCTCGACGATCTTTCGGAACTGCGGCGTCGATCGAGCCTTCCAGCCCGTCGGTTGGGCAGCGCACGTTCGATTCCACTCTGACCACCGGTAAGAGAGGGTTTTCGGCGGGAAGCTATGGCCTGGTCACCGGCGTGACGATGCTGCTGGCCACCTGTGGGGCGATCATCGCGGGTTCGCCCACGGCGTGGTTGCTGGAACGCTACAGCTGGCGGGAAGTCTTCGCGGTCGCCGCGGTCGCCGGAGTTGTGCTATCGGTCGCGGTGGCTGCCGTGGTTCGTAACCGGCCGCCACACAGTCTCGTTGAGGCCGGCGTCCCGAGCGGTGGGGCGCGGGCAGGTCTGCGCACCGCCCTGCGGCGACGCGAACTGTGGCCGTTGCTGTTGGCGACGGTCGGCACCAACAGCACCTTCTACGCCTTCGCTGGACTGTGGGGCGTTCCGTTGCTCACCGAAACCCGCAGCCTGTCCAATACCGTTGCCGCCGCGTACACCACCGCCGCATTGGCTGTGTACGGCGTGGGTTGTCCGGCGATCGGTGTGTGGTCGGACCGGGTCGGTAGCGATCGCAGGCGCAGCGAGGGCTTCTCGGGGGATGTCGACGGGCTACCTGGACGGCAGGACGCCAATTCGGAAAGTCGATCGGCTCGTGCCTGTACATTCGCCAAACCGCGGAAGCCAGGAAGGCTTCCGCCTCCTTCTCCCCCACCGTCTGAAGCACAGGAATCGCGATGGGGCCGTCCTTTTCAAAGACCCCGGCTCGTTCATGGATGGGCGATCGCCAAGCGGACATTGCAGTAAAGAAGCGCACGTCGCCAAGCCTCGAGTCATGCCCCCGAGGCTTGGCGATGAAGGACTTCCGATGCGATCAGGGCACCCTCACAGAAGCCGGCGACGCCAGCACATGGTCCATGATCTTCCGCGAGGGCTTTGATGGAGGGAAACGTCGAGCTCAACCACCCGTCGCGCGGATCGATGGTCCCCGCCTAATGGTTCAGTTGAACGTGCAGCCGGTGATCGGCTTATCGGCCAGGCGATCGAGCAGGTAGGTGATCGCGTTGTCAGGTCCGAATCCGTCGATCAATTCGGGTCCGAAGTGATTCGGAATGGTCGCGCCGGAAAGGATCGGCGGCAGGTTATTGGTGCGGAAGGTGACCGTGGCACCTTTCGCGCACCAATCTTCGGCGAGTTGGCGAGCCTGGCCGTAGGGGACGGTGTCGTCGTTGAGGCCGCTGGTGATCAGCACCGGTGTCGGAGGAGCGACGCTGCCGATACGAAGTTCGGCGAGGGCGGGAGCGGCCTCGGGGATGTCGCGCAGATGTTCGATCAGTGGGCGGCCGTCGTTGGTGAGCGAGCTGGTTTTGAGGAACGGGTGTTTGATGATGATGTCGCCGACGCACTCATTGCTGAGGGTTTCGAGCATGGCTCGTCCAGCCGGGCTGGTCACACGGTCAACAGCCGCGTTCAGTTCGGGGTAGCGGGCGAGCAGTCCGTTGATGGCGAATCCGATGGCGCCGCCGATCAGGGCACCGTCGATACGGGCAAGGATCGCGGCGAGATCGGCGGTGGGTCCGCCTGCCCAAGTGCCCTTGAGATTGAGTTCAGGTGCGTAGCTGTCGTGCAGTTCCGCGGCACCCGCGGTGGCGCCGCCGCCCTGGGAGTAACCCCAGAGGACAAGAGGTGTTTCCGGCCCGACGCCGCCGAGGGCGTTGGCTGCGCGAGCGCCGTCGAGGATGGCGTGCCCACCTTCGATCCGATTGGCGAAGGTATGGATGCCCGGAGTGCCCAGACCGATGTAGTCGGTGACCAGGACGCGCGCTCCCAGTGCACTCCAGGCCGCCGAGGACGGCAGTTCCTGGTTGGCCGACAACGACAGCGAGGGATCGGCGGACAAGGTGAGGCCGGTGGAGAAGGCGACCGACATGGCGCACTGATCGCCTTGGCCTGCGGTACCGGGCCCGATGACGACGGTCGGGCGAGCCCCCGCGCCCTGCCATGGCCCCTGGGGCTCGATGTAGGTTCCGGTGACCGCGGCGGGAGAGCCGTCCTGATACTGCGTCGTGTACATGACACGCGTGGCATCGATGGGCCAGCCCGCAGCGGTAGGCGCCGTCGCGAGGATACTCATCGGTTCGGTCTTGACGATCGCGCCGGGCGTGCTAGAAATCTGCGCGGGCGGGGTGTAGAACGCGCTCACCGGAGCAGCGGCAGCTTGGGGTACGCCGATGCCTCCCACTGCTACGCCGATGGTGGCGACACACGCAGTGGCTACCGTCGCGGCCACCACCCGAACCGAACTGGGCAGAGCACTCGCCATCGAGCGCAACCCATGATTCCTACGCATTCAGATACTCCCCGTGGATTCAATTCGGCACCGTCGCCGAGTAACTCAGGTCTCGATTGACATCAGAGATGATGTTCATCACGTCAACGCGACTTCGGAACGGTAACATGGTTACTCATCAGTACGGAACCCCTCGTTCGACGCCGCGCCTGACGGCGTCACCGGGTGATGGCCAAGGCCCTCTCGACACCCCACCACGGCCGTGATCAAGACGCCCCCGGTCAGACCCCCACCAGCAAGGAACCTCCACCGATGCTCAGCGCCGAATACGCCAACAACTCCCCATCGGCGGCATCTGGGATCCGTTCCCGCCCCACCAGAACAACGGCAGCTACATCGCCCCTGCCGTCTCGTCGCCCACTTCCACAGGGGTAGGTGGCGAGGGCGTGGATCGCTCAGCGGCCAGGGCGAACTCGGGCTCAAGCGTGTTGCGGGCGGCGTTAATAATGCGTAGATACGCATATCTAAATTTATACATGCATTTACAGAGCTGTTCAGGCAGTCCAATGAGCCTGCTGCGACGAGTACATCCACTTGATGCCGAACCACAGCATCCGGCCACCACTGCCTGAACGGACGCGTCCGACATGACTGCCGCGCCACCGATATCCGCCAAAGTTCAGCGCACCGAAGAGAACAACATGCGCACGGACCGCGCGCACGTCTTCTTCTGGACCGAGCTCTGCATCGCCGCTGGCGTCAGCGGGGTCGGCAACGCAACACAAGCCGTCCTCCACACAACCGCCCTGACAGCAGTCGCAGCCGCCGTTGCTGTCATCCCTTACCCGGATCACACATCTGGGCCCGAGAGGCAACTACGGCGGAAGTTATGCTGGCGGCCGATAGGTCACTTCTCTAGCTACCGCTTCGTCGATCTGCTCAGGAGTCAGCAGACCCACCGTGTGTGAGACAGCCGCACCAGCAGCTGCGGTACGAATCGCGAGCGCTGCGGCTGAGACATCGTCCGGCACATCGCCGATAACGATTAGGTCGTCCTCGCCGAATGCGAAGTAACAAGCTTCTACTCGGCCACCGACGCTCTCCACCATCTCGGTGATGGCCGCACGGCGGGCACTGCCGCCCTCTGCGAGGAGGCCTTGCGCTCCCTCTTGAAGATAGCTGACCCGCCACATGTATTTCGGCATACTTACCAGCCTCCGCTGCTCAGGGCGATCTCGGCGAGACCGACCATACGGCCTCCCACCAAGAGACCATCCGGGGCACAGACACCGTCGTCGCTTTGATGCGGCAACGTAACCACGGCGATATCCGAAACCCTGAGCGCTGGCTACGAGACCCCCGACGATTCTGCAACCGAGCCCGGTGTCCGAGCCGAGTTGATCTCAGCAGCCCGGTTCCGTGTGTGACCTTTTTGAGCGTGACAAGCTGGTATTCAAGGTGATCTCCGGTGACGGCAGAGGCCCCGCCTCGGATGTCTCCGACGCGGGGCCTCAAACGAAAAGAGCTGCTACGAGCTACTTTTCAAGAACGCGACACTACTACTTCTGCGCGGCCTTGAACTCGCGGCGGCGCCGGTGCAGGATCGGCTCGGTGTAGCCGTTGGGCTGCGTGGTGCCTTCCAAGACCAGTTCCTTGGCGGCCTGGAACGCGATGTTGTCATCGAAGTTCGGGGCCAGCGGGCGGTAGGTCTTGTCGTTCGCGTTCTGGCGGTCGACGACCGGGGCCAAATGCGTTGTGTCATAAAGTAATTCGCGCTCGCTCGTGCTGCCACTCCGGCCCATGCCCGCTCGGCTGGGCAGCCGTCGAAGGGACGTCCCTGCGAGAGCAGCGTTGCGGCGAAAGCGTGAAGCTGGGGGCGATCACAGAGTCACAACCACATTCGTATCGGTTACATTCGGGCACAGGCCGAGGATTGCGCGAAATCCTTCCGCTATCGAACCGGTCATGGCAGCAAGATCCGGGACCGCTTCGACATCGGCATTGATCCCGACGCAGCATCGCTCTGCGTAGGACAGCAGGGTGATGTTAAATGCCGACCCGAGTGTCGGGCTGAAGGCGTAGTAACGCAGAATCTCCGCCCCTGCGACGAACAGTGGTACCGGGGATCCGATGACGTTCGAGCCGACGAAGTCGACGTGTTTGAGCATGCTCCCGAGTATCGAAGCCGGAAGAAGATTCAATGCACCGGCGATTATCGGTGACAACGCGATCGCAGGCTCGTTGCGCCACGTCTCGGTGGTGGAATGCACTCTGCGTACCAGCTCACCGGGGTCAGCGATGTCGGCAGGGAGCGCAAATCGTGCCAAGCTGATGCGGTTGCCACCCAGCGGGTCCGTCTCGGCACGTAGGCTGATCGGCAGCGTCACCCGCAGTTCGCTGATCTCGGTGCTGTGATGTCGGTGATACCTCGCCATTCCCAGCAGGACGGCAGCCAGAAACGCGTCGTTGATCGAGCCGGCGGCGGCTGCGGCCGCCTGAGCCACCGCCCCCACCGGCACGTCGAGTACCGCGCAATGGCGCCGCGTGCTGCGTTCTGTCATCACAGGCGACAGCGTCGAGACGACAGGACGCGCAAGGCGCACCGTTGAGCCGGCAACCGCCGAGGCCTCACGACACGCGGAACCCGGATCGCGCATCACCCGAACACTGTTCCGGCCCAATGCGTTCGCCGCCCTCCGGGCCACGTCTTCCATTGTCGACCGATACCAGGAGAGGCAAGACGGCGAAGGCAACGAATCTCGGTGTGCCAGCGGCGACTCAGGGAACCCATCGCCCGCGTTCCGGACCCCCTCCCGGGTCAGATCCACGATCTCCCGGGCAATCTGCATACCCCCGACTCCGTCGGTGAGCGAGTGATGCACTTTCATCACCAGGACGGACCTCCCTTCGTGCAGTCCATCGAGAATCGTGAACTCCCAGAGCGGGCGATCCTTGTCGAACGCGGCCATCTCGGCTGTACGGACGAAGTCGAGAACCATATCCCACGTACCGGGTTCGGTCAGGGTGTAGCGACGAAGGTGCCAACTGAGATCGAAATCCTGATCGTCCACCCACCTCGGCGGGGCAAGGCCTTTCGAGTCCTCCACCTTTCGCCTGAAGAGAGGAACCAGGTCGACCGCCCGGTGCATCATGTCGACGAATCGGGACTGATCGGGACTGCGGTCGAGCAACGCGACCGCGACGATGGTCGAGCGGAGAATCGGATCTTCCTCCATCCGCCACGACATGAAATCGGTCTGGCTCATATATCTCTGATTCGCGTTGCTCACATCGGTCAACTCGTTCCTCGATGGGCCTGCTGTCAGATTGTCGTCGCGCTGCCCCAGTCCACCTCACGAGGTTGTCCGGGATGATGCCCACGATCAGCAGTCTCCAGAACGCGACGGCCTCCTCATTCCTGGTCAGCGGCATCATCGAGGTGATCCGCTGTACTACATCCAGTATCTGCCTCCGCGACCGATTTTTCACAATGTCTTTCGACCATTTCGGACCTCGACACGGGGCTTGCGCCATGTGATTGAATATCAGTCTCCGGAAGACGCTCCGGCTTCGGCGGTCACCGGAGTCAGTACCGCGATCGCACTGGCGAGGGCGAGTACAGGCCACACGAGACGACGCCGGGCCGCGGGCCACACGCTGCATACGGCGAGCAGGCCAGCGGTCAACCGAGCCAAGACCACGATGAAATGGACGAACAGTACGTGCGCGGGCAACCCGCCGACCGTAGACACACCTCAGTATCCTGCAGAGTCCCGTGAAAGCACTCTGAGCAAGGCGCCGAAATCCTCGCCGAAATCCAACGGTCTGTGACCGTTTTTGTGACCGGTTCGAGCGCGACGAGCCGGTATCCACGGTGATCTCCGGTGACGGCAGAGGCCCCGCCTCGGATGTCTCCGACGCGGGGCCTCAACTCGATATCACTACTTCTGCGCGGCCTTGAACTCACGACGACGCCGGTGCAGGATCGGCTCGGTGTAGCCGTTGGGCTGCGTGGTGCCTTCCAGGACCAATTCCTTGGCGGCCTGGAACGCGATGTTGTCATCGAAGTTCGGGGCCAGCGGGCGGTAGGTCTTGTCGTTCGCGTTCTGGCGGTCGACGACCGGGGCCAGGCGCAGCCAGTTGGCGACCAGCTGGCTCGAGATGCGCAGGGTGGCACGGTCTTCCATCAGGCCGATGTCGTTGATGTCGGGCACCTTGGAGCAGCCGACACCGTGATCGATCCAGCGGACCACGTAGCCCAGGATGCCCTGGGAGTTGTTGTCCAGCTCCTGACGCTTCTCCTCGTCGGTCCAGTCGGTGGACTGGGCGAGGGGGATCTCGAGGATCTGGTCGACGGTGGCGCGGGGGCCGCCCTTGGCGATCTGCGACTGCTGCTTGAACACGTCCACCAGGTGGTAGTGGGTGGCGTGCAGAGTGGCGGCGGTCGGCGAGGGCACCCACGCGGTGTTGGCGCCGGCCTTGGGGTGGCCGATCTTCTGCTCGAGCATGCCTGCCATCAGGTCGGGCATGGCCCACATACCCTTGCCGATCTGCGCCTTGCCGGGCAGACCCTTGGCCAGGCCGGTGTCGACGTTCCAGTCCTCGTAGGAGGTGATCCAGGTCTGGGCCTTCATCTCGGCCTTGCGGACCATCGGCCCGGCCTCCATGGAGGTGTGGATCTCGTCGCCGGTGCGGTCGAGGAAGCCGGTGTTGATGAACACCACGCGGTCCTTGGCGGCCTCGATCGAGCCGGCGAGGTTGACCGTGGTGCGGCGCTCCTCGTCCATGATGCCGACCTTGAGGGTGTTGCGGGTCAGGCCGAGGACGTCCTCGATCCGGCCGAACAGCTCGTTGGTGAACGCGGCCTCGTCGGGGCCGTGCATCTTCGGCTTCACGATGTAGACCGAGCCGGTGCGCGAGTTGAGGCGAGTGTTGTCACCGTTGAGCGAGTGCACGGCGATCAGCGAGGTGATCAGGCCGTCCAGGATGCCCTCGGGGACCTCGTTGCCCTCGGCGTCGATGATCGCGTCGGAGGTCATCAGGTGGCCCACGTTGCGCACGAACAGCAGCGAACGACCGTGCAGGACCAGCTCGGAACCGTCGAGTGCGGTGAACACGCGGTCGGGGTTCATGGTGCGGGTGAAGGTCTTGCCGCCCTTGGAGACTTCCTCGGCCAGGTCGCCCTTCATCAGGCCGAGCCAGTTGCGGTAACAGACGACCTTGTCGTCGGCGTCGACCGCGGCGACCGAGTCCTCGAAGTCCATGATCGTGGTGAGCGCGGACTCCAGGACGATGTCCTTGACACCGGCGGTGTCGGTGGAGCCGATCGGCGAGTCGGCGTCGACCTGGATCTCGATGTGCAGCCCGTTGTGCTTGAGCAGGATCGAGGTCGGGGCCTCGGGATCGCCCAGGTAGCCGACGAGCTGCGACGGGTCGGCCAGGCCGATGTCGGTGCCGTCTTCCAGGCCGATCTCGAGCTCGCCGTCGACGATCTTGTAGTACGACGAACCGATGTGCGAACCGGTGATCAGGGTGACGGCGTCGTCGAGGAAGTTACGGCCCCACTCGATGACCTTGTCGCCGCGCACGCGGTTGTAGCCGCTGCCCTTCTCCGCGCCGTTGGCCTCGGGGATGGCGTCGGTGCCGTAGAGCGCGTCGTAGAGCGAGCCCCAGCGCGCGTTGGCGGCGTTGATCGCGAAGCGCGCGTTCATCACCGGCACCACGAGCTGCGGGCCCGCGGTGGTGGCGATCTCGGTGTCGACGTTGCCGGTGCCGATCTGGAACGGCGCGGGCTCGGGCCGCAGGTAACCGATCTCGGTCAGGAACTGCTTGTAGGCGGCCTTGTCGTAGCCGGTGCCCGGGTTCTCGCCGTGCCACGCGTCGAGCTTGCCCTGGAACTCGTCGCGCTCAGCGAGCAGAGCGCGGTTGCGCGGGGCGAGGTCGTTGATGATCTGCTCGGCGCCTGCCCAGAACGCGGCGGAATCTACGCCGGTACCGGGGAGCGCCTCGTTCTCGATGAAATCGTGGAGAACGCTCGCCACCTGGAGCCCGCCGACCTGAATCCGCTCTGTCATCTACTGCCTCACTTTGGTGAAAACCGGGTGGGATAAGTCGATGTCATGTTACCCGTGGGTAGAGGTGACACCTCGTGTGGGTTCGAACGCCCTGCGGGCTCCGTCCATTCCGCCACGCCGAGCCGCCGAGGTCGGGGGCATGGGCGCGGCGGATCACCCCTTGATTGTAGGTGCGGGGACAATTAATGTACTGATCGGAACATTAAGTCGGGAGCCGGACCGAACGGAGGCGCCGTGACAACCGAACCGGTATCCCCCATGCGTCGTCGCGGACGTCCCCGGGCCACCGAGCGCGCGGACACACGGGAGCGGATCCACGACGCGGCACTCGAGCTGTTCGCCGAACGCGGTTTCCATGCCACCGGGGTCGCCGAGATCGGTGCGAAAGCCGACGTCCAGCGGGGTGCGCTGTACTACCACATCGGCTCGAAGGAAGACCTGCTGTGGGCGATCCTGCGCGACTACACCCGACTACTGCTCGCCGACGCCGAACGCATCGTCGAGGCAGGCGCCGACCCTCTCGAGACCGTGCGCCTGCTGATTCGCAGCCATGTCGAACTGATCATCACGCACCGGCGCGCGGTGGCGGTACACCTGCGCGACGCCGACGCGCTCACCCGCGAACACGCGGTCGTCCTGCAGCAGCTGCGCGACCGGCTCCAGCACCTCTGGCAAGACGTCATCGACGCGGGCCACGCGGCCGGGCAACTGCGCACCGCCGACCACATCGTCACCAACGGCATGCTCGGCATGCTCAATTCCCTCGGCTACTGGTACCGCGAGCGCGGCACCCACTCCCCTGCCGAGATCGCCGACATCCTCACCGACACCGTCCTGTCCGGGCTACGCGCCACCGGCGACAACACGAAAGGCTGACCATGGCTTGGGATTTCGAGACCGATCCGGAGTACCAGCGCAAGCTCGACTGGGTGGCGGAGTTCGTCCGCACCGAGGTCGAGCCCCTGGATCTGCTCTACCCCAACCCCTACGACCGGAGCGACCCCGAGATCCGGGCGCTGATGCGGCCGCTGCAACAGCAGGTCAAGGACGCGGGCCTGTGGGCTTGCCACCTCGGTCCCGAGCTCGGCGGGCCCGGGTTCGGTCAGCTCAAGCTGGCACTGCTCAACGAAGTACTCGGCACCTCGATGTGGGCACCGCTCGTCTTCGGTTGTCAGGCACCGGATTCCGGTAACGCCGAGATCCTGGCCCATTTCGGCACCGAGGAGCAGAAGGCGAAATATCTGCAGCCCTTGCTCGACGGCGAGATCGGCTCCTGCTACGCGATGACCGAGCCCACCGGCGGCTCGGACCCGACCGCGTTCCGGACCACCGCGGTGCGCGACGGTGACGAGTGGGTGATCAACGGCGAGAAGTGGTTCAACTCCGCCGCCGAGTTCGCCACCTTCCACATCGTGATGGTGGTGACCGATCCCGAGGCCGAACCCCACCAGCGGTTGTCGATGTTCATCGTCCCCGCCGATGCACCCGGCCTCGAACTGGTGCGCAACTTCACCGTGCCCGGGTTCAGCGAACACGAAGCACACCTGCGATTCACCGATGTCCGGGTGCCCGCCGATCATCTGCTCGGTGCCGAAGGCGCGGGGTTCGTCGTCGCGCAGACCCGTCTGGGCGGCGGCCGGGTGCACCACGCGATGCGCACGGTCGCGTTGGTACGCAAGGCCTTCGACATGATGTGTGAGCGCGCGGTCTCACGTCCGGCCCGCAAGGGCGTGCTCGGCGGCTTCCAGATGACCCAGGAGCGCATCGCCGACAGCTGGATCCAGATGGAGCAGTTCCGGCTGCTGGTCCTGCGCACCGCCTGGCGGATCGACCAGGCCCAGGACTACCGCGCCGTCCGCAAGGACATCGCCGCCATCAAGATCGCCATGCCGACCGTCATGAACGACATCGCCCGCCGCGCACTGCATCTGCACGGCGCGATGGGCGTGAGCACCGACCTCCCCTTCCTCGACATGACCACCTACGCCGAGGTCATGGCCATCGCCGACGGCCCCACCGAGGTCCACAAGATCACCCTCGCCAAGGAAGTGCTCAAGAATTACACACCGGCGGATCCGGTGTACCCCAGCGGCTTCCGACCCAAGCTCATCGAAGAAGCTCGCGACCTCGTCGCCCGCCGCCTCGAACGCGAGGTCGGCAACCTCTGATCGTGGGCCACCGAGAAGTTCGGACGGTCACCGGCGAGGGTCGATGTGTGGACTCAGTCCACTCGGCGCACGCCGGTGGTGTCGGCGGTGACCACCGCACCGGACCGATCGCGGGGAGACAGCTCGGCGAGCTGTCTCCCGTCACGGTCCACCAGTGTCGAGCGGGGTTCGTCTTCGGCGAAGGCATGGCGTTCTCCCCACTGCCGTAGCGTGACGATGGTGGTGAACAGGTCCTGCCCGGCGCGAGTCAGCTCGTAGACGTGACGCTTGCCGCACGGGGGTGGCGCTGGTGCGGAGGATGCCGTCCTCGACGAGTCGGCGGAGTCGGTCGGCGAGGATGTTGCGCGCGATGCCGAGCTGCTGCCGGAACTCGGTGAGCGAGGCCGGTCCGCGCCGGATTGTTCGCGGTCGTCGTGCAGGTTACGGTCGCCTATGTCGCCGCCGCGTCGGCGCCGGGTGAACGCGGCCGCAACGTCGGCGCCGTCACATCGGGTGTGGTGATCGGCATCCTCGGCGCCCGGGTCGTCGCGGGAGTATTGGGTGACGCGCTCGGCTGGCGATCGGTCTATGTCCTGCTCGCCGTGCTCTACGTGACACTCGCCCTGGTCACCCGAGGTAGCCTGGACCCCGACGTCAGAACATCCGGCGCGCGGTACACCCAGATTCTGCCCGGGTGGTCGCTGCTCTCGCTCGCCGCGTCCTGGCTGCTCATCGCTCGGACCGGTCCGACTCTGGCATTGCTGGTCATCGGGCCTCCTGCGTGACCGGCGCGTTCAACGCCGTGGCCGGTCTCGTCGTGTGGGCTTTCGTGACGGCTGGAACACGAGGTCGGCAACCGGTGAAGGTCCCCGATCTACGGGCGAGAACGAACTAGCCTGCCTCGCATGGGCGGTGTCAGCAAACCCGGAGACAACGGCACTGAACTTCCACCTACCGGGACCGCGCAGGACGTGGTCCCGGTACATCCCGTAGCCGGGCGGCGCTCGGTCAACAAACCGGTCTTCGGGCTCGCGGCCGGCACCGTGCTCGCCTTCGGGATCTGGGCGTTGGCCGCACCGGAGAGCGCCGAGACCGTTGTCGGCACGGTCAAGACCTTCATCTCCACCTGGTTCGGCTGGTGGTACTTCGTGCTCGCCACGGCCATCCTCGGCCTCGTCGTTTTCCTCGGTGCCAGCCGCTACGGCCGGTATCGGCTGGGGCCGGAGGAATCGCGGCCGGAGTACAGCCTGTTCTCCTGGACGTCGATGCTGTTCGCGGCCGGTATCGGCATCGATCTGATGTTCTTCTCGGTCGCCGAGCCGGTCTACAACTACCTGCATCCCCCACTCGGCGAGCCCGCCACCAACGCGACTGCCCGCAACGCGGTGGCCTGGACGATCTTCCACTACGGCATCACCGGCTGGGCGATGTACGCGCTGATGGGCGGCGCGCTCGCCTACTTCGCGTTTCGGCACAACCTGCCGTTGACGATCCGTGCCGCGCTCTATCCGATCTTCGGCAAGCGGGTCCACGGCCGGTGGGGCGACGCGATCGACGTGGCCGCGGTGCTCGGCACCATCTTCGGCATCGCCACCTCGCTCGGTATCGGCATCGTGCAGCTCAACTACGGCCTGAACCAGCTGTTCGGGATTTCCCAGGGCAAGGCCGCCCAGATCGGGCTCATCGCGCTGTCGGTCGCCATCACCACGATCTCGGCTACCACCGGAGTCGACAAGGGCATCCGGCGATTGTCGGAGCTCAATGTCATCATGGCGATCGCGCTGCTGATCTACATCCTGGTAGCGGGCAATACCTCTTTCCTGCTCAACGGTCTGGCCCAGAACGCGGGCGACTACCTGTCGACCTTCCCCGACCGGACCCTCGACACCTTCGCCTGGGAGCGCAATCCGGAGACGGCGAACACCCCGACGACCTGGCTGGACAGCTGGACGCTGTTCTTCTGGGCTTGGTGGGTGGCCTGGGCGCCGTTCGTCGGCCTGTTCCTGGCACGCATCTCGCGCGGGCGCACGCTGCGCCAGTTCATCTTCGGGGTGCTCGTGGTGCCGTTCAGCTTCACCCTGATGTGGATCTCGATCTTCGGCAACAGCGCGCTCGAGGTCGCCAGGGACGACACCGCCTTCGCCGAGAAGACCGCGGCCCAAGCCGAACTCGGCTTCTACTCCCTGCTCGAGAAATATCCCGGCGCGACGCTGTTGTTCGGCATCGCGACCATCACCGGGCTGCTCTTCTATGTGACAACCGCCGATTCGGGGTCACTGGTCATGGGCAATTTCACCTCGAAACTGCCCGATCCGATGGCCGACTGCGCCACCGGCACCCGGATCTTCTGGTCGGCCGCGATCGGTGTGCTCACCTTGTCGATGCTGTTCGCCGGTGCGGGCGGGTCCATCACGACCCTGCAGAACGCCACCATCATCATGGGGCTGCCGTTCTCGTTCGTCTTGGCGCTGATCGGCATCGCGTTGTTGCGCGCTGTCCACAACGAGTCCTTCAAGCTCGACAGCTACCGCACCTCGCTGCCCAAGGCATTCGCCGCGGGCCGTGGCCCGGCCGAACTCAGCAGTTGGCGTCGCCGGTTGCTCTCGACCATCAACTATCCGGGGGCCGCGGCGACGCGCAAATTCATCACCGGCACCGTCGATCCGGCGATGCACGATGTCGCGGCGGAATTCGAGCACATGGGCATGACGGCGACCATCGACGATTCGCAGTCCAACGAGGGTCTGCCGTCGCCGCGTCTGCTGGTCGATCAGGCCAGTGAGCCCCGGTTCGAGTACGGCATCTGGCCGGTTTCGGCACCGGCCCCGACCTACGCCGTGCTCGCGCAGCGGTCCGACGATCGCTACTTCCGCTGTGAGGTCTACCTCGCCGAGGGATCGCAGGGCTACTCCCTCAACGGCTACAGCCGCGAGCAGATCATCGGCGACATTCTCGACCAATACGAGCGCCACCTGGGTTACCTGCACCTGCGCCGCTCGGCGACAGATCACCACGAGCCCGAAGTAGGCGACAGCACCGACAGCGATCTGTGAAGGGATCCATCATGAGCGAAACCCTCTATATCGACGGCTCCTGGCGCCCGTCGGCGTCCGGGCAGACCCGCGAGATCCACTGTCCGGCAGACGGTTCCCTCGTCGGCATCGTCGCAGAGGCAGACCGAGACGACACCGTCGCCGCGATCGCCGCGGCCCGCCGGGCCTTCGACGACGGGCCGTGGCGCAAGACCACCGCCGCCGAACGAGGCGACCTGCTGCTGCGCGTCGCCGACGCCATCGACGACAGGCGGGCCGAGTTCGCGCGCGCCGAAACCCTCGATACCGGCAAGCGACCCTACGAGTCCGATATCGACATGTCCGATATCGCGAACTGCTTCCGGTATTTCGGCAAGCTCGCCGCCGACGACGCGGGCCGCGTCGTCGACGCGGGCTCATCCGACATCGACTCCCGCGTGGTCTATGAACCGGTCGGTGTCTGCGGATTGATCACACCCTGGAACTATCCCCTGTTGCAGGCGGCCTGGAAGGTCGCCCCGGCCTTGGCGGCCGGCAATACGTTCGTGCTCAAACCAGCCGAGCTGACCCCACACACCGCGATTCTGCTGATGCAGGTGCTCGACGATCTAGACGTGCCCGCCGGGGTAGCGAATCTGGTGCTCGGTGCGGGTGCGAGCGCGGGTGCGCCGCTGTCGGAGCATCCCGATGTCGACCTGGTCTCGTTCACCGGCGGGCTGGCCACCGGCAAGATCATCGCGCGCGAGGCGGCCGCCACGGTCAAGAAAGTGGCGCTCGAGCTGGGCGGCAAGAATCCGAATGTCGTCTTCGCCGACGCCTGCGACACCGACGAACGCCTCGCCGCGAGCGTCGACAATGCACTCAACGCCGCGTTCCTGCACTCCGGCCAGGTGTGTTCGGCGGGCGCTCGCCTGGTGATCGAGGAATCGGCGCACGACCGTTTCGTCGACGAGTTGGTGCGCCGCGCCGAGCAGATCCGGCTCGGGTTGCCGTTCGCCGAGGGCACCGAGACCGGGCCGCTGATCTCGGCGGCCCACCGCGACAAGGTGAACGCCTATGTCGACCAGGCCCGCGCCGAGGGTGCCGTCATCCGCACCGGTGGCGCCTTCGCCACCGGCGACGCGGGCTCCGGCAACCTCGACAACGGGTGGTTCTACCTGCCGACCGTCATCGACGGCGCCACCCGCGCGATGGCGTGTGTGCACGACGAGGCGTTCGGGCCCACCGTGACCGTGGAAACCTTCACCACCGAGGACGAGGCCGTCACCATCGCCAACGACACCGAATACGGTCTCGCGGGCGCGGTGTGGTCCGGTGACGCCGCACGCGCGCGTCGCGTCGCGACCCGGTTGCGGCACGGCACCGTGTGGGTCAACGACTTCGGGCCGTATCTGCCGCAGGCCGAGTGGGGTGGTTTCGGCCGCTCGGGAGTCGGCCGCGAGCTCGGTCCTTCCGGGCTGCACGAGTATCGCGAGGCCAAGCACGTCTACGAGAATCTCCGGCCGGGCGTCACCGGCTGGTTCGCCGATCGGGAGGAACAGCGGTGACCACATACGATTACGTGATTGTCGGCGGCGGTTCCGCGGGGGCGGCCGTCGCGTCGCGGCTGTCGGAAGATCCGTCGGTGACCGTCTGTCTGCTCGAGGCGGGACCCTCCGACGTCGACGACCCGGCCATCCTGCGACTCGATCGCTGGATGGAACTGCTGGAATCGGGCTACGACTGGGATTACCCGATCGAGCCACAGGAGAACGGCAATTCGTTCATGCGCCATGCCCGCGCCAAGGTGCTCGGCGGCTGCTCCTCGCACAACAGCTGTATCGCGTTCTGGGCTCCGCGCGAGGATCTCGACTCCTGGGAACGTGAGCACGGCGCCACCGGATGGGGCGCCGATTCGGTGTACCGGCTGTATCCGCGGATCGAGACCAACGACGCCCCCGGCGAGCACCACGGCCGCGGCGGCCCGGTGAACATCATGACGGTGCCGCCCAACGATCCGTGCGGGGTGGCGTTGCTCGACGCGTGCGAGGCTGCCGGCATCCCGCGCGCCGAGTTCAATTCCGGGCACACAGTAGTCAACGGCGCCAACTTCTTTCAGATCAACCGGCGTTCCGATGGCACGCGATCGTCGTCGTCGGTCAGCTACCTGCATCCGAATCTGGACCGGCCGAACCTCACCGTCCGGACCGGCGCCTGGGCCAAGAAGATCGTGATCGAGAACGGGCGGGCCGTCGGGGTCGACATCACCGACAACGCGTTCGGCCGCACCACCCGGATCACCGCCAACCGTGAGGTGATCGTCTCCGCAGGCGCCATCGACTCACCGAAGCTGCTCATGCTCTCGGGCATCGGACCCACGGTTCACCTGCGCGAGAACGGCATCGAGGTGATCGTCGACTCTCCCGGTGTCGGCGCGAACCTGCAGGACCACCCGGAGGGCGTGATCGGTTTCGAGACGACGCGACCGATGGTGGACAGCTCCACCCAATGGTGGGAGGCGGGCATCTTCACCACGACCGAAGACGGCCTCGACCGGCCCGATCTGATGATGCACTACGGCAGCGTCCCCTTCGACATGCACACGCTGCGGCAGGGCTACCCGACCGCCGAGAACACCTTCTGCCTGACCCCGAACGTCACCCATGCCCGCTCACGCGGCACCGTGCGGTTGCGCTCGCGCGACTTCCGGGACAAGCCGAAGGTGGACCCGCGCTACTTCACCGATCCCGACGGCCACGACATGCGGGTGATGATCGCCGGTCTGCGCAAGGCGCGCGAGATCGCCGCGACAGCGCCACTGTCGGACTGGGTGCGGCGTGAGCTGTATCCGGGGCCGGACGTGCGGACCGATGCCGAATTGGCCGACTACGTCCGCCTGACCCACAACACCGTCTATCACCCGGTGGGCACGGTCCGCATGGGTGCGGTCGACGACCCGATGAGTCCTCTCGACCCCGAGCTGCGGATCAAGGGTGTCGAGGGTCTGCGCGTGGCCGACGCCTCGGTGTTTCCCGCGCACACCACGGTCAACCCGAACATCACCGTGATGCTCGTCGGCGAGCGCTGCGCGGAACTCGTCGCCGCCGACCGAAAATAAATCAGCCGACATTTCGGACGCGGTATGCCACCATGATTTCACGCAGGTGATTCGCATCGGGCGAGGACCGACGAGCAGCATCGAGAGGAGGAGACGGCCGTGAAACAGCAAGCGCCACAGCGAGATTCGGAACATATCTATCGCCGCGCGAATTCGGCCCATAGCGCCATGCGCCTGGGTATCGATGGCTCCGGCCGTCTCCGGTTCGCGGCCTGACCGGCCGTTTCCCTTTCCGATCCCGACGTTCGTTCTCTTCGAAACATGGTGATTCCCATGATGATTCGTCATGCCGTCGACCCGACGGCCCCTGCTTCCGACACCTGGATACACACGAGGGTGCTCGTGCTGAACGCCAGCTACGAGGCCCTCGACGAAATCACCGCCGACCGAGCCGTGACATTGCTGATCAGCGGCGCCGCCGAGACCGTGATCGAGCGGGCGCCGCGGTTCCCGATCCGGTCGCAGCATCTGGTCATCGCGTTGCCGGAGACGATCCGGTTGGTGCGCTACGTCTACCTGGCCCACGTGGCGCCGATCGGTGACGACAGCCGCGCCACGCTGGCCGGGGTGCTGCGTCGCGACAAGCACCGGTGCGGTTACTGCGCCGACTGGGCCCACACCGTCGACCACATCCGCCCACGCAGCCGGGGCGGACCGAACACCTGGAGCAATCTCGTCGCCTGCTGCGCACCGTGCAATGCGGGCAAGGCCGACCGCACCCCGGAAGAGGCGGGGATGCGGCTGCTGTGGGAGCCCAAGGCTCCCGACCCGCTCGCCCGCAAGCAGCGCCGGATCTGGAAGGAGTACGCGCCGTGACCACCACCGACCTCGCACTGACCGAACTGCTGACCCTGTCCGATTCTGGGCAGTGGCACCGCGCCGCCTGCCGCGGTGACCCCAACCATGAGGCGTGGTTTCCGTACCCGTCTCAGGACTTCGACTACGCCCGCCGGATCTGCGCCGGTTGCCCGTTGCTCGCGGGGTGCGCCGAGTACGCGGCCCAGACCGGCCAGTCGGGGGTGTGGGGCGGTCGTGAATACGACCGTGGTCGCGTGATTCGTCCATGACCGGCCGGGGCCGGGTGTCGCCTGACACCCGGCCCCGTGTCCGTTCGGCATGTCGGGCTCTTACCGAGGCCGTGACCTGGGGTGATGCAGACGGGTATGCGCTGTGCCGTGTTGTCGCGTGATGTCCTTAAACTTGCCGCGTGGGTACGCATCGCAACGGGACCAGTTCTCGAAGTATCAGCAAGGGTCCGGTTATCGCGGCATCGGTTCTCGTTCTGGTGATCGTGGCCGTGTTCGCCTGGTTCCAACTCAGCGATCGCGCCGATTCGACAGACGTCGCC
Source organism: Nocardia sp. Root136 (assembly GCF_001427185.1). Classification (NCBI taxonomy): domain Bacteria; kingdom Bacillati; phylum Actinomycetota; class Actinomycetes; order Mycobacteriales; family Nocardiaceae; genus Nocardia; species Nocardia sp. Root136. The sequence goes on from NZ_LMFE01000004.1 coordinate 160,773, forward strand.
GCCGCTGCCGAGTGCGTCGAAGGGGCCGCGTCGCTCGACGTCACGGTCGATCCGGCCATCGCCGGTCCGGTTCGCGCCGCGGCCGAACGGTACAACGCGAGCAAGCCGCGGGTGCGTGACCACTGCGCGCGGGTGGAAGTATCCGCGCGCCCATCGACCGCCGTAGGCGCCGGTCTGGCCGATGTCGCGGCGTGGGATCCGGCGCTCGGGCCGAAGCCGGGGCTGTGGATCGCCGACTCGAGCCGGTCGGTCGAACTGGTCCGGGTGCCCGGTCTCATCGAGGGCACGCCCGCCTCCATCGCTACCAGTCCGATTGTCCTCGCCGTGCCCGACGCCCTGCGCCAGGCGCTCGAACAGCACCAGATCGCCTGGGCCGACCTGCCGCGATTGCAGCAGGGCTCGCTCGACGAAGTCGGTTTGACGGGGTGGGGCGGGCTGCGGATGGCGCTGCCCGCCGGTGACGCGACGACCGCCGCCGCGGCCGCTATCGGTTCCTCGATCTCGGGGACCGAGCCGTTGACCGAGCAGGCCGCCGGGTCCGGTCAGGTCGTTGCCGCGATCTCCGGGCTCGCCGCCGACGCGCAGGCACCGGCCGATCTGACGACCGCAATGTCGGCGATCAGCGCGAATCCCACCGACGACGAGGTGCACGCGGTCGCCGCGACCCAGCAGCAGCTCGGCACCGGCGGGCTCACCGCGTTTCGGCCTATCGGCATCGCGCCGCTGGCCGACTACCCCGCGGCGCTGGTGTCGGGTCCGTGGGTCGACAAGACCCAGAATCTGATCGCGTCGCGGTTCATCGACTTCCTGCGCGCACCGGAGCAGGCGGGTGCGCTCGCCACCGAGGGCTTCGGGCCCGCCATCGGCTCGGCACCGGCGAATCCGGTGCGCGCGGCGTTGGCGAAGGTGCAGTCGACGCTGGCGAACCCGGTCCTCGGCGTGAACGCCACGGTCCTGCTCGATGTGTCGTCGTCGATGGGCACCGCGGAGGGGTCGACCACCCGCCTGTCGAACGCGATAGCCGCCGTCGCCTCGACACTGCAGGTGATGCCGCCCGACTTCGGGCTCGGCCTGTGGACGTTCGGGAAGAACATCGACGGCACCACCCCGTACAAGGCGCAGGTGGCCACCGATCTGCTCACCGACGCCCAACGCAACGCGGTCGGCTCGGCGGTCACCGCGGTGAAACCGAGCCAGCTCACCGCCGATCAGGCCTATCCGAGCCTGCTCGCCGCCTACCGCGCCGCGGTGGCCGGTTACTCCCCCGGTCGCACGAACTCGATCCTGCTGATCACCGACGGCCCCGACGACGACTCGACGCTGACCGGCACCGCGCTGGTCGAGCAGATCACCGCGGCGACCACCTCGAGCAAACCCATCCGCATCGACGTCGTGGTGATCGGCGGCCAGGGCACCCAGACCCTGCAGACCCTCGCCGATCAGACGGGCGGCACCTACACCCGCATGCCGGCGAGCAACGACCTCGGCTTCGGCACCGCGGTGGTCAAGGCGCTCACCACGCCGTAGGTTTCGACGCCGCCGTCACGGCGCAACCCGCACCAGCGCACCGGATTCCATCGCTACCCAGAGGTCTCCAGCCGCGTCGACCGTGAGTCCGTGCGGTTCGGCGCCGGGTAGGTCGAGGTGGGTGATCTCGCCGTCGGTGGTGATCCGGCCGAGACGGCAGCTCGCCCACTCGGTGAACCACAGGGCACCATCGCTGCCTGCCACGATCGCGTGCGGGCGAGCCTCGGTGTCCGGGAGGGTGAACTCGGTGACGGTGCCGTCGAGGTCGATCCGGCCGATGGCACCTGCGCCGATTTCGGTGAACCACAGTGCCTTGTCGGGGCCTGCGGTGATGCCGACCGGTGCGGCCGCGGGCGTGGGCAGCGGGTGGACCCGGAGCGCGAGGTCGTTGTCGATCCGGGCGATCGCGTTGCCCTGGTTCATCGTGAGCCACACGGCCCCATCGGGCCCCGGCGTGATCATCGAGGGCATGCCGTCGACCTCGACGCGGGCGATGGTACCGTCCGCGCCGAGTCGCCCGACCCGACCCGCCTGCAACTCGGTGAACCACAGCGCCCCGTCCGACCCGACGCACGCACCGTAGGGGCCTTCCATGGACTGGCTCGTCACCGCACCGTCGACGGTGATGCGGCCGAGTCGACCACCGTGGAACTCGGTGAACCACAAAGCATTACCGGCCCCGGCCACGATCACCGTGGGTTGTCCGTCGGACTGCTCGAGCGGATAGGTCCGAACGAGCCCGTCGGCGAATCGTCCGATCACGCCCTGCGCGACCAGCGTGAACCACAGCGCCCCATCAGGACCGACTGTAATTCCGTAAGGCGCGCCCGGCACCTCGATCACGTGCACGATCTCAGCCAAGATCCTCAATTCCCTTCTGTATTACTGGAAACGACAGCGCAACGCCCGATCGCGCGACACCACGACCACCGCACCGCGGTAGTCGTTGAGTGGTCGAACAGTGCTCCAATCGCAACTCATGTAGCTTTAACCTACAAAACCGAGCCGACTAACGCAACGGGAGTAGTTTTTGGAGCCACAACGACGCCCCGGCGGACGGAGTGCCCGGGTCAGGGAGGCTGTTCTCGACGCGACGACGGCCGAACTCGCCGAGCAGGGCTATCAGGGCCTCACCGTGGACGCGGTCGCCCAGCGAGCCGGGGTGCACAAGACCACCGTCTACCGGCGCTGGCGCGGCCCGGAGGGCTTGGTGGCCGACGCCTTGGAACGCGCCGCGGAACAGTCGTGGCCGATCCCGGACACCGGCTCCCTCACCGGCGATCTGCGCGCACTCACCGAACTGGTGCGCGCGAGCTTCGCGGATCCCGAATCGGGCACGGTGGCAGCGGCTTTCGTCGCGGCGGGCATGCAGCACCCCGATGCCGCCGCCGCGCTGCGCGGGTTCTATGCCGCGCGTCACGACGAGGCGGCGCAGATCGTGCGGCGGGCGATCGTCCGTGGTGAGGTCGCGCCCGACGTCGACGCGACCGAGATCATCCGGCTGTCCATCGCACCGCTGTTCCACCGACTGTTCATCACCCACGAACCAGTCACCGTCGAGCAGGCACGCCGAGCCGCGGATGTCGCGGCAGCCGTCGCCAGAACAGATGCTTGAATCAGCCTGTGGTCACGCGCGAACGGCATACACCTCGTGCAGTTCGGTGCCTGCCAACGAGGGATCCTGGCGGCTTCGTGGAGTGAGGCCGTGGAGTTCGAGGACCTCACAGAATTCGGCGAGGCGGCCGTCGTGGTCGTGCACCTCGGCGACGACGGCGCGGATCCGGGACCAGTCGGATTCGGTGATGCCGAGCAGGACATCGAATTCGGCTCGTTCGACGTCGATCTTCAGAACGCCGATCTCGGCGGCCGGATCCTCCTGCGCCAGGATCGCCGACACCGTGGTGACCTCGACATCGATCTGCTCGCCGTCGTGCAGGCCGCGGGTGATGAGGGTGATCGCGTCGTCGGGCAGACCGCTGTTGCGCAGGAAGGTCTTCGTCGCGTCGTCGTCGGCCTCCCGATCGGCGTACAGGCTCGAGTTCGCGGTGGCTCGGGGGTACCAGGTGAACGGCAGCACACCGGGTGCGGCGCCCACCGCGACCTCGAGGGCGACACCGTCGGGCACGTGCGCCGACATGTTCCGGTGCAGGCACTCGTACGTGGCGGGGGCGGGTTCGGCCGCGATCACCCGCACGCCGGGGTGCGTTTCGGCGAACACCATCGCGCTGAGTCCGATATTTGCGCCGATGTCGACAACGAGGTCACCGGGTCGCAGGGTGGCGGCGGCTCGGCGGTAGTACCCGTCGGCGATCATCTCGTTCCAGAGCATGCGCGCTTCGGCAGGGCTGGTGCAGGTGACGGTGCGGCCGTCGTCGAGGCGCAACTGCTGCTGTGTCGTCGTCATCAGTTCATGAATCCTTCGAGGATCGGGCCGATCACGGCCAGCGCGGAGGGGTGGGTCAGCTCGAGATGGCGTGCGTCGAGAACAGTGTTGTGAATGCGGCCAGTGACATGGGGTCGCCATGTCTGCGCGACGGCTTCGGCGTCGTCACGATCCTTACCCGCGGTGAAGAAGATCAGGTCACCGTCGAAGGTCCGGGGCCGGTAGGCGTCGGCGAGTTCGCCTGCGGTGGAGAAGCTTTCCATCACCCGGTCGATCTGGTCGGCGGTGAACAAACCGGTGCCGGTGATCTGATCGCGGACCACCTGCCAGGCCTGCTCGGTGGTGCTCGCGGTGACGGTGTCGCCGAGGTCGAACAGTTCCCGCCAGCCACCCAGCAGGTCAGCCATCAACTCGCCCGGTGCGGAACCGGTGTCGGGCGTGATCGGCGGGGCGCCGACCGCGCTGTCCATCATCGCCAACAGCGCGACCTGTTCGCCCTGCTCCTGTAGCTGTGTCGCCACCGCATGGGCGATCTCGCCGCCCAGCGACCAGCCGAGCAGGTGGTAGGGCCCGCTGGACTGGGTTCGGCGGATCTCGTCGACGTAGCGGTGCGCGAGCTCATCGATCGAGGTGGCGCCGGGTTCGTCGGCGACGACGTGTGGGTCCTGCAAGCCGAAGACCGGCCGGTCGCCGCGCAGATTCCCCACCAGTCCGCCGTAGAACCAGGCGAGCCCGCCCGCCGGGTGGATCGCGAACAGCGGTGCGGCATCACCCGCGGGCCGCAGCGGCAGCAGCACCTGCATGCCCGATCCGCCCTCGGTGTCGTCGACTCTGCGGGCCAGAGCCCGCGGTGTCGCGTCGTCGAACATCCACGGCAGCTCGATCCGGACTCCACGGCCGTGGAGTTCTGCCACGGCCATGGTCGCCAGCAGCGAGTTGCCGCCGAGGTCGAAGAATCCGTCCGCGGCCCCAACCCTGGCCACGTTCAGGGTGTTGGCGAACACCTCGGCGATCGCGATCTCGGACTGTGTTCGCGGAGCGTCGTATTCACGCTCAGACGGTTCGAAGTCGGCTGTGGGCAAGGCATTTCGGTCGAGCTTGCCGTTGACCGTCACCGGCAGCGCGGACAGCACCACGATGGCCGAGGGCACCATGTAACCGGTGAGCAGCTCCGCGGCGGTGTCACGAACCTGCGCCGGGTCCAGTTCCTGCCCGTCGACGGGAACGACATAACCGATCAGCTGGTCGACGTCCTTGGCGTGGCGGTGCACCGCGGCAGCCGCCTGGGCAACGCCGGGATGGCCGAGCAGCGCCGATTCCACCTCACCCAATTCGATGCGGAAACCGCGCAATTGGATCTGCGCGTCGGCGCGTCCGAGGTAGTCCAGTTCCAGTCGGTGTTCGCCGCGACGCCACCGGCCGACGTCACCGGTCCGGTACAGGCGGCTACCCGGCATGCCGAACGGATCGGCGACGAATCGGCCCGCGGTGAGCGCGCCCGCGCCGTGGTAGCCGCGCGAGAGCTGTCCGCCGCCGACATAGAGGTCACCGGCGACACCGGCAGGCACCGGCCGCAACCGCTCGTCGAGCACGTACACCGTCATACCGGGCAGGGCACGACCGATCCCGCCGGTGCCGGCCTGATCGACTTCGGCATAGCTGACGTGGACGGTCGTCTCGGTGATGCCGTACATGTTCACCAGTCGTGGCGAGCCCGCCGGGTGGGCGAGCAACCAGCCGGTCAGCCGGGCCGGGTCGAGCGCTTCACCGCCGAACACGATGTAGCGCAATGCCAGCTCGTCCCCGCCCGCGCCACGGTAGCGGCGCTCCGCGTCGACGAATCCGTAGAACGCCGACGGCGTCTGGCTCAGCACGGTGACCTGTTCGCGCGCCACGAGCTCGACGAAGGCGTCGGGTGTGCGGGTGGTGTCGTAATCGACGACCACCAGACGCCCACCCGAGAGCAGAGCGCCCCACATCTCCCAGACCGCGAAATCGAAAGCGTAGGAATGGAACAGCGTCCACACATCGTCGGCCCCGACGTCGAAATTCTCCGCGGCGTTCGTGAGCAGGGTGACCACGTCGCGGTGGGTGACCGCGACACCCTTCGGCCGACCGGTGGAGCCGGAGGTATAGATCATGTAGGCGACATTGTCCGGGCGCGCGGCACCGTCGTGCCCGCTCTCGGCGACCGCGTCGTCGTCCACAAGCAGTATCGGCCCGCTGAATTCGGGCACCTGCGAAGACATCGTCGCGGTGGTCAGCATCGCCACCGGTCGCGCGTCGTCGAGCACGAAGCGCAGCCGCTCGGCCGGATACGCCACATCCAGGGGCAGATAGCCCGCACCCGACATGACCACGGCCAACAGTCCGACCGCCAGATCAGCGGTGCGCGGCAACGCCACGGCCACCAGCGTTTCGGGACCGGCGCCCGCCGCGATCAGCCGGGCGGCGAGGGCCTCGGCGCGCCGGTTCAGTTCCGCGTAGGTCAGAACAGTCGTCCCATCGGTCACTGCGACCGAATCCGGGGCGGCCGCCACCCGCCGTGCGAACAGACCACCGATCGTTTCCTCGGGAACCTGCGTGCCCGCCACACCTGCCGCATCGAGAACCTCGTGGCGCTGCGCCGGTTCCATGAACTCGATGTCGCCGATCACGGCCTGCGGGTCCGCGGTCACCGCCTCCAGGATCCGCACATACCACTGCGCGAACCGCTCCATCGATTCTTCGACGAAAAGGTCGGTGGCGTAGGTCAATCGGCCGAGTGTGCCCCGCGGGTTGCCGTCCGCGTCGAAGCGTTCGACCAGCTTCACGTTGAGATCGGACTGCGCCTGTTCGATGTAGTCCTCGACCGGATCCACTGTGATCCCCGGCAGTTCGAGGACCACCTGATCGAGGTTCTGGTAATCGATCGTCACCTGATAGAGCGGCAGGTGCGCGGTCGAACGTGTCGGGTTCAGCGCCTCCACGACCTGTTCGAAGGAGACCTCCGCGTGCGCGAGCGCTGCCAGGTCGGCGGCCATGACGTCGGCCAGGAGCGCGTCGAAGGGCTGCTCGGCCGACACCGCTGTACGCAGGACGACAGTGTTGACGAACATGCCGATCAGATCGTCGAGTTCGCGTTCCCCGCGCCCGGACACCGGTGTGCCGACCGCGATATCGCCGGTGCCCGCCAGCCGCGCGAGCAGCACGGTCAACGCGGCGTGCGCCACCATGAACGGCGTCGCGCCGGCCGCCCGCGCGACCGCGCCGATCCGCTCCTGCAGCCGTGCCTCGATGGCGAAGTCGACGATCCGGCCCCGCATGGACGCGACCGGCGGGCGGGGCATATCAGTGGGCAGCTCGAGCAGTTCCGGCAGCCCGGCGAGCGTGTCTCGCCAGAAGTCCAGCTGCCGCGACAGCAGCGACTGCGGATCGTGCTCGTCGCCGAGCAGAGCATGCTGCCACAGTGCGTAATCGGGGTACTGCACGGTGAGCGGTGGCCATGCGGGCGAGCTCGCGGTGGTCACGGCGTGATAAGCGGCCGCGACGTCGCGAGCCAGGGGAATCATCGAAAGGCCGTCCGCGCAGATGTGGTGTACGGCGATCACCAGTACGTACTCGTCGGACCCGAGGTCGAACAGTTCGGCCCGCACCGGCGGAGCCGCGGTGACCTGGAAGCTGGCCGACAGCACCGCCGTGGCGGCCTTCGACAGCACCGATTCCTCGATGGCGACCGGGATCAGGTCGGGCACGACCTCGTCGGCGTCGACGATCACCTGTTGCGGAATGCCGTCGACCACAGGGAATTTCGTGCGCAACGATTCGTGTCGCCCGATCACCATCGCGCAGGCGGTGCGCAGCGCCGAGATGTCGAGCCCTCCGCTCAGCCGGATCACCAGGGGCACGTTGTAGGCACCGACGGAGGCGTCGAGCTGGTTGAGGAACCACATCCGCTGCTGGGCGGGTGAGAGCGGCACCGGGCCGCTGTCGGGCCGCCGGGTCAGTGCGGGACGTTCGACGTGGTCGTGGCCGGAGAGCCGGGCGGCGAGGTCGACCATTCTCGGGTACTCGAACAGGTCGCGCACCGACACCCGGATGCCGAGAGCCGAGCTCAGTCGTGCGGTCAGCCTCGTCGCGGTCAGCGAGTTGCCGCCGAGGTCGAAGAAGTTGTCCCGCAGGCCGACTCGGGGTAGGTCGAGCACTTCGGCGCAGACCTCGGCGACGAGGCGCTCGGTCGGATCGCTCGGCGCCAGGTAGCCGACGGCGGCGAAGGTCGGCATCGGTAGAGCGCCACGGTCGAGCTTTCCGGTGGTGGTCAGTGGCAGCTGCCCCAGCACCACGCAGATGTCGGGAACCATGTGGGCGGGCAGTCGGCGGCGGGCCGAGGCGCGCACCTGCTCGGGGTCGACGGTGTCGCCGATGAGGTAGCCCACGAGCCGGTCCGTGCCGTGGTCGTCGGTACGCAGCAGCACTACCGCGTGGGCGACGGTGGGATGTTCGGCGAGGACGGCCTCGATCTCGCCGAGTTCGATCCGCTGGCCACGGATCTTGACCTGATGGTCGACCCGGCCGACGTAGTCGAGCGTGTGGTCGGCCGTCCAGCGAACGCGGTCGCCCGTCCGGTACATCCGGGTACCCGGGTCGTAGGGGTTGGCGAGAAATGTCGTGGCGGTGGCGGCCGGCCGGCCGAGGTATCCGCGCGCCAGCTGGATACCGCTGACGTAGAGCTCGCCGGTCACCCCGATCGGCACGGGCCGCAGGTGCGAATCCAGCACCACGGCGGAGGTCCCGCGAATCGGGCCGCCCAGGGTGATGGGCGCGGGAGGCGAAAGGGGCTCGCTGATCGCGACCATGATGGTGGTCTCGGTGGGTCCGTAGCCGTTGAACAGTCGGCGTCCCGGCGCCCAGAGGGCGGCGAGTTCGGCCGGTACCGCCTCACCACCGGCGACCAGTACCGCGAGGCTGTCGAGCCCGTTCGGTGACATGGTCGCGAGCACGGTCGGTGTGAGGAAGGCGTGGGTGACCGCGTTGTCCCGGATGATGTCGGCCAACCCGGTGCCCGCGTAGGTATCGGGCGGTGAGATGACCAGCGTCGCGCCGTGCGGATGGGCCATCAGGACTTCGAGCATGACCGCGTCGAATCCTGGTGCGGCACACTGCAGCACCCGCGAGTCCTGGGTGACCTGGTACCGATCCCGCTGCTCGGCAGCGAAATTCGCCATGCCCGCCTGGGTGACCGCCACCCCCTTCGGTCTGCCGGTGGTTCCGGAGGTGTAGATGACATAGGCCAGGTCGGTGTCGCGGACCGTGCGCGCGACAGCGCGCGCCGGTTGGTCCGCGATCTGGCGCACGGCGGCCGGATCGTCGACGACCAACCGTGCCCACTCCCCTTCCGGCACTCCGTCGCTCACCTCGTCGACGGTCAACACGACGCGGGCGCCGCAGTCGGACAGCATGACCGCGAGCCGCTCATCCGGGTTGCGCGGATCGAGCAGCGCACCCGCGGCCCCGACCTCGGCCAGCGCCCAGATCGTCGTGATCAACGAGGTCGAACGCGGCATGACCACGCCGACGGTGTCGCCCGTGTCGACGCCGCGCTCGATCAGCCAGTGCGCCAACCGATGTGCGCGAATATCCAGCTCGGCGAAGCTCACCGTCTCGAACCCGCTCATCACCGCCACACCGTCCGGGTGCCGGGTCGCGCCGTGCCGCAAGAGCTCCGTCAACGCCTCGGGCGCCACCCGCTCCGAGCCTCTGGCCGGAACCAGCGCCGCGTGCTCGGCCGCCGACAGCAGGTCGATGTCGCCGACGCGCCCGTTCGGGTCGGTGGCGACGGCGCGCAGCACGCGCTCGATACGGTCGGCCAGCCCGGCCGCGGTCGCGGCGTCGACGCGAGCCGCCTGGTACCGCACCCGGATGTGCAAGGTGTCGGTGTGGTGGGCCTGCACGGTGATCGGGTAGTGCGCGGCATCGGTGCCGACCACGTCGGTGACCCGGACCCCGTCGATGTCGGCGTCGCCGAGTCCGCTGCTGTCGACCGGGTAGGACTCGTACGCCACCAGGGTGTCGAACAGTTGTCCGCCGCCGACCGCGGCCATGATGCCGGACAGTTCGATGTGATGATGGTCGAGCAGCCGGGTCTTGTTCGCCTGCAACTGTTCCAGCGCGGCCGCGATGGTCCGGTCACCCTGTACATGGACCGGGACCGGCAGCGTGTTGATGAACAGCCCGATCATCGACTCGATGCCCGGCACCTCGGCCGGCCTGCCGGAGACCGTCTCGCCGAACACGATCCGCTCGCGACCGAGTTGGTTGGCCAGCACCGTCGCCCAGGCGAACTGCACGATCGTCGACATCGTGGCGCCGCATGCGCGGGCGAGTTCGGTCAGGGCGGTGGTGATGTCGTCGTCGAGATCGATGGTCAGGTCGGTCGGTACCTCGACGGTTGCCTCGCCGACCGTTTCGGCGATCAGGCTGGGTTCGGTGAAGCCCGCCATGGTCTCGCGCCAGATCTCGACCCCGGCGGTGGTGTCGCGCCGGTCCAGCCAGCCCAGGTAGTCGCCGTAGGACGGCGCGGGAGGCAGCAGGCTCGCGTCGGCACCGGCCGCGTAGAGCCCGACCAGATCGCGCAGCAGCAACGGCAGTGACCAACCGTCGAGCAGCAGGTGATGCGCGGTCATGATCAGCCGGAACTCAGCTGGCCCGACCTCGACGAGCACGAATCGCACCAGTGGCGGATCGGCGGGGTCGAAAGTCCGCTCGCGTTCGGACGCGAGGATCTCCGGCAGCGTCGCCTCAGCAGCCGCGACGGTGCGCCAGTGCACGGTGGCATCCACCGGAACGACCTGCGCGAGGACACCATCGATCGTCCGGGTGAACGCAGCCCGCAGGTTCGGATGCCGCCGCAGCAGGTCCGTCGCGGCCTGCCGAAGCCGGGCCTCGTCGACCGGCCCGGTGAGGGTCATCTCCGACTGCGCCGTGTACACATCGAGTTCGCCCACGGCCAGTTCGGCATGGAACAGCAGTCCCGCCTGCAAGGGCGCCATCGACCAGACTGCCTCGATCGGCCCGTAGCGTTCGGTGAAGATGTCCAGGTCCTGTTGGGTCAGCGCGACCAACGGGGTATCGGACGGGGACAGACCCCAATCGTGTTCTCGTGCCGCTATTTCCGCGATCTCACGCAGTGCCGCGGCCCACTCGTCGAGCAGTTCGCGGACCTCACCGTCATCGAGAAGCCTTGTGGCGTAACCGATCTGCGCGGACAGAATCGGGCCGTCGGGAGTGTCGACGATGCTGGTATCGATGGACAGTGTCGCCGCGGCAGGCATGTCGGGATCGAAGGCCGCCTGGTGGTCGAAGTCCTCCCCGGCGGGAATCCAGGCGACACCGGACAGCGCCGCGAGATCGACGCCCGCACGGCCCAGGTTGTTGAAACTGATCTGCGGTTCGGCCGACGCCACCAGTTGCGGGGCCGTCGCCGCGTGGAGGTACCGCAGCATGCCGTAACCGATGCCCTTGTCGGGCACGGCCCGCAACTGTTCCTTGACTGCCTTCACGGCGGCGCGCGGATCGGTGCCGTCGATGTCGAGGTCCACCGGGTAGGCGCTGGTGAACCAGCCGACGGTGCGCGAGAGGTCGGCGCCAGGGGCGAGCTGTTCGGCGCGCCCGTGGCTTTCGAGCAGGATGCGCGCACCGCGGTGCTCGACGCCGCGTTCGGCGCGCCAACGACCCAGTGCCAGCAGGAGACCCGCCAGCAGGGCGTCGTCGGTGGTGGCGTGCGCGGCATGTGGCACCGCACCCATCAGGGCGGTAGTCAGGGTGACAGGAAGCGTCAGCGTCATCCGCTCGACCGTGGCGTGCACGTCGACAGCCGGGTCGAGTGCGGCCCGCCCGAGCAGCGGTTCGGGACGGGACCCCATTCGCTGCCACAGTGCCAGCTCGTCGACGCGGCTGTCGGCTGCCGACGTTACGGCCTGCGCCCAGCGGCGCATCGATGTGCCGACTTCGGGCAGCTCGACCGCTCGGCCCTCGCCGAGCTGCTGCCACGCGGAGACGAAGTCGGGGATCAGGATGCGCCAGGAAACACCGTCGACCACCAGGTGGTGGATCACGATCAGCGCGCGCCCCCGCGAGGCCACGCCGGGCTCCGGCACCAGACAGACGACCTGCATCATCGCGGCATCGACGGGGCTCAGTCGGGCCGACGCTTCCTCGAGCGCGTCCTCGACGAGCGCCGTGAAACCCACACTGCCAGGCATGTTCTCGGGCCCGAAGGTGCGCACCGACACCACCCGCTCGGCAACGATCGCGCCGCGCGGCAAGACCTCGAGGTACGCGTCGACCTCCGCACCACTCAGCCGTGCGCGCAGCATGTCGTGTCGGTCGAGCACGGCGCCGACGGTGGCGACCACGTCGGTCTCCCGCGCGTCGCCGGGCAACTCGACCAGCAACGACTGCGCGAACCGGTCACCGGCCGGACGATCCAGGTACCAGGAAACGATCGGCGTCCGCGCTACCTCCCCGATGCCACCGCCGGGCAGTTCTTCCAGGGTCACCCGTCCCACATCCTCGGCCACGGCGGCCAGTCCGCGAACAGTCCGATGCTCGAAGATGTCTCGTGCCGTCACGACCACGCCGGCCGTCTTCAATCGCGATGCCAGCTGGATCGACATGATCGAGTCACCGCCGCGTGCGAAGAACGACTCGTCGGCCCCCACCGAGGCCACTCCGAGCACTTCAGCGAAGATCCCCGCGATGGTCGCTTCCAGTTCGGTCGCCGCGGCCGTGACCACCGAATCCAGCGCCTCGACATCGGGTTCGGGCAGTGCGCGCCGGTTCACCTTGCCCGTCGACGACACCGGCATCTCATCGAGAACCATGAACACGGCGGGCACCATGTGTTCGGGCAGCGCGCCCGAGATCTGCTCGCGGATCGCGGCCGTATCGATCGTTCGACCCTCGTCGGCCACCAGATAGGCGGCCAGCAGCGGTTGTCCCGCAGGGCCGCGCCTGCTCACGGTGACCGCGGTAGCGACGTTCGGGCAGGCCACCAGCGCCGCGTCGATCTCACCGAGTTCCACGCGCTGACCGCGGATCTTGACCTGGAAATCGGCGCGACCCACGTATTCGATGGTGTGCTCGGCGCTCCAGCGCACCAGGTCACCGGTGCGATACATCCGGGTGCCCTGCGCACCGTACGGGTCGGCCACGAACGCACCGGCGCTCGCCCCCGGCCGATTCAGGTATCCACGCGCCAGTGCCTTACCCGACAGATACAGCTCACCGACCACGCCCACCGGTACCGGTCGCAACCGAGCGTCGAGCACGACGGCGCGCACCCCGGGGATCGGGGTTCCGATGGTGATCGGATCACCTGGTGCCAACTCGGAGCTGACACAGACCGCGATCGTGGTCTCGGTCGGTCCGTACACATTGTGGAAGCGACGGCCGGGCGCCCACGCGGCGACGAGTTCGGCGGAGAGCGCTTCGCCGCCGATCGTCAGCATCTCCAGCGCGTCGAGGCCCTCGGGCCGCAAGGTCGCCAGCACGCTGGGTGTCATGAACGTGTGCGAAACCCGGTGCGTACGAATCAGTTCGGTCAGTTCCGTACCGGCGAACACCTCGGCGGGCGAGATGACCAGGGCGGCACCTGCGTCATAGGCCATCAGCGTTTCCATCATCACCGCGTCGAACGCGGGCGCGGAGACCTGCAGGACCCTCGACGCTCTATCCACCTGATAGTGCTGGTGCTTCGCCGCTGCGAAGGCCGACAGACCTCCGTGCGTGACGACCACGCCCTTCGGCTTGCCCGTCGAGCCGGAGGTGTACACCAAGTAGGCGGCATCATCCAGGCGCGCCGCCGCGAAGTGGTGATCCGGTGACGCGGTGGACAGTTCGGAGATCACCTGCTCGTCGTCGAGGCACACCCAGTCGACGGTGTCGGGCAGCGACGAACGCGCCGCGCTCAGTGTCACCCCGAGCGTGACACCGGAGTCCTGGGCCATGTGCGCGAGCCGATCCGCGGGGTAACGCAGGTCCATCGGCACGAACGCCGCACCGGTTTTCGCGATTGCCCACAGCACCACGTGGAAGGCCACCGAGCGCGGGACAGCCAGGGCGACATAGGTTCCCGGCATCGCACCTGCCCGGGCGAGCAGCACGGCGAGCCGGTCGGATCGCCGGTCGAGTTCGCCGTAGGTCAGGGTTTCGTCGTCACCGATCAGCGCGGTCGCCATCGGGTCGGCGGCAGCGGCGGCGAGCAGCGCGGGCAGCGTCTTCGGCGCCACCGCTGTCTCGCGCCCGGCGGGCAGCAGCTGCGCGGCCTCCTCGGGGCTCAGCAACTCGATGGCCTCGAGGGTCACGTCCGGCTCTGTGGTGATCGTGGCGAGAACGCGCAGGAGGCGCTCGGCGAATCGAGTCGCGGTGGCCTCGGTGAACAGGTCGGCGGCGTAGACGATCTCGCCGTCGATGCCCGCTCCGTCGGCGCGCTCGTTCAGCAGCACCGTGAGGTCGGTTTTGGCTTGTGCCACACCGGGATCGAGCACCTCGACGTCGATATCGTCGAGTTCGAAGCGCGTGGGATCGGCATTGTGGAAGCCGAGCATCACCTGAAACAGCGGTGAGTACGCGGTCGACCCGGCCCGGTCGAGCACCTCGACCAGACGCTCGAACGGCACGTCCGCGTGCGCGAGCCCCTCCAGATCTGTGCCGCGCACCTCCGCCAGGAACTCCCGGAACGACAGTCGCTCGGCGACGCGAGTGCGCAGGACCACCGTGTTGACGAACATCCCGACCAGATCGTCGAGTTCGGGGCGTCCGCGACCGCTCACCGGGGTGCCGATCGTGACGTCGTCGGTGTGGGCGGTGCGCGAGAGCAGGATCGCCAGCGCGGCGTGCAGAACCATGAACACCGTGGCGCCCTCACGGCGAGCGAGGTCGACGATAGCCTCGTGCAACGCCGGCTCGACGGTGAACCCGACACTGCCGCCGTCCATCGTCAGCACCGCGGGCCGTGGACGGTCGGTCGGCAGGGCGAGTAGTTCGGGGGCGTCGGCGAGAATTCGCTGCCAATAGGTGATTTGGCGCCCCGCCAGGGAAGTGGGGTCGTCCTCGGCACCGAGCAGCTCACGCTGCCAGACCGCGTAGTCGGCGTAGTCGACGGACAACGCCGGCCACAGCGGTGGCGTGTCGGTGCGACGAGACCGGTAGGCGGCGAACACATCTCGGGCCAGCGGCGCCATCGACGCACCATCTGCGGCGATGTGGTGCACCACCAGGATCAAGACATGTTCATCGGCATCCGTGCGATAGAGCCGCACGCGGACCGGCGTGTCGGTGGCGATGTCGAAGCCCGACTCCACCGCATCGCGCAGGCGATCTGCCAGCAGCGCCGGATCGTCGAGGGAGGCGAGTTCGATATCCGTGGCGCCGATCGTGCCGTCCTGGACGAGCTGGTGCGGTTGCCCGCCCACCGCGGGATAGATCGTGCGCAGGGTCTCGTGGCGGGTGATCACATCGGTCATCGCCGCACGCAGCGCCGCCACGTCGAGCGGTCCGGTCAGCCGGGCCGCGAATCCGATGTTGTACGCACCGGAGTCGGGGTCGAGCTGGTTGAGGATCCAGATGCGCCGCTGCGCCGCCGCCAGCGGAATCTCGGCGAGCTCGTTGCGGTGCACCAGCGGCACGCCGGCGTAACGGTCGCGCACCGCGATCCGTTCGGCCAGCGCCGCGATGGTGAGAGCCTCGAAGATGTCGCGAACACCGACCCGAACCCGCAGGGCGGCTTCGGCCCTGGCCGCGATCTGGGCCGCCGACAGCGAGTTCACGCCGATGTCGAACAGGTCGGCGCCGACGCTGACCCGGTCGGCGCCGACGATCTCGGCGACGATCTTGGCCAGCACGGCCTCCCGGTCGGTGCGCGGGGCGAGGAATTCGGCCGCGTCGTCGATGTCCGGGTGGGGCAGCACGGCGCGGTCCAGCTTGCCGTTCGCATTGAGCGGCAAGGTGTCGAGCACCAGCACCGCGCCGGGGACCAAGTAGGACGGCAGTAGCCGGGTGAGCGCACGGCGCACCTCCAGCCCGTCGAGTGCCGCGCCCGGCATCGGCGTGACATAGGCGGTGATCCGGTCCTCGGTGACGATCGCGACCGCGCGGGCGACCGCATCGATCGAGTGCATGGCAGCTTCGATGTCGCCGGGCTCGACGCGCTGGCCGTGGTACTTCACCTGGAAGTCGCTACGGCCGAAGAACTCCAGGGCGCCGGTGGGCGTCCAGCGGACCAGGTCGCCGGTGCGGTAGAGGCGCTCCCCCGGCGCGCCGAACGGGTCGGCGAGGAATACCCCACAGGTGAGATCGGGGCGGTCCTGGTAGCCGCGGGCCAGCTGGGCGCCCGAGACGTACAGGTCGCCGACGACACCGGCGGGGACCGGCCGCAGTCGTGCGTTCAGGACATAGGCGGACATCCCCGAGACCGGGTACCCGATCGGAACGCTCTGCGGCGCAGCGGGATCTGTCGTGCAGCGGTAGGCCGTCACGACCTCGGCTTCGGCGGGACCGTACCAGTTGACCACCTCGGCCCGATCGAAAACCTGTCCGGCGCGTTCAGCGGTGCGCTGGGCCAACGCCTCGCCCGCCGGGAAGAGGTAGCGAACCGAGGACAACTGGGTCGTGCCCGGGTGCTCGAGCAGCACATCGAGCATCGACGGGACGAAGTGCACGGTGCTCACCCGCTCGTCCGCGATGACCTCGGCCAGGTAAGCGGGATCGCGGTGGCCGCCGGGTTCGGCGACGACGATCTGCGCGCCGGTCTGCAACGGCCAGAACAACTCCCACACCGCGATGTCGAAGGTGATCGGGGTCTTGTGCAGCACCACATCCGAGGCATCGTGCGGGAATTCGCGTTGGGCCCAAGCCAACTGGTGGGTGGTGGCGCCATGGGAGAGCGCGACGCCCTTCGGCGCGCCGGTCGAGCCGGAGGTGAACAGCACATAGGCGGTGTTGTCGGCGCGCAGGGGTGCGCGGCGTTCGTCGTTGCCGACGGGTCCGGCGGGTTGTGCGCTCAGGTCGAGCTCGTCGAGCCGGACTCGAGACAGCTCGTCGGGAAGGGAGCTCTCGTCGCCCGTGACGGTGACGACCAGCAGCGGTCGGGCGACCGCCAGGACGTGGGCCAGCCGTGCGGTCGGGTAGTCGGGATCGAGCGGAACGAAGGCGGCACCGGACTTCACAACGGCGTAGACGGCGGTGACCAGATCGATCGAGCGGTGAATCGCCACCGCCACAGTGGTTTCGGGGCCCGCGCCGAGATCGATGAGGTGACGAGCGAGACGGTTCACGTCCGCGTCGAACTCACGGTAGGTGAGGACGCGACCGCCGGGCACTCGGATGGCGGAGGCGTCCGGGGTGCGTGCCACCTGCTCGTCGAAGGCGTCGACGAGCGTGCGGTGCGGGCTCACCAGTGGTGCGTCGTGCGGGCGCAGCAGACGGGTGCGGGTCGTTTCGTCGGCGAGGTCGATCTCGCCGACGATGGTCTGTGCGTCGGCGGTGACAGCGTCCAGCACGCGGACGAGCTGTTCGGTGAACCGGCGTGCGGTGGTGTCGTCGAACAGGTCGGTGGCGTAGGTCAGGCGCAGATTCATGCCCGTGATCTCGTTGTGCGGGCCTCGGTCCTCGGTGATCATCAGCAGCAGATCGCAGATCGCCGCGTCGGCGCCGACATCGATGCCCGCGATCTCGAGCCCCGGCACGTCGAGCTGGGCGGGCGCCATGTTCTGGTAGGCGAGCATCACCTGGAACAACGGTGAATGTGCGGTCGAGCGAGCCGGATTCAGCACTTCCACCAGCTGTTCGAACGGAACAGCGGCGTGATCGAAGGCCTCGATATCGGTGCGCCTGGTCAGTTCGATCAGGTCGGCGAACCGCTGCTCCGGGCGGACCCGGGTACGCAGGACGAGCGTGTTGACGAACATGCCGACGAGGTGGTCCAGCGCGCGGTCGCCGCGACCCGCGTACGGGATCCCGATGGCGATGTCGTCGCTGCTCGACAACTGCGCCAGCAGGACTGCCAAAGCGGTGTGCGCCACCATGAACGGGGTCACCCCGCCGCGTCGTGCCGACGCCGCCACGGCCTCCGCGACGTGAGCAGGTACCTCTGCGTGGACCGTCGCGCCGCGATGGGACTGTTCGAGCGGGCGCGGCCGATCGGTGGGCAGTGCGAGCACATCCGGGAGCCCCGCGAGCTGGGTGCGCCAGTACAGCAGGTCGCGGCCCGGCGCGGAATCGGGTGTGGCGAGCAGTTCGCGCTGCCACAGGGCGTAATCAGCGAATTGCACCGGCAGCGGAGCCCATTCGGGCGCCGCGCCGACTCTGCGTGCGCGGTAGGCCTCGATGATATCGGCGGCCAGCGGCGCCACCGAGTAGCCGTCGCAATTGATGTGGTGCACCGAGAGTGCCAGTGCGTGCGCGGTTTCGGTGATTCGGAACAGCGCCACCCGCAGCGGGGCGCCCACCGCGACATCGAATCCGACGCCGAAGAACCGCGTCAGCTCCTGGATCAGGGCATCCGCCGACACCGGGCGTACGGCGAGATCGCAGGACGCGACCACGTCCTCGGCACTCAGCACGACCTGCGCGGGGGTGCCGTCGTGGGCCGGATAGGTGGTTCGCAGGATCTCGTGTCGTTCGATCACATCGCGCAGCGCGGCCCGCATGGCCTCGGTATCGAGGTCACCGTCGAGGCTGATCGACAGTGGCACCACGTAACTCGCGGACTCGGGGTCCAACTGGTTGAGCAGCCACATCCGGCTCTGCGCGGGCGAGAGCGGGATGCGCTCGGGCCGCACCGCCGCCACCGGGCCAGCGACATCACCGACCGCGCGCTGACGTTCGACCCACCGAGCCAGCTCGGCCACGGTCGGGGCTTCGAAGATGGCGCGCACGGGAATCGTCACGCCGAGGACTTCGCCGATGCGGCTGAGCACTCGGGTCGCCAACAGCGAATTGCCACCGAGGGTGAAGAAATTCTCGTCGGCGCCGATCCACGGTGTCTGCACCAGTTCACCGATCACACCGGCGATCGTTTCCTCGACGATCCCGCTGGGAGCCCGGTACCGGGTCGAGCCGACGCGGGTGTCCGGAGCGGGGAGGGCGCGGTAGTCGATCTTGCCGTTGGGCGTGAGCGGCACCGCGTCGATCCGAATCACTTGGGCGGGCACCATATACGCGGGCAGGCGTCCCAGCAGATACGTCCGCAGCGAGTCGGGGTCGATCGCCTCCTCGCTCACCGTGTAGGCCACCAGCACCTGCCCGTCGGCGACCTGATGGACTCGAACGATCGCGGCGCCGATCTGGTCGTGTGCGCGGAACGCGGCTTCGATATCGCCGAGTTCGACGCGCAGGCCGCGAATCTTCACCTGGGAATCGCGGCGGCCGACGTAGCGCAGCCGGCCAGTCGTGTCCCAGCGGACCAGGTCGCCGGTGCGATAGAGACGAGCACCCGGTACCGAGCCGAACGGGTCGGCCACGAAGGCTGCGGCTGTGAGGTCCGCGCGGTCGTGATAGCCGCGGGCGAGTTGGATGCCACCGAGATAGAGCTCACCGGTGACGCCGGAGGGCACGGGGCGCAGTCGGGCGTCGAGGACGTGCGCGACGACATTCGCTTCGGGCGTGCCGATCGCCACGACGGGTCCGTCGAGCTCGCCGATTTCATAGGCGGTGACGCTGACGGCCGCTTCCGTCGGGCCGTACAGGTTGTCGATGCGCGCCTGGCTGACCTCGCGGAACCGGGCAACGGTCTCGGAGTCCAAAGCCTCACCGATGCACAGCACTTGGCGGATCGTGGCGAGGTCGTCGGGGCTCGCGAGGTCGAGGAACGCCGACAGCAGCGAGGGCACGAAATCGACCACGGTCACGCCGTGACGGGCGATCAGCCCGGCTACGGCAGCGGGGTCGGTGTGATCCTCGCGCCCGGCGACGACCAACGCGGCGCCGGAGGTGGGGGCGGTGAACAACTCCCACACCGACAGGTCGAAAGTGGCGGGGGTGCGCAGGAGCAGCACGTCGTCGGCGCCGATTCGGTAATGCGCTGTGAGCCAACGGAGTTGGTTGACGACCGCCTCGTGGGTGAGCGCGACACCCTTCGGAACGCCGGTCGACCCGGAGGTGAAGATGACATAGGCCAGATCGTTCGGGCGCAGTGGCCTGATCCGATCGGCATCGGTGACCGGCGCGGTATCGGTCGCGGCCGGGCTGAGGTCCGACAGCCGCCAGACCGGCGCCCGCGTCGGCAGGTCGATGTCGTCACGGATCAGCACACCGTCAGGTCGTGCGGCGGTGAGCACGGTGCGCAGCCGGTCGACGGGGTGGTCCGGATCCAGCGGGAGGTAGGCGGCGCCGGTCGCGTGGATGGCGTAGAGCGTGGTGAGCAGATCGACCGAACGGCGCATTGCCACGGCCACCAGACTTCCCGGCCCGATACCGTGGCCGATCAGCACTCGTGCCAGCGCGTTCACCTCGGCGCCGAACGCCGCGTAGGTGAACACGTCGTCGCTGTCGATGACCGCCGTGCGTTCCGGTGTCGCCGCGACCTGTTTCGCGAACAGGTCCGCGATCGTCGAGCCGTCCGTGGGAGCGTCCGGACCGGATTCCCGCAGCGACAGTTCGTCGAGTTCACGCGGGCTGAGCAGCGGCAGGTCGCCCACGGGCATGCCGGGATCGGCGACGACACCGCGCAGGATCGCGAGGAACCGCTCGAAGATCGGCGCGATCGTGGATTCGTCGAAAAGATCGGTCGCATAACCGAATTCGACCTGCATGTCGCCGGGGGCACCGTTCGAGTCGATCGTGTCGACCAGGGTCAGGTGCAGGTCGTACTTGGCGACACCCGGTTCGACGAGATCAGCGGCCACCGTGAGGCCGCCGAGTTGCAGCGTCGGGATGTCGATGTTCTGGAACGAGAAGCCGACCTGGGTCAACGGCTCGTGCGCGGTGCTACGCGGCGGATTGAGGACCTCCACCAGTTGTTCGAACGGGATGCCCGCGTTGTCGAACGCGCCGAGATCGCATTCGCGGGCGCGGTCGAGCACCTGGGTGAACGGCGCCGCGGGATCTACCCGCACGCGCAACACCAGCGTGTTGACGAACATGCCGATCAGCGGGTCGAGGGCGGGTTCGCCGCGCCCGGCGACCGGGGTGCCGACCGCGATGTCCTGGGTGCCCGACAGCCGTGCCAGCAGGACCGCGAATGCCGCATGGGTCACCATGAACAGTGTCGAGTCGTGGAGACGTGCGAGGGCGATGATGTCGCGATGCAGGTCGGCGGGAATCGTGGCCGACATGGTCGCGCCACGGTAGGACTGTCGCGCGGGACGGGGGCGGTCGGTCGGCAGATCGAGCATCTGCGGCAGGTCGGCCAGCGCCGCGACCCAGTACCGGATCTGGTCGGCGGTCACGCTCGCCGGGTCGTCCTGAGTGCCGAGGTTTCGCCGTTGCCACAGCGTGTAATCGGCGTACTGGACCGGCAGCGGCGTCAAAGCCGGTGTCTCGCCTGCCATCCGGGCCCGGTAGGCCACGGCCAGGTCGGCGGCCAGCGGCGCGAGCGAGGAACCGTCGATGGCGATGTGGTGCACGGTGAGCACCACCGTCCACTCCTCGGCCGCGGTGCGTAGCAAGGCGACCCGGAACGGCACCTCCGTGCTCACGTCGAATCCGAGGGCGGTCTCGCGTGCGATCCGGTCGTCGATCTCGGCCTCGGTGACCTCGACGCACGTGAGCCGCGGTTCCGAGTGCGGTGCCAGGATTTCCTGCCACGGTCCGCTGTCGCTGTCGGGGTATCGGGTGCGCAGCGTCTCGTGCCTGTCGATCACATCGGCGAGAGCCGACCGGAGCGCGTCGACATCGAGTCGTCCGGAGATCCGCACGACAACCGGCACGTTGTAGACCGCCGCCGAGGTGTCGAACTGGTTGAGGAACCACATCCGGGCCTGCGCGGGCGAGAGCGGAATCCGATCCGGCCGCTGCTGGGGCACCAGACGGCGGTGGCCCGTACCCGGACCGGCCTGCGGGCCGACCGAAGCCAGCTCGCGGGCGAGCGCGTCGACGGTGGGCGTCTCGAACAGCGCTCGCACCGCGACGTCGGTGCCGAACGCGTCGGACAGGCGCGCCGCGACCTTGGTCGCGGTGAGCGAGTTGCCGCCCAGGTCGAAGAAGTTGTCGAGCGCGCTCACCCGCGTCGCGCCGAGCACCTCGCGGTAGACATCGGCGACGAGTTGTTCGGCGGGTGTGCGCGGCGCGATGTCGGCAGCCGTGTGCGGGAACACCGGCTCCGGCAGCACCGCACGATCGAGCTTACCGCTCGCGGTCAGCGGGAACCGGTCGAGCACCATGCACACATCGGGCACCATGTGCGCGGGAAGTCGGTCGCGCGCGGTCGCGCGTACCTGCTCCGCGTCGATGCCCGCGCCGACCAGATAGCCGACGAGTCGGTCGGCACCTGTGCTGGCGTGGATCACCACGACGGCGTGGGTCACCGAGGGGTCCTGCGCGAGTACCGCTTCGATCTCCCCCAGTTCGGTGCGCTGCCCGCGGATCTTCACCTGATGGTCGGCGCGGCCCAGGTATTGCAGGGTCTGCTCCGAGGTCCACCGGACCAGATCGCCTGTGCGGTACATCCGGGTACCCGCACCGCGGGGGTCGGCGACGAAACTGGCAGCTGTCACCGTGGGCCGACCGAGGTAGCCGCGCGCCAATTGCACGCCACCGATGTAGAGTTCGCCCGCCGTACCGACCGGCACCGGCTGCATCCGGGCGTCGAGGACCTGCGCCGAGATGCCGCGAATAGGTCCGCCGATGGTGATCGGACCCTGCGGGGAGATCGGGTCGCTGATCGCGACCATGATCGTCGTTTCGGTGGGACCGTAGCCGTTGAACAGCCGACGCCCCGGCGCCCAGGTCGCGGCGAGATCGGCCGTCAAGGCTTCGCCACCGGAGACCAGCACCCGCAGGCACTCCAGGTTCTGCGGTGACATCGAGCCGAGGACGGTCGGCGTCAGGAAGGCATGGGTAACCCCTTGTGCCCGAATGAGTTCCGCCAGTTCCGCGCCCGCGTAGATCTCGGGCGGGGACACGATCAGTGCGGCGCCACCGGGGTGGGCGAGCAGAATCTCGAGCATCACCGCGTCGAACCCCGGACCCGCGGCCTGCAGGACCCGCACGGTGGGCTCGACGTCATAGCGGTCCTGCTGTTCGGCGGCGAAGTTCGCCAGCCCCTGGTTGGTGACCTCGACGCCCTTCGGAACACCGGTCGTGCCGGAGGTGTAGATCACGTACGCCACGTCGCCGGGGTGCACCGGCCTGCCTCGATCGATATCGGTTACCGGCGCCGAGGAGTACCCGGTGGTGACGGCGCGCGAGACGGGATCGGCCACCACCAGCAACGCCCACGGCCCCTCGGGCGCAGCGCCCTCGACCTCGGCGCTGGTCAAAACCACCCTGGGCGCGCTGTCAGCGAGCATCGAGCGGATCCGATCCTGCGGATTGCGCGGGTCGATCAGTACCAGGGCCGCGCCCGTTTTGGCGACGGCCCACACCGCCACCACGAAATCGAGCGAGCGCGGCAGGACCATCGCCACCACCTCGCCGGGTCGGGCGCCTTCGTCGAGCAGCCGGCGGGCGAACCGGTTCGACAGCCCGTCCAGCTCCGTGAAGTCCATCTGTTCGGTGCCGGAGACGATTGCCGGACCGTCCGGCGAGATCGTGGCGCCGCGAGCCAGCAGATCCGCCAGGGCTACGCCGGGTACCGCGTCCGCACCCCGAACAGGTTGCAGCGCGGCACGTTCGGCGGTGGACAGCAGCGCCACATCGCCGACCGGCACGGAGGGGTTCGCGACCACCGCGTCGAGAATGCGGCGCAGCCGTGCGGCCATCTGCTCGACGGTGGCTGGGTCGAACAGATCGGTCGCGTAGTTGATGCGCAGCGCGACGTCGCCGGTATCCGCGGCGTTCGCGTCGATGGTGACGACGAGGTCGACCTTCGCGGGTTCGGCGCCCGGATCGAGGACGTCCACCGTGAGGCCCGGCAGGGTCAGGCGGGGCAGTTCGGTGTTGTCGAAGGACAGATACACCTGACACACGGGCGCATAGGCCGCCGAGCGGCGCGGATCGAGCTCTTCCACGACCCGGTCGTACGGCAGGTCGCCGTGGGCGAAGGCGTCGATGTCGATGTCCTTGACGCGTTCGAGGAAGCCGGCGAACGATTCGTCGCCGCGGACCGGCGTGCGCAGCGCCACGGTGTTGACGAACATTCCCACCAGCGGCGCGAGGTCCGGCTCGCCGCGACCGGCCAGCGGGGCGCCGATGACGATGTCGCCGGTGCCCGACAGCCGAGCCAGCAGGACGGCGAGTGCGGCATGGACGACCATGAACGGAGTGAGGTCCGCGGCGCGGGCGAGTCGCTCGATGTCGGCATAGGTCCGTGCGGGAAGCGTGGTGGCGACGACCCCGCCGCGCATCGAACGGCGATCAGGCCGCGGCCGGTCCGACGGCAGCTCGAGCACCACGGGCGCATCGGCCAATTGAGTTGTCCAGTACTGCAATTGGTCCGCGGCGAGCGAGTCCGGATCGGTTTCGTCGCCGAGCAGGCGACGGTGCCAGTCCGCGTAGTCGGCGTACTGCACCCTCGGGGGCAGCTGGTCCGGAGCGATCTGCTGCGACCGGGCAGCGTAGGCGGTGGCGAAGTCGACGGCCAGGGGCGCCAGCGACGCACCGTCACAGCAGATGTGATGCAGGACGAGGACCAGCACGTGACTGTCGTGCCCGGTCGTGAGTAGGACCGCGCGCAGTGGTGGTCGAGCGCAGACATCGAAGCCGTCGGCGGTCAGCTCGCGAAGCCGGTCGGCGAGCCGCTGTTCCTCGACGTGTTCCGGGACGCAGGAGAATTCGGTCAGAGTCGCCTCGGTCGACAGGATCTCCTGTGTGCCGTGGCCGTCGTGGGCGGGGTAGCGGGTCCGCAGCGACTCGTGGCGATCGAGAACGTCGCCCAGCGCCGCGCGCAAGGCGGCGGAGTCGAGTCGGCCGGACAAACGCAGGACCAGGGGAATGTTGTAGGCGGCGGACTCCGGGTCGACGCGGTTGATCAACCACATCCGGTGCTGTGCGGGAGCCAGCGCCAACAGTCCGTCCCGCGCGATCGGTACCAGGGCGGACCGCACCCGGCGCCGCGCCCGGCCGACGTACTCGGCGAACCCGGCCACCGTCGGATGGGCGAACAGATCACGCACCGACAGTTCGCATTCGGTGGCATCGGCGACCCCCACGACGGCGCCCGCCGCGGTGAGCGAGTTGCCGCCCACCTCGAAGAAGCTGTCGAACGCGCCGATCCGTTCCACACCGAGCACCTCGGCGAAGACCTGCGCGACAGTCTCTTCGGCCTCGGTCCGCGGCGCGACATAGCTCGCCGTGGCCGCCGCTGCCGGTTCGGGCAGTGCGCGCAGGTCGAGCTTGCCGTTGACCGTCAACGGCAGTTCGTCCACGACCATGACGACATTCGGGATCATGTAGTCCGGCAGCAACGAACCCACTTGTGCGACAACGGCATCGACATCACAGCCGGTACCGGTCGCCACGACATAACCCACCAGACGTGCCGCGTCGGTATCGGCGCGATGCACCACCACGGCGGCCGAAGCCACCGCCGGATGAGCCAGCAGCGCGGCACGGACCTCGTCGAGTTCGATGCGGAACCCGCGCAGCTGCACCTGCTGATCCGCGCGGCCACGGTATTCGAGCTCGCCGTCGTGATCGCGGCGGGCAACATCGCCACTTCGGTACATCCGCTCCCCCGGCGCACCCCACGGGTCGGCGACGAACCGGCCCGCGCTCAGTGCGGGCTGACCGAGGTAGCCGCGGGCCAATTGCGTTCCCGCTACGTAGATCTCACCCCATGCGCCCACCGGCGTAGGCCGCAGGCGTCGATCGAGCACATAGGTGCGCAGGCCGGGCAGGGCCGTGCCGATCACGCTGGGTGCGCCGGGTACGGCCAGGTCGGCACTCATCTCGGTGCGGGTGACGAACACGGTGGTCTCGGTGATGCCGTAGCTGTTGACCAGGACCGGTCCGGCCGGGTTGTCCTGGTACCAGGGCGCCAACGCCGCCGGGTCCAGACCCTCACCGGACAGCACGACCACCCGCAGTGCCAGCTCCCCATCGGGTGTCTCGGCTGCGAGGTGCCGTCGGCGAGCCGCGGCGAATTGATAGAACGCCGAGGGAGTTTGGCTGAACACGGTGACGCCTTCACGGGCGGTCAGCCGCACCAGGTCATCCGGGGCGCGCGCTGTCAGCGTATCGACGACCACCACACGACCGCCGGTGACCAGCGGTCCGAAGACCTCCCAGATCGAGTAGTCGAAGGCCACCGAATGCAGCCATGTCCACACGTCGTCGGCCCGAATATCGAGAGCGGCACACGCATTCGCCAGGTAGGTGACAGCCGAACGGTGGCTGATCACCACACCCTTGGGTCGACCCGTGGAGCCGGAGGTGAAGATGACGTACGCGGCGTCGTCGGGTCGCAGTGGTGCGGTGCGGTCCTCATCGGTGATCCGATCAGCGGCACCGTCGAGGTCGTCGCCGGGCTCGAGAACCAGCCGATCACCGCCCACAGCCAGCGCGGAGTCCTCGACGATGACAACCGTGGGATCAGCCTGACCGACAATGTATTCCAGACGTTCGGAGGGATGACCGAGGTCCAAGGGCAGATACGCGGCACCGGATTTCAGGACCGCGAGCATCGCGACGATCAGCCGGGTACCGCGCGGCAGGGCGAGGGCGACCAGTGCACCCGGACCGGCGCCGCGGGCGATCAAACGCCGGGCGAGCCGAGTGGAACGCTCATCGAGGTCGCGATAGGTGATCGTCTCGCCGTCGGCGGTGACCGCCGCCGCGAGCGGGGTCGAATCGGCCTGTCGCGCCAGCGAATCCACCAATGTCTCAGCAGTGGCGACGCCCTCGACACCGGCCGACCCGTCGACGATCGCGTCCTCCTGCGCGGACGACACCAGCGGTAGTTCCACCACGCGCTTGTCGGAGTCGGCCTCGATGAAGCGGCGCAGGAATTCGATGAAGAAATCGGCGTGGGCGTCGATATCGCGCTTGCTGTAGAGATTGCCGTTGCCGTGCAGCTCGATGAGCAGCGGTGCGTCCGGCCCGGTCCGGTAGAGGTTGATCTGAAGGTCTTCGAGCGCGCCCGAGGTGAGCGCGTGGTAGCGACCGACGGCGTCGCCGAGGCGGATCTCGGAGTCGAAGAACAAGATGTTGAGGACGGGCCCGAAAGTGTTGGCGGAGTTGTCGATCGCGGGCGATTCGCGGCGCAGGTCCTCGAAGCGGTAACGCTGATGGCGCAACGCGGAGATCAGCTCGGCGATCGAGGCCTTGACCAACTGCGCCACGGTGGTCGCGTCGTCGATCGCGAAGCGGATCGGCACCATATTGGCCAGCATCGCCGCGGCATTGCGCAGCTTCACGGTGACCCTGGCGCTCATCGGGACAGAGAGCACCACCTCGTCGGCACCGGTCATCCGCGTGAAGAAGGCCGCGAACGCCGCGACGACGACCTGCGCGGCCGACGCGTCGAGCTCGGCCGAGCGGCGATCGAGCAGCGTCCACAGCTCGGCCGGAAGTTCGCGTGCGGCAACCTCGTCCACTGTTCCCGCGCGCGCCGAACGACCGGACAACCCGGTCGGCGCGGGCAGATCGGCGACCTTGTCCAGCCAGTACCGACGATCGGCCTCGAACCGTGAACCCGCCCGATAGGCCTGCTCCTCCGCGGCGATGTCACGCAGGGGAACCGCCATCAGCCGCGCCGGCGGCCTGCCTTCCAACATCGCGTTGTAGTGCTCGGCGACCCTGCTCAACACGTTGAACGCGCCGTACCCGTCGATGACGAGATGGTGCGCACGCGCGTACCACAGGTGCAGGTCGTCGCTGATTCTGATCAGTCGAGTGATCGCGAGTTGGTGCTGGGTGAGGTCGACCGGTCGGGTGTAGTCGTTGCGCATCCATTCCAGCGCCGCTGACATCGGATCGCCGTGCGTGCCGAGATCGAGTACGAGTTCGTTGAACGTGATGCCGCGGTCGACGACCTGGTAGGGACGCCCTTCCACCTCGACCACCCGCACCATGAGCGACTCGGTCTCTTCGCACGCCTCGTGCACTGCCCTGTTGAACAGGGCCACTTCGAGGGGCCCCTCGATCTCCACGTACTGGGCGATATTGGTCGCCGGTCCACTATGCGCGCCGTCCGCGAACCACATGCCAGTTTGCGCGGAGGAAAGCGGAATCAGATCCCGATTACCGGCACAGCTTTCGACAGACTCCATAATTACCCGACCCCTCGCATGGCTATAGACCCAACACGAAACTCCAAGTACGGAAATCCGTGCGCTTTCCTACCCCGCATATTCACGTGTACCACAACCGCCGAATGCGGGTCCATTACTGCCGAGCAACCATCCGTTTCCCCTCGCCGTTCTCAGGACCGAGAGGGATCCGATGGCCACCGATCCAACGTCCCGCGCGTGCGCTACCCAGACGATTCCGATCCGAAACCTGATACCGACATTAGCCTGGCAGCAAACATCTGGCATATGTTTTTCAGGGAACACCCTAGTAACAATTCAATCCAGGTCGACAGTCGATCCAGACATTCCACGCGAAACTAATATTCCGTCAACATCCCAGGTAGATGCCCTATAGCTGTCGATCTATCGCGTACAGCAGCGAAGTACCACAGTGGATGCTGATGGCATCCACGTTCACCATGGTGCACTCTCCCAGCGTAATAGGCAATTTCCGCAAATATCTCACTCGAACTGATCAACCGACCGGATATCTGCGGTGTCTGCCGTACCGGCATTAGACACGTCATGTAATCCCCGGGAGCGCTCCAGCGGCCCGATTCGAAGGCGAATATACAGATGTCGCGCGTGCCGTGTGGAGATATATCGATTCAATTCCCACCATTATTCGGGGCTTGACTTATTGACAAGTCTATTTTGCGCCCCGAGACATACTGGACATTCCCGGAAGAGTCGGAAACAAGGCACCCAGTATGTAACACGCCGAGAGTTCGGCCGATGAGAATTCACTTTCGGCAACTCTGCCGCGACTGCAATCTCGCATGGCCCGCAAAAACCCACACCAACGACAACGGGCCCCGCCGACTGGATCGGCGGGGCCCGTTGTCAGGGACAGGTCAGTCTTCGTACGCGTCCAGCGGCGGGCACGAACACACCAGATTGCGGTCACCGAACGCACCGTCGATGCGCCGCACAGACGGCCACACCTTCGGGCGGGCATGGCCGATTCCACGCGGATACACCGCGGTCTCACGGCTGTAGGGATGGTCCCACTCGGCGACCAGGCTGGCCGCGGTATGGGGCGCGCCGCGCAGCGGGTTGTCGGTCACCGGCCACACGCCGGCGCCCACCTGGTCGATCTCGCCACGAATGGCGATCATGGCGGCGATGAACTCGTCGATCTCTTCGAGGTTCTCGCTCTCGGTGGGTTCCACCATCAAGGTGCCCGCGACCGGGAAACTCATCGTCGGCGCGTGGAAACCGTAGTCGGCCAGCCGCTTCGCCACGTCGTCGACGGTGACGCCGGTCTGCTTGGTGATCTCGCGCAGATCGAGGATGCACTCGTGGGCGACCATACCGTTCTCGCCGGTGTAGAGCACCGGGAAGTAGGCGTCGAGGCGGCGGGCGATGTAGTTGGCCGACGCGATCGCGGTCAGGGTCGCCGCACGCAGGCCCTCGGCGCCCATCATCCGGATGTAGGCCCAGGTGATCGGCAGGATCGAGGCGGAGCCGTAGTTGGCCGCCGACACCGCGTGCGAACCGGCTTCGAGCGGGTCACCGGGAAGGTACTGCGCCAAGTGCGCACCCACCGCGACCGGGCCGACGCCGGGACCGCCGCCGCCGTGCGGGATGCAGAAGGTCTTGTGCAGGTTCAGGTGGCTCACGTCGCCGCCGAACCGGCCCGGGCGGGCAAGGCCGACAAGGGCATTGAGGTTCGCGCCGTCGACGTACACCTGGCCGCCCGCGTCGTGCACGAGCGCGCACAACTCGGCGACCTCGTGCTCGTAGACGCCGTGGGTGGACGGGTAGGTGATCATGATGCAGGCCAGCCGGTCGGCGTGGTCGGCGATCTTGGCGCGCAGATCGTCGAGATCGACGTCACCGTTCGCGCGGCACTTCACCACCTCGACGCGCATGCCGACCATAGCCGCCGAGGCCGCGTTGGTGCCGTGCGCGCTCGACGGGATGAGGCAGGTGTCGCGGTGGTCGTCGCCGCGATCGAGGTGGTAGCGGCGAATCGCGAGCAGGCCCGCGTACTCGCCCTGGCTACCGGCGTTGGGCTGCAGGCTCACCGCGTCGTAGCCGGTGATCTCGGCCAGCCACTGCTCGAGGTCGGCGACCAGCTTGCGGATGCCCAGGGAATCCTCGAGCGGCGCGAACGGGTGCAGGCGAGCGAAGCCGGGCCAGGTGATGGGCTCCATCTCCGCGGTCGCGTTGAGCTTCATGGTGCACGAACCGAGCGGAATCATGCTGCGGTCCAAGGCGATGTCCTTGTCCGAGAGCGCGCGCAGGTAGCGCAGCATGGCGGTCTCGGTGTGGTGGCGGGTGAACGCCGGGTGGGTCAGGTAATCCGAGGTGCGCGTCTCGATCGCGGTGAGCTCGGTGCCCGTGCCCGCGTCGGGAGTCAGTGCGGTGCCGAAGGATTCGACGACGGCGGCGACGTGCGCGTCGGTGGTGGCCTCGTCGCAGGCGATGGCGACATGGTCGGCATCGACGAGGCGCAGGTTGATGCCCTTCGACTTCGCCTTGGCGACAACGGCTTCCGCACCGCCGGGCACCTGGGCGAGCACGGTATCGAAGAAGGCGCCGTGCACCAGCGCCCCACCGAGACCGGTCGCGACGGCGGCGGCGTGCTCGTGCACCCGGCGCGCGATGGCGCGCAGACCGTTGGCACCGTGGTAGCTCGCGTACATCGCGGCGACGATGGCCAGCAGCACCTGGGCGGTACAGATGTTGGAGGTGGCCTTCTCCCGGCGGATGTGCTGCTCACGAGTCTGCAGCGCCAGCCGGTAGGCGAGCGCGCCGTCGGCATCGACGGACACCCCGACCAGGCGGCCGGGCAACTGGCGGGCGAAAGCGGTGCGCACGGCCAGGTAACCGGCGTGCGGGCCACCGAAGCCCATCGGCACACCGAAACGCTGGGTGGTGCCGAAGCAGACATCGGCGCCCTGTTCACCGGGCGGGGTGGTCAGCGTCATGGCGAGCAGATCGGCGCCCGCTGCCACCAGTGCGCCGCGCTCGTGGGCGGCGGCGAACAGCGACGTCCAGTCGACGATGCGGCCCGACGCACCCGGCGTCTGCACGATCACGCCGAAGAACTCGCCCTCGGGCAGCTGCCCGGTCGACAGGTCGGCCTCGACGATCTCGATGCCGAGCGGCTCGGCCCTGGTACCGATGATGGTCTTGGTCTGCGGGAACAGATCGGCGTCGACGAGCAGCCGGTTCGACTTCGACTTGCCCGCGCGGCGCAGCAGCGTCATCGCCTCGGCCGCGGCGGTGGCCTCGTCGAGCATGGAGGCGTTCGCGACGTCCATGCCGGTCAGATCCGACACCATGGTCTGGAAGTTGAGAAGCGCCTCGAGCCTGCCCTGGCTGATCTCGGGCTGGTACGGGGTGTAGGCGGTGTACCAGGCGGGGTTCTCGAGCAGATTGCGCACCAGCACCGGCGGGGTGAGGGTGTCGTAGTAGCCGAGACCGATCATCGAGGTGGCGACCGTGTTCGCCGCCGCCAGCGCGGCCAGTTCGTCGAGCACCTCGTGCTCGGAGGCGGGCGCGGGCAGCGCGCCGAGGCCGGATTCGTCGAGGATCGTGGCGGGCAGCGCCGTGGTCGCGAGTGCGTCGACGGACTCGACGCCGATGGTCGCGAGGATCCTGGCGAGTTCGTCGGAATCGGGTCCGATGTGGCGGTCGGCGAACGAACGGGTCACGGGCAGCTCCAGGTCGGGCGGGTCGACCTCGTGGTCGACGGGTACCAGCCCTCCCCCTCTGTCTGTGCGCCTGAGAGATTCGGTAACCCGGCCCCGAAGATCGGTGACCGTGCCCCTTTCCCCGTGGGCGGGCAGCCGGATGCCACCGCTTTCCAGAGGCGTCGAATCACCGTGCGGTCCCTGTTGCCTGAGAGATTGACGGGGAGGTGCTGCTCCTTCGGCGCCCCGATTCTCGCGAACCGAGGACTCTCCCGCACGGCGGCGACGCACCACTGATTCTAGATGCAGCAAACCCCCGGTCGCGCCACCAGGGGCACGCCGGGGGTGTAGTACTGGTCACTAACCTGTCTTGCGGTTCTCCCTCACCTTGCGCCGAAAAGACAGTTCGTCTTCGGGGCGGTCGGTGATGGCGGTGGCTCGTTCTGCCGGGAAGTCCGCGATCGCGCCGGTCAGCTCCCGCATGGCGCCACCGACGGCGATACCGAAGACGCCCTGTCCGCCCTGCAGTAAATCGACTACCTCCTCGGGCGAGGTGCACTCGTACACCGAGGTTCCGTCGGAGAACAGGGTGATCCCGGCGAGATCGCCGACGCCGCGGCTACGCAGGTGATCGACGGCGATCCGGATGTTCTGTAAAGAGATGCCCGCGTCCAGCAGTCGCTTCACGATCTTGAGGACAAGGATGTCCTTGAACGAGTACAGCCGCTGGCTGCCCGAACCCGCCGCACCACGGATCGACGGCACGACCAACCCGGTACGGGCCCAGTAGTCGAGCTGACGGTAGGTGATACCGGCGACCTGGCAGGCGCTCGGCACCCGGTAGCCGACCAGATCATCCGGAACCGAGTCGTCCGGGAACAAGCCAGGCTGTACGACATCCTGCGTTTGTTCTTCCACTGATCGCTCCTTCTGCCGACGTTCTCGGGTCGGAGTCACGACGGATGTTGCCCGACTTTCGAGGTTACTCCTGCCATTGTCGGACCTGCGGTGTTGTCACACCAAGCACCAAACGCCGCGATTCCCTGGACCTCTACTTCAGGTTTAGAAGATCGTGATCAACTGTCGGTCGCCTTGAAGTCGTCGGGCGAGACCGACTCCAGGAACTCCTTGAACTTCTCCACCTCGTCCTCGCGTTCGTCGGGCATCACCAGTCCCGCCTCGGCGAGGACCGGTTCCTCGGCGTAGATCGGGCACCCCACGCGCAAGGCGATCGCCACCGAATCCGAGGGCCGCGCCGAGACCCGCAGGTCGCCGTCGAAGACCAGGTCGGCGTAGAAGGTGCCCTCCTGCAGATCGACGATCCGCACTTCCTTGAGTGTGTGTCCCAGATCGGTGATCAAAATCTTGATCAGATCGTGAGTGAGCGGACGGATCGGAGTGACCCCCTCCTGCTCGAGCACGATCGCGGTGGCCTCGGCCTGCCCGATCCAGATCGGCAGATACCGCTCCCCTGATGCCTCCCGCAGCAGCAGCACGGGCTGGTTCTGTGGCTGCTCGACACGGATGCCGATGACACGCATCTCGCTCATGAGTAAGTCCTGCCTCCCATACTCGGCCGCCGGCCGGCACGACAGCTGCACAGCTCGCCGTATCAACGAGTCTAGGCGAATTCTGGGGCGCGCAAGGAAGACGTTCGAGCCGAAATCGGTGTGTAGCCCGGGCGATACCCGATCGCCCGGCCGGGTGTGTCAGCCGCCGAGGGCTGTGCGCACCGCGGCTTTCACCAGTGCGGCGTGCAAGTTCAGCGACAGTGCCGCGAGTTCGCGGACGGTCTCTTCCGCGCGTGCGCGCGCGTCGGCATCGCGACTCTTGGCGATGGGCGCGGCGATCTGCGCGATCAGAGCGGCCTCGCGGTCGGCGGCCAGCTTGAAGGCGCGCAGGTGGCGGGCCTCCAGACCGAATTCGGCCATGGCTTTGGCCGCGTGTGCCAGGGTCACCGCATCCGATTCGAAGAATCCACCGGCGCCGGGGACGATGAGTCCCGCGCGCAGCAGATCATCGAGGAAACGGTCGTCGATATCGGCTTTGGCGAGCAGATCGGCCCTGGTGAGCCGCACGGCGACGTCGACGCGCAGTTCCTCGGGCGAGATTTCACCGGAGACGATACCGAGGCGGCGCGGTGGCGCCGTGCTCATCGCCTCGTCGGTGCGCGCGGAGCCGGACATACCGTGCCCGGCCTCCGCGGAACCGTGGTGGGAGTGCGCGCGGGCGCGCGCTTCACGCACGCCCAACGTCGCCGCACCACTGTC
Organism: Nocardia sp. Root136; assembly: GCF_001427185.1. Lineage (NCBI taxonomy): Bacteria > Bacillati > Actinomycetota > Actinomycetes > Mycobacteriales > Nocardiaceae > Nocardia > Nocardia sp. Root136. The sequence goes on from NZ_LMFE01000004.1 coordinate 194,965, forward strand.
GATCGCTTCCAACTGCTCCTTGATCACCTTCAACGGCAAGTACTGATCGCGTTGCGCGGTCAGTACGAAGCGCAGCCGTTCGTAGTCGGAAACCGAGAACCGCCGGTATCCCGACGGTGTCCGTTCCGGCCGGATCAGGCCCTCGGATTCGAGGAACCGGATCTTGGAGATGGTGATGTCAGGAAAATCTGGTCGCAGCAGGTCGAGTACGGAGCCGATCGACATTCCTCCGCGCGCCCACTGCGCCGCCCCTGTCACAGCACTGTGCCCTTCGCGGGCACCAGTACCGTTGGGGTCATCGCGACCCCGCGCCCGACGCCGACTCGTTCGCCTGCGCGCGCGGACCGGTCAGGAAGACCAGCCGGAACTTGCCGATCTGGACCTCGTCGCCGTTCTGCAGCTCCGAGGAGTCCACCGGCTCCCGGTTGACGTAGGTGCCGTTGAGGCTGCCCACATCGACGACCTGAAACGAATCGTCGTCCTGACGGAACTCGGCATGCCGACGGCTGACAGTGACGTCATCGAGAAAGATGTCACTGTCAGGATGGCGGCCGGCCGACGTGGTCGGCTGATCCAGCAGGAAACGCGAGCCCGCGTTCGGGCCACGCTTGACCACCAGGAGGGCCGCGCCGGCAGGCAGGCCCTCGACGCCCTGAACCGGCTGTTCGCCGGTCGGCTCTGCGGAGCGCGACGCGTCGACCTCGTTGAGGAAGTCCGCGCGGAAGACCGATGTCGTCTCGGCCGCGGTTTCCCCGTAACCCGGGTCCCTGTTCTCGCTCACCGTTTCTCTCCTCCTCGAACCTGATTATCCATGCAAGCAGGTGCTGTATTCGGCGACACGACCGGCGCGATCACATCGCCAGGAAAAGATCCCGGCGTCGATTCCCCGACGTATCCGCTTGGCTTTGACCGTACCCTGCCGGGGCGTGCCCGTGCAGGGAGAACTGTGAAGGCTGCGTCAGCCCCCGATAACTCCTTGGTAACCCGCTGCATCCAGCAGTTCACCGAGGGCGGAATCCAGGGTTGCCTCGTCGTCGAACGCGAGCTCGAACAACCAGCCCGCGTCGTAGGGATCGGTGTTGAGCGTCTCCGGTGATTGCACCAGATCCTCGTTCACCGCAACGACTTTGCCGCTGAGCGGAGCGTAGATGTCGGACACGCTCTTGGTCGACTCGACCTCGGCGATGCTGTCACCGACGGTCACATCTTTGTCGACGTCGGGCAGTTGGACGAAGACGACGTCACCCAGCTGTGACTGGGCGTAATCGGTGATGCCGACACGGACCGCCGTGGGGCTGGTCCGCCGCACCCATTCGTGCTCTTCGGTGTAGCGCAGTTCCTCAGGGGTCCGGGTCACAGGACGTCCTTTCATCGTCGATGTTGCACGCAACAGTATCGACTAGCTGCCACGGTGCGGCACAGGCGGTATCGATCGCGCGACCGCGACCGCGAGCCCCGCGTAGAGCACCCCGGTCCAGACATAGAGTGCCGTACCCCAGATCAGTAGTGCCCACCCGAAGGCCCACCCGAAACTCGCCCCCGCCCAGTCCATCTCCCCGGTCAGCATCCACGGCAGTGCCGACATCAGCGCGAAAGTGGCCGCTTTCCCCAGGTAGATCACCTCCGGCGCGGGCAGTTCGCGCCGTTTGTACACCGAAAGGGTCGCGGTGAGCACCAGATCACGTGCGATCAAGATCACCGCGAGCCACCACGGGAGCAGCCCTCGCGCGACGAACGCGACCAGAGTCGTCACCAGATACAGCCGGTCCACGAGCGGGTCGAGCAACGCGCCCAGACGCGAGGACTGATCGAGCAGCCGGGCGAGTTTGCCGTCGAGGAAATCGGTGAAGCCGCTGGCGATCAACAACGCGAACGCCCAGCCGTCGGCGTGGCGAACCAGCATCAGCCACAGGAAGACGGGGATGCCGATCAGCCGCAAGACGCTCAACGCATTCGGCACGGTCAGGATGCGGTCGCTGAACACGCCACCGGATTCGGTGTCGTGCGTGCCCGGCGTTCCTGATTCGGTTGCCACGCCCATGCTTACCGCAGCGACCCCCGCTCGCGCCATCCGGCCACGCCGAAACGCCGTCAACTCCGCTGCGTATCGAGCGTGGCGCTGCTCACCGTGCCGCAACCGGCTAGCCTGGGCAATCGTGTCCGACAGTGGTATTGATCTGCGCTCCTACGTCTCCGCCGAGGACGCCCGCGAGCGTGGTCGAGCTGCCAGGAAACGGGTCCCTGTCACCGAGCGTGACCGCGCCGCGGAGAGCCCAGAGCGGCCGACGGTGCGCGAGTTCATCGATATCAGCAATCGTGGGCGGATCGAGCGCCTGATTCCGCTGCGGATCGGCCGGATGATCGCCTCACCGTTCACCTTCTTCCGCGGCGCCGCCGGACTGATGGCCGCCGACCTCGCCGCCGGACCGGACAGCGGGCTGGCCGCTCAGATCTGTGGTGACGCCCACGCCGCGAACTTCGGCCTCTACGGGACCCAACGTGGCGAGATCGTGATGGATATCAACGACTTCGACGAGACGGTCATGGGCCCGTGGGAGTGGGATCTGGAACGCCTGGCGGCGAGCCTCGTGCTGGCCGGGCGAGAAAGCGGTGTCGACGAGGACGAGTGCCTGCGCGCGGCGCGCGATGCAGCCCGCTCCTACCGCCATACCGTCGCCGAATTGGCCGACATGCCGTTCATGCAGTCGTGGACGGTGTTGGCCGACGAGTCGATCCTGACCAGCGCCAAGGCCGAGGACCTGCTCGACGACTTCAAGAAGGCCGCCAAGAAGGCTCGCAAGAACACCAGCGCCAAAGTGGTGGCGAAGTGGACCGAGCACCTCGACGATCACGAGACCGACATCCGCAAGCACCGTTTCGTCAGCGATCCGCCGGTGCTGACCGCGGTCGATGCCCAGGTGTCGGAGGCGGTGATCGATGGCCTGGAGAGCTACGCGAGCACCATCCGGGAGTCCCGGCGCAATCTGCTGGCCCGATTCGCGGTCTCCGATGTCGCCTTCCGCATCGTCGGGACCGGCAGCGTCGGCCTGCACAGCTATGTGGCGCTGTTGCACGGCAACGATGGTGAGGCAGTGGTGCTGCAGGTCAAGCAGGCGCGTGCGTCCGCACTCGCCCCGTTCCTGCCCCCGACCGCACCCCGCCACGAGGGCGAGCGGATCGTGGTCGGCGCGCGGTCCGTGCAGTCGGAGACCGATATCCTGCTCGGCTGGACGACCATCGAACTCGACGAATCGCTGCCGTTCATCGTGCGCCAGTTCCGCAATCTCAAGGGCAGTATCGACCCGGCGGCCCTGTCCGCCGACGATCTCGACGACTACGGAAGACTCGCCGGTGCGTTGCTGGCCCGCGCGCATGCTCGCTCGCTGGACCCGCGCGCGCTGGCAGGCTACTTGGAAACCGACGACGACGAGGACGACCGGTTCGAGGAATCGGTAGCCGCCTTCGCGGTGCGCTATGCCGACCGCACCGAGGCCGATCACGCCGAACTCGTCGCCGCGGTGGACGCGGGCACGATCGCCGCCGAACAGGATTGACCCAGCTACGATGTACGCCAACGGTTCTCGGCGCAGTACAGGTGTGCCGAGCACCGCGCCAACGACCAACGAAGGGCGGTCTCCATGCTCGTGCGCGTGCAGAATGCGGCAGGCAGCGATGCCGAGGCGGCGCTGATCGACTGGTTGCGCACGTGGAAGGACCCGTCGAGCCCGCACGGTGTCGCCACGATCAACTGCAGCCTGTTCCATCAGGATCGGCTGCACCAGTTCGACGCGGTGGTCTGGACTCCGACCAGTTGCGTGGTGATCGAGGCGGAGACGTTCACCGCCCCGCAGGACGGCGTGCTGGAGATCCCGCTCAACGGTCCGTGGATGGTCTCCGGTGAGCTCGCCCAGTTCGCGGGTGCGGAGAAGTCCACGCCGCTGGAGCGTTCGCGTGATCACACCTTCGCGCTGCAGGACTATCTCGCCGCGCGCGGGCTCGGCCAGCGCGCGGTGCACGGTCTCGGCCTGATCGTGCCGATGCCCGGCGCCCAGATCGACGTGCACCAGGGCTGGAGCGACCCGAGTTTCGATGTGATCGTCACCGACGACCCGCACCGACTCGAGATGTACTTCGAGTTGCTGGCCGAGAAGGAACACAACCTCTGGACCGCCAACGACGTCGCCATCGCGTTCCGCGGCCTGGGCATCCTGCCGTTCCTGCCCGCGCCGCAGGATCTGCTCAACGAAGGCTTCCTCGGTCCGATCGACGTGACGCTGTGGCACGGCGGGCCCACCCAGGCGGCCGCGGAGGCCTACGCCGAGGAACAGGCCGAGCTCGAACACCAAGCGCAGTCCCGGGGCATGGTGGCGCCGTGGTACAGCCCGTGGAAGCTGTATCCGCGGGTCGGCGGCGATCTCGATTTCGGCCGGGCGTTCCTGCGGATCACCCTCGCCCTCGGCATGATCGTGGCCATTGTGTGGGTGCTGTGGTTCGTGGTCACGGCAGTGCTCACCTACGGTCCCGCCTGAGCGGGGCGGGGCGGGGGCTGTCGTCGCGTGACGTGATCGACCGTGTTCGCAGCACCACCGTTGTCCGGGCCACCGCGATCGGCGCCGGTGCCACACTGACCGTCGCGATTCCGTTGACGTTCCCCGCGAACGGTGGGGCGGGCGAGCTGGATGCCGTGGTGTCCGAGGACACCGTCTCCCCAGGTCTCGCACAGGCGCTCGTCACCCCGAGCAACGCACCGGTCGTCGTAGCGCTGCTGCTGGCCGCGTGCGCCTGGTTCGCGCTGCGTCGGCAGTGGTGGCAGGCGGTGACCATGCTGGCGGTTCCCGAGATCGCGTTGGCGGCCAACACCTGGTTGCTGAAACCGCTGTGGGATCGTCGACTCGACGACCATCTCGCCTACCCCAGCGGGCACACCGTCCATATGGTCGCTGTCGCAACCACTTTCGCGTGCCTGGTGACCGACCGCCGAATCCGTGTCCTGGTCGCGGCGCTGACCGTGCTCGCGCTGATCGCGATCACCCCCGCCATGGCCGAGTTGGGCTACCACCACCCCACCGATGTTTTCGGTGGGGCGGCGGCAGCGGCTGCGATGGCGATCGGGCTGTGCTGGCTCTCCGAGGCCTTACGGGACCGAAGCAGCGCCTAACGGCGATCGAAAACGCTGGCGTCGTGCAGCATGTCGGCGCGCAGCATCGTCTCCGGCACGCCCATCGCCTCCACCAGGGTCAGCGCGTCGGGACGCAGGCGATCGACGAGTTCGTTCACCCCGCGCCGCACCGCCTTCGCCCGCTCCACCGACATGAATCGGTGCATGATGTACCAGGCCAGGTTCTCCTCCAGCGAGGCGTACACATAGAGGTCGCACACTGTTTCGGCGAGGGCTTTCGCGTCCGGGTCCTCGATCTCGGCGATGCCGTCGACGAACTCCTCCAGCACGAGGCGATCGATGTGCGCGGCGCCGGCGGCCAGGATGTGGTCCTGGGCATTATTGAACGCCTCGAACGGTCCGGTGTCGGTGGCACGGGCGCGCAGCCGGTGCGCGGCGGTCCGCAGCAGGTAGTCCTCGCGGTCGGCGAACAGCTGCAGCTGGACATCGCGCTTGGACAGGTCGCCCTCGTCGACGGTCTCGTCGTTGCGGTCGCGCAGGGTCTGGATCAGCTGACGCACACCGGAGCGTTTACGCACCACGTCACCGGCCATGGTGGCGGCGAAGCGCACCCAGCCGAGCGCGTCGAGGTCGCGGACCTCGTCGGAGTAGGCCGTGAGCAGTTCCTTCGCCACGAGCTGGGTCAAGACGACATTGTCGCCTTCGAAGGTGGTGAACACATCGGTGTCGGCCTTCAGCGTCACCAGGCGGTTCTCGGTGAGATATCCCGCACCGCCGCAGGCTTCGCGACATTCCTGAATGGCCCGGGTGGCGTGGCGGGTCTGCGCGACCTTCAGACCGGCGGCGCGCTTCTCCAGCGCCCGCTGTGAGCTCGGTTCGGTGTTCTCCCCGCGCTGGATCTCATCCATCCGCCGAACGAGGTCGTTCTGGGCGAAGGCCAGCGCGAACGACTTCGCGACCAGGGGCAGCAGCCTGCGTTGATGGCTGCGGTAGTCCATCAGCAGGGTCTCGTCGCCGGTGTCGGGATCGGCGAACTGGCGGCGCGCCAGCGCGTACCGAACGGCGATACTCAGTGCCACCCGCGTGCCAGCGGCGGCCGCGCCGCCGACGCTGACCCGGCCACGTACCAGCGTGCCGAGGGTCGTGAAGAAGCGCCGGCTCGGGTTCTCGATCTCGGAATCGTAGGTGCCGTCCGGGGAGACGTCGGCGTAGCGGTTGAGCAGGTTCTCGCGCGGGATCCGCACCTGGTCGAAGACGATCCGGCCGTTGTCGACACCGGGCAGACCACCCTTGAGGCCGTCGTCGTAGGTGGTCACGCCGGGCAGGTCCGCGCCGAGTTCGTCGCGGATCGGCACCAGCAGACAGTGCACGCCCTTGCTCTCGCCGCCGACGATCAGCTGGGCGAACACCGCGGCCATCCGCGCGTGGACCGCGGCGCCGCCGATGTAGTCCTTGCGCGCCGACGGCGTCGGGGTGTTGACGACGAACTCCTGGGTGGCCGGATCGTAGGTGGCCGTGGTCTCCACGTTGGCGACGTCGCTGCCGTGCCCGGACTCGGTCATCGCGAAACAGCCGAGCAGATCGAGCGAGATCAGACGCTTGATGAAGTCACGATGCCGTTCGGTGCCCAGGTTCTCCACCGCGCCGCCGAACAGTCCCCACTGCACGCCGGACTTCACCCACAGCGACAGGTCGGTGTAGGCCAGCATCTCCAGCCCGGTGACCGCGCCGCCGGGATCGCCGGTGCCGCCGTTCTCGGGCCGGAAGCCGCGCTCGGGGTAGCCCATGGTCGCGATGACGCGCATCTGGTCGAGCACGCGCGCCCTGGCCGCGTGGATGTCGAGCTCGGGGTTGTCGGTGAATTCCTCGCCGGCGAGCTGCGTGCGTGCCTGTTCCCTGACCGCGCGCCACGGTCCGTCCAGCGCTGCGCGGAGATGTTCTGCCGTCGTCGATGTGCCGGTAGCCATGACTTCGACATTAGCTCGCGCGCGAGGTGTCACCCAGACCCGAAACTCGGTTCGGGCGAAAGTCTTGCCAACGGATTGAACACGCGTTTAACATATTGAACATGCGTTCAGCCGATCTCACCACCGCCGCCAGGATTCGCGATGCCGCGATCGAATTGTTCGGTGAGCAGGGGTTCGGCGTCGGCGTTCGGGCCATCGCCGCCGCAGCCGGGGTCTCGCCCGGGCTGGTGAACCATCACTTCGGGTCCAAGGACGGACTGCGCGCGGTCTGCGACGATCGTGTGCTCGAGATCATCCGCGACGAGAAGCTGCGCGCCATCCAGGCGCCCGGTCCCGCGGGGATCTTGGACGCGATGGCCGAGATCGAGATGTACGCACCCTTGGTGGCCTACATCCTGCGCAGCTTCCAGGCAGGCGGCCCGCTGTCGGAGTCATTGCTCGAGCACATGATCACCGACGCGGAGCAGTACATGCAGACCGCCGTCGACGAGGGCAAGGCCAAGCCGAGTCGCGACCACGCGGCCCGCGCTCGCTACATCGTGCTCTGCCATGTCGGCGCGATGAACCTCTATCTCCAGATGCGCATGCAGCGCGAAGGAAAACTCGATTACCGCAAGGCGATTCGTGAGCTGTCCGACGAGATCACCTTTCCGGCGCTCGAGCTCTACACCCAAGGATTGCTCACCGATTCCACCATGCTCGACACCCTTTTCGAGGAGTAGACGATGCCCTCCCCCACCGACGACCGGGTCATCGATGTCGCGGACCTGCGAAAGACGTTCGGCCGCTTCACCGCGCTCGACGGACTCGACCTCCACGTCGACACCGGCGAAATCCACGGTTTTCTCGGCCCCAACGGCTCAGGCAAGTCCACCACCATCCGAATCCTGCTCGGCGTTCTGCGCGCGACCGGTGGCCGAGCCGCGGTCTTCGGCCGTGACCCGTGGACCGATGCGGTCGCCCTGCATCGCCGAATCGCTTACGTCCCAGGCGATGTCACCCTGTGGCCGTCATTGTCTGGCGGCGAGACGATCGATCTACTCGCCCGCATGCGCGGTGGCCTCGACCGGACACGCCGGGGCGAGCTGATCGAACGCTTCGAGCTGGACCCGACCAAGAAGGCGCGTGCCTACTCCAAGGGCAACCGACAGAAAGTCGCACTGGTGTCGGCCTTTTCGGCGAATGCGGACCTGTTGATCCTCGACGAACCGACCTCGGGTCTCGACCCGCTCATGGAACAGGTCTTCCAGGACTGTGTGCGCGAGGCCGCGGCCCGTGGTGCGACGGTACTGCTGTCGAGCCACATCCTGTCCGAGGTCGAGCACCTGTGTGACCGGGTCACGATCATCCGGACCGGCCGAACCGTCGAATCCGGTTCGCTCAACGAACTTCGTCACCTGAGCCGCACCGCCATCACCGCGGACCTGATCGGCGATCCCGGCGATCTGAGCGCGATGCCCGGCGTCGGCGATGTCGAACAAGACGGTTCGACGCTGCGCTGCCAGGTCGACGCCGACCACCTCGGCGCCCTGATCCGGGTACTCGGTGACGCGGGCGTGCGCAGTCTGACCAGTGCGCCGCCGACGCTCGAGGATCTGTTCCTGCGCCACTACCACGTCGACAACACCGAGACCGCGGAGAAGGTGCGGGCATGACCACCACCGCCGCGGTCCCCCGTTTCACCGCAACCTCGCGCACCGCAGGCGAATTCGCCGGCACCGGTCAGATGCTGCGCCTGTATCTGCGCCGCGACCGGGTGGTCGCCCCGCTGTGGTCGCTGCTGATCGGGTTGATGCCCGCACTACAGATCGTCTCGATCAAGGACATCTACACCACGGGTGAACAGCTCGACAACTTCGCGGCGACCACGGCGGCGAGTCCGGCCCTGGTCGCCATGTACGGACCGGTTTTCAGCTCGGCACTGGGTTCCATCGGCACCTGGAAGGCCGGAGCGATGTACGCGATGATCGCGATCGCCGCGGTCCTCACGGTCATCCGCCACACCAGGGTCGAGGAGGAGACCGGGCGCGCGGAACTGGTCGGCGCCACCAGCATCGGCCGGTTCGCCGGCCTCACCGGAGCGCTCCTGCTCACCTACGGTGCGTCGGTCGTCGCCGGAATCGCTTGCGCCGCTTCACTGATGGCTACCGATCTGCCGGTCGCGGGCTCGGTGGCCTTCGGCGCCGCGCTCGCCGCGTCCGGTGTGGTCTGGGGCGCGGTGGCCGCTGTCGCCGCGCAGGTCAGCACCGGCGCCCGGCTCGCCCGTGGCATCGCGCTCGGCGCCTTGGGCGCGGCGTTCGCGGTGCGTGCGGTCGGCGACGCGGGAAACGGTGTGCTGTCGTGGTTCTCGCCGCTGGGTTGGTGCCTGCAGATCCGCCCGTTCGCCGACGAACGCTGGTGGGTACTGGTGCCGTTGGCCGCTCTCGGCGCCGGTGCCACTCTGCTCGCCTACCGACTGCTGCGGACCCGCGATATCGGCGCGGGCCTACTGGCCGAGCGCCCCGGACCGGCCGTCGGTGGCACCGCGCTGTCGGGTCCGGTGGGTCTGGCCTGGCGATTGCAGCGCGGTTCGCTGATCGCCTGGACGACCGGTTTCGCCCTGTACGGCCTGCTCATCGGTGGTGCGGTGAACAGTATCGGCGGCATGCTCGACGACAGCGGCACCCTGCAGGATGTGGTCACCTCGCTGGGTGGGTCGACGGATCTGGAGAAGTCGTTCATCGCCTACGCCGTCACCATGCTGGCCGCCGCGGCCGCCGCCTACTCGGTGTCAGCTGTGCTGCGGTTGCACGAGGAGGAGAACTCGGGCCGCGCCGAGACGGTCCTGGCCGCCGCGGTGGGGCGCGTGCGTTACGCGTCCAGCCACCTGCTGTTCGCGATCGGCGGTCCCGCCGTGGCCCTGCTGGCGGCGGGCCTGGCCATCGGAATCGTCTGGGGCGCCACCGATGGCGACCTACCCGGCAAAGTCGGCGAATCCGTGGGCGCGGTCGCGGTACAGCTTCCCGCGGTCTGGGTGATCACCGCCGTCGCGATGCTGTTGTTCGGCGCCCTCCCCAAGTACGCGGCACTCGCCTGGGGCGTACTGAGCGCGATGATCGTGATCTTCCTGCTGGGCTCACTCGGCAGCTTCCCGCAGTGGATTCTCGATCTGGTCCCCTTCATCCACCCGCCCAAGCTGCCGGGCGCGGCGTTCGACCTCGTGCCGATCGCTTACCTGATCGCCCTCGCGGGAGCGGGAATCCTGGTGGGGCTCATGGCCTTCCGCCGCCGGGACCTACGCTGACGGTGGGGTGAGGCCGATACCGAAGCGGGGTGGTGAGTCGACTCACCACCCCGCTTTTCAGTACGCGCCGTCACCGCGGGTGACCACCCCGATGGTGCGCGCGATCAACGCCAGATCCAGCACCATCGACCAGTTCTCGACATAGGACAGATCCAGCCGCACCGAATCCTCGGGCGACAGATCCGACCGACCGCTGACCTGCCACAACCCGGTGACGCCCGGTTTCACCAGCAGCCGCCTTCGCATCTCCCCGTCGTAGCTGTCGACCTCACGTTGCACCTGCGGCCGCGGCCCGACGACGCTCATGTCACCGCGCAGCACATTGAAGAACTGCGGCAATTCGTCGAGGCTGTACTTGCGCAGGAACCGGCCCACCGAGGTCACCCGCGGATCGTCTTTGACCTTGAAGAACAACGGATTTCCACCGTGGCGGTCGATGAGCGCCTCCACCGCGCTGTCGGCGTCGACGAGCATGCTGCGGAACTTGATCATCCGGAACGGAATACCGTCGCGCCCGATCCGCTCCGACAGGTAGAACACCGGTCCCGCACTCGTCATCTTCACGGCGATCGCGATAGCGGCCAGGGTCGGTGCGATGAACACCAACACGATCGCGGCGAAACACAGGTCGAACAGTGCTTTACGACTCGATTTCGCTCGTCCGTAGCGCGGCGGGTCGATGTGCAGCATCGGCATGCCCGCGACGATCCGGTTGGTCAGCCGCACCCCCGCGATGTCGACGACACCGGGCGCCACGATCAGATCGACGCCGAGCGGATCCAAGGCCCAGGCCATCCGCCGCAATTCGGCGGGTCCGAGATGATCGGTCGCGGCCACCGCCACCGAATCGGCGCCACTGCGGCGCACTGCCTCGAGCACCGAGCGATCGTCCCCGAGCACCAACGGGCTGCCGGTCGTATCGAACTGTGCGCCGAGGGCTCCCGCGGGCACGCACACGCCGACCACGCGGTAGCCGGAACCGGGATCGCCGGTGAACGCGGACGCCATCGCGTGCGCGGCCTCCGGCGAACCGACCACCAACACGGCGGTGTGGCACCGGCCCTGTGCGCGCCACCGACGCAACCGCCACCGCCATGCCAAGCGCCCTACCACCAGCGCGAGCAGCCCGGCGGGCAACGCGATCGCGAGATAGCCGCGCGCGACCTCCACCCGGAACAGCAGCGCCAGGATGGCCAGCACACCGAACAGGCGCATCGTCGCCGACACCAGCCTGCGGAATTCCTCACTGCCGGTACCGACCACCTGCGGCGTACGACTGCCGTACCCGTGCAGCAGCGCCAGCCACCCGACGGCCAAGGCCAGCGACACCACGGAGTAACCGACCTCGTAGGACAGGGGCCAGGCCAGTGGCGGCGCGGCGGGCCCACCGAAGCGGATCACCTGCGCGGCCCCGACCGCGCCGAATACCGCCAACACATCGGTCACGGCCAACCGCTGGACCAACGCGGTCTGCCAACTCTCACGCTGCGTACGGCGCAGCACCTGGACACCGTTGACAACATCGACGTCGCCACTACCAGTGAGCTCGTAGCTCATGAACCCACACCTCCCCTTCGGGAGACGAATCGTTTCCCGATCCCCGTCGACCGGAAAGCGGCCGTTGAGGCCGTCCTACTTCCCGTCGATTCGATACCCGCCAGCTGATTGTTACAGAGCCCCACCAGGCATTCTTGTCGAAGTCTCAGGGCCACAACAGGTTCCAAAAGTTAGCCATGCCACAGCGCAATCGGACAGCTATCACCGAATTGCTATCGCCTTTCGATATGAATGCAGGAAAACCACTTTCACAAGTGATCGGCATCACAGAGGAGTGAGGAATGGTCGCCCTCGCCAGCAATTTGCCAGTGCCGGAGCGACCTGGTCGAACTCTGAAAATTACCACGAATCTATTTCTGTCCCGGATGTTTCGGGGCGCCCCGGCGGGCTCGCTGTAACGTCTGTGCCCGTCTATCCGACTTCCGGCATGACCGGCATGAGCCGTGACAGCTTGGGTGAACGTGCAAGAAGGTGTGGGCTCCACGTGCAATGTCGACTCTGTGATTCCGAACGGCTCACGAGCGTGCTCGACCTGGGCGCCACCCCGCCGTGCGAGAGCTTTCTTGCCGTCGAGGAGCTCGACCTGCCGGAGGCGACATATCCGCTGCACCTGCGGCTGTGCGAGGAGTGCCTGTTGTTGCAGATCCCGGCGCTGATCACCCCCGAGGACACCTTCACCGAGTACGCGTACTTCTCCTCGTTCTCCGACAGTTGGGTCCGCCACGCCGAGCAGTTCGTCACCACCACCGCCGAGCGACTCGGCCTCGGCCCCGATTCGTTCGTCGTCGAGGTGGCCAGCAACGACGGCTACCTGTTGCGCCACGCGGTCGCCCGCGGCATCCGCTGCCTGGGCATCGAGCCGTCGGTCAATGTCGGTCTCGCCGCCCGCGAGGCAGGCGTGCCGACGGAAACGGCTTTCCTGGAACAGGATTCGGCCGCGCGGGTCCGTGCCGAGCACGGTCCGGCCGATCTGGTGGTCGCCAACAATGTCTACGCCCATGTGCCCGACCTGCGCGGGTTCACCCATGCGCTGCGCACCCTGCTCAGCGACGACGGCTGGTGCAGCATCGAAGTGCACCACGCGCTGAACCTGGTCCAGCTCGGCCAGTTCGACACCATCTATCACGAACATTTCCAGTACTACACCGTCCACTCCGCGCAGCGCGCGCTGGCGATCGCCGGCCTGACCGTCGTCGATGTGGAACTGCTCGACACCCACGGCGGCTCGATCCGGCTGTGGGCACGCCCCGACGCCGTCGCCGAGCCGACCGCCCGGGTCGGCGAGGTCCTCGACCTCGAGCGGGCAGCGGGCCTGCACGAACCCGCCGGATACGCCGCGCTCGGCGCCCGTGCGGAATCGGTCCGCCACGAGCTGCTGCGTTTCCTGCTCGACTGCCGCGCGGCGGGCAAGCGGGTCGTCGGCTACGGCGCACCAGGCAAGGGCAACACCCTGCTCAACTACTGCGGCATCCGGCCCGACCTGCTCGAGTACACCGTGGACCGCAATCCCTACAAGCACGGCCGCTACACCCCCGGCACCCGCATCCCGATCCATCCGCCCGAGCGCATCGACGCCGACGAACCCGATGTGGTGCTCGTGCTGCCGTGGAATCTGGAAACCGAGATCACCGCCCAACTCAGCCACGTCGGCCAGTGGGGTGGCGAACTGATCTATCCGCTGCCGGTGCTGCATCGCGGCACCATGATCAGCGAACCGGTCACGGCCGGCGCACACTCCGAAGGAAAGTGAACGAACCGATGAAGGTCGTCCTGTTCTGCGGCGGATACGGCATGCGCATGCGCGGCGGATCCGACGACGTCGTCCCCAAGCCGATGCAGCTGGTCGGCCCGCGCCCGCTGCTGTGGCACGTGATGCGCTACTACGCGCACTACGGCCACAAGGAATTCGTGCTGTGTCTGGGCTACGGCGCCGAACACATCAAGAACTTCTTCCTCACCTACCAGGAGTCGGCGTCCAACGACTTCGTGATCCGCAACGGTGAAGTGGAGCTGCTGGGCAGCGATATCAGCGACTGGTCGATCACCTTCGTCGACACCGGCGTCGAATCCGCGATCGGGGAACGACTGCGCCGCGTGCGCGAGCACCTCGACGGTGACGAGTACTTCCTGGCCAACTACGCCGACGTCCTCACCGACGCCCCGCTGGACACCATGATCGAACGCTTCCACGCCTCGGGCGCGGCCGCGTCGATGATGGTGGTGCCACCGCAGTCCTCGTTCCACTGCGTGGACATCTCCCCCACGGGCGAGGTGAAGGACATCGTGCCGGTGGCGCAGATGCCCCTGTGGGAGAACGGCGGCTACTTCGTACTCAGCCAGGAGATCTTCGATCTCCTGCCGCCGGGCGGCGATCTGGTGGCCGACGCGTGTGGCGCACTCGCCGGGCAGGGCAGGCTCTTCGGGTATCAGCACATGGGCTTCTGGAAGCCTGCCGACACCTTCAAGGAACGCGCCGAACTCGACGACGCCTACCGCAACGGCACCCGGCCGTGGATGGTGTGGGACCGACCGTGATCGGGTTGTTCACCCGCCCACCACGCCGGATCGCGGTGCTCGGCGCGCACTGCGACGATATCGCGATCGGGATGGGGGCGACACTGCTCGCGCTCACCGGCGCCGATCCCGAGGTCGAGGTGCGGGCCCTGGTGCTCTCCGGCGGCGGCACCGGCCGCGAGGTCGAGGAGCGCGCGGCGCTGACCGCGTTCTGCTCGGGCACCGAGCCGCAGCTGCACGTCCTCGATGTGCCCGACGGCCGCGCACCGGCACACTGGGACCGGATCAAGAACGCGCTCGCGGACTTTCGTCGTGGTGGCGAACCCGAGGTGGTGTTCGCGCCGCATCGTGGCGACGCCCATCAGGACCATCGCCTGCTCGCCGAACTGGTGCCGACCGAGTTCCGCGATCACCTGACCCTGGGCTACGAAATCCTCAAATGGGAGACCGACACCCCGACTCCCACGCTCTACCACCCGTTGAGTCAGGAACTGGCACAACAGAAGTCACGACTGCTGCACGAGCACTATCCGTCGCAGACGGGCCGCGACTGGTTCGACGAACAGGCCTTCCTCGGGCTGGCCCGGATGCGTGGCGTGCAGTGCCACGCACCGTATGCCGAGGCGTTCGTGCTCGACAAAGCGATCATCAGATGGGAACAGACGTGAACATGCGGGTACTGGTCACCGGGCACCAGGGCTATCTCGGCACCGTGATGGTGCCGGTGCTGCGGGCGGCGGGCCACGAGGTCACCGGCCTGGACATCGGCTACTTCGCCGACTGCGTGCTCGGCGAATTCGCCGGTGACCCCGAGGGTTCGGCGGTGGACCTGCGCGAGGTGACCGTCGAACAGCTGCGCGGTTTCGACGCGGTGATCCATCTTGCCGCGTTGTCGAACGATCCCCTCGGCGCCCTCGCGCCGGAGATCACCTACGACATCAACCATCACGCGTCGGTGCGTCTGGCCCGCCTCGCCAAAGAGGCCGGGGTCTCGCGGTTCCTCTACGCCTCGACCTGCTCGGTCTACGGCGCCGCCGGTGCCGAACTCGTCACCGAGGACGCCCCGCTGCGGCCCATCACCCCGTACGCCGAGAGCAAGGTCCGCGTCGAAGACGATGTGGCCGCCCTCGCCGACGACGATTTCGTCCCGGTGTTCCTGCGCAACGCCACGGCTTTCGGGTTCTCGCCGCGACTGCGGGCCGATATCGTGCTCAACAATCTGGTCGGCTACGCGGTGCTCACCGGCGAGGTGAAGGTGCTCTCCGACGGCACCCCGTGGCGCCCTCTGGTCCACGCCGCGGACATCGCCGCCGCGTTCGCCACCTGCCTCACCGCCCCCGCCGCCGATGTCTCGTGCCGGGCGTTCAATATCGGCACCGAGGTCAACAATCTGACCGTCGCCGAGATCGCCGCCTCGGTGGTCGACGCGGTACCGGGCTCGCGTCTGCTGATCACCGGCGAGAGCGGCGCGGACCCACGGTCCTACCGGGTCGATTTCTCCTACGCGCGTGAGGTTCTCGGCTTCGACGCACAGTGGACGGTGCCCGCGGGTGCGGCCGAGCTGTTCACCGAGTACACCGCGCGCGGGCTCACCTCGGACGCGTTCTTCCGGCGATTCACCCGGCTGCCGCATCTGCAGGGCCTGTGCGACTCCGGGGTGCTCGATGCACAGCTGCGCCGGATCAGTGCGTCGGCGTCAGCGTAGCCAGCAGCGCAGGCCAGCTCCCGGCCCGCGCGTCGCGCGCGGAGACCGGGCCGACGGGCAGCGGCCAGTCGATGGCCAGCTCGGGGTCGTCGTAGGCGACCCCGAGGTCCTCGGCGGGATCGTGCGGTCGGTCGATGCGATAGCAGACGTCGGCGATCTCGGTGAGTGCCTGGAATCCGTGCAGGAATCCCGGCGGCACGTACAGGTGGTGGAACTGCTCGTCGTCGAGCCGAAACGCTTGACGCGCACCGAAAGTCGGCGAACCGGGACGAATGTCGACGAGCACGTCGTGGACGGCGCCGTGCGCGCACCGCACCAGCTTGGCCTCACCGCGCCCGCCGCGACCGTGCATGCCACGGATCACCCCGCGCACCGACCGCGACTGCGAATCCTGCACGAAGGTCGCCGCCGCGCCCGGCACCCCGAGATGGGCGTCGAACTCGCCCGCGTCGAACGTGCGGGTGAACAGTCCACGCTCGTCCCGGAACGGTTCGGGAACGAGTACCACCACGTCGGCCAATTCGGTCCGCTCGATACGCACCAGGACATCCTGCCATGACCCGCCGATGCCGCGGCTGCGCGAAGACCGCGCTCACTCCCGTACTCGACCTGGGGTCGGTCCCTGCTGCGGACCACTTTCCGCCACGTGACGCTCCGATCGCCGACACCGAATCCGGCCATCCGCTACGAATGGACCAGTGCGCGGCCTGCGGACTGGCCCAACTCGCCGACGACGACACCGTCACGGCCGAACCCCGCGGCGTCGAACCGCAGGCACTGCGCGACCAGGCCGCGGACGCAGTGCGCCTGGTGCATACCGCCGGACTGTTGCGCGGTTCGACGGTCGCCGAATTCGGCAGCCCGCACGGCGGCACCTGGCTGCCCCTGCTCGCCGCCCACGGCTTCACCGAGAAGACCAGCGGACCGGCCGATGTGGTGCTCGACTGCTTCGGCATCATGCACGAACCCGATCAGCGGGCCGCCTTCGCGGCACGTGCCGCGGCGACGGCTCCCGACGGCGTGCTGCTGGTGCAGTACCACTCGCTGGCCGCCATCGTCGCGCAAGGGCAGTGGAATGCGTTGCGGCACGGGCACTTCGCGTACTACTCACTGGCCACCCTGCGCACGCTGCTGCGGGCTGCGGGAATGAGCGTGGTCACCGCGTGGGCGTTCGACCTCTACGGCGGCACCGTGCTGCTCGCGGTGCGCCACGGCGAGCACACTCCGGACAGCACCGTCGACGAACTGCTCGCGACCGAAGCCGATGCGCTGGGTTCCACTGCCGAGCTGCAACGCACGGTCGACCGCCACGTCCGCGCTTTGCGGGCGTGGTTGGACGACACTGCCGCACACCATCATCGGGTTTTCGCCTACGGTGCCGCGTCCCGGGCGGTGGCCCTGCTGAGTATGGCGGGCGCGCACCGTGGCCTGCTCGCCGGTGTCGCCGATGCCTCGCCCGGTAAACAGGGCCGTCGGATGCCCGGCACCGATGTGCCCATCATCTCCCCCGCCGACCTGGTAGCCGCCGAACCCGACCTCGTGCTGCTGACGCTGCCGGACCTGTTCACCGAGGTGAGCGCCGCACTGCCCGCACTCGACGGCCGATGGATGATCGACGACCCCGCGGGCCCACGCCGGCGATAGTCGCCCACGGTGGCTGTGTCCCAGGTGACCCTTTGCCGACCGACACATGATCGGATGGCGTGGGATACTCGGATCGCCCAGCGCCGCACCATGATCGAGTTCAGGTCACCGCTGGACCGTCGCAGTGTCGCGGTGGGCCGGTGCCCGGATCGCAGGGGGGCCGCGGCGTCGAACGCACGTTCGGCGGGCGAGTATCCAGGGGAAGAATTCTGATGAGGGGAACCACCGTGCTTGCACCGCGCGCGCTCCGGATGGTCGCGATGGCATCGGCCATCGCGGTCGGTCTCGCCATGGGGGCAGGCTCTGCCGCTGCCGGAATCGACAGCAGCAGCATTGTTCTCGACGGCAAGAACCGCACCGTCGAAGCTGTCCAGTCCGACACCCGGATCGACTTCGTCGCACCATTGGACGGCAATCCGCTCACCCGCGAGTGGTTCCACAGTGGCGCGGCGTCCTACCTGGTCACCGGCCCCGAGGCCGAGGCCTGGTCCGGCCACCTCATCGTGGGCTATCAGGTCGGCTACCCCGCCACCCTCGACGGCAGGCTCGAGTTCGAGTGGTCGACCCCGAGCCTGGGCCTCGAGGTCGGCGCCGACGGCCCCACCGTCAAACTCGACGGCCTCATCCCGCGCGCGGGCATCGAACTCGCCGCGGGCTTCGGCCCCGGCATCCGGGAGGTCGAGGTCGCCGGTGGCGAAATCTCCGGAGCCGAAGGTGTGCTGCGCCTTTCGGGCTTCCACGGCACCGTCACCGGTGTGCTCGGCCAGACCAACGTCCGCCCGTTCGTGAAGATCGTCGGCTCCACCGGCGACACCGTCGTCACCTACGGCAGGACTTTCTCGATCTGATCGGCGTCACCCCGGCGGGCCGTCACCCGTCGGGGTGCTGCGACCTCACCGGTCGGGGCCTCATTCGCCCGGGCGCACCGCGCCGACCGCGCCCAGGGTCCGCACCCGGACGCGCTCCATGATCTGCCCGACCAGGCGCAGGTCCCCGGTGAGTACGTCGGCTCGCGTCACCAATTCGGGGTGATCGACGACGAGGCGATGGTGGAAGCGGTACATGTCGGTGAGCTTGGACTTGGTGGTGGTACGGCTGCACAGGTTGAACGAGGAGTTGCGCCACGCGGCGACGATCCGTTCCATACCGACGAAGTGACCACCGGTGGCGACGCGGGCGAAGAGGTCGACATCCATCGGGAACACCAGGTCGGGGCGCAGACCGCCCACCCGCCGGTAGTCGGCCAGCCGGAACATCGCCGCGGCCGTCGGACCGAACTCGGCCGGACCGCGACGCACGATGACCTTGGCCAGTTCCCGTGGCGTGCGGCGACCGAGCAGGCCCGGCAGACCGAGGTCGGTCTCGAGCAAGTCGCCCTGCTCATCGATCACATCGAAGCGTCCCGCGCAGATCGCGACCGACGAGTCGGCCATCAGCGCCCACTGTTCGGTCAGCGCGCCGGGGCGCAGGATGTCGTCGGCGCACACCACTTTCACCAGTTCGCCGGAGGCGGCCCGGATCACCCGATCCCAGTTGGCCCCGATCGGCAACACCGACTCGTTGCGCAGCACCCGCACTCGGGGATCGCCGGTGGAGCGGGCGATCTCGCCGGTGCGGTCGGCGCTGGCGTTGTCGAGGACGAGCAGTTCGAAGTCGGCGTCCTCGGCGAGCACCGATTCCAGGGTCACCGCGAGCGTCCGCTCGGCGTCGTAGGCAGGCACACACACCGTCAACGCGGAAACCATCGTCGCACTCCCTGTCACCGGGTAATGCCCTGTTGCACTCCCGCCTTCCCCGGTGAGGAATCTACCCCACCCCCTGACTGGCTGCCGTCCGGTGGGCCCGAACGTGGTTACTCCCCTACACTGTGGGCCGATAGCGAATTCGCCGGTCGGGATGCACTTCGCGGGACACATGATGAAGGGTGCGGAGGTTGACGACTGCGACCGCAACGGTTGGTGTGCACATGACCGGATCGGAATGGTTCGGTGCCACTCCGGGCGGCCTCAACCGGTATTTCACCGATCTGTATCGAGCACTCGCACAGCAGCCGGAGATGGCGGTGACCGCGGCCGCGTTCGGCACCGCCGATCACGCGGGCGCCGGATCGTGGGGACCGACGGGCGGTTCGACACTGCACCGCACCCGCACCGCGCTGCTCGCCCGCTCCGAACTCGCCCCCGGCACCGTCCTGGACCGGCACTTCTGCCTCTACGGCCCCCTCGCCCGGACCGCGACGTCGAAGCTTCCGCTCGTGGTCCACTTCCACGGACCGTGGGCGCAGGAGAGCGCGATGGCGGGCGAATCGGCCCGTGCTGTGCGGGCCAAGTACCTGTTCGAACGACTGCGTTACCGCGGCGCCGACCGATTCATCGTGCTGTCGGGCCACTTCCGTGACGTGCTCGAACGCGACTACCACGTGCCCGCCGACCGGATCTCGGTCATCCCGCCCGGCGTCGACCTCGACCGATTCCACGCCGCGCCGCTCGACACCACCGCCACCACCCGGACCGTGTTGTGCGTGCGCAGGCTCGAGCGGCGCATGGGCATCGACGTGTTGTTGCGAGCATGGCCGCAGGTGTCGGCCGCCCATCCCGATGCCCGACTCGTCGTCGTCGGCACCGGTACCGCCGAAGCGGAGCTGCGGGCCGCGGCGGCCGAGCTCGGGGGCACCGTCGAGTTCACCGGCCGGGTCGGCGACAACGAACTCACCGACCTCTACGCCGAGGCCACCGTCTCCGTTGTCCCGACCGTCGCGCTGGAGGGCTTCGGGCTGATCGCCCTGGAATCCCTGGCCGCCGGGCGGGCACCGATCGTCACCGACTGTGGCGGATTGCCCGACGCCGTGCGCGGCCTCGACCCGACCCTCGTCGTTCCAGCGGGCGAGCCCGACGCGCTCGCCGCCCGGCTCGTCACCGCGCTGGACGGCACGGTTCCCGACCCGGCCGCCTGCCGCGCGCACGCGCAGACCTTCACCTGGGACATCGCCGCCGACCGCCACGCTGCCCTCTATCGGGACCTGCGGTGACCCGAGCTGTCTTCCTCGCACACACCGCGGCACCGTCGGGCGCCGAACTGTCCACCCTGCGACTGCTCGACGCCTTGCGCGCGACGGGGCGCTATCAGGTCACCATGATCTACACCGAGGACGGACCGATGGTGGCCCGGATGCGGGCACGTGACATCGAGACCCGAATCGTCACGGGACGATTCGACTCGCGCGCCATGCGCATCGGCACCGGAGTGCTCGGACTGCTCACCGGTTTCCTCGCCCTGCTGCGGTTGGGCTGGGCCGTCGGTGCGGTGGTCGCCGAGACCCGCGCCGATGTCGTCGTCGCCGAGAGCACCAAGGCACTGGTCCTGGGCGCTGTCGCCGCTCGCCGCGCGCGTGTTCCGCTGGTGTGGCAAGTCCACGACCGTGTCTCCCCCGATTACTTCGGCCGGATTCCGGCCCTGGCGATCCGCGTGCTGGCCCGGCTCGTGTGCCGCGGACAGCTGGCCAACAGCCGCGCGACCGCTGCCACCCTGCCCGCTGGACTGTCTACCGCGATCGCCTATCCCGGTGTCGAACTGCCTGCGACACCAGCGGATCCGCGTACCCGCTCGGCCGCGGAGGCGGTAGTGGTCGTCGTCGGCAGACTCAGTCCGTGGAAAGGCCAGGACGTCTTCCTGCGCGCGATCGCCGCGCTGCGGGTGCGGCCTGCCCGGGTGGTTCTGGTGGGCGGCACGTTCTTCGGCGAGGAAACGTATCGCGCACAGCTGGAGAAGCTCGCGGCCGAGTTGGGTGTGGCCGCCGAATTCACCGGCCATGTCGACGATCCCGCCGAATATCTCACCACCGCCGACATCCTCGTGCACTGCTCGGTGCTGCCGGAGCCCTTCGGGCAGGTCGTCGTCGAAGGCATGGCCGCGGGCTGCGCGGTGGTCGCGGCGAGACCGGGCGGTCCCGCCGAGATCATCGACACCGGGGTCGACGGCCTGCTCGTCCCCGGTGGCGATGTCGGCGCCCTCACCGCCGCGCTGGACACCCTCCTCCACGACCCCGCCGATCGCGCCCGCCTGGCTCTGGCAGGCCGCGACCGCGCGCGCGATTTCGACATCCACACCAGCGCCCGCACCGTCGCCGACTTCCTCGACACCATGGTGACCCGCGGTGACTGAGCACGATCGCTATCTGGCCGGCGTCACCACCGACGTCTTCCCACACGTGCAGCCGGTCCCCCGCGAGAACGACGCGCATCGCCGACCCGAGGACGACCACGGGTCCGACGGCGAGGGCAAACACAGCAAGTCCGGTCCGCTGGCTGTGCTGCGCGACATCGGGTTCGTCAGCTTCGGCAAGTACGGGCAGTATCTGGTCACCTTCATCACGGTGCCGCTGATCGCCCGGGTGCTCGGCGCGCACGGTCTCGGGCTGCTCGCGATGGCGATGTCGGCCTATTTCATCGGTTCGCTGATCGTCGACCTCGGCATCACGTCGTTCATGGCCGCACGGGTGCCCGATGCCGAGGACAACCACGGTGCCGGGACACGGTTCGCGGCCGTCAACCAGTTGCGCGGCGATTACCTCGCGGTCCGGCTGAGTCTGCTGCTGATCCTCGGGCTGGCGCTCGTCGCCGGTCTGGTGTTCGGTGTCCCCGAACCGGTGCAGATGATCCTGCTCGGTTTGTTCGCGGGCGGGTTCTGGTCGATGTCGGAGGACTGGCTGCTGATCGGGCAGGGCCGTTTCGGCGCGTCGACGGTCTATCAGGGCATCGGGCGGCTCGGCTATCTCGCCCTGCTGGTCGGCATACTGCCGCGCCTGCCGAGCGCTCAGGTCGCGGTGTTGTGCCTGCTGGTGTCGTCGGTGCCCACGGTCGTGGCCACCTGGATCGACACCTCCCGGCGGTACGGCCGACCGTCGCGACCCCGTGATGTCGGTGAGTTGCTCCGCACGGGCGCGCCGGTTTTCGCCTCGCGCTTGCTGATCACCACCTACGGCCAGGGTGCCGCCGCGATCTATTCGGTGGTGCTCAACGCGGCTGCCCTTGGCCTGTACTCGGCGGGCGATCGCCTCGTGCGGGCCTTGCAATCGCTGCTCGACCCGATCGGTTTCGCCCTGCTGCCGCGCCTGGCGCGACGCAGTTCCGACGGCAACTTCTGGCGTGACAGCGTGCGGGTGCTCGCGGCGTGCGTCGCGCTGGCCGCGCTGGTGAGCGCGCTGGTGTGGGTTACGGCGCCCTTCCTGATCGAAGTGATCTTCGGCACCGAATTCCTCGGCGCGACCTCACTGTTGCGGATCGAGATCCTGATCCTGCCCGCCACCACCGTCACCTCGTTCGTCACCACCGCGATCCTGCCGGTCCGCCAGGACACCTTCGGTGTGCTCACCGGTGCGGTGATCGGCACGGTGATCGCGGCCTGCGCGCTCGGGCTGACCTTCCGCACCCACTCGGTACACACCCTCGTCTACGGCAGCGTGCTGGTCGAATACACCGTCGCTGCCTGGTATCTCGCGCGGGTCAGGATGCTGGTCCTGCGCGACCGGCGCAACAAGGACCACCACGCATGAAAATCCTCTTCATCGGCGACGACTGGATCGGCAGCAACGCCCGTTCGCTGGCCGACGGTTTCCGCCAGGCCGGCCACAGTGTGCTCGTCGTCGACTCGACCGCGATCACGCTGCCGACCCGTTTGTCGCCGCCCTGGATCTATGCCAAAGCGCGGGGGGAACGGGCGCCGTGGCAGGTGCGCGCATTACACGAGCGAATCGAACGTAGCGCTGAGGCCTTCGATCCCGATATGGTGTTCGTGTTCAAGGGAATCCATCTCGACCAGCGCAGATTGCTCGATCTGCCTGCCGCGCTGCATGTGCATTACAGCGCCGACGATGTGGCGAACCCGGAAAATCTCACCCCCTCCTACCTCGCGCACGAATCCGAGTGGGATCTCGTGGTCACCACCAAGCGCCACAATGTGCCCGAGTTGCGGGCCCGCGGCGCCCGCGCCGTCGGTTTCGTTCGCAGTGCCTACGATCCGGCCTGGCATCACCGGACCGCCCGCCGCGACGGGCGTGACTACCTGGTCGGCTTCATCGGTGTGTGCCGTCCCGACCGCCGCGCCGCGATGGTCGAACTGGCCGGACGCTACGGCGATCGCATGCTGGTCCGTGGGCCCGGTTGGCGCCGGGTCCCCGAACTGCGCGCCACCGGCGCGCACGTGGGCGGCGCGGTCTACGGCGCCCAGTATTCGGCCGCGGTGGCCCAGGTCGGCGCGAACCTGGTGCTGCTGAACTCCGACAACCGCGACACCCACACCTGCCGCACGTTCGAAGTGCCCGCTGCCGGTGGCCTCTTCGTCGGCGAACGCACCGATGAGCACGCCGAGTTGCTCGACGACGCCACCGAGTGCTTCCTGTTCTCCGACACCGACGAACTCCACGACATCCTCGACCGCTGCGCGGCAGAACCGGACAGGGTCGCCGCGGTGGCCGACGCCGGACACCGCCGCGTGGTGGCCGACGGGCACCGCTATGTGGATCGGGCGCGCGAAATCGTCGCGCTGGCGCAGGAGGTCAGGTCCTGACCGGCTCCGCCACCGTCGCCACCGTCGCCGCCGTCGCCGCCGCGCTGCTGGTCATCGCGGTCGCTGCCCTCTGGGTGCCCGGCGTCGCCCGAGTGTTCCTCATCGCGCAGGCCGTGTTCTGGTCGCTGTCGTATGTGGCTCGACCGTTGGTGCTGCTCGCGGTGCGGCCCGAACCGCACTTCGGTGACAATGTGCCCGATCCGCGCCTGGCCGATCTCGGCTACGACCGGGGGATCGCGCTGGCATTGGAACATGTCGTGTTCGGACTGTGGGTGTACGCGGCGCTGGTTGTCGCCTACGCGATCTGGTCACATCGCAGGCCGCTGCGCCGCGCCGCCGCCCTCGACGATCCGGATTTCGTGCCCGCGCTGGTCGCGCTGTACGTGCTCGGCATGCTCGGGCGGGCGGCGGGCACCGCGTCCGGGTCGGCGGGCACCGCGGGCGAGGTCGACAGCGCCAACCCGATGCTGGCGTTCCTCGCGGTCCCGGCCTCGATCGCCGCGATCGGCCTGATCATCTTCCTGCGACCACCCGACCCGCGCCGCAGCGTCGTCATCCTCGGCGCGCTGTTGGCCGGCGAGCTGTGGTGGTCGTCGGTGGTGCAGTCCAAGACCCCGATCCTGGGCGCTGCCCTGGCACTGGCCATCCGGTTCTCGATGATCGGCTGGAACCGGCGCACCGCTCTCGGTGTCGCGGGTATCGGTGTGATCGGGGTCATCGGCTTCGGCTGGCTGCAGTCGTTCAAGTCCACCGGCACCGCGGCACGTGATGCGGCGTCGGTCGATTCGATCTATCCGGAGAACGTGCAACCGTTCCTGAGCATCCTGCGCCGGTTCGATCTGCTCGAAGCCGCGACCGACGCGCTGTTCTACGGTCCCGGCGGCTGGCTGACACCGGCCGAGGTGGCCCAACACGCGAGCCTGAGCCTCATTCCCGCACCGCTGCTGGGGCTCGAGAAGTTCCAGTCCGGGACGGCGTGGGCGAACGAGGTGCGCGGCGCCTCGGTGGATATGAGCACCGTTACGGTCTCACTCGCCGAGGGAAATTTCAACGAGGGCTACGTGCTCGGCGGTTACACCGGGGTCGTCGTGAGCGCGGTGTTCACCTTCGCGCTGCTGGTGGCCTGGTCGTATTCGCTGTATTCGCGGTGGTTTCCGGTGGTCGTGCTCGGCTTGGCGATCACCGGTGCCTCGACACTGTTCGAGCGCGGGATTCTCGGCAGCATGGAAAATCTCGGCAAATTCGTACAGACCGCCGTGCTGGCGTGGCTGGTGTACCTGGTCGTCGAGGAGTTCCGGCGCACCGAATCATGTGTGGTATCAGGGGAAATGGAGTCCCAGCGATGGGTTTGATCGATATCTGGCGCATCGTACGACAGCGGTGGCTGTTGATCGTGGGTGTCGTGCTGGTGTGCACGGCGGCCGCGTGGACTTACGCGCAGACGCTGCCGAACACCTATGCGGCGTCGAGTTCGATGTATGTGTCGATGGCGACGGGCACCTCGGTGAACGACTCGTATCAGGGTGGCCTGGCCGCGCAGCAGCGCGTGCGGTCCTACCTCGATCTGGCGGCCTCGACGACGGTCGCGGCGCGCGTGGTCGACGAGAAGGGATTGAAGGTCACCCCAGAGGAGATGCGCGCGCGGATCACCGCCAGTTCACCGCCCGCGACCTCGGTCATCGTGATCTCGGTGCAGGATTCGACACCGGCCGGCGCCCGCGATCTCACGGATGCGGCGGTGGCGCAGTTCCGCAAGCTCGTCGACGAACTCGAGTCCATCCAGCGTGACGCGGCACCGGCCGCGCGGGTCGCCGTGGTCGACCGGGCGCAGGCGCCGAGCGCACCGCTGGGACCGCCGCCGGGCCGGATCGTGCTGCTGGGCCTGATCGCCGGTCTCGCCCTCGGTGGCGGCGCGGCGCTGGTGCGCGAGCGCACCGACCGTTCGCTGCGGACTCCGGATGCCGTGGCGGCAGCGCTGCCCGTTCCGGTGCTGGGCGTGATCGAAGCGGGCTTGCCCGCTGCCGCAGGCGAGACGCGGCGGTTGCGCAGCCGGTTGTTGCAGCACGACCCCGCGAAGTCCGTGCAGTTGACGAGCCTGTCGACGCGGTCGGAGCCGGATGTGGCGATGGCTCTCGCCCGTTCGTTGTCCGACAGTGGACAGCACGTGGCGCTGGTCGACGCCGACACCAGTGGCGGCGGCAGCACCGAGTTCATCACCAGTGACAGCCCGGGGCTGGCCGCGGTGCTGCGCGGCACCCTGCCCGCCGCCAAGGCGCTGACGCCGTGGTCGGAGACCGGGATCGCGTTCCTGCCGCTCGGCGCGGCCGATCAGCTGACCCCTGATCTGCTCGTGTCGGCACGCTTCGCCGACCTGCTCACCGATCTGACATCGCGTTTCGACCATGTCATCGTGGAGACCGCCCCGGTCACCGTCGCCGCGGACGCGATCGGCGTGGCGCCGCTGTGCGATGCCACCCTCGGCGTCGTCGAGCTCGGTGCGCTGTCCGCGCCCGGATTGCGCGGCGCGCTCGCGACTCTCGGCGCCGCGAAACTCACCGGAGCGGTGGTGTACAGCAGACCGTCGGCTCCTCTGGCCCGGTTCCTGGAACGGTTGCCCCTGTGAACGAGGAATCAGTGGGGCGGCGGCGTCTGCTCGCCGCCACCTTCGGTGCGGCGGCAGTGCTGCCGCTGGCCGCGGCATGTGCCGCCGACCCGGAACCGAGCGCCGAGTTCCGCTCACCGCACGTCAGCGATACGCCCGCGGCGCGCAACGTCCGTGATTTCGGGGCGGTCGGCGACGGTAAGGCCGACGACACCGCCGCTATCGCCGCGGCGGTAGCGGCCACGGATCGACCGATGGTGTTGTACTTGCCCGCTGGCACCTACCGCGTCCGGTCGTGGCCCGCGATGCCCGACTACGCCACGGTGCTCGGCGACGGTGGGGACGCCAGCGTCGTGTTCTGTGAGGAGGATGTAACGCTGATCCGGTTGGAGCAGCGCAACCGGGTTCGGTTCGCCCGCATCGGCTTCTATCTCACCGGGCCGCGCGCCACCGGTTTCGTGCTCTCGGAATGCTTCCGCTGTTCGTTCGACAGTGTCGTGATCCGCGGAAATCATCTCAGCGACAACCACCCTCGCTTCCTCGCCCAGCGTGGTGTCGTGCTGGATCGCAATACCGGTGGCACCGCGTTCATCAACTGCGATATCAATAATTTCGGGGTCGGTCTGGAGACCCAGTGCATCCAGAACTACGTCACCTCATCGAAATTCACGAGCAATTACGTCGGCGTGCTCGGCACCGGCAACGACCACAATGCCGGATTGGCTTTGACCAACGTGGAATTCGTTTCCGATCGCGATCCTCGCACCACCGATCGCCATCTCATGGTCGACGGCGCGGCCAACGATTGGTGGCTCACCAATATCTGGTTCGAGGGCGCCGATATCGCGGTCTCGGTCGGGACGCGAGGCAAGGGCGGACCCGCCCAGTTCGGCATGGTCAATTGCAAGGTGGCGGCCCGTTCGGTCGGGGTCGATCTCGCTTACTGCAGGCAGCCATATCTGGCGAATGTGGTCTTCGATCAGGAATCCGACCGTCCCGCCGTCGAATTGCGCATCGACCCCACCGACTGCGCGGAGGGCACCGCGATCAATCTCATCTCCGGTTCCGCCGACGACCTGCGCGCCGGGGTGTTCCCCGACGGATGGCAGGTGATCGGGCGCAGCGGGATGCGTACCTCGCGCTTCACCGGCACGGTCATCACCAGGGCCGGGCACGGCGACGCCGATCTCTTCCAGGCGCAGGGCAACGACGGATCGGTCCGGTCGGCCGTATTGTCCAGCGGCGCTTGGTTATCCGATCACTCCGACGCCGGACTCGTCCTCAAGGACCCCGGGGGTGGTTACTGGCGGTTGGCCGTCGGTACCGACGGGGCGCTGCGCACCGTGGCAATGGGCAAACAACGGCCACGGCAATGAGTTCGTCCTATGCCTCGGTGGTCCTGGGACCGGTGCGTCTGCGCGGTGTCACGGTCCGGCTGCGACCACCGGCTTTCGGCGATTTCGCCGAGTGGCGACGGATTCGCCTGCGTGATCGCGCCTGCCTCGAACCGTTCTGGTTTCGTTCGTCGTCGACCTGGGAGCAGCGGCATACCGCGGCCCGCTGGGTGCGTGAATGTCTCACTGCCCGAGCCGAAGCCGAGGCCGGGCGACGGGTGAGTACGGTGCTCGAGATCGACGGCAGGTTCGCCGGGCAGCTCGAGCTGGTCGGTATCGACTCCGGCGCCGCCGAGCTCAGCGTGTGGGTCGACGCCGAGGTCGCCCGACGCGGTGCCAGCGGGCTCGCCGGGTCGCTGCTGCTCGACTTCGGGTTCGGCGCCGCGGGCCTGGAGCGGATCACCGCGCCGATCGCGGTCACCAATGCCGGCGCGCGGCGCGCGGTCCGGCAGCGCTGGACGATGGAAGCGGTCATGACCGGATATTTCGATGTCGGCAGCGGCCGCGTCGATCACGAACTGTGGTCGGTGACCAGCGATCGGACTCCCGCGGGCGGGTTCGCCGCCGACTGGCTGGAGGGCTATCTCGCGACGCACTCCGCTGTCGAGGATCCTGCCGACACCACCGGCTCGTCGACCGGTGCCGCAGTATCGCGGTACACGATTCTGCGGGCCCGCATACGGTATTGCCTCGGCCAGATGCGGCACCTGGCCGACCCGATGTGCACCGCCACCGCCGCAACGGCGCGCGCGGAGCACGGTTCGGTGACGATACGGCCCTGGCGCAGTGGCGATTTCAGGCTGCGCCGCGCCGCCCGGATCGCCGCTCGGCCGCTTCTCGCCCCGGCGACACCACTCGAGGACTGGACCCGGCTACACACCCGGCGGGAGTGGTGGCGAGCCAGGGCAGCGTCTCGGAGGGGGCTTCGCGGCAAGCACGGCGTCGTCCTGGTCGTCGAGGAAGCGGGCCGATACGTCGGCGAGTGTCGCCTCTTCGAGCAGGATATGTTCGATCGCAATGTCCGTGCCGCCGTGTGGGTTTCCCCGCAGGCAGCCCCGGAGGTCGCGGTCGGCGCGTTACGTCTGCTGATCGGGCACGCCACCGAGCGGCTCGGTATCTGGCGGGTGGCGCTGGCCGTACCGTCGGCCGACCGAGCGGGCGCGGCGGTCGCTCTCGACGCCGGTCTGCGCCACGAGGGCACCATGCACCGCTATCGCGGTGTCGACGGCGAACTCACCGATCACGAGCTGTGGGCGTTCAGCACCGCGCGTACCACCGCGGCGTGCGTCGGCGGCGCCGGAGAGGAACGGTCATGACAGCCCACCACGGTTTCGATCGCAGTAACGAGCTGCAAGCGCGCCTACACGACCTGGTTCCCGGCGGCGCGCACACCTACGCCCGCGGCGCCGACCAATATCCCGAGTTCATGGCGCCCATCCTGGTGCGCGGCGACGGCGCTCACGTCTGGGATGCCGATGGCAATCGATACGTCGAGTACGGGATGGGCCTGCGCGCGGTGACGCTGGGCCACGGCTACGCACCGGTGCTCGCCGCGGTGTCGCAGGTCATCGCCGACGGCGTGAGCTTCAGCAGGCCCACCGAACTGGAACTGCTCGCCGCGCAGGACTTCCTGTCGCTCGTGCCAGGGGCCGACATGGTGAAATTCGCCAAGAACGGCTCCGACGCCACCACCGCCGCGGTCCGCCTGGCCAGAGCGGTGACCGGCCGCACCACCATCGCCGTCTGCGATCAACCGTTCTTCTCCGTCGACGACTGGTTCATCGGCACCACCGAGATGGCAGGCGGCATCCCCGCCGTCGACGTCGTGAAGTTCGCGTACAACGATCTCGACGACCTCGCGGCGACACTGGCGGACGGCCGCGTGGCCGCGGTGTTCCTCGAGGCCGCGACCGCGATGGCCGAACCACTTCCGGGCTACCTGGAAGGTGTTCGCGCACTGTGTGATCGGTACGGCACACTGCTCGTGTTCGATGAGATGATCACCGGCTTCCGCTGGTCGGCCGGCGGCGCCCAAGCTGTCTACGGCGTGACCCCCGACCTGTCGTGCTGGGGCAAGGCGATGGGTAACGGCTTCCCGATCTCCGCGCTCGCGGGCAAGCGCGAGTACATGGAACGGGGCGGGCTGCGCACCGAGGAGGATCGCGTCTTCCTGCTCTCGACGACGCACGGTCCGGAAACGTCCTCGCTGGCCGCGTTCCGCGCCGTGGTGCACGCCTACCGCACCGAGGACCCCGTCGGGCGGATGGAACAGGCGGGCCGTGCCCTCTCCGACGGCGTCAACTCGATCGCCGCCGACCTCGGCATCGCCGATTTCCTCCAGGTGCGAGGCAGGCCGTCGTGCCTCATCTACCGCACCCTGGACGCCGAAGGCGCTCCCTCGCAAGCATTTCGGACCCTGTTCCTCCAGGAACTGCTGACCCGCGGCGTACTCGGCCAGTCGTTCGTCACCTCCGCCGCCCACGACTCGCAGGCGATCGCCACGACCGTCGCGGCCTGCGCCGAGGCGGCCGAGGTCTATCGCCGGGCAATCGAGCGCGGCTCCGTCGACGGGCTCTTGCGCGGCCGTCCCGTCGCCCCAGCACTGCGTCGCACCGCGGCGCCCCGACAGATCGAAGCGAGCACCCTCCGATGACCCGTGTCGCCATCGTCCACGAACGTTTCACCGAGTTCGGCGGCTCCGAGGCCGTTGTCGGCGAGTTCGTCGAAACCTGGCCCGATGCCGAGGTTTTCGCGCCGATCGTCGCACCGGGCGGCCTACGCGAGCCGGTGCGCACCGTCCACGACACCTGGCTGAGCAAGGCGCACACCTACACCGGCGGCAGACACGCTCCCCTGCTGCCGCTGGTCCCCCGGGCGCTGCGTCGCCTGCCGTTGCGCGACTTCGATGTCGTCGTGATCAGCCATCACGCGTTCGCCACCCAGGCCGCCCTGGCCACCGACGCGCCCGTCATCGCCTACGTGCACTCCCCCGCCCGCTGGGCCTGGGATCGCGAGTTCCGCGCACAGGAGGCCGGCGGCCGGGTCGGCCAACTCGCCCTCGGTGCGCTGGGCACGCTGGCTCGACGCGGCGAACTGCGGGCCGCGCCGCGGCTGACGCACGTCATCGCCAACTCGCACGCGGTCGCCGAACGCGTCACCGACTGGTGGGGCCTGCCCGCCTCGGTGGTCAATCCGCCCGTGCAGGTCAGCCACTTCACCCCCGACCCCTCGGTGGGGCGCGAGGACTTCTTCCTGTGCGCGGGCAGGCTGGTGCCGTACAAGCGCGCCGACCTCGCCATTCGCGCCGCGCAACGGACCGGGGTTCGCCTGGTGGTCCTCGGCGAGGGCCGCTTCCGCGCCCAGCTCGACGAGATCGCCGGATCGGAGACGACCTTCCTCGGGGCCACCTCCGGCGCGATGCTGCAGGACATGTACCGGCGCTGCCAGGCCGTGCTGATGCCGGGCATCGAGGACTTCGGCATCGTCCCGGTGGAGGCGATGGCCTGCGGCACGCCTGTGCTCGCGGTCGGTGCGGGCGGCGCCCTCGACACGGTGCGCCCCGGCGTCACCGGCGAATACGTCCCGGCGGGCTCCGATGAGGATGTCGTCGCGGCGCTGGCCGAGGTCATGCGCGAATTCCGTTCGACGGCCTACGATCCCGCCAAGATCCGCGAGCACGCCACCACCTTCGCGCCCGAGGTGTTCCGTGCCAGGATCGCGGGCACCGTCGATGACGTCCTGGCAGACCGGCCGTAGGGTAGCGACAAGTTGTCTGAAACTGTCAGTTACTGAAAATATCTGTCACACATACCCTTTGACCTGCGACGACAGGTGACAATTCCCACACGGTGATATCACGTCCTTCGCTTGCTCGTCTAGGTTACTGGCAAGTACGGTAGGCGTAGCCGGGACGACGATGTGCCCGGTTTCTCTCCAGCCACTTTTGCTGCTGGACCTCAACCGTTGATTTCGCATTCACCGCCGCATGCCGATCACTGTTGCGCGACACCGTGTTTCGAGATTTTCAGGAGGAGCGATGGTTTCCTACATCGTGACAGGCGGTACCGGATTTCTGGGTCGGCGTGTGGTGCGGGGGCTGCTCGCAGCCGACCCCACCGCGATCGTGCACGTACTGGTGCGCGCCGAGTCCCTGACCAAGTTCACCGTGCACAATGCGGAAAATCCCGACAGTGATCGCGTGTTCGCGCTGGTCGGAGACCTGACCGCCGAGGGCCTCGGTCTCGGCGACGGAGCGCCGCGTGCCGATCACGTGCTGCATCTGGGCGCGGTCTACGACATGACCGCCGACGAGGAGACCGCCCACGCGGCCAATGTCGCGGGCACTCGTTCGGTGATCGAGTTGGCTCGCAGCCTCGATGCCACCCTGCACCATGTGTCGTCGGTGGCGGTGGCGGGCGATCACCGCGGCAAGTTCTTCGAGGAGGATTTCGACCTCGGCCAGAACCTGACCTCGCCGTATCACCGCACCAAGTTCGCGGCCGAGAAGCTCGTTCGCGAGGCCACCGACCTGCGCTGGCGGGTGTATCGCCCGGCGATCGTGGTCGGTGATTCACGGACCGGCGAGATGGACAAGATCGACGGCCCCTACTACTTCTTCTCCGCTATCTCGACGCTGTCCACCCTGCCGTCCGAACTCCCGTTGCCGCTACCCGACCTGGGCGCGACCAACGTGGTGCCGGTCGATTACGTCTCCGAGGCGATGGTGCGGCTGGTACGGCGCGAGGGTCTGGACGGGCGCACGTTCCACCTGGTCAACCCCCGTCCGCAGCCGTTCGGGGAGATCTACCGCGCCCTGGCCACCGCAGCGGGCGGTCCCGTCGGGATCGGCACCGTGCCCGGCAGCGCCCGTGCGTTGAACGGGCTCGGCCACGTCCCCGGCGCCAACGCGGTGCGCGACTTCCTGTTCGAGCAGGCGGGCATCCCGGCCGCGGTCGCGCCGCATGTCGGTTTCACCGCCGAATTCGTCGCCGACTCCACCCGGGCCCAGCTGCCCGGGCTCACCGTGCCCGCGTTCGATACCTACGCCGAGCGCCTCTGGGACTTCTGGCGCACCAACCTGGACCCGCACCGTGGTCGTCCCGCCGCCGACGCGCATCCGCTCTCGGGGCGCACGGTGCTGATCACCGGGGCGTCCTCGGGGATCGGCCTGGCCACCGCCCATGCCGTCGCCCGCCGTGGCGCGATCGTGCTGATGATCGCCCGTGGCGTCGAAGACCTCACGGCCGCAGCGGAATCCGTGCAGGCCGAGGGCGGCACCGCCTTCGCCTACCCCTGCGACATCACCGATGCGGAGGCCGTCGACCTGCTCGTGAAGACCGTGCTGA
Organism: Nocardia sp. Root136; assembly: GCF_001427185.1. NCBI lineage: Bacteria > Bacillati > Actinomycetota > Actinomycetes > Mycobacteriales > Nocardiaceae > Nocardia > Nocardia sp. Root136. Next base: position 228,659 of record NZ_LMFE01000004.1, read on the forward strand.
CCGAACACCACCACGTCGACTACCTGATCAACAACGCGGGCCGCTCCATCCGCCGCTCGGTGGCCAACTCGGTGGACCGCATGCACGACTTCGAACGCACCATGGCGGTCAACTACTTCGGTGCCGTCCGCCTCATCCTGGGGTTGCTCCCTTCGATGCGCGAACGCCACTTCGGCCATATCGTCAACATCTCCTCCATCGCTGTGCAGACCAAGGTCCCCCGCTTCGCCGCCTACGCGGCGAGCAAGTCCGCGCTGGACAACTTCAGCGATATCGCCGCGGTCGAAAACCAAGGCGACGGAGTCACTTTCACCTCTATCCGGATGCCACTGGTCCGTACCCCGATGATCGCTCCGACCGAGATCTACCGATCCCTGCCGCTGCCGGACCCGGACCGGGCAGCCGAGATCGTGGTCCGTGCGCTGCTGGAACGCCCCGATCGCATCGACACCCCCGTGGGCACCTTCGCCCAGGCGGTCGAGATGTTCCTCCCGTCGCTCAAGCGCACGATCCTGCACACCGGCTTCCGCTTCTTCGGTGAATCCACCGCGGCACAAGGCAAGTCGACTCCGCAGGTGGTCACCGAGCCCGCCGAACCGACACGCAACGCCCTCACCGTGCTCGGCCCGGTCCTGGCGCCACTGATGGTGATGCCGCAGTCCGCGGCCCGGATGAGCCGGGTGCTTCCCGGCGTGCACTGGTGACACAACACTGAACGCCCGGCCGGTCACGACGCTTGTCGTGACCGGCCGGTTCTGTTCATCGCAGGGAGGTGCTCGCCCAGGCCGCGAGAGTTGTCGGCGTGGTGGTGAGCACTGTGCGCGGGTTCTCGGGGACGAAACCGGAACTCAGTCCCGCAGACATCCCCGCGATGCCGTCGATCTGCCCCTGCCCGAGCCCGGCCGATCGCAGTGCGTCGCGGAACTCGTCGTCGGCGAGGCGGATCGGGGTGACCGCATGCCCCAGCTGCCGACCGAGAATCTCGGCGACCTCGGTGAAAGTCAGATCCCGCGGTCCGTGCACCCCCTGGACGACACGCCCCGACCACGCGTCGGACAGGAGCCGGGCGGCAGCGACCTCACCGATGTCGCGCGGGTCCACCCATGCCATCGCATGGTCCAACGGCCACGGTGTGGACAGCGTGCCTGCCCGGATCTCGTCGAGCTGGGTCAGCAGGTTGGTGAAGAAATAGCCGCATCGCAGGTGGGTCACATTCGCGCCGGTCGCGTCGAGCAATTCCTCGGTTCGCGCCAACCCGTCGATCTCGCCGGCCCCACCCCGCTTCTCCGCGCCCCCGCTGCTGAGAAACACCGTCGCCTCGATCCCGTTCTCCACGACAGCGCGCGCCGCCGAAGCTCCCATCCGCGCGTATCCCGCCACCGGATCACCGTCCACGAGGGCAGGCGGGTCGACCCAGAACAACCGATCAGCGCCTTCGGTAGCACGCACCACCGCATCCGCGTCCCCCTGATCGACCTGCGCGACATCGACCGATCCCCGCATCGCGGGATCGAGCCGCCCGGGATCGCGCATCAGCAGCGTCGGCCGAACCCCCGCTTGCACCAACAACTGCACCACCCGAGCACCCACATGCCCCATCGGCGTAGTGACGACAATCCGCATTTCACCCTGTCGAAGTCCCATAAATCCCACGCTAGAACCCAACGCGGCCAACTCCTGACCGCGATAGCCCACGGATCAACAGGACTACACTCATTTCCTACGGTGACCCTCGGGTAGATCGGAGTCGACATGTCGAAGTTGCTGAACTCCTTGTCCGAAGATGAGTACGTCCTGATTCGCAGTACAAAGAAAGCGCAAATGGTCGAACTCGACGAAGAGGCGCTGATCCGGTTGCACACTCGTGTGCGACGTGCGCGCAACAAATTCGTCAAGTTGTATCGCCAATCCGGCGCGGCGAAGGTAGAAGCCAAAGGCGCGCGCGGCTCCGGAAAAGCGGCGAACACCCACAACGCGGGCAAGGCGGAAGTCTTCGAAAGCGCACTCGGCAGGGTGAGCCGCCAGTTGGCCAAGGCCTCGAAGCGAACCGCCCGCACGTTGAAGGCCGAGAGACTCGCCCGTGCCCGCAAGGACGCGCCATCGTTCAGCGACATCGACACCGGCGACGGGAAGGTGCGCTCCGCGGGGAAGACGCGCACCGATGCCACCCGCGAGTCCTCCGGCCGAAAGAAATACGAGGCCTCGAGCATCGCCGCGGGGGCACGGCGCCAAGCAAAGAAGGACGGGCGCTAGCCACCTAGGCCGTCAGTTCACTCCGTACTTCGCCAGGACCTTCGCCCGCTTGCCGGGCTGGATATTCACCCGAGTGATGTCGCCGCTGTAGTGGGCGAGGACGCGATGGTCCATCACCTTGCGCCACAACGGAGTCACGTACGCCAAGCCGATCAGGCTCGCGTAGCCGCTCGGCAGCTCGGGCGCGCCGTCCATGCTTCGCAGGATCTGGTACCGGCGAGTGGGGTTGGCGTGGTGGTCGCTGTGGCGCTGCAGGTGGTAGAGAAAAATATTGGTGACGATGTGGTCGGAGTTCCAGCTGTGCTCGGGGGTGCAGCGCTCGTAGCGGCCCGAGGCGGTCTTCTGTCGCAGCAGACCGTAGTGCTCGAGGTAGTTCACGGTCTCCAGCAGGGAGAACCCGTAGATCGCCTGGATCAGCAGGAACGGCAGAATCGACGGACCGAACACCGCGACCAGCGCCACCCACAGCACGACCGACATGAGCCAGGCGTTGAGCACGTCGTTGCGCAGCGAGAACGGGCTCTTGTCGAGCCGCCGCAGACGTGCGCTTTCCAGCTCCCACGAGGACTTCAGGCTGCCCCACACGCTGCGTGGCAGGAAGGTCCAGAACGACTCGCCGAACCGGGCACTGGCCGGATCCTCCGGCGTCGCGACACGCACGTGATGGCCGCGGTTGTGCTCGATGTAGAAGTGTCCGTACAGGGTCTGGGCCAGGGTGATCTTCGACAGCCACCGCTCGAGTTCGTCCTTCTTGTGGCCGAGTTCGTGCGCGGTGTTGATGCCGATGCCGCCCATCGCGCCGATGGTGAAGGCCAGGCCGATCTTGGAGATCAGGCCGAGTCCGCCGTCGATGCCGAGCCAGGACAGACTGTCCGCGGTCCACAGATAACAGGCGAGCACCAGGCTGAACAGCTGCAGCGGGATGTAGGCGTAGGTGCAGTAGCGGTAGTACTTGTCGTTCTCCAGCTGCTCCATCACCTCCTCGGGCGGGTTCTCGCCGTCGGGCCCGAAGAACCGGTCCAGGATCGGTAGCAGGACGTACAACAGGATCGGCCCGAGCCACCACCACACGGGCGCGACGACCTGCCAGCCCAGCTGATTGAAGACCCACACGAAACCGCAGGCCAGCACCGTCGCGCTGGGCGCGATGAGGCCGAACAGCCACAGGTAGCGCTTGGGATCTCGCCAGTGCGGCGGTGCGGCGGATGCTTCGTGGTCGCCGATTCGAGATGTCGTCATTGTCATTCTCCTGATCACCGAGACTCCGGACACCTACTCGCTCGAAGTCGCCTTCGTTTACACATTAGCTCATAGTGTTCTCATTGGATACACAATGAGCCGAATTGTCAACGATCGAGCACATCGGCGAACACATGTACGATGATCACGTGGCCGAACCACCGAACTTTCAGGCAGAAATGCGCCAACTGCTGCGCGACCGGATGATCGACGCGGCGCGCACGATGGTCGTCACCGAGGGCTGGGGCGCGGTCAACATGTCGCGGGTAGCCAAGGAGGTCGGCATCAGCAGGCCGGTCCTCTACAAGGAGATCGGCACCAAGCAGGCACTCGCGGATGCCCTCATCGAGCGCGAGACCGGCATCTACCTGACCGGGATCGCCGAGACGCTGGCCGAACACCCGGCCGACCCACTCGCGGGCATGACAGCGGCCGCCGAGTACACGCTGCGCACCGCAGGCGACAACACCCTGATCAAGGCCGTGCTCTCGGCTCGCCAGGACGGCGACACCGCCCTGCTGCCCGCCCTGGTGAGCGACCCCGAACCGGTACTCGGCCGGGCGGTGGCCGCACTCACCGCCACGGTGCGCGAGCAGTACGAATTCGCCGCCATGACCGACGACGAGCTGATCTCGATCGTGGAGATCATGGTCCGGCTCACCTTGAGTCACCTCTTCCAGCCGACAGGAAGCGCCGATCGCGCGGTGGCGCAGATCGGCGCTGTCCTGTCCGGGGTCATGCCCGCCGCCTGAGGCGGCTCACAACCGCGCGTTCACCTGTCCGGCCGCGGCCGCGAACGCCCACTCGTATCTGCCGTGTGCGGCCGGGAAGATCCCGCCCGCGCACACCGGATCGCCTGCGGCGCAATAGTTCGCGGTGCGGTCGGCGTACAGCGGTGCGACCGGCACGCCGACGAGTCGCAGTGGATCGCCGAACAGCAGAACCGCGACGACGCGCGAGGACAGCTCGGGGGGCAGTACCCACGCACCGGGCAGCCACACGGAGCCGAGAGCGCCGTGGGCGACCACCGCGCCCTGGGAGTAGCCGACGAGGACGAAGCGCTGATCGGGACAGGCAGCGGCCTGGTCGATCACATGGCTGGTCATCGCCCGGGTGCCGTCGATCATCGAGGTCGGGACCAGCAGGTCGGCTGGGTACTCGACGCGATGGGCGGTCGTATCCACCGGTAGTTGCGCGCTCAGGGCAGCGTAGAGCGGGTCGCCGATCACGGCTCCCAGATAGCCGGGTTCCTGTGTGCCGCGGGCGACAACGATATCGAGCGTGGCGCAATTCTGCGCCCACGCTGTCAATCCCGGGGACATCGCCGTCCCGATTCCCGCAGCCAGTAGCAACACCGACAGCGCTCGCGCTGTCTGCCTCGCGACGATACGAATTGCCTTCCGATTGGTCATCGTGCCCACCCACTCACGCCGTTGTGAGAAATAGAGAAAGAGCGATTCGCCTCCTGCCCCAACAGCATTCGGCGTGCTCAGTGGTGGAATACCCGCTGACCTGCATCTTCATGGCGCGAAATCGGCATCGGCTGCGCCACGGTTATATCTCGGATCGCCTGCGGCACAACACCGCTGCCGATTCTCAGTGCTTCTTGGGCTTCTTCTTGTACTTCGGCTTGTCGTGGTCGGGCTCCCACTCGTAGCCCGCGACACCACGTTCGCAATAGGAGTCCGCGACGAGAACGTCGCCCTGATCGCGCTCACACCAGCGCGTCTTCGAGCAGGACGTGGCGCCGAGGCCGGCCACGACGGCGAGGGTGAGGACGGCAGCGCCGGTACGGGTTCGGACGTTCATGAACTTGTCGAGCCTTTCATCGAATGGAATATCGCTGGTCAGGGTGTTTTCCAGGACTTTTCCCCGCCCGCCGACGAACCAATGCTACGTTCCAGGCATGCCGAGCACAGCGTCTGAGCCCACCGAAGATTTCACCCCCGACGCGATTGTCGTCGGCGCCGGACTGGCGGGCCTGGTCGCCACCCACGAATTGGTGCTCGCCGGACGCAAGGTACTGGTCCTCGATCAGGAGAACCGCGCCAATCTCGGCGGGCAGGCATTCTGGTCGCTGGGTGGGTTGTTCGTTGTCGACAGCCCGGAACAGCGCAGGATGGGCATCAAGGACTCTTACGAACTGGCACTGCAGGATTGGCTGGGTTCGGCCGGTTTCGACCGCGAGGACGAGGATCGGATGGGCCGCGAGTGGGCGAAGGCCTACGTGCGCTTCGCCACCGACGAGAAGCGAGATTACCTGCACGCCTTGGGTTTGCGCTTCACCCCGCTGGTCGGCTGGGCCGAGCGGGGCGGCGGTCTCGCCGGCGGACACGGCAACTCGGTGCCACGGTTCCACCTCACCTGGGGCACCGGACCCGAGGTGCTTCGCGTCTTCCGGGATCCGGTCCTGGCCGGCGAGGCGAAAGGATTGGTGCGCTTCGCCTTCCGGCACCGCGTCGACGAGCTGATCGTCGAAGACGGCGCCGTGACCGGAGTCAGCGGCAGTGTTCTCGCACCCTCCGACACCGACCGAGGCCAGGCGTCGAACCGAGATGTGGTGGGCGAGTTCAGCTTCGCGGCGCCGGCGGTTCTGGTGAGTTCGGGCGGCATCGGTCATGCCCACGACCTCATCCGCCGCAACTGGCCCACCGAACGTCTCGGTCCGTGCCCGGAGACCATGATCTCCGGTGTCCCCGCCTACGTGGACGGCCGGATGCTCGCCATCTCCGAGCAGGCGGGCGCGGCGCTGGTCAACCGCGACCGGATGTGGCACTACACCGAAGGCATCAACAACTGGGATCCGATCTGGCCCGACCACGCCATTCGCATCATTCCCGGCCCGTCGTCGCTGTGGTTCGACGCGAACGGAAACCGGATGCCCGCACCGTGTTTCCCCGGTTTCGACACCAACGAGACCATGCGCCAGATCCTGTCGACCGGCTACGACTACTCGTGGTTCGTCCTGAACCAGTCGATCATCGAGAAGGAGTTCGCGCTGTCGGGTTCGGAACAGAATCCCGACATCACCGGCAAGGACTTGAAGTTCACCGTGCGCAGCAGGCTCGCCAAGGGCGCGCCGGGCCCGGTGGAAGCCTTCAAGCAGCACGGTGTCGACTTCGTGGTCGCCGATTCGCTGGCCGAGCTCGTCGACGGCATGAACGAGATCGCGCGCGGGCCCAAGCTCGACGTCGCCACCCTCGAACACCAGATCGTGGGCCGGGACCGCGAAGTCGCGAACTCGTTCTCCAAGGACGCGCAGGTGATCGCGATCAACAACGCCCGCAAGTTCCTCGGCGACAAGGTCCGCGTCGTCAAACCGCACCGCATTCTCGATCCCGCCCACGGCCCGCTGATCGCGGTACGCCTCAATGTGCTGACCCGCAAGACCCTGGGCGGACTGCAGACCGACCTGGATTCGCAGGTGCTTCGCCCGGACGGCTCGGTGTTCCCCGGTCTGTACTCCGCCGGTGAGGTCGCCGGATTCGGCGGCGGCGGCGTGCACGGTTACAACGCGCTGGAGGGCACGTTCCTCGGCGGGTGCATCTTCTCCGGTCGCGCGGCCGGTCGGGCGATCGCGCGGCGCGAGTCCTAGTGCGGGTGCCGGGGGGCCAGGGTGCGTGAGGCTTCCTTGGCCACCTCGGCGAGCGCGCGAGCCAGCCGTGCGGTGTCGAGTGCCGTGCGCTCGCCCTTGACCGTCCCCGACAGCGAGATCGCCGCCACCGCGACGCTACGGCCGCGGATCGGCACCGCCACGCAGCCGACGCCCGGGAGCGATTCCTCGGTGTCGACGGCCACGCCCTGACGATTGCGGATGCGGGCGAGTTCGCGGTGCAGTTCGGCTCGGTCGACGATCGTGCGCGCGGTCCGCGCCACGGCGTTGCCGCGCAGTGAGGCTTCCGCGATGCCGGGCTCCAGCGTGGCCAGCAGCGCCTTGCCGACCGCCGTGGAATGCGCGGGCAGCCTGCCCCCGACGCGGGTCGGGATGACCACCCCGCCCCGGCCACCCGAACGATCGAGGAACAAGACCTCGCGCCCGTCCAGCACCGCGAGGTGGCCGACCAGCCCGGTGCGCTGACTGAGTTCGTAAAGCAGTGGCCCCACCACCTCGCGCAGTTCGTTCTGCTCGGCCGCGAGCCCGCCGAGTTCGAGCACCCGCAGACCCAGCCGGTAGCCGCCGGGTGTGTGCGCGAGCCAGCGCAGCCGGATCATCTGGTCGAGGATGCGATGCACGGTCGAGCGCGGCAGCCCGGTGCGTTCGGCGAGCCCGAGCAGCGTCAGGGTGGGGGTGGCGGAGTCGAACGCGTCCAGAATGAGCGTCATCCGCTCGATCATCGACGTCGGCGGTGTTCCGGTCGCCCGGCCCGATCCGGACCACAGGCTTTCCGGCGCCGGCTCGGTCACGATCTCGACCGTCATTTGATCCAACCTCCACAGTGCGTAGCCATAACAGACTAGAGCCGTCAGCTCCGCTCACGCACTATTTCGCGTCGAACTCAGGCTGTGACCGGACTGATCGGCGTCACCGACAGCGGGCGACGCACGATCGGCGCGATGGTTGCCGCGATCTCCGCGATGGCCCTGGCAGGCGCGCAATGGGGGTCGCTGTCGACGAACGCGGTGCCATGATCGCCCGCCGCACAGACCGCCGGATCGAACGGGATCCGGCCGATGACCGGGCAGTACGTGTCGAGCAGGCCGCTCAGCGCGCGGCTCACCGCGGTGGCGCCGCCCGCGCCGAAGAGCGTATGCCGGGTGCCGTCGGGGCTGTCGTACCAGGACATGTTCTCGATGATGCCCGCGACTCGCTGACCGGTCTGCGCGGCGACGGCGCCCGCGCGTTCGGCGATGCGGGCCGCGGTGCGTTGCGGGGTGGTGACGACGAGCAGTTGCGCGGTGGGCAGCAACTGCGCCAGGGAGATGGCGACGTCGCCGGTGCCGGGCGGCATGTCGATCAGCAGGATATCGAGTTCGCCCCAGTACACGTCGTTGACGAACTGCTGCAACGCGCGGTGCAGCATCGGCCCGCGCCAGACGACGGGGGCATTGTCCTCCACGAACATGCCGATAGAGATGACGCGCACTCCGAAAGCTGTGGGCGGCATCATCATTCCCTCGACCAGGGTGGGCGCGGTGGTGATGCCGAGCATCGCGGGTACCGAGTGGCCGTGGACGTCGGCGTCCATGATGCCGACACGCAACCCGCGTCGGGCCAGCGCGACCGCCAGGTTGACGGTGACACTCGACTTTCCGACGCCACCTTTACCCGAGACCACGCAATATACGCGGGTCGGTGAATCCGGTTGCGCCAGCGCGGAAATGCTCTCAGAGTCCGGCCCGCGGAGTTGGATGCGCAGGTCACGGCGCTGTTGCTCGGTCATCACCCCGAAGTCGACGGCAATATCGGCGACGCCGGGCACAGCGGTCACCGCCGCGCGGATGTCGTTATCGATGGTCGTCCGGAGGGGGCAGCCCGCGACGGTCAGCAGGATGCGCACGGCCACGCGCCCCTGTGCGTCGATGTCGATGGCCTCGACCATATTCAATTCGGTGATGGGACGGCCGATCTCGGGATCGTCGACTCCGGCGAGCGCCGTCCTGATCTGCGGTTCGGTCGGTGATGTCACGAGCTCTTCCTCACCGGGCCAGGCTGGCGTGCAGCATGTCCGCGCGTTCGACGACCTTGATCCGCTCCCGGCCTTCGGTTTCGCCCAGCGCGCGTTCGTGGGCGTCCAGTCGGTACCAGCCCTCCCACGTGGTGAAGGGAATGCCCGCGGCGGTGAGAAATTCGGTCACCGCGTCGGGGCGCGGTCGGGGCGCGGGTGTCAGGCGGGCGCGATCGGCGAGCAGGCAGGCGATTGTTTCGCTCGCGTCACCCTTGGTGTGGCCGATGAGGCCGACGGGGCCACGTTTGATCCATCCGGTGACATACACCCCGTCGAGGTATCGCGCCTCGTCGCGCGCGTTCGGGTCGATCAGCACCCGCCCGGCTTCGTGGGGAACGGTGCCGGTGCGGTCGTCGAACGGGATGTCTGCGATGTCTTCGGAGCGATAGCCGACGGCGCGGTACACGGCCTGGATGTCCCAGTCGGTGAAGTCGCCGGTGCCCTTGACGTTGCCGGTGCCGTCGAGCTGGGTGCGTTCGGTCTT